>JABDCS010000052.1 GCA_013288005.1 Chlamydiota bacterium | reverse complement strand
AAACGTTTGAACATTTTTGCCAAATCTTTGGTAGCAGATATTTCTTCATCACGCGGAGAGAGCTTCGTCGTTTGCTCTAAATTATCTTCAACTTGGTTAACCGTCTTTTCAAGATCAAGCGAAGACACGGCTTCCAGCCATTCCTTCATTTTTTGGTTTTCCTCAGCGCTAAAATCTGCGATGCTCGAGTCAATCGCTTTGACTTCAACTGGTTTTGACGTCTTCTCCGGCAATTCTTTAGGACCAAACTCATTCAGCCACTCTTCTGCCTGCTTTAGCCAATCCTCGTCTGTCATCGAGTCAACACGTTCTTTTTCTTCTGCACGGTCTATTGTTTCTCCATAAACGGGTGGGACTTCACCTTCCTCTGGTGGTGGCGGTGGCGCGTCCGTTGGCGGAAGAACCTCATCAACCTCACCCGTTATTGATTCATCTGACACAATTTCAGGTTCTACCGATTTGTCTAATCCTTCTTCGATTGCAGCTACAGGTATTTCTGCTGTCGGCTCTTCTCGTACTTCTTCATGCACTGGTTCTTCTGGTATATATTCATACAAAGCTAGCGTATCGTTGCGTTTTGCAGCATCTGTCTCTTCCACCGCACGGGCATCGACTTCTCCTGTTTTTCGTTCATTCTCTAATTTTTCTGCATAATCATTTAATATGTGATGAAGACTGTCCTCATTTTTCATCAAACGCCCAAAACGTTCATTCAATTTTTTGTAACGCTCTTCCAATTTGTATAGCTGATCTTTCACTGGGCCATGATTTTTTGTTGGTGGATTTTCCGCACTTTTTAGTACTTCGCGCAGATGTTTGCGATCAAGTTTCTTTAATTGATCTAGGTCATTTTTCATTCTTTCAAGATCAAGCTGGAATTGATATAGGAGTGGAATATCGTGATCATCAGAAAGCCAAAAAATTCCATCAACAGAATCTTTTTTAGCCTTGGTTTCAGTAATGAGATCATTCCCACGCTCCATGATTTCTTTCATCCCTTCATATAAATTGCGGCTGGGGAGGACACGACCTGTCTCCTTGGTATGCTTTATTTCGGAAATGATTTCTTTTTGCTTTTCTCCCCAAATTTCTTTTAAATCTCTTTTTGAAATAACGACGCTTTTAGCTGTTTTCTTATCAGCATCCCTCGCAATCATTTCTCTTATCTGATGTTTAAACTTTTTTAGAAATGCCTTTTTATCTCCTCGGGTGGGATAGGAAGGTGATTTAGCCAATGCAATTTGAATCTGAGGAATGTGCTCTGCTTTGATTTGCGGATTAAATTCAGCGAGTTTAACGATTGCTTTGGTATACCCAGCACCATCTGATCCGATCGTATTTTTTATTTTATCAATTCTTACTGTTTCAATTTGTCTTAAATCTCCAACAGCGTCTCTCTTTTTGGCATCATCTTCTAGATGTTGAACGGTAATTTTAAATTCAATCAAAGAACGATCCTCGTCTTTACAGAATTCTCTTAAGCAATCCACTTCGTCTCTCATTGTCTTTAATTGGGCAAATTTATACGGTGATTTTTTTTCTTTTCTCTCTAACCCCTTATTAACTACTCTCATTTTTTCTGCTAATTGCCACAATTTTCTGACTTCTTTCACCGTTAACTGATGATCCTTCACAAACTGTCTGCCATCCTTCCCGTTCAGCGCACCCGCTAATGCCGCTTTTACCGCGCCCACATAGTAACGCGATCCATCTGAGAGTTGCTTCCGTAATTCTTTCTTAAAATCTTCCCACGCTTCGATATTTTCTTTGCGACTAATAGGGGTATAGATTGTTGGCATAACTCACCTCATTTATTGTTTTATTGGCCTGGTCGCGGCAAATCATCTTTACCAGCCTCTTCTTTTTTGTCATCTTTAGATGCCTCAGACTCACCACCAGTCACGTGCGGATCGTCTTTTTCTTTTTCCTTGCTCTTCAAACCACTCCAGGAATAGCGACTAGTTGTATCTTTGTTTTTTTCGGATGAAACACTAACCGCTTCTTCAAGCTCTTTCACTAACGCTTCCAATCTATCAGACGCACTGTCACTTTTCGTTTGCGCTTCGGCTAACCGTGCAACCAACTCATCTCGTTCATCTTTCTCTTTTTTTGGCTCTGATAGAGAGGCTTTCTTTTCAGCCTTAGCCGCCTCCTCTGCCTCTAATCTCTTTCTCTCTGCTTCTCGTTCTTGATTTCTTGCTTCTTGAAGTCTAATTTGTTCTTGCTTGACAGCCCATGAAGCAGCTACCGCTTGATCCGATCTCGATCTTTCAATTCCTCTCTGTCTGGTATAGGTATCCAATGGACGAACCAATTCTTTTCTCGCTTCCATTAAACCCTCAAACTCCTTCTTTAATTGTTTATATTTTTCTTCTAATCTACTTAGTTGTTTTTTTACCGGTCCATGGTTTTCACTTGGCGGATTCCATACTTTCAAAACCTGCTGTAGATTTTTTTGATCCAATTTTTTTAATTGTGCAAGATCGTTTTTCATTCTTATCAAGTGTTCCTGCGTATTATACAATCCTACGACATCTACCTTATCTTCTTTTTTCTTCATTAATAAATGTGTTAATTTGCGTCCATCTTTCATAAACTTCCGCATGGCTTCATACATGTTAGGCGGCGTCTTATTATCTCGATAATAACTGGGATCGTGTTTTATCTTAAACATAAAACTCTCTTGTTTTTCTTGCCAACATTTT
>JABDCS010000051.1 GCA_013288005.1 Chlamydiota bacterium | reverse complement strand
ACTTTTCGCAACTTAAATTCCTGGATTTATCTCAAACTGCTAAAGAGGTCCTACTACTTTTTAATTCTCCAGCTGTACAAATGTCTCGAGTGGAGTGGCTTAACCTTACTGAGACCTCTTTACTTCCTGAAGAACTCTTGGGTTTTCTGGATAAAACACCCCTTCTACGTACGCTTGTTCTCGAAGGTTTTGAAATGGGTGGAATTCCTACATCTATCATTACAAGTAAAGGCCATAATTGGACTTCTTTAAATGTAGCTGGATGCAGAAACATCCATACAGAAAGCTTGCAAGCAATCGGTAATTCATGTCCTCAATTACGAGAACTCAATATTTCACGCATTTCACCTATAGAAGCTAAGGGAATGCAAGCGTTGAGCAAGGGATGTCTAGCTTTAACATCTTTAGAGATGCAAAAAAATACCGTTAGTATAGACGCTTTCGCAGCCATGGTATTTGGACGATTAGTTCATCTCGATATGGAAGAGTGTAAAGAGCTAAATCATGAAGGCTTGGAAGCTATTAGTCGGGGTTGCTCATCTTTAACCTCTCTAAATATAGCAGAGTGCAAGGCAGTCCGTAATCTAGCTTTTCACTATCTTGTATTTAGTCAATTACAAACACTCAAAATAAAACATAATGATTGGCTTAATATTGGAACGATGGAGGCGATAAGTCAGAAGTCGCCGAATTTAACTACTTTAGAGCTAACTCACTGTGGATTCCCTAGTGATACTTTTGAAGCCATCATATTTCGTCGATTGAAGATTCTCGATATATCAGAGTGTTGGAATCTTAATGCTAAAAGTATAGAAGTTCTCAGCCGAGGATGTCCGGAGATAACCTCCTTATACATCGCCAATAACGATCCGGAATTTCACCTGACACTCGAGGCAATCGCTCGTTTATTGACGCATTTGCATACTCTAGGGATTAAGTATGCTTCCATTAGTGTGAGAGCAATACAAGCTTTGAGCAGAAGCAGGACTTTGGTACACCTTACTCTTAAACAGAGTGCATATATCGACTCGATAAGTCTACAAACCATTCCCCGCGCTTGTCCACATCTGGCCTCTCTTGATATTTCCTACCATCAAGAAGTCAATCCCGATAACCTCAGAGTCATTGCTCGTGGATGTCCTTCTCTGACTTATGTAAATGTGAGTTATTGTACTAACATAACAATGGAATCACTTAGAGATCTTGCTCTTGCTCGCCCTCTTTTAAAAACCATTGAATTTTACGCAACTTGGATAACAAGGCCTTCGGCTTCCCTTCTTCGAGAAGAGTTCCCTCACATCACCTTTATATATTAATACTAATGGCATCATCACTTACCCCCCACAGACCGGATGCTTCTTCTGTATTAGAGGTCCTTCCACCGACGTCAAGTAAGAAAAAACAAGCTGAAAGTGGGAATAGCTTTTGGAAGAAAGCAGCGCAAATGCTCTTCTCTTGCAGTTCAAGCACGCCCCCTTTGACCTCAACTAGGCAGAGCCAGGCTTCTTCTTCGAGCCGATCTATACCCGCAAAAAGAGCTCCTAGCTCACAGGTTTTTGGCTGTACAGAATTTCGTTATCACATTTTTACCTATTTGCAATTTCCTGAAGTTGGTGTTGCAAAGAGAGTTTCTCATATATGGAATGACTCAGTTCCTCAACAAGATCCCGCTCAAAATGCATTGAACCACCATCACCGAAGTAGAACGAGTCTATACACAAGTCGCGAATACCTTATTCTCGCAAAAGCGTTTAAAATCCCTCTTGTTAAAAAAGCAGAGACTGCTGAGATCTGGATGCGAATCTTTGGAATAGCCGGAAGCCACTTTTCGCAACTTAAATCCCTTGATTTGTCTAAGATTCCTAAGGAGATTCTACTCCTTTTTAATTCCTCTGCTGTACAAATACCTCAAGTGGAGTGGCTAAATCTTGCTTATACTTCCTTACTTTCCGAAGAGCTCCATGCTTTTCTGGATAAAACACCTCTACTACGTACGCTTGTTCTCGAAGGTTTTGAAATGGGTGGAATTCCTACATCTATCATTATAAGTAAAGGCCATAATTGGACTTCTTTAAATGTAGATGGATGCAGAAAGATCACTACAGAAAGCTTGCAAGCAATCGGTAATACATGCCCTCAATTACGAGAACTCAATATTTCACGCATTTCACCTATAAAGGCCAAGGGAATGCAAGCGTTGAGCAAGGGATGTCTAGCTTTAACATCTTTAAAGATGCAAAAAAATACCGTTAGTATAGACGCTTTCACAGCCATGGTATTTGGACGATTAGTTCATCTCGATATGAAAGAGTGTAAAGAGCTAAATCATGAAGGCTTGAAAGCTATTGGTCGGGGTTGCTCATCTTTAACCTCTCTAAATATATCAGAGTGCAATGGAGTTCGTAACCAAGCTTTTCCCTCTTTTGGTTTTAGTCATTTACAAACACTCAAAATGAAAGGTAATTATAGGCTCACTAAAAAAGAGATGGAGGATATAAGTAAAGGGTCGCCGAATTTAACTACTTTAGAGCTAATTAACTGTCAATTCGACAGTAATACTTTTGAAGCCATCGTATTTCGTCGATTGAAGATTCTCGATATATCAATGTGTTGGAGTCTTAATCCTAAAAGTATAGAAGTTCTCAGCCGGGGGTGTCCGGAGATAACCTCCGTATACATCGGCAGTTACGTTCCGGAATTTCACCTAACACTCGAGGCAATTGCTCGTTTATTGACGCATTTGCATACTCTAAGGATTAAGCATGCTTCCTTTAGTCAGGCA
>JABDCS010000050.1 GCA_013288005.1 Chlamydiota bacterium | reverse complement strand
AATATTCCTAACCATTTTGTATAAAAATCCCTCTCCTTCAAATTCGAGACGAATGCCACCTTCTTCTTCAACAAAAGAGAGTCGATGCAAGGTGCGCACAGGGTTTTTTGCCGCGCTTCCACGATGAGCCTCGTTTGTGAAAGCTGTGAAATCATGCGTGCCTAAGAAATAATCCGTACTATTTTTTAAGGCATCCAGATCAAGCGAATAAGGAATGTGGTAACTATACAGTCTTTTAAATGGATCAATTGAGGAGGCAAGATGTAATCGATAGTGATAAATTTTACCTAGAGCACTAAAACGCGCATGAAAGTCCGAAGGCACCTCATCAGCTTGAAGAAGTTTAATCTCAGGAGGCAGAAGGGCGTTGGTAGAAAGAATAAGTCGGCGTAGGTCGAGATTTGAAGAAGTTGTAAAATGTGCTGTTTGGCCTTGTGCATGCACTCCGGCATCGGTCCTTCCTGCGCTGAATACAGATACTTTTTCGCGTAATAGAACGGAGAGTGCTTTTTCTATTAATTCTTGAATGGATAGCGTGTTGTTTTGCACTTGCCACCCGCCGAATAGAGTCCCATCATAAGCGATTGTTAGCTTGATTTTTCTCATCGACTCATTCTCTAGAAACACATAGAGATTCGGCAAGAGATAGATCAGTAGGCGTTGTAATCTTAAAATTAGAGTCCGATCCCTTAACTAATTTCACAGGATAGCCGAGTAGTTCGACTAAGCTTACATCATCTGTTACTGTACAATCATCGAGTTCTTTGGCTCGTTTAAAGCCTTCGCGCAACCATTCGGGGATAATGACTTGTGGTGTTTGGATATCCCAGAGAAAAGAGCGATTGAGGGTGTTTTCTACAAATCCATCTTCCGTGGAGGCTTTGATTGTATTTTTGACAGGAGTAGCCAAAACGGCTGCACCATGTTTCCATCCCTCTTCAATCACAGCACGACAGTCATCCATTGATAAAAAGGGGCGTGCACAATCATGGATGCAGATAAGTTGCGATTCTCTGGCAACTTTAGAGAAGCCATTCCAGACCGAATCTTGCCGGCGCACTCCAGGATCGGCGAAATGAATAGCCGGAGATTGCATAGTCGGAAAAAGCGACCGATATTGTTCTTCACAAATGACGATGATCTCACGAATGCCGGGAAATTTAGCAAATAGGAAAAAGCTATGAAGAACCAAAGGCTTTCCATACAAACTAAGGAATTGCTTGGGCGTAGAATTGCCCATGCGCATTCCTTTGCCACCAGCTAATAAGATCACGGAAATAAAGGGTAAACAAGACATACAGGATTGGGAGGGGAAGCTTACAGCTCCCCCTATTCGCAAGTGGAATTATGATAAATGGGTGCTAACGAGCTTAGTCATTTCAAACATATTCACAGCTTTTTTACCGCCGAATACAAGCGCGAGTTTTTCATCTGGGATAATATTTCGCATGTTTTTTGGGTCTTGGCGGTTATTTTTTTTGATGTAAGCCCAAAGTTTTTTTGTTACTTCGGTGCGTGCCATAGGCCCACGTCCGACCACTGCCGCCAGTTCTTCGCTGACTTTCATTGGTTGCATGAACTTCGATTCTTTCTTTGCCATGACCATAACTCCTTGTAATATTGGATCAAACGTTAATCTTTATTCCTTAGAGACTGTACAAAAACTAAATTTCTGGCGTTTTTAAGCCGCTTTTTGATTCAGAATGGAAGGATAATAGTGAATTCCATCTATTATCCATCTATGTTGAATCAAAAAACAGCCAAATCCGCTGAAAATCGAGAAAAATTAAGTTTAGTACATTCTTTTAAAACATAACTCCACAGAACTGCTTGTTGATTTTCAAATTCCCGAAACTTTTTGAGTGCTATTGGTGAGCGGCAACGCTGTATTACCTATAACCAGTAGGACCCAAAAGGCACATGGTTTCGAATATCGACGACAAGTTCCACTTCTATGGGTTCTCGTAGGACAACTTTTATCGTGCATCATGTATTATAGTCAAAAAAAATCCGCTTAAGGAGACCCTGCAATCATTTCCTTGCCTTTATCCCTAAAAATTCCCTACGCTACTTCTGCTTAGAAGCTGTTCTAAAATTAAGGTTTTAACGCTCTGATTTAAAAAACCTTTTAGAATACGCAAAAGAATGTTTGTGAACGCAGTTTCAATTTCCCCGAGATCGATGAACCCGTAACTTCCTAATAATGAAAAAAATATCTCTGCGATCCTTTTTTAGACGTGAGAAAGACCGCAAAACAGGCGTTAAAGAATCCATCGAGCGTTTACAGCCTTTAATTGAGGTATACAAACAAGCACGGACAACTGAAGAACGGATTGCACTTCTTGACACATGTCCAGATGTGAAAAATTTTATCCAATCCTCTCATCCTTTGGTGCACCGCTTCGGCGAACTTTCCTCTCAAGGCGCTCTAATTGTTAAATCTCTCGTCGTACTCCAGCAAGTAGATCGTCTCTTACCGAAAAACTATTTTTCAACAAATAGTGCGGAATCCCTTGAGGCCGACAAACGTTTTCAGACCTTGCTTGAACAGTTAGCATCTGTTGAAAAGTTCTATCACGAAATCGGAGGGCTTTTAGGTTATCATTGGATGGTGCTGAAGTTTTTGGGAGGAGAGAGAGGCAGTGAAAGAATAGAGGAAGAACGTCTAAACTCTATTAATTATTCACCTGTGCAAGGGATTGACATCCAGCAAACGACCCCTCTTGTCGATGAGATGGTTCTTTGGGGGCTTCGTCATCTTCCCCAAATTGCAGAAATCTATCCTCTAGGAGGTGCTGCGGATCGTCTGCGATTCCAAGATGAAAAAACTGGTGTTCCTCTTCCTGCAGCTAAACTGCCCTTTTTAGGTAAAACTCTCTTTGAG
>JABDCS010000049.1 GCA_013288005.1 Chlamydiota bacterium | reverse complement strand
CAAGAAATTAATGCCCGAAATCGTACTTCCGACCCCTGCAATTTGAACAGACCAGATCCAGTAATCGACACCCTCCCCAGGACTATATTCTATCCCCGATAGTGGAGGATAAGCCAACCAACCTGCAGCTGAAAATTTTCCGACCGCAAGAGAAACAAGAGTAAGCATTCCCCCAGCGGCAAAAAGCCAGAAACCAAGAGCATTCAAAAAGGGAAAGGCCACATCACGCGCGCCAATTTGCAAAGGTATGATTAGATTCATGAGTCCAAATACCACACCCATTCCCACGAAGAAAATCATCGTGGTCCCATGAGCAGAAAAGACCTCTTGAAAGTGATCTGCTGAAATAAATCCATGCATATCACCAACAGAAAATACTTGCTGGACGCGTATCATCAACGCATCTGCTACACCTTTAAAAAACATTAGAAGGACTACGATGATGTACATCACACCGATCCTTTTAGGATCAAGGGATGTGAGCCATTCTTTCCATATGTACGTCCATTGCTTTAGGTAAGTGACGAGGCCTACCAATAAAATGCCCGTCAAAACCATCATAGCTACGGCTAAGTTTTGACTGAGCTCGTGTTGAAAAGCACTCCAAGTCAATTGCCCAAACATAATTACTCTTTCATCCCATGAGGATGCATAAACTTCATGATAATTTGATCGAAAAGGGTGTCACCTTGCAAGAGGTAGACAGTTACAGGATTATTCCTGCTAGGAAACGCCAATTGTTTGTATTCGCGCACATTCAGCGTTTTAGAAGATTGTTTTACGGATTGCAACCATTGCTGATACTCTTCTTCTGAAGAAGCTTTAGCGATAAAATGCATATCGGCAAAACCTTCACCGCTTAAATTGGCAGAAGCCCCCATGAATTCCCCGGCTTCATCGGCGATGAGATGCAGTTTTGTCTGCATGCCAGGCATTGCATAAATTTGCCCCCCTAACTGCGGAATCCAAAAAGAATTCATGGGGGCATCTGAGGTGATTTCAAAATTGATGGGAGTTTTCTCGGGAAATTGCAAAAAATTGACTGTGGCAATATTTTCCTCGGGATAGATAAAAAGCCACTTCCACTGTAAAGCGACAACTTGAATGCGTATCGGCTTTTTATCGGTAACGATGGGTTTATAGGGATCTAAGTGGTATGTGCTTACCCATGTAATGGCCCCGATAATAATAATGATGATGCAGGGAATCCCCCACCAAATGTATTCAAGAAGGCGATTATCATCCCAATCGGGGGTATACCTCGCTTTGCTATTGTGGGCCCTGTAAATCCAAGAAAAGAGAAAAGTCAGGACATACACAGGAATAACAACAAGCAGCATAATCGCTTGAATAATAAAGAGTAGATCGCGCTGCTGCAGAGCGATCTTTCCCTTAGCAAATAAAATAGCAATATTGCCGTGATAATGTGCAATCTCAAGAGGCTGCATCAATAAAATAAGAAGCAGCACAAAACCTGCAAAGGAAAGGATAAACGCTACAGGTTTTTTCGGTATCATACCTTGACCTTAGTGCCCGACTACCATGTCCTCTGTCTTGAACTTTGGTAATCATGGGTTAAAAAAAACCCATAAAAAAAGTTTTACTCAATCAAGTCAAGTTCAAATTTAAAAAACAATCGGCTCATCACGAGCAAATCCCTCTCCCTTCTAAGAAAATGTCTCTGAATCGACAAAAACTTAAGTTTAGTGTAGTCTGTAAAGGAATGTAAAAAAGGAAAGCTACATGGCAAAGGGTGCTATACAATCCAGAAAAAAGAGAGCGAGAAAAGCTTCTAAAGAACTAAAGGAAAAGGGACCCTCCTGGCAGACAAAGCGTTTCACCCCAATTTACAAAAAGAAATCTAAAGAACAAGCTTAATTTAGAAAAAATTCTTTCTAAGAAGCTCTAGTCTAATTGGGTTTTTTCCTATAGCAAGTTCTACCCTCCCCCGATTAATCTCTCTTTTCAATGGCTTTTTCTCAACTACGAATAGATAGCCTATATATTCGTTTTGCTTTAAACCCGTGATTTACACTCTAATTTGCACCCAATTGCAGGTTGAAGAAACTTATACCTCTAAAAGACCATCGATCCTATGAAGCCGACCAAATTAATTCTTATTATTTTATTAGTGCTCATATGGGGATTTAATTTTGTTGTAATCGAAATAGGCCTTCATGGGATGCCACCTATCTTTCTCGCTTGCGCGCGGTTTTTTCTTACGGCCATCCCTTTCATCTTTTTCTTTAAAAGGCCCAATATCCCCTTTCCTAAAGTGATTCTTTATGGATTGGTCATGTTTGCTCTTCAATTCTCTCTTTTTTTTCAGGGAATGAATTTAGGAGTTCCTCCTGGATTAGCCTCGATTCTCATCCAAATTCATGCCTTCTTTTCCCTCTTTCTTGCTCATTGGGTATTTCGTGAAAAAATTAAGCCCTGGCAATTGATAGGCGCACTTATTTCTTTTTCGGGGATTGCCTATGCTGGTTTTTATGTCGAAGGTTCATTTTCCTTAGCTGGCTTCTTTTTTCTCATCGCCGCTGCGGCATGTTGGGGAACGGGAAGTGCAATATCCAAGACGCTAGGTCAGGTTAATATGATTTCCTTAGTGGTATGGGGAAGTATGGTATCGTGGCCTCCTCTTCTCGCCCTTTCGCTGCTTATCGAAGGCCCATTAGAAATTCTTTCGAGCCTGCAAAACTTATCCCTAACATCTTTAGCAGCGGTACTCTATTTAGCCTACCTATCGACTCTTTTTGGGTATGGCCTCTGGTGTTGGCTCATTCATCATGAGCCGCTTTCGAAAGTCGCTCCTTTTACGCTCCTTGTCCCAATCATAGCGATGTTGAGCTCAATCCTTGTCTTGGATGAACCACTCACCAATTGGAAAATAGGCGCGTCACTTTTAGTCATAGGTGGACTCTGTCTAAATTTTCTAGGTCCCCGCCTTTTTTCTGGAAAAAAACCGAAAGCTGACAGTACCTATCGACAGAACTGAATTTAGAAAGTTACCACTTTTCCTGCCTTTCTATCGTTTCGGACCCGTATGAGATCTTCTTTAAAACGATCTATCCTATATTCGTGGAGAGGCAGAGATTCGGGCATATTTTGTAATTTACCCATTTCATGCAAAACA
>JABDCS010000048.1 GCA_013288005.1 Chlamydiota bacterium | reverse complement strand
CCTTTTAGCTTCTTCTTTGCCAAAAGTGGATATATGGGTTGGAAAAAAACGGCTGCACTCGGCTCAACTAGCATCTAAGAAGGGAAGCCGGCTTCTTATTTTAGACGACGGGATGCAGTACCGTAAATTACAACGTGATGTAGAAATCGTCCTAGTCGATGCACATGATCTAGTAGGAGGAGGCCATTTTTTGCCAGCAGGGCGACTCAGAGAATTTCCCCACCGACTCCAAAAAGCCGATCTTGTTGTCATCAATCATGCGGATGAAAATACACCCCTTACGTTTTATCAAAAGCAGCTTGAGAAATTCACGAGTGCCCCTCTCATCACAATCCGTACGCGTTCTGTCATTCGAGGAGAAACTCTCAAAAACAAAAAGGTAGGAGTATTTTGCGCGCTAGGCCGTCCAGACCGTTTTATTAAAGCTATTCAAGAAGCTGGAGGAGAGATCATTGCGACTCGATTAGAATGTGACCACTTTGCTTTTTCCGAAGAGACTTTAAAAAATTTAGTTGAAGAGTGTCGAAAAAAAGGTGCAGAGATCCTTGTATGTTCTGCTAAAGATGCGGTAAAATTACCGCCGCAACTCAACTTAAATTTTCCACTTGCCATTGCTGAAGCTGAGATCGAGCTACTGCAAGGGAAAGAAATATGGCAGACCATGCTCAGCCGCATACAATTACAGAGGACATCATTATGGCCGAATTGACCCCAGTACTTCTCCCGAAGCTTGGAGAGAGCATTATGAATGCGACGGTTGTACAATGGTTTAAAAAGGTGGGAGATTCTGTTCAAGTAGACGAACCCTTACTCGAAGTCTCTACCGATAAAGTCAATAGTGAGATTCCTTCACCTGTAGCTGGTGTATTGCATGAGATTTTAGCCCAGCCCGATCAGGAAATAGAAGTTGGCCAACCACTTGCCGTAATTAGTAGCGGCAGTTTTGAAACGACAACCTCAAGTAAGCCACAATCATCATCATCAACAGCTCCACCATCTCCATCGCCTGGAATGACGGCTGAGGGCATGGGGGATTTTTTCTCTCCGGCTCTGCTTAAAATGGCTCGTGAAAAAGGCGTAGGTTTTGACGAGCTTTCACGTATTCCTGCAACTGGTGCAGGAGGACGTCTATCGAAGAAAGACCTTGAAAGTTACCTAGATAAAAAAGGAACGCCAAAAGTTAATCCTCCTGCTCTCCCAACAACCTCAGCAGAAAAAGCAGAAATAGAACGTGTTAAGATGACAGGAATGCGTAAAGCGATCGCCGAAAATATGGTCCGCTCCTTTTATGAAGCGCCTCATGCATCTCTCATTGCCGAAGTCGATGTCACTCCAGTGATGCACTATATACAAAAAGAAAAAGAGGCCTTCTTTGAGCAGCATGGCGTTAAGTTAACTATTACATCATTTGTTGCACGTGCGCTTACACGCGCTTTGCAAGAATTTCCCTTAATCAACTCTTCCCTCGATCAGGACACCATTCTCATTAAACACTATGTCAATCTCGGGTTTGCTGTTAGTGTCCAACAAGGAATTTTTGTGCCGGTCATCAAAAACTGTCAACAGCTGGCCTTGCATGATATTGCGAAAGCCATTCACAGTTTATCTCATAAAGCCCGAACGAATACGCTCGCTCCTGACGATACAACAGAGGGCTCTATCACTCTCACGAATTTTGGGATGTCAGGTGTTTCTATAGGAATTCCGATTATTCGCTATCCTGAAGTGGCTATAGTAGGTATTGGTGCGGTGCAGAAAAAAGTAGTTGCTTTAGAAAATGATACGATAGGTGTAAGGTCCATGATGTTTGCGAGTCTTACCTTCGATCATCGTGTATTAGATGGTATGTATGGCTGCGGTTTCCTCGCAGCTTTCAAAAAGCATTTGGAAAGTGACATCACTCTAACCGCCTAAAATACAAAAAGCGTTTCTTCCTCTTACAAGAAAGAAACGCTTTCTCAATATATATAGTTAGTTCACGTGTAAGAACACCATATCAATCCATTTGCTGATCGGGTGGAGATATCTCAGTAGCCACATGTTCAGAAGGGGGTGCATATTCAGGGTGTGTTTTTTTAATTGCTACAAGTTCTTCTCCAAATTTTTTAATTTGGGTTTGATAATGTTGGATATTAACTCTAAAACGTTCTTTAACAGATTCTCGCTGTTTTGCTGCATCTTCAAGACTTTCAATTCGGGTAGCAATGGCCATAAGTTTAGCTGCTCTATCTATGGACTCGTTGATAGCTTTTACAGCTTTTTTTATAACAGGTCTATCATTAATAATTTCTTTTTTGTGCTTTTTTAAATGTTCAAGTCGCTTGTTTAATACGATACATTCTCTATTTAAGAAGATAATTCTTTCAGCTAGTTGATCATGTCTTTCCCGAATAGCTATTGAACGAGGGAGGACAGCTTCCCATTCTGCTCGTGCACGTGCAATTTCATTGGGATTAGGTTGTTGGGAAAATCGAAGATTTTCGTGCCTCTCGAACAAAATTATTTCCTGATCATAATCATGAAAATTTAATTGATTTCGCATTTTTTGTAGTCTTGAGCCTTCCTCAGACAGAGTAACCCCTTTATGAAATATGGTAGAGTAAGCTTTGTTATATGAGTCTTCAGATTCAAGAATAAGTGATTTTATAGTTTTTTTTCTGAGCTCCTCTAACCATGGTGTTGGATCTTCTTTTCTAGATAATCTTTTATAAAGATCTGGAGAGTATTCCTTGCCTGTCTCTGAAATAATTGCATGGAAATCTTTTTTTAGTTGAAGGATATGAGCCCTTATTTTTTCTACTTTAGGATAACCGTTTTCATGTTCTAAAAATCTTTTTTCTTTTAAACATTTTCTCATCAAACAATTGTAATAAAATTTGATTGTTCGGCGGGTATCTTCTTCCTTGGTTGGATTTATAAATATTCCTAATCGGTTATAACCAAGCCTCGTAAGAAAAGATTCTCTATTATCCACCTCATATTCTGCGTCCGAAGTGCTAGTAACGAAGGCTAATAAGCGTGCATTTTGCTCTTCACGCGATGAGGAGAAAATTCTTAAGGGTCTTGTTGATATAAGTCTGAGGTCGCGATCAATAGTACAGGAAGGCGAAGAGCATAAAGATGTTGGCGCAATACTTTCACTAGCGGCTTCGTCTTTTCTTAATGGTTCTCCCGCCCCGGAGGAGGAAGATATAAGAGTCTCTTTTTCAAGCTCTTCCGATG
>JABDCS010000047.1 GCA_013288005.1 Chlamydiota bacterium | reverse complement strand
CAATCGACTCCACAGATAAAGGGGGGACGTCGGAGGGTGAATCCGAAGTGTAAGCATCAGGAAAAGAGGAAGAAGGAGATATCGCTAAGAGGGAAGAGTGGAAAAAGGGGCTTTCACGGGGATTCGTTGTTAGAGCCATAGTAAACCAATAAAACCTAATATGAACTATTCAAAGGAGAAAATCTAAACAATGAAAACAATATTTCTTTAATCTTATTGTTCAATAACAATCCTTCCTAAGATTTGAATCTATAAAGGGGATGAAATTATACTTATGCGGATATTTGTGTCTAGGCCTTAAGCTATCGATTGCATCCTAATCTCACTTGTCGGCAGAAGTGTCTTGGGAATTTGGAACTAGTATCTAAGGCTAATCATTATGGCCAAGTGGAGGCTCTGTTTTATCGTGAATAGAAGAAAATTGATTTTTAATTGAAAGTTGAAAATTTTCTGAAAAATGAATGAAAGTCGGATTTAAAAGAGACCCTCCAAGAAAGCGCAGGTCTTAAGCTTCCAGGAGGGTTGGTATTTGCAAAGATGTGAATTTTAGAAAATAACAAATGATTAGCGAACTTTAAGCTCTTCCTGTCATTAAGGCTCTCAAAAATCTTAGATTTAATTTTCTAATACCAGCATCGAACAAGTATTGTTCTTTTAGCGTTTCGTATAATTGCTTAATTTTTTTCTCTTTAGCATCTAATTGTTTGTGCTCAATATTCCAAGCTTTCATTAAATCTGCCCGATTTGATTTAGCCTCTACTAAGTTTTTAGCAAGCTCTGTAAGCTTATTATTTAAGTCAATGATGCTTTTGGCAAATGCAGGTTCAGTATTTGAATCACTTGCATCCAATTTTTGCTGCTTGATTTTTTGCAATTGTGTAGAAATTCCTTCAACCATACGCCAATTTTCAAGACATTCGGCGTTTATAATTCCTCTTCGTTTATTTATCTCTTCGATTTCGCCCTTTTCTCTAATTGCTAGATGTTGTAATTCGTTTTGGTCTAGTTCCTCATGACGGTCTGTAGAGTTTAACGCATCTATGTTGTTCGCTCTATCAAGGTTTTCATCAGAAGTAAGATCAATGCCTAATCTTGCTGAAGCGAACGTATCTCTAGTTCTTTGTATATGGCTCCATCGTTCAAGCCCACGTAAATCAATCCCATATTTATCTGCGCGTCTTCTATTTTCTATGGATAAATTCCAAATAGCCTCTTTAATGGCATGGGAAGAAAAGGATCCTTTGAGTTCAGGTTCATGAGAATGTGAAGAGGAAGCCCCTCCACGTGCGGGTTCCTCAAGTGGGGCAGGAGGGGGAGGTAAACGTTTCATAAACCCCTTATGTGAACTTAAAACTGCCATAAATAAACCTTTTTTTAAAAAAATTACAAATCTGAATTTTATTTGCTTTGTATTAAAAAGTAAATGTTTCTAATTCAATTCATTCTGATGCAATTAATCTTCTTTCATATTAAAAAATTAAAATAGCGTGTAGGTGAAAAGAGACTATAGCTATGCTAAACAAAATTAAGATAGGTTTTTAGAAATGTTCGATAGGATTTTTTTGACGATTTCAAGGGCTATGATCTGCTTTTAGTTCAGATTGGAGGGCAATATCAAACTTCGCATTGCCCGCTCTGATCTGAAAACAAAAAACCTTAATTTTACAAGGCCTCTTAGGTCACTTAGCTGAAAAAATCTTTTACTTTTCCTAAGAAGCTGCGTTTACGGGGTGAATTATTTTCGTTTTCTAGCTCGCTGAAAGCGGTAAGAAGTTCTTTTTGTTTATCGCTAAGATTGACAGGGGTTTCCACGACAAGTCGGACCAGCATATCTCCTTTTCCTTGTCCATGTACATTCGGCACACCCTCTCCACGAACGCGTATAGTTTTGCCCGATTGTGTCTCTTCGTTGACGACCAATCTGTACGTTTGACCCGTTGCGGTGGGGATTTCTTTTTTACATCCGAGTGCGGCTTCGGGGAAACTCAATGGAAGATCAAGCAGAATGTCATCGCCATGTCTTTCGAAGAATTCATGAGCTTTGACCGAAAGAGATATATATAAGTCTCCTGATGGTGCGCCTCCGACTCCAGCATCGCCATGCCCGGCCATACGAAGTCGCATACCAGTGTCAACGCCTGCAGGGATTTTAACATGGACTTTTTGCTTCTGCTTAACTTGTCCTTGACCCGAGCATTCGGTGCAGGGCTTTGCAATAATCTTTCCTTGTCCTTTGCATTGTGTACAAGGAGTTGTCATGCTAAAAAATCCACGACTTTGATGCAGTTGGCCTTTACCGCCACAGCGTGAACACATTTTAATATCGCTTGTACTAGCCGCTCCTGATCCGTGACATTTTGCACAGTTCATAAAATTGGTAACGGCTATCTCTTTTTCGACTCCCCGTATGGCTTCTTCAAAAGAGATAGAAAGGTTAACCTTTTTACTTGCGCCTGGGCGTACTCCAGGATCTCCTTCATCGCTGTCAAAGCCGAAGAAGGATTCAAAACCACCCCCACCGCCTCCGAAAGCTCCCATGAAAGTGCGTAGAGCTTCTTCCATTGACGCAAATCCATGATGGGATCCACCACCACCCATGCCGCCCTTGAGTCCTTCAGCGCCATATTGATCGTAGATTTTGCGTTTATTGTCGTCGCTAAGTACTTCGTAAGCTTCCGAAATGGATTTGAATTGTTTTTCTGCTTGTGCATCACCAGGATTACGGTCGGGGTGATATTTTAAAGCATTTTTGCGATAAGCTTTTTTGATCTCTTCTTGCGAGGCGCTTCGTGAGACGCCCAAAATTTCGTAATAATCAGTCATAGATATATCCTCGCATTTACCCTCTAGGTTTAGAGAGTCTCCTGAAATAAATTTCTGTCGATTTCCAGGGCTTTTTTAAACTGGTTGTTAATTCAGAATCGAAGGGTAATGTTGAAGTTTACTACTACCCTTCGATTCTGAATTAACAACCAGCAAAAATTCTCTGAAAAGTGATGGAAACCAAATTCCTGGACACTTCCATAGAGGATCAGTACGCTTTCCGCACAACAAATTAACAAACATGAAGAGTGCCTGCTAACTTACTTGTATCTAGTGCCGCTAATGAGGACTAGAAAGAAGGGCGCGAAAAATTTCTGGTTTTTTTGTATTTAAGAGCCGCTTTGGATTTAGCACGGCTTTTTACAGAAGGTTTGTCGTAAAAGCGATGTGCCTTAGCCGACTTCATAACACCTTCTTTATCAAGCTTTTTTTTGAGAGCGCGA
>JABDCS010000046.1 GCA_013288005.1 Chlamydiota bacterium | reverse complement strand
GCCGATTTTTGATTATATATGGGGTACTCTCTTCAAAGATATTCAGATAGGGAAAGGTCTAAACGCATTGGATAAACCAGTCTTTTTAGCTTTGGGCAAAGATGACTATATTGTGGCACCACTACGATCGTGGGACCATGCACGTACCAAATTCAAAGATCTCTCGATCCATCTATTTGAGCAAAGTGGACACTCTCCCTGCTACGAAGAGCCCCAACTCTTTGATAAGAAGCTTTTAGAATGGCTTCAATCTAAAAGCTAAATCCCTGAAGCTTTATCGCGGGATAAATAGGTAAGGCGTTGATAGACAACTTCCATCGATTTTCTAACAATCCCAGGAAGGTTATCCGTACTAAATCCATCTAAAAAAGGTGTTACATCAGAAGCTATCACAATTGCGCCTTCCCCGATCATCTCATCTCCCAACGTGTGGGCGATATTGGCTGGTAAGGGATCGGTAATTCCTCCATCTACATAGACTTGATCTTCCATATGATAGGGAGGAAAAAGTCCTGGTAATGCCGCACTTGCCAGTATAGTAGGAAGCAGCTCGCCTTTTTGGAAATAGACAGGTTCACCCTTGTTTAAGTCGGTCGCTACAGATACAAAGGGAATTTTTAAGTCTGAAAAAGCTGTTGCGGTCAAATTTTTAACCAAAAAATCTTCCATTTTTTTTCTGGTAGACATCGCACCCTTTTCAAAAAGGGAAAAATCCACAAGCTCATCACGCTTCATATTGATAAAGAGTTCTTTAACTTTGTTGAGATCTTGATTCTCTGCATAAAGAACTCCAATGATGGCACCAGAGCTACATCCCACTATCAAACTAGGGACGATTCCTAAATTTTCGAGTTCTTCTATCACACCTACGTGAGCCAATCCTCGACTTCCTCCGCTTCCCAGCACTAAAATAATTTTTTTATTCATAGCTTCCTCAGCAAAATTATGAATCGGGTTTAGGAATGTGATAAAAAATAAAGGAGTGAGAAATTTCCATATTTTCATGAGCCGATACCTTTATTATAGCGAACTCGATCTCGCGAGCTCTATAAAAGAAAGAGCTTTCAGGCAGGCCTGAAAGCTCTGGGTTTTTCAAATGTAAAAAGAGGTTTAAGAGACTTAACTCAAAACGCTCTTCTTAGTAATTGAATTATTTAGTTGCGTCGTGAATTTTGCCTTTGACGTGATCTTTCGCGTCTTTAGCTTTATCTTCACTCTTGTGGGCTATGTCTTTAGCTTTATCTTTTGTGTCTTTAGCTATTTCTTTTGCCTTGTCTTTCGCTTCTTTAGCTTTGTCTTCGCTTTTATGAGCGATATCTTTAGCTTTATCTTTAGCGTCGTGAGCTACTTCTTTTGTTTTTTCAATTCCGTGATCAACTTTTTCACCAACAGTTTTGGCGAGAAGCGGTGATGCAGCTAAACATGTAAATGCTGCGATAAAAGCATAAACGTTCTTTTTCAAATTAGTTTTCATATACAAACCTCCGGTTTATGTAGTTTATCGTTCAGTTTCAGTAATGATCATATACATGTTGAGTAATTTAGGAAAAGGTTTTTCCCGAATCTAGCACGGAGAACTTTGCAGAAAGGGGAGTCTTTTATAGGGTGTGTCTAAAGTAAATTTTTTTCTACGATATAGAGATCCAGGATAATCGTTACCACCTATATTTCATCAAGTTTAGGAGTTAAAATGCTTACTCTTTCGGTTATGACTGTCACCTTGGCAATAGTTCGTCTTCCCGCCTTATCGACTATTCCTTCTTGGGTCTTTGAATCGGACTTTTTTTCGATCACGAAAACTCAGGACGAACTCTCGGTGGTTTGTTTAGAAAAGGAAGTTCCATCAGGTGCTCGAGTTGAGAGGGGATGGAAAGGTTTAAAAGTTGAAGGTCCATTAGATTTTGAGCTAACAGGCATTCTATCTTCCTTAGCCCAACCTTTAGCAGAGGCTAAAATAAGTATTTTTGCCATCTCGACATTTGATACAGATTACATCTTGGTCAAAGAAGAAAATCTTCCCAATGCCATTGATATTCTATCCCGCTTTTGCAAGGTCGAATAAGTAGTGATGTAGGACGAAAAGTTGCCCCGTTTTATTTGAGCAGCAAGAGGAAAATCAAGTTGAACTTATTTTAAAGCTTTTGAGTGTTTCTTAAATTCACAGTTTAGGGTATACAAAGTGAGTGAATTTAATTTTTCTAACGAATGCCCCAAAGAATCATTTTTGTAAAAAATGATGCTCCTGAGAATTATTAGAATATACTCAATTAAAAAAGAGAGGAATTATGAGAAATCAAGACTTATATCAAGTATTCATTGACGAATTGCAAGATATGTATAGTGCTGAAGAACTCATCACAGAAGCATTGCCACTCTTAACTAAGAGTTCATTCCACACAGAGTTAAAAGACGCTTTTAGGGATCATTTAAAAGAAACTAAACATCAAGTGAAGAGACTGGAAAAAATTTTTTCTCTTCTTGATTTACCCAGTAAAAAGAAATTGTGCAAGGGGATGGAAGGAATTCTTAAGGAAGGAAAAGAGCTTATTTCCCATAAAAAACCCTCTCTTGTATTAGATGCTGTTATTATTGGTAGCGCGCAAAAAGTAGAGCATTACGAAATGGCTTCTTATGGAACTCTACATAGCTTTGCCAAACATTTGGGATTGGAAAAAGAAATTCTAGATTTGTTGAAGGAGAGCTTAGACGAAGAAGGGGCAGCAGATAAAAAATTAACAAAAATTGCTGAAGGATCTTTTTTTTCTACGGGCGCTAATGAAGAAGCCGTAGGGAAGGAAAAAGAAGAGCTCTAAGCGCTCAGATCTGAACCTCCTCGCGATAATCACGCATGAAGGCCCATTGGGTCGAACGATGTGTTGCATATGCATGTGATGGCATGTGCAACTTAGTGTTTTTTTTAAAATTTTCCTCTGTTTAAATGATAGGGCATTTGTTTGAGGGTGTTCCAAAAGCGTTTAACCTTAATTTTAGAACCCTCTTAGAGATCACCCTGAAACTTAAGTTTCTCGGCAGCCTCTAACGCATGAGGGAATTGTAAAAAAATTAAAGGTGCAATCATGTTCAACAACACATCACGAATTTTATCTTACGGGTCGGGACAAACAACAGCTGTTATCTTACCTCATTCGGAAAAAATCCTTACTTCAAAAGATCTCGATAAAAAAATTGCAAGGTTAAAAGGGCACATCCAGTATTTGACCGCCCAGTTACCTCAAAGAATTTCTCATGGAGGGAAAGGTTTTCGTAAAGAGAAGATCATTTTGCAAGATCTGATATCACAAGCAGGCGATCGAATAAAGTTACTTGAAAG
>JABDCS010000045.1 GCA_013288005.1 Chlamydiota bacterium | reverse complement strand
TCCTTCTGTAATTCTTGAATACCGGCCAGACATTGATTTTTGATAGCCTGTAGTTCTTCCGCAGTAAAGCCCACTTCCGCTATTTCTTTGATTTTCTCTAAACCTGTTTGTAGAGAAATTTTCCAATCCCCTTCTTCTACAGGAATATTCACATGCAAAGTAGAGGTTGGAAGTAAGAAGTCCAGAATATCACCTGTACGTTGTCCAATAACTCCTTCTGCAGCTAATCGCGCTTGCGTCATTTGTTGGATTAATTCCATAACCCAAATTTTTCTTAAATCCCGATATGTCTGGAGGCTAGGAAGGGAAAAATCGTAATCAAGAACGATTTGCGATGAAGGAAGGGGTGCATCGGTAACAATCAATGAAGGGTGTGATGAGGATTTACAATGAGCACTATGGTTATCCGAACGCTCTTCCGCAATTTTTTTCAACCATTCACGAGCTTCTAAACGAATGGATTCTCCACCCAGAATGAGCGCTATTTTTTTGCAGCGACCTGTTTTGTCAGTCGATTCAAGAGTTGTTCTACACTCCTCTAAAAAATTTGCTACGTTGGATAATTCTTGATCGTGAAAAGTTAATAAAATAGGCCTTTGGTATTCACCTTGATCAACCACGAAGCACAAAGTCCCTGCTTCCGATTCGGGGATAAAACAAATACTTACATCCTGTGAAAGTTTTTCCCAAAGCGGTTCATCTATCTCTACAATAGGATCTTCCAAACTCAACGAGTGGACAGATGAAGAAAGGGCCATACCGACAACGAGTATACTTCTCCACAACCGCTTCATATAAGCCTCTTTTTTGGATAAACAGAAGTCATAGTTGTAAGAATTTTTTAAATTTAACTCAATTCGTTTGTCAGTATTAATTAATTTTTCTATATGGAAATTAGAGGCATACCAGAAATGTTATAAGCAGGGTGGACAACCTGGTGTTCCTTACTATCTAGGTTTGTGTAGGTGTCTGTTAAAAAAAGAGCGGAGCTCCTAAGTGCGTCATACAATTTTCCTCTTTGGAGAAGCAGAAAAAGGTGAATTTTGCACGCCCTTAATTTGCCGATCTTTAACGCAATTAGTAGAAACTTTTGGTCATCCGCCAGGAGAAAGTAAAGGGATCCTGTATGCTGTGCAAGCTCTTCTCTACGAGCGAGAACTCATCTACTTCCGCGTAAAAGAAGAGGGATTTAGTATGCATGATTACATGAGAGGATTAAGAATATTGTCCTCTCCCGAACCACCCCTCACTCTCAGTGCAATCTGCATGCCCGGCGTGGGAGATGCTTCGATTATCGATGCATCTCAAGCTGTCTGCCAAGCCCACAAAAGCTTCTTAATCATTGATGAACATGATCTCTATGACTATCTCACCTTCCATAAGTCTAAGCCCGCCTAACAGTGCATCCCAACTTATAGCAATGGAATTTGGGGGTTAGGGCTGAGCTATAGGTGATGGGTTAGCAAAATAGGCCATTACCCCTTGTTGGTTAGGGCGCATTGTCTGCATTCCCGTGTTCCAGTTAGCAGGGCATACTTCACCATATTTTTCATACTGGATCACAGCATCCAAAGTCCTTAAAGCCTCATCCACAGATCGGCCAATGGGTAAATCATTTATTAATTGATGACGGACAATGCCTTGTTTATCGATCAAAAAGAGCCCGCGATAGGCAATACCCTCATCTTCTTTCAAGACTTGATAACTACGGGCAATAGACTTCTGTAGATCGGAGAGTATAGGATAACGCACTCCCTCAATACCCCCTTTTAACTTTGGCGTTTGCAACCAAGCTTGATGAGAAAAATGACTATCGACAGAACAGCCTATTACCTGTGCACCACGTTTAGAAAATTCGCTCTCTTTTTCTTGAAAAGCATGCAATTCTGTTGGGCAGACAAAGGTGAAATCAAGAGGGTAGAAAAAGAGAATGACATACTTGCCTAAATAATCCTGTAGAGAAAACTCTACAATTTTATGGTCAACCACAGCTTTTGTTCGAATTTCTGGGGCTAATTTTCCGATTAGAATGGTATTCACAGTTCCTCCTGACAAAGATAATGGATCATGCTGCGCTCTTGTTCGATAGTAGTCGCTTCTCCATGCCCGGGAAAAACCTTGGTTTCTCCAGGAAGTTGAGCGAGTTTTTCAAGAGAACTTTTCATAAGATGGGGCTGGCCTGTTGGTAAATCGAGTCTTCCGATACTACCCTTAAACAATGTATCTCCGGAAATCAGCAGTTTTTGTTCTGCCAAGTAAAAACAAACAGAGCCCGGGCTGTGTCCAGGAGTATGTAAAACCTGTAGGGTAAACTCCTCCAACTCTATTTTTTGCCCCTCATCTAATAAATTGTCCGGCTCTGTACCCGCAATAGGAAAATAAACTGGTAAGCCATCGCTTCCGGGATTCCGAAGGTTAGGAGCATCTTTTGGATGGATTGTTGCCGTAATCTCAAATTCTTTCTTCATCTCTGCAGCATCCACCGTATGATCCCAATGGGAATGCGTTAAAAAAAGAGCTACAACGGTAAGAGAATCTCGTTTGCATTTTTGCTTCCAATACTCGCACGATCCTTGTGGAGCATCGAAAATATAAGCTTTTTTATGGATTGCACTTACTAGCAAAATAGAATTAGTGGCGATAGGACCGAAAGGGCGAGTTTCAATAATCATAGACAGGTCATAGGGAGGAATGAATATGCACCGGAGTGGAGTCGAACCACTAACCGCCCGGTTCGTAGCCGGGTACTCTATCCAATTGAGCTACCGGTGCATGAATGCAGAAATCATCTATTATAGACACGTTTTTCGGCAAGCCCTATTCTTAGAAGCTCTATTAAAAGAAATAGTAGTAAAAAAATGATTGTAGATTGGACGGCCCAATGGCGAGAACATGCCCCCAACTTTGCAGAGGGTCAAGCGCATATTGATTTAGGACTCTATGGCCCCCCTGCTTGTTTACGTATGTTACCAGGGGCCGGATTTGGCGATTCATCCCATCCAACAACCCGTCTTGTTCTACATCTTTTAGCCTCTCATATCCACAAGAAGACTACTCTTATCGATATCGGTTGCGGTTCGGGCATTCTCTCTTTAGCTGCTCTTCTGTGGGGAGCGCAATTTGCGATAGGAGTGGATATAGATCAAGATGCTATCCAACACGCTCAGAACAACTGCTCGCTTAACAACCTTTCTAATGCCTTTTTTGGTCAAACACTTCCTCATTCTCTTCCTTCTGCTCTATTCGTAGTGATGAATATGATTTCTTCCGAACAGAGAAACGCATGGCGAGCCCATAGTAGTTCTATTCCTATTCATACTCCGATTATTAGTTCTGGAGTCCTTG
>JABDCS010000044.1 GCA_013288005.1 Chlamydiota bacterium | reverse complement strand
CCTGACTTTGCAAATTCATCGTCAGTGATAATATCCAACGATCGATTTCAGCTTGAGGAACAGGTAATGAAGAATCAGATGAGGGCGTCCATTTGTAAATCGAAGCGTATGTAGCAAAAAAGATATAGGAGTTCCAAAGAGGAATGAGAACTTGTCGCATAATCTGTTCTACGCCGCGTTCAGAAAATTTCAGATCTTCAGCAGCAACAGCATTGCTATTCAATAAATAAAGACGAATCGCATCAGCACCAAATTGGTTAATGACAGCGCCAGGTTCGGGATAATTTTTTAGGCGTTTGGACATCTTAGCGCCATCTTCGGCCAAAATAATACCATTGACGATTACGTTTCTAAAAGCAGGTTGATCATAGAGGGCAGCGGCTAAAACAGTCAGCGTGTAAAACCAGCCGCGGGTCTGGTCAATCCCTTCAATGATAAAATCAGCTGGGAAAGCTTTCTTTGTTAGCTCTTCATTCTCAAACGGAAAATGATATTGAGCATATGGCATCGATCCTGATTCGAACCAGCAATCGAATACTTCAGGAACACGGGTAAACTGCTTGCCATTTTCTTCAAAGGTAAGATGATCGATATTATGACGGTGAAGATCGTGAATTTTGGCACCGGTTAGTTTTTCCAATTCGGCAATACTACTAATCACGCGCAAATCACCAGACTCATTGCGCCAAATAGGTAGGGGTGTGCCCCAGTAGCGGTTACGTGAAATGGCCCAATCCCTAGCATTTTCTAGCCACTTACCGAAACGACCATTCTTAATGTGATCGGGCACCCAATTGATTTCGCTATTGGCTTTAAGCAGTTTGTCTTTGATTTTCTCAACAGCTACGAACCAGGTACGGACAGCTTTGTAGATAAGTGGTGTATCCGAACGCCAACAGAAGGGATAACGGTGACGAATCTGTGTTTGATGAAATATGCGTTTTTTCGGCTTTGAGTCTGCGCATGATATCGCGGTCGGCATCTTTTACGAAAACCCCCACATAATCGGGAACTAGCGATGTGAATTTTCCATTTTGATCGACAGGGCATACTGGCTCGATCTTTTCACGAGCGCACACAAAAAAGTCGATCTCACCAAAGGCAGGAGCACAATGCACAACCCCTGTTCCATCTTCTGTAGAAACAGAATCTTCTAATAAGACTTGAAAAGCACCCTCAGTCGCACGCGTAGCAAAATAAGGAAAGAGTGGTTGGTACCGTTTACCTGCCAATTCAGCTCCCTTAGAGGTCTTCAAAACAGTGTACTCACCTAACTCTTTTTCGAGAGCGGTAAGCCGTGCCTTGGCCAAAATATAGCTATGTCCCGTTGACTTTTGTTTTACAGTTACATAGTCAATATCGGGGCCCACCATGACAGCGAGGTTAGAGGGAAGTGTCCAGGGAGTCGTCGTCCAGGCTAGAAGACTTGTATGAGGATCATCGAGCAAAGGAAATGTAATATATAGTGAAGGATCATCAACATCTTGATAATTTAAATTAGCCTCAAAATTCGAAAGAGGGGTACCCAGTTTGGCAGAAAAAGGCATCACCTTGAAGCCTTCATATATCAATCCTTTTCCGTAAAGTTGAGAAAAAACCCACCACACGGATTCCATGAAGTCCTTATCCATCGTACGATAAACATCATCAAAGCTTACCCAACGGCCCATTCGATGAACGGTTCTTTCCCATTCTTGTGCATAACGAAGGACAATCTTGCGACACTCTTCGTTAAAATTCGCAATACCAAATTCCTCGATGGCTGTGGCCCCCGATAATTGTTGGGTCTTCTCAATTTCATTCTCTATAGGCAGGCCATGACAATCCCAACCAAAACGACGAGGAACATAAAAACCCCTCATAGTTTTATAGCGGAAGACGACGTCTTTAATGGTTCCTGTTAATAAATGGCCATAATGAGGAAGTCCCGTTGCAAAAGGAGGTCCATCGAAAGAAGAAAATAGTGGCGCATTCTTGCGTTGTTCTAGCGATTGCTGAAAGATTTTCTCTTTTTGCCAAAAGGCCATGATGCGCTCTTCGCGCTTTGGGAAGGTTTCGTCTTGTTCTGTTTTGAACATGGGGCTGCTCGCTAATTGAAAACTCTTCATTAACTCAGACTAGATAGAAGAGAATTTTTGAGATTAATGGAGACAATTTTTTGACTTTGTTTGCAAAAATATTATACGGAAAGGTCTTTAAGGCTGCAAACCGAATCGAAAAGCTACTTGAAAAGCTCGGAAAAGAGACAGGAAACTACTTTAGGGAGTTTGCCAACGCCCTTTCTTCCAATACCAGCGATCTTCCCGCCTTTCCCATACCCCTGGCTGCCATTTGGCACCTTCAAACGGAGGTTTAACCCATTCTCCATAGATCCATTTCCAATGATCATCCTTCCATCGCCAATAACCATTCATCCATACATATGAAGAATCAGGTTGAGGGGGAATTTGCTCAGGAAGTGGGCTGGGTGGAGTATAGGGAACGGTTACATAGTCTTCGTCATAGACCATATTTTCAGGCCCATAATAGCTATCTTTTGAATCTACAGGAGGAGGAGCGGGTGGGTCGCGATATTTTAAATCTTTCTGCACATCATCATAAGGATCTCCTCCAGGTCCTTCGGGATCTCCACCTTCCGGGGTAGATAGAGGCAAAGGCTGCCAAGCCAGTGGCAGTTGAAAGGAGGCTAAACTAAGTAGTAATGATGTGAATAATATCATATCTATCCCCATAGCCAAAAAGATTCTTTTATGCTACTATCATTTACGGGGGTGTAAAGGTTTCGACTTAGGAATAGACTATAAAAGGCATGCAGAGGACGTCGGTTGGCCTCTCTAATCATCCGGCACAAAAACAATTGGCGAAGATCATGAAGATCTCCGTATGGCTGCTTAAGGTCTAATAGCCTAAGTGCCACGATAACTTCGTTGCCTGACCAGGAGCGGCGGAGTTATTGTCATTAACCCTGGTATGGATTAGTTTTTTTCGCTTCTTAGGGACTAATCCAAGATCGTAAGAAGCAAGCGAATTTCAAGTGGGGCGCCTTCCAGCAGATTTCGCTTTAAAAATTTGGAGGCGATAAGCATGTAGTCTTGTATAGAAAGTTTGCTGAGGACGAGAGTTCGATTCTCTCCACCTCCAATCAAAATTAAGGCTTCAGTTTAACGACTGAAGCCTTTTGTTTTTAGCGACATACAACACAAGTTTCACACCTAAAAATTCAGCTGCGCAAAGACCAATTACGCAAATTTTACGCAGTAGACTGGATTAAACTGCAGTAAAACTCTGCGGCTTCTTACCCATTTAGCCAACAAGATGTTGGCCAACTGAGAACAAGCATTTTTCACAAAAAACAGCCTATTTTTGTGAAATCTACTGCTTTTTTATTGCTAATTTCACAAAAACATACTAGTTTTTGTGAAAAACTGAGGTTAATCCGAATGCATCCTAGT
>JABDCS010000043.1 GCA_013288005.1 Chlamydiota bacterium | reverse complement strand
AAGCGGCTTTTTATTCTTCTCTAAACCAAACATCGTAATAGACTCCTCACATTGTAACCTACACTAGGCGGGGACGATCATTGCAGATTGTAGTTAATTTTAAATTTCGATCCATCTTTTTCTAATAGGACGAGATTCGGCTCAATAATCGTAATTAGCATACCATCTAGCAAGTCTCCTTTGCTCAAGATCTTGCCATTGATAACGATAGAGTAACTTACGCCATCTTTTTTTGAGGCGCCGGTTACAACGTATTTAGAAGTTAAGTCAACGCGTGCAGATTCGGCAGTGGAGAATACAACAAAGTTTTTAACCGAGCGAACACCCGGAAGTATTTTGAAAGAGTCGACGAGGTGTTGGAATTCCGTAGTCATTTTTTCATTTGCGTTCCCTGCAAGTACAAGTTCGCCATTACTCAATTGGAAATTGACGCCTGAATAACCTTTTTCGGCTAAGAGCCCCTGTATTTGGGTCGACAGGTTGCTTTCAATGACCACTTGATTATCTAAACGGTCGAGATAGGGGAATTGACGATTCATGTAATCCGCGAGAGCTTGTGCTTGCTCAATGGTCTCTAAGTATCCTCTCATAACAAAACGCCCTGGTGTGGGCGAATGAATACTAACCCCTTTCCAGTCAGGATTTGTCGAGAGAAGATCGTTCATGTTTTGCCATACGTATTCATCAACGACTACATTATCTTCTACGGAAGAGACGATCGGTATATTTTGGACCATATAGGTTAATTCTTGGTAATCAACACCTGTTAATACATGCCCAACAAGAAACAATTTTCCTGTATTCGGATTATAGGAAAATTGCACAGCGGGGAAATTTTTTATCGCTTCGGTGATGGTATCCGTAGGTTGTTTTTCCAAAAGAGGAATAGGCTGGCTTGTAAACAAAGAGAAAATAGAAACAAAGATAATAAGAATAATAACCCCGACACCTCCTGCTATAGCAAGGTGTTTACGAGGGATGACCATCTCTTTCCAATCCCGTTTTGCTATTTCATGAGCAGTCAAAGACTCTGTTTTTTCTTCGCTTTCTTCCTCGCTAGAGGGTGTTGGCAAAGAGATAGGAGCAAGTGGGGGTGGTGAATAGATCGTTTCTCGTGTTTCTTGTCTATCAATGATAAGAAACGAGGTGGTGCCCAGCGCAATAAGATCCTGAGAAAGAAGTTCATTTTTATCAGTAATCAATTCGCCGTTGAGTAGAACTCCATTGCGGCTTCCAAGATCTTCTATAAAAATTTTTCCATCTTCTTCGGTGGATATGCGGGCGTGCTGACGTGAAACGCTGAGATCTTGGAGGACAATATCACTGACCATGGGATCTTTCCCGATGATGAGCGTTTTATCCGTCTCTAAAGAAAATTCTGCACCTGTATTCGGCCCTGAAATGACCTTAATCATCCAGCGGTCTTCGGTTGTAGAAGTCTCTAACTGTGAAATTTCGGAGCCTGCAAATGGCAATTCTTCGAATTCGGGTAGAGGCGGTTCACTTTTAGAAGGATCCTCTTCTGAAAAACGGAAAAAGGTGCTTCCGATCTGGATAATATCACCTTCGCGCATGAGGGTCGGTTCTGTGATAACCTTTCCATTTTGCGTGGCTGGATTAACAGCGCTGAGGTTGTCGAGGATGTAGCCTTCTGGAGTCAGACGGCAAATGACATGTCGTCTTGAAACCATAGGGTCTTCAAGAACTTGTCCGGCAATATCTGGGTCGCGTCCGAGCACCCATTCTTCTCCTTCGTCAAAACGAACGAGAAAACCAGCAAGGGGACCCTCTTCACCGATTAAAAATGCGGGCATAAGCGTGCTTTCGTTATTCTAAGAGATAAAGGTTGCATCAGGTTGGGCATTGTACCGATCAAGCTCTTCCGCCCAGTAAGCAGCAAAGTTCAGCAAATTTTCCACGCTCTCTTTGAACTTCTTGAAATCCAAGTCATACGGTATATAGGAAGAGAGTGTCAAGTTTTTCTCCTCGAGATCCATACCAATAACGGTTTTTCCTGTTCCTTGTCCAAGAAAATTAGCTCGCATTAGGAACAAATAAAAATCTTCTTTATTTTTTTGAGGGCAGGGTCCGATTGTCGAGGACATACTGATCCCTTTGGGGAGTTCGCGAAAATCAATGGCGTGATGAGGACTGAATATCATACGTACGGGACGTTTAGTTTTTTCGATGGCAATATCTTCAAGTTCTAAGTTGGCTGCAAGCTCCTGAAGATGGGTAATGAGTTTGGACCTTTCCATTGCAATAACCTTGTTTGTGACATGCTTTAGCAGACATAAGAGTAATGTTGCCTAAAGCATCTCCCTTTTTTCTTAATTAATTCGGAAGAAAGTTTTTGCTCCAGAAAAATCCTTCAATCAGGATTCCGTTGCTAGCTTCTCATAGACGGCCATATTTGTCGAGAATTGCCCAAAAAAGAAGATGTTGAGTTGCAAAATTAAAGAAAACTACTTAAAAATAAATTTTCTTCATTCGGAGGTACATATGGCTTATGACAGAGTTGAGTTGAGAGAAATCGATACCGAACTCCATAAGTTGAGCCATACTTTGGCAGGGGGGATGGAGAAAAAAATAGAACTTGTACAGTTTATGCAAGACTGCATGGCTTGTTTTGATAAAGTTGAGGGATGCATGCGTGAAGGGGATGACAAGGTTAAAGCAGCTGTTTTGCAAAAACTTAGTGAATTCGGGGGTGTTTTAGAAGCGAATATGGATGAGCTTTGTAAAGTAAGTGGACGCACCGAAGAGGAAATCAGTGCGTTTGTAGAAAATCCAGATAATTATACACAAGACGTATGGTCAGCGATTCAGAGAGCCCATCTTAAATTCACTTCTCGCAAAAAACGAAGAGCTCGAAAAACGATAGAATAATGGATCTGAGGGTATCAAAAGGAATATTTCATCGCTTTCATAAACCCTTTAGACCTTCTAAGCTTCAACCCGAGAGTTCTTTTGCACCGTGACGGACTGTCGGTGGTGCTTTCGAAACGATGCACTCTTTTCCGACTACAATTTCCGTAATGGTAGGATCGGAGGGGACCTCAAACATCAGATTCAAGAGGATATTTTCTACAATCATACGAAGAGCTCTAGCGCCGGTTCCTGCTTGCTTAGCTTGTTCCGCCATAGAGCGCATAGCATCATCTGTAAAGGTGAGCTTGACGCCTTCTTCTGCGAATAGCTGTGAGTATTGTTTTACAATAGCATTCTTGGGCTGGGTGAGGATTTCTACAAGATCTTCTATGGTCAATTCGTTGCAGTTAGCAATGCTATTGAAACGGCCGACAAACTCGGGGATCATGCCAAATTCGATCAAATCTTCAGGTTCTACTTTAGATAAGAGAAAATTAGTTTCTTGGCTGTCGAATTGACGCGTTTCGAGAGCATCAAAGCCAATGACACTTTTGCCTAAACGTTTAGAGATGATCTTGTCGAGGTGTACAAAAGCGCCCCCTACAATAAAGAGAATGTTCTGTGTATTAACACGTATATATTCTTGATTGGGGTGTTTGCGACCGCCTTTTGGAGGAACGTTGGAAATAGTGCCTTCAACGATTTTTAACAAGGCTTGTTGAACACCTTCTCCTGATACATCGCGTGTAATCGATACATTTCCGGTTGTTTTGCGTATTTTGTCGATCTCATCGACATAAATAATGCCATATTCAGCGCGGGCGATGTCATAATCGGCTGACTGTACTAGACGCAAGATGATGTTTTCAACGTCTTCACCTACATAGCCAGCTTCGGTAAGAGTAGTGGCGTCGGCAATAGCAAAAGGAACATCGAGAATGCTAGCCAATGTGCGTGCGATAAGAGTTTTCCCCGAACCTGTCGGACCGAGCAACAGAACATTGGATTTGCTATACTCTACTTCGTTGTTTCGGCCTAGAGAGCGGATTCTCTTATAGTGGTTATAGACGGCCACGGAAATTGTTCTCTTGGCTCTTTCTTGCCCAATTACATATTCGTCTAGCCTAGCCTTGATTTCTTTAGGTTTAAGCAGTTTAAATTCGTGCTGAACAGGCTTTTTTTCTATAATCTCTGTACATAGTCTTACGCATTTATCACATATATATGCATTAGGTCCAGAGATGAGCTTTTCGACAGCATCTTCGCTGCGGCCGCAGAAGGAACAAATAGCAGATTCCGTATCTTTTTTTGACATATTAAGACGTTTTAATTTCTGTTACGGGTACTTTTTGTGGCTGGGATGCAATCTTATCTACGATTCCGTAATTAAGAGCTTCGGTCGGATTCATGTAGAAATCTCTCTCAGAATCTTCGAGAACTTTAGATATAGGCTGTCCTGTGCACTCTGCAATGATGCGTGCGCACATTTGTTTCATTTCAATAATTTCTCGCGCTTGCAAGGCAATATCTGCTGAGGTGCCGATGACGC
>JABDCS010000042.1 GCA_013288005.1 Chlamydiota bacterium | reverse complement strand
TAGCTACGCCAAGCTCAAGAGCTAATAATTCGGCTTCACGATGCGATAAGGCGTTAAGCGGCTCGTCTTCTGCAGAGGCACCTTGTCGAGGGTCATTGCCTTCTCTCCAGGTTTCTAGCAATTTAGCGCTATTCGGGAAGTTTTTAAGCGCATCTTCGACAGCTGTGTAATAAGTTTTAAGATGGGCTTCTTCGTTCCATGCATCGCATAATTGATTGAGAGCACTCATTTCTTCCTTTTCCCGATCTTGCGTTCCTTCGCCATCTGCTAATAATTGCGAAATTTGATCTTGAATGGACCAAAGATAGATAACTTTTTCCGCAATTTTAGAATGGGTATTGTGTAACTTACCAATTTTTTGCAAATAGGGCGTGGCATCGATATTGCGCTCATATTTTTCTGTAGCTAATCGAATCAACTCTGCGAGAGGCATCAGATTGGGTGTGGTGGCTCCGAGGATGAAGGCATGATCCCGAGGATCGATATTACTATCGAGTAGATTAGCAGCTTCAGCATCTGTGCGAGCAACTAGGATAAGTTCGGATCCCATAACATCGGCTTGAAGGCGACTTGCGATTAAACGGTCACAATGCTCTTGCGTTGAAACAAGAACCTTGCCAGACATATGCCCACATTTTTTTGTTCCAGGCTTCTGATCTTCGAGGTGAATTCCAGCTGCACCGCATTGGATGAAAAGCTTAGTCAATTTCATGACGGCAGTTAACCCTCCGTGTCCAGTATCTGCGTCAGCGATAATGGGCCGAAGATAATCAATAGCGGGTATATTTTTGCGCTGCTCTACTGTCATGCGACTTCTAGCTTCATTTTGTTTCCGATCATGAAAACGTTGGGCTTCAAATAACTGCTGTACTTTTCTGGGAACCGTATCCATAGGATAGTCAGCAAAATCGGGACCTGGCTCATAGCTCGTTGAGGCAGTTGATGAACATTGCCAACCACTGACATATACAGATGTAAGGTAAGGGGCCATCTCGATGACCTGAACAGGATCTAAAGCGCCAAAAGTATGCGAATACTCTCCAGTTTTTTGTAGCTCAGAAAAATAGTTCCATGCTTTTTTTGCTATGGAATTCGAAGGATATTCTTGCCGTAGAGTCTCACGTAAACTCACAACTTTTGCAGGAGTATAGGGCCTTACAATTCCATCAAAACGATCACTTGCCCACCAGGACATTATTTCTGTTGAGGCATCTGAAAAAGCAGAGGTTTCATCAAAGCTCAAAAACGTAGGGGGAGTTGAAACAGCTTGAAGAAATAAGGGAGTGATAGCTAGGAGTGATGTAACAAGCAAGCAGTTCCTTTTTTGCATATGACCTCAAGAGGTGGGTTTGGGCGCAAAAAATACCCAAAAAAACTCTTTCATAGCAATAAAAGTTTAACTATTCGTCAATTTGCATCTCTCTTTCAAGTTGACTAAGAAATTCTGTCATGAAACTTGAAGACATGGAATTTTTCTTTAGCATTTTAATGATGAAGGAAAAAGGTTGATTTTCCTGACCAGCATGCTGGCAACTTTCCACAATCATAAAAGCAGCACCTGAACCTTTCTGCAAATCGGTTACGAGCTCTTCAACAAAGCGTTGTAAAAATTTCGATCGATCTTGAGCTATTTGCCTTCCTCCCAAGGTCTGCATATGATCAGGGAGTTTGAAGAGCTTGCAGGCAAAGTGATCGAGAGCAAATGTACCATCATCGAGAGGACGCATTTTTGCAAGTGGATCTAGAGGGTCGTAAGGAGAAGAGCCCATACGGCTGGAAATATAGAAAGTGCGTAGGATACCTATGGCTCCCAATGCCTCCAGACGATCTGCATCCTGAATGATCTTGGCCTCGAGAGTAAGCGGCTCTATTTGTGCTGAAAAGCTGTGTGCTTGTATGGCATGACAGACGGCAGGAATTTTTTTATTAGGAAAACCCGCTTTCATTAAGATCGTTTTAGCTTTATCCGCGGAATGGCGGGATGCAAGGTGGCGTTGAGGATGATTCTTCGGTAGATTTACGAGGTCGTGAAAATAAGCTGCAGCAAGAAGAATAAGAGGATCAGATGAAGTTGTTTCTAAATGGGCGATTTGTTGCGCTGTGTAGGCAACACGTTTAAAATGCTCAAGATCATGAGCTGCATCCTCTTTCTTTTGCGAACTCCAGTATTCAATAAAGAGTTGTTTCCAGTTCATTCTAACCAAGTGTTTGTTAGTTAAAGGCTAAAGAATATGAATGAATCGATAAAAAAACTAGTCCATCTACGTGAAAGATTGTCTAATGAAATTCAAGAAGACTATCCTGTTACTTCTAGAGTCCACCCTCTGCTTACATTTCAAAATTGCTTTGTGAAAAGAGATGATGAGCTAGGGTTTAGCATTTCAGGTACAAAATTCCGCAAATATCGGATGTTGATTCCTTATTTGCGTCAATTTAATGAAGTTGTCGTTACAGGAGGTGCATTTTCTAATCATGTCTTGGGTATTACACAGCTACTTATTCAGAATAAAATCCAATTCCGTCTCTGTTTGAAAGGCTCTCCACCTGAGGTGATACATGGAAATTACTTTTTTCTACTTATGTTAGTACCGAGTTCGATCATTACATGGACCAAGGAAGAGTTTGTAGTGAAAAATCGGAGCAATGTATGTGTGCTACCGGAAGGAGGAGCGCTATTTTCCTCTTTTTTAGGAGGGTTGAGCCTTCCCATAGACATTCTCAGAAACGAAGAAACAGCCGGCCTAGCCTTCGAACATATTTTCATCGAAGCAGGAACAGGCGTATCGGCTGCAGCATTACTTGTAGGATTAGCTTATTTAGAAAAAAAGACCCACTGTCATGTATTGCTCATGGCAGAAGGGGAGGATAAATTCTTAGAACAATTGAAAAATTACCATGCTTCCTTTGAAGATTGGTTGAGCGAACCATGCCCGTTTCCACGATATTTTACCTCTGCTCGACCAGCATCGGCAGCTTCATTCGGATCTACGAATGCTGCGTTATTCAATTTTATTGTGCAAACGGCCCAAATCGAAGGTTTGTTTCTAGATCCGATCTATTCAGGAAAGCTTTTCTTTTACGCTAAGGAAGCTATAAAACTTCTTAAAGGGAATTCCTTAATTGTGCATTCAGGTGGAGCTCTTACACTAACAGGTTTCCAATCTCAGATTGAACGCAATTAATCTAAATCACAAAGAGATAAGTAACTTATTTTTCTAGTTATGTTCTCTAGCCCTTCTTCTATCTCTCTCGATTCTCTTAGAAGACGTGGAGTGACAAGTTCAAGGTAGTGTTGGAAATGACCTATTTGGACGTTTAAAGCATCCCTTGCTGTCCCTAGTTGAGTAATCCTATTTTGCGCTTGTTGCAAAACGACCTCAGAAGCGGGAGGATACCTATTGAGTATACTTTCTGCTTCTCTTAAGAATCCTTGAATATTTGCTAATTGCAATTCAGCGAATCTTTTTCGTTCTACAATATTTTCTGCAGCACTAGTTGCGCCTTTGTGCATCTCATCTTTCTTTTTTAATAGAAGATCATGATGTTTTAGGAGATTAGAGATTTTATCTTTGAGCTGACTGGAATCCAGGGATTCGCTCCGTCCTTGATCGAGAATTTTTTGTACCCTATTCAGTAGAGATTCCCGATTAGGATCTCTTGCATCGTAAATTGTTGTTATTCTTTCTCGAATCAATACACATTGATTTTCAATTGTTTTCCATTGGCTTACTGAGATGCCACCTTGGGAGACAAAGGCCTCAAAAGCATTTTCTTGGGATTCTATTTGACCCATCAAAGTGGATGATACTGCGATGCTTGTACTAGCTGCCAAATTATTACCTCTTAATTTATTGTTAGATAGAAATCTCTTATTAATAAGTTAATAATTTTAATTTTTGAGAGACAATATTGATGCATGTGGCAATTGCAGTTAATTGCTGATCTCCATTCCGTTTCATTTTTCCAAGATAGTATTTTAATTGTTGCTGCTTACGTCGCACTAACTCGTATCTTACTTCTAATTGCGTGATCATATTTTGGGCCTCCAGCAAAACCATATCTTCTGGAGGAGGTAGTTGGTTTATAGTATTTGCCGCTTGACGCATGGATACAAGAATGTCGTCAAGTTGGGCTTGCGTAACCGCAAGCCGCTTGCTAACATTCCTTTTGGCTTCCTCAATTAGAGAAATAGTTTTAATTTTCTTTATTTTTAAAAGACTAACAGCATGTTCAAGATAAAGTTTTTTTTCTTTTGGAAATTTTGTGGATTCGTAACATTCAGTATTTGCTCTATCCAAAAAAGAGGCGAGTTGATCAACAAGATAGATTTTAAATTCTTTAGAAAGTTCTTCTTCAGAAGAGTCTTCTATCCTTTCATAGATGGAAAGACAATTATTTTGGAACACTCTCCAATAAGTGGGTGTAACTATTCCAACATAATCTTTAATTTTTTC
>JABDCS010000041.1 GCA_013288005.1 Chlamydiota bacterium | reverse complement strand
TTTGGTTCTTGTGTCGTCAATATAACGCGCATCAAGCTCTTGAAATGGGACTTGTCAATTGTGTCGTTCCTTATGAAGATCTGGAAACTACGACAATTAGTTGGTGCCAAGAGATGCTTCGCTTATCGCCTATGGCCCTCCGCTGTCTCAAAGCCTCATTAAATGCTGATTGTGATGGGCAAGCTGGGTTGCAGGAGTTAGCCGGCAATGCCACTCTTCTTTATTACATGAGCGAAGAAGGACAAGAAGGGCATCGTGCCTATCTAGAAAAAAGGGCTCCGGATTTTTCGCGATTCCCTAAGCGACCCTAATTTGATGGCTCAAATTAAATAGTAGAGAGAAGTATGTTAGCTCAAACACATGTATGGCTTCAAGCCGCCCGACCTAAAACTTGGTTTGCGAGCATTTGCCCTGTGATTCTCGGTAGTGCTATGGCCATGAAAGATGGCTTTTTCGAACTAGGACTCTTTGTGTTCACTTTACTAACGGCTCTGGGAATCCAAATCGGTACAAATTTTGCGAATGATTATTTTGACTTTATACGAGGTGCGGATACTCCTTCACGAAAAGGCCCGACAAGGGTCACACAAGCGGGTCTAGTATCTATTTCAGAGATGAAACGAGGTATTATCATCGCCTTTGGTTTAACACTTTTGTGCGGATGTTTTTTAATCGCCAAAGGCGGGCTTGTAATGGGCATACTCGTGAGCCTTGCAGTGCTGCTAGGACTTGCCTATACAGCCGGACCTGCGCCAATAGGGTACATAGGATTAAGCGAAGTATTCATTATCTTCTTTTTTGGCTCTTTAGCCGTTGCAGGAACCTATTTCCTGCAAACAGGTAATTGGTCACAGGAAACGTGGATTATAGGAATGGGGCCGGGTCTTCTTTCCTCAGCCATTCTAGTCGTGAATAACATGCGTGATCAAAAACAAGATCAAGCAGCAGGAAAAAAAACACTTATTGTCCGTTTTGGAGACAATTTTGGTAAGTTTGAATATATATTTTTTATCCTAGGCGCAATGATCGTGCCTTGCTTTTTTCTACAACAACATCCCTTAGCCCTCCTGTGTTGGTTGACATTTCCTCCAACCATCCCCTTGATGATTACGATTTGCCGCCAGAAGCAACCAGAAGAAATTGGGGCTCTACTCCCCAAAACGGGCCAAATACTTTTCTTTTACACTCTCCTCTTATGCTTGGGGTGGATGCTGTGAAAATCCAAAACATTTTCACTGCGACCCTTCCCTGCTCAGCCATCTTGTCTAAGAGAGAAATTGTGGTTTTTACCTACCTCGACCATTTAAAACAGGAGCAATGGGCAGAAGCGTCTCCATTACCTGGTAGAAGTCAAGAGACAATCCAAGATGTCCTCGATGCTCTTAACCGCTTCTCTAAGGGAATCTCCGCCCCACTTCCACCTTCATTGCAATTCGCATTAGACACAACCTTACTTCCCCCCTTTGAAAAGCCCTTAAAGATTTGCCGCCTACTCAGTGGAACTCCCCAGCAAATTCTGAAAATTGCGGAAAGACTCTACCAAGAAGGTGCGACCCATGTGAAGGTGAAGGTAGCTGATATAAAAATCCAAGAATCGGTAGCGCTGATCAAAGAATTAAAGCATTTTTTTCGTCTGCGGATCGATTCTAATCGAAGCTGGGGCATGGAGGAAGCCAAGGTCATAATGCATAATTTTTCTCCTGAAGATCCCTCCATTGAATTCTTTGAAGAACCACTACGAATACCTCACGAACTCCGCAATTTTCCACTACCTATTGCTTTAGATGAGAGTCTGGCGGAAAAATCGATTGACCATTTCTTATCCTTTCCCATGCTTCGAGCTCTAGTTATAAAACCTTCGCTTCTGGGTGGAATAGCAGCCTGTGAACAATGGATGTCGATTTGTCAGCAGCGCCATCTGCAGTATGTGTGGAGTAGTGCCTTTGAAAGTGGAATTGGCATTCTTCAATTAGCGCGATTAGCAGCGCAATACCCCTCCTCCAATTCTCCACCTGGTTTTGATAGCTATAGTTTTTTGTCTCAAGACCTTTTAGCTACGCCTTTACTTCTTCACGGCGGGACTTTGACACCCCCCGAACAACTAGTCATGCGAAGAAATCTCCTATGTTCTCTCCCATGTCCAGTTTGAGAAATCTCTTTCCTGCATTCTCCCATTATCCTCATCTAACGGCGATCATCCATGAAGGGGAAACACTCACCTTTGCCGCGCTTGAAGCGTTAATAAATACAAGGTGTAAGCAGTGGTACAATAAAACATTTTCTTGCGTAGCTTTCGCGAGTCAGTCGACCTTAGAGTGTATTCTCGATCTACTCGCGATTTGGCAATTAGGAGGTATTGCCTTCCCTTTTAATCCCCGTCTTCCTGAGAGTTTCCGAAGAGAGATTCTGCACCATGAGAAAGCAAATATAGACATACCTCTCTCTAGGGCCGCTACTTTTTTATGCACCTCAGGTTCAACAGCAACCCCCAAAATCGCTGTCCATACTTGGGAGAATTATTTATCCAGTGCCAATGCCTCTATAAAAGCTCTGCAACTAGGCCCCGGGGATTACTGGCATCTTTCGCTACCTCTTTTTCATGTAAGTGGGCTATCTATTATTTTTCGTTGTCTGATAAGCGGCGCAGCTCTTGTTTTGGGACAAGAACCCCTTTCGTCCGTTGCCACCCATTTTTCTCTTGTTCCCACCCACCTTTTTCGTATTCTCCGAGATCCCCATGCTAAAGCCTTTTATAAAAAAGCACGTTGTCTACTTGTTGGCGGCGCTCCTATTACAACTTCTTTGGAAGTTGAGGCCTTGCAAGCTGGTCTGAGGCTTTCCACAAGTTGGGGAATGACCGAAACCACGGCAATGGCGACTTTCAATGGACGACCCTTACCTCACATCCAAGTATCTCTCTCTAGCGAAAATGAAATCCGTGTTAAAGGACCTTCAGTTTTTCAAGGCTATTGGGAAAATGGAAGTATCACCCATCCTCTTGAAGCAAATGGATGGTTTTACACGCGAGATCTTGGCTCCTTTGATCCAGAAGGGAGACTCATTTGGCAAGGGCGGAAAGATTATCAGTTCATATCAGGTGGTGAAAATATTCAGCCAGAGGAAATAGAACAAGCTATTGGACGACTTCCAGGCATTGTTGCTGCCATCGTCGTTCCAATTACTGACGCCGAATTTGGATCTCGGCCTATTGCTTTTATCCAAACTCTCACAGGTTTTTTTGATAGTAGAGCCATGCAAGATGCTTTAGTAGACTATCTTCCTAAGTTTAAAATCCCTCTTCAATTCTTGCCTCTTCCTAAAATAGACTCGTTTAAATTTAAACGTGAAGATTTGCGCCTTGCTGCTGAAAAATGGCTAAAAACCTAATTCGACTGCTACGTATTCGCTGAAAATCGAATATTTAATTTGGGGTATTTTCTTTTCATTTCGAGTAACTCCCCTACCATGAATGAGTCAGCGATTGACCTTCGAATTATAAATGTCTCAAGATTTGGAATTTGTTGAATGATAGGGATAACTCCGTGATCCATATACGCACAACTAATGTGTCGCGGACCGAATTCATCTCTAAAACCGCAACGTGTCATCAGAAAAAAAGCCCTTGCTACAGTCAAATGTGTGCAATGAACTTGAGACGCAAGCACAACGCCAATACGTCTCTTACGAGCAAGATGCATCATCTCATTACAAATAGTGCCATCAATTACATCATTATGTGGCTCGAGCTCGAACCATTTCAAAGTAGGTAATATTACTCGGTGAGCTAACAACCGAAGAGCTATAGGAGTTGTAGTCACACAAGTCAAACTTTGTAGTTTTGGGCAACTACGGTTTAAAATACGAACCATAGCCGGGCTCAATTCATCGATCTTAAGGGTTTTTAAGTTCTCCAGACGGCTCGTTATAGGAAACAATTGATGGTCCATCTCCTCACGTAAACGTAAGCGTAGCGTAGAAACCTCTGAGCACAAGCTTAAAAAGGAGTAATCATCAGACTTGAGTGACAACCATTTTTGATAGTGAAGAAATTGCTCGGAATCAAGGGTTTTTAAAGCTCCTAAATGGACTTTAATAGCGATCGATTTACGTTGAGGACATACAGATTGCTTGTTAACCTTGAATTTTACGATTTCATCTATACTGAGGTAGGATAGTATTTCTTCAAAAAGCTCGGAATCTAAAATAACCTCTGAGAGTGTACGTGTATCTTGGAGAGTCGAAGATGATGAAATTGATGACTGATACAATCTCCTCCGCAAAATGCTATTTTTTTCGCAATCTGGCGGAGCCGATGCTGGCCTTTGTAAGGGAACAATTCCTCCTATCGCTCTAACGCTCATTTCTTACATCCTTCTTCATAAAACATTAAAGGCCATCCTACTAAAATTACTACCATGCGGTCTTTGGTTACTAAAAGTTTTCAAGCCAATATATTTTTGGCGGTGGTAGATAGGCATTCAAGACACGTAAGAATTTCAGTTGGAATAGCGCAAGATTCCCAAG
>JABDCS010000040.1 GCA_013288005.1 Chlamydiota bacterium | reverse complement strand
ACAGGGTTGACTCTTTGGAAGAAATTCTCTAAATAAATTATCAAATTCAACTAAGGATAAGACAATGTTCGAACAGACAAGACAAAAAGATTTTATTTGTGGCGCCTTGGTCGGTAGCAGTGTTGCAGTGTTGACTTCTCTCCTTTTCGTTACAAAAAAAGGCAAACAAATTCAACGTAAAATTGCGGAAACTTTTGAAGATTTAAAAGACGAAGCTCAAGATAAATTTTCTGAAGTGAAAGATAAAGTTGAAGATAAATTCGCTGACGCTAAAGATAAAGCAGAAGAAGGTGCTGAACATCTACATAAAAAAGTTGCTCACAAAGCAAAACATGATGATCACCACAAAGACTCTAAGTAAAGAAACTCCCTAGAGGATGTAGTAAAGGATAAAATATTTCTTTTTTATACACCCTCTTAGAAAAAGAGAATCGCTTCTCTTTTTTTGGGGATTTTTGGGATGGTCGAGGAGTTAGCGCTCCTCGACTGCCTCTCAAGGAGATTTCTCATTAGATTCTCTCGATCATAAGTTAGTTGCCTTTCATCATTCCTTCTTCACGGAATTTCCTTAAGTTTTCTATCTTTCTCATCGCTTTAGCGAAGAGAATTTGTAAGAAACATATTGGAGAGAAAACGTAGAAATATAGCTATATCCCCCCTATTTTAGAGGCGTAATGCGACTTTTAACTTTGATCCTATGTTCTTTAGCTTATATCTGTAATGTAGCTGCTTACGAATATAACATATCTGCATGTTGTATTACGCAAAACGAAGAGAGATTTATCAAGGAATGGATTGATTATCATCGATTAATCGGCGTAGACCATTTCTACATATATGACAATATGAGCAATGATAACTCTCGCTTGGTTCTGGAACCCTATATTCAAGAAGGAATAGTCGATTACATCTACTGGGAAAGAACCTATACCACAGAAAAAGAGTGGTGGCATGTTCAACGTGAAGCCTATATCGATGCAGTTGAACGCGCAAAAGACCACAGTAAGTGGCTTGCCGTTATCGATACCGATGAATTTATTGTACCTATCCAAGATACCAATCTTACGACTTTTTTAGAGGATTTCGATGAGTACGGTGGCGTTTGCATAAGCTGGGTATTTTACGGCTCTTCAGGCATTCAAACCTTTTCTCCTGATAAGTGGATGGTTACGCAACTTTTGCATAGAGCCGAACTGACACACCAATTAAATAGAATGGTAAAATCGATTGTTCGACCCGAAAGAGTCGATCCTTGGAAATCTTTTTTTCCTCATACTTGTGCCTATAAAAATGGTTATTTTCACGTAAATGCTGACAAAAAAAACCTAAAAAAAAGCGTAGTTCGTGACTATTGCAGTCAGAGGATTCGCCTGCATCATTATTGGGCTCGTGATTTAGATTTTCTTTATAAAATGAAATTACCGAGATATTCCCGTTGGATCGGCGAAGAAAAAGCTCTAGAAAAAATGAAAATCGAACAAGAAATGAACAAACACTACGATCCAGCCATTTTGCAGGTAATTGATAGAAATCAAAACAAGTATGCCCCCTAAATCAGTTAAGGGAGCCTTTTGTGAGTATTCCAAAAGGTTTTTTTCTAAACAGAAGCTATCGTAGAGTGTATGAATAGCTAGCGATCTTTAAGCAGGTAGTCGGCGCGGGGGTCACCATAGTCAGTGAGAATTTCTTCTAAAGGCTCAATGTCGCGAAGTGTCTCATATCCTAGGTAGCCCTGCCCACGATGCTCTATCCATGTTGGTCGGACATTTGGTTGAGGTTGGAGTCCATGATAATCATTCACAAAAGCAAGTTCGTTAGCAATATGGGCTGAAGAAATATAGAGCGCTAACCCACCAAACTGCACTTCCCACCGATGTACTCCTTTAAATCTTTCGGTAGGCGTTAGGCTTTTTGTATCAAAGGCAATCTCCCCAACATACTCTCCCAATTGCGTTCCTTTAGGAATTTTACGAAGAGCAAAAACACCATGCTGTACATGGCCAGGAAAAATTTCTGAATCTGCTAAAGGATGTGGACGGGGGCCTTTATAAGTAAGATTGCATGTTATTTTTTCTATTCGAATATCAGGATGTACACATTCTTGCTCAATCCAGGGTGAGATTTTTTCTTTGTCTTCGGCTTTGGCTAACGAGAGTAAACGCCTCATTAAAACAATAGAGACGTCAACAGAAACTGAAATAGGTGAATATTGGAAATTGATTGGCCAATTAATGGGTAGTTTCATCATTCGTGTGATAACGAAAGAATCTTTTAAAAGAAAGGAAATATCCAGACTTTAAATTGCTAGAAACATAAGCTTTCTAATCGTTTGCTATCGGCCTATTTCCGCGATCAGAGGGCCATCAAGGGTTTTCTTCTTGACCATCCCTTTCTATGAGAATGGGCGGCTTGTAGTCTCTTCTTTCTTGAGGTAAAGAAAGGTTTTTGCGCCTTGAGAACAATTTGATCGATTAGTTGCCAGTCTGGATGAGTCGAGGTTTGCAAATAATGCGTTACAGCTCTTTCCATCGTAAAAGTCATCCAGTCTTTGTAAACAACCCTAGCGTAGGTACTAGCTGCATCCCCTTCCAATCCTCTCATCCTGCCTTCAAGGTAGTTCAGCCCTAAAAAAACCAATTTCAGCCTAACCCAACCACAATTCTCCCCAGTTTGACTTTTTTCGGAAATTCTATGGATAAGATTGAGTCCCAACTTTTTATTAATTTTTTTCGTAAAAAAGGACTTGCATGCTGGTTTACCATCGACTTGATGCAGTTCTGCTACGACGGCTGCAAATTTGTCTGATTGAGTAATTTCAAAGACTTCGATTCCAGGAAACTCTGCTCCTTCTCCTCGATTGCATTTAAGTAAAAAATAGCTACCCTTGTGCTCTAGCGCAATCAAAGCTACCCCATGTCCTAGTGCGCCTATATTGGACCAAGTAGGCAAAAAGAGAAGAGGTATGCCTGCGTGTAGCATTTTTTCGATAGTTTCTGGTTTTTCTCTTTTATCGACTTCAAGATGAGCGAGGGCCTGATCAATAAAAGAAGTTCGAACATGACTACCTGATGCCTTGTAAAAGTCTGTAATAGAAGAAACAAATGGGCTTATCATTTTGTGACGAAAGCTACCTCCATATGCAAAGGAGAAATCTCCCATATGCGATATTCCTTCTATACTCCATAAGTGCGCCAAAAATTCTCTTTGGGCAACTTCATCAAAATCTATTCCTTTTTCTTTGAATATCTGGACAATTTCTAAAGGAAGTTCATCCGCTTTCTTGAGTAAGGTCGCTAAAGGTGTCTGCCGAGAAGCATCTAAAACATCGACGGAAGCGCCCTTTTGTATTAGCTCGACTCCTAGAGCATATTCTTCATGTTCAAAGGCCATATGAAGAGCTGTTTTCCCATCGCTGTTAGTTAGGTCAATAGCTGGACCCGCATAGTGAGGATGCATACTTAAAAGAGAAACGAGTTCTAGGTGGCCAGCTGCAGCGGCATAGTGCAAAGGGGTATTTCCAGCAAAATCTTTTGCGGCAACATCATCTCCTTGCATAATCATTTCTAAAAGGGAGTCATAATCCCCCAAAAGGCATGCATGATGAACGCGTGTTTGACCACATTCGCTGGTAGAACTAGGCCTCGTCTTTAATAAAATAAAACCCGCAGTTTCTTTGTAACCTTCTTGCCAAGCTCTAAAGACAGGAAGTACTCCGTCATGATTACCAATCAGAGGATCTGCACCTCGATCCATTAATTGGTTGGCTAGCGCTTTGTTTCCTTTTGTGCTTGCCCAGTATAACGAAGTCATCCCAAATTCATCTTGTTTATCAAAGTCTACATAGTGACGTATCAATTCTGTTCCGACCTCTACTAATCCATACTGACACGCGTAATGCAGTGGCGTATAGCCCCAATGGCCCGGAGCCTGTAGTTGTTCATAGTCGCCTCCTTCTTCTAAGTGGCGCTCAATTAACGCTAAAGCCACATCTGATTGTTGATTTTCACAAGCAATGTGCAAGAGGCTTTGTTTTCGATGGTCAATTGCATAAAGATTTCCCATTCCATTTCGTATCAGAAAAATGGCCAATTTTTCATTCCCCTTTTCTAAACATTCTATAAGAAGACGATGGCCTGCCTCTCCTTTTAAGATTCCTGCCTCTTGAATAATTTTAAGAAATTGTAAAACCTTTAGTGAATCCATCTCCTCGCGTGGAAGTTCTCGAACGACGGCCAAATAATAGGACCTATTATTTAAGACCATTTCTTGGTTTAAAAATTCAAATTTTTCCTTGACTATTGGCCAGAGGGAAGATTCCTTCGCTAACGACGAGGAGAAGGAAGGCGATGAAACTACGCTTTTCCCTAAGGTAGATGCATGAGCGGCCATCGTAGAACTCTTTATTAATTAATATTTAAATTTTACATTAAAAACATTAATTTATAAAGATCTAGTTAATTATAATTTCAATTTTTTGTAATTAAAATATATAAAATCTTCAAAATCAATTATTTAAGAGTGATTAAAGAAATTTGAAATAATCTACCTTCTATAGTACTGTAAAAACATAATTT
>JABDCS010000039.1:5040-5935 GCA_013288005.1 Chlamydiota bacterium | reverse complement strand
TGTGATTGATAGGTGTTGAGCTCGCGTTCTTCTAGAATAGACACCGTCGAATTCGATCATAAAATTGATAATCCATCCTGGTGGGCTACCATCGATAAAGCGTGCAAATCCCATTTGGTAATAGAACTGTTCCCCTGCTTTTACTCCTCTTTCTGCCGACATGACCCTATCGATTATTAAACCAGATGCTGTTGCAGCCGATCATGTAGGAGCTATTGTGGAGCGCTTTGAAAAAGCAGGCCTCCATGTTGTTGCTGCAAAAATGACCAAGCTGACAAAAAAACAAGCAGAAGAATTTTATGCAGTCCATCGTGAACGTGCTTTCTTTAAAGATCTCGTCACTTTCATGACATCGGGTCCTGTTTTTGTGCAGGTTTTAGAAGGCCCGGATGCAGTTGCTCTCAATCGCAAAATCATGGGAGCAACAGACCCAAAAAAAGCAGACAAAGGAACACTTCGCGCGGATTTCGCAACGAATGTAGAAAAGAATGCTGTACATGGGTCGGATAGCGCAGAAAATGCCAAAACGGAAATTGCCTTTTTCTTTAAAACGGATGAAATTTTTCCTAGATGAGCAAGAAAGCACCTTCTAAGGTGGTTTTGTTATCTCTCTATGGAATCTATTTCCTCGACCTTGCAGGTCTTGTCATCGTCTACGTGCTCTTGGCGCCTTTACTTCTTGAAAAAGGCGCTCTTCTTCCAGATACCATTACAATGGGTCAACGCAACATCCTACTGGGGTTGCTCTTTGCTGCTTATCCTCTAACGCAATTCTTCGGTGCACCTATTTTAGGCGAACTTTCGGATCGCTTGGGAAGAAAACGACCCCTCTATCTCTCTTCAATGTGTACCGGACTCGCTTTTCTCCTTTCCTCTTTGGCTTTGTCAATCAATA
>JABDCS010000039.1:0-5030 GCA_013288005.1 Chlamydiota bacterium | reverse complement strand
CGATCTCATTGAGATAAAAAAACGCCCTCGTTACATGGCTGCCTTTAATATTGTGGGTGGAGTTTCATGGTCGATTAGCCCGTTTTTAGGAAGTATTCTGGCTAATCCTGATTTTGTTTCATGGTTTTCCTCTGCTACACCCTTCTGGATGTTAGGACTTTTATTTCTTTTAGTAGCGTGGATCGTCAAAGTACAATTTAAGGGAGAAGAAAAGCCCTCTCCAACTTCTAAACACTTACATATTGGTCAAATATTCAAAGACCTCCTTAAGACCTTGGAATACCCCACCATCTCCCCTCTTTTACTCATCTCGCTCCTTTCTGTCTTTGGGTGGATGATGTATCAAGGTTTTATGTCTGCCTATTTGCATCAGCGGTATGGATTTTCCGAATCACAAATTGGTCTTTCCTTTAGTTACTTTTCGTTTTGGTGGTTTGTCAGTGGATTGCTTGCTACGCAATGGCTTCTTAAAAAATATAACCCAGGCAGAATTAATAGAGCTCCCATTGGTATTGCTGCATTAGCGATTCTCTCCTTCCTTTTTTTCTCCAAGCCTTCTGGGATGTTATATGCCAGTGCGGTCTCTAACTTCGCGCAATCTCTTTCATTTTCCTGCTTTTTCGCATTATTTTCTGTTATTGCCCCTCCTCAAATACAAGGAAAAGTTTTCGGATTTTGGAACGCTGGATTTGCCTTGGCTGGTACAATTGCTCCAATTTTAGGAGGGATATTAGCTGCTTATACTATCAACCTTCCTTTCTTTTTATCTTTTCTTATTCTCGCTATTACATATTTCTTCTTCTCTCATTGGTATAAGAGAGAGAAGGCAGCAATTTAGTTTTTATCTAAAGGCGAAATAAGTTTATTTTGTAATTGCAATTACATTGACCCTTTAATTTCAATCTTCTAATAAGAAAATAGCGAAACGAATACCTATTCCACCAACATCTAGGATTGGGTTAGGAAAAAATAGATGTCACGAATGTATGCAAAAAAATACAGCAAGAACGATTGCAAGTTTTTTTCTACAAGTCGATCTATTTTAGCTTTGCGTTTTTTTTACAAAGCCCTTCTTGGCGGCATTATTTTTTTACCTTCTTGTGTTTCGATGACTCAAGATGAACAGAGACAAAATATCCTTTTTCCTCCTTGTCTAGAAACGAGTATTAGCAAGAGCTTAGAGACTGATTACTTTTCTGTAGGGAATTGGCCGGAAGAAAAGTGGTGGAAAATTTTCGATACGGAACAGCTCGATGCTTTTGTTGCAAAAGCCTTAAAGGGAAATCCCTCTTTGCAAGCGATCGAACAAAGAATAGAATTAGCTAAACAGACAGCAACAGTCACAGGTGGTCTACTCTTTCCCCTGATTTCCTTTGATGCAAAAGAAACGTGGGAACTTCTTAGCAAAAATGGCGTTTTTCGAGCTCTTAACCCTAAACTCCCTCTGAATGTCAATGTCATCGATCTAACCCTTTCTTCTACCTACGAATTCGATTTTTGGGGAAAGAATAGGAACCTTTTTAATGCGGCAATGGGGAGGATGAAAGCAGAAGAAGCTGAAGCCGTCCAGGTAGAACTCATCATCACAACTTCGATTGCCCAAACATATTTTGCTCTTAAAACCAACCTTCTCAAAGAGCAACTCTACCTTGAGCTTGTCGCTGTCCGGAAAGAAATCTTTCAATTAGAGTCTCTTCTAAGAGAAAAAGCGCTTTTTTCCGCCTTACCTCCCCTTCTATCTGAAGAAAATGTTTGGGAGATAGAACAACAATTATTAGCTATCCAAGAAGAGATCGCTACATATAAGCATTTGCTAAATATTCTGATGGGATCAGGACCGGATGAGCATTTAGAGATTGACCACTCTTTACCTCCACTTCCTTCAGCTTTAACTCTTCCAGAAAATCTTTCAATCGATCTCTTGTCACGAAGACCCGATCTGATGGCGCAAATTTGGCGTGTTGAAGCCCTCGCCCATGAGGTAGGCGCAGCAAAAGCTGACTTTTATCCCAATATCAGCCTCACTTCGTTTGCAGGCTTACAAAGTGCACTCTCTTTTCCTTATTTATTTGATAGCGGCAGTAAAACATTTGGTTTGCAACCTGCTATTCATTTACCGATTTTTACTGCCGGTGCAATACGCGCCAATATTCGCGCGAAAAAAGCATCCTTCGACGATGCCGTTTACACCTATAACAATCTACTCTTGCAAAGTGCTCAAGAAGTGGCAGATTTACTTGTTCTCATACAAATGATTTTCACGCAAAAAGACAAACAAGACTCTATCGTCCAAAATGCCGAGGAGCGTTATCAACTCACTCTATTGCGCCAAAGATCTGGTTTGGACAATCAATTAGAAAATTACGCTTTTAAAGAAGCATTGATTGAGAAAAAGCTGACCGATGTCGAGCTTGTTTATGGCCAATACCTAGCTGCCATCAAATTGATTAAAGCTCTTGGTGGTGGTTATCAAAGCGAATACTCCCTCCCTTTACAAGCGGGGAGTTGCGAGTGACAACCCCTTCTTCTAACCCTCAAACTTTAGGAAGAAAGCGAAGGAAAATTGCTCTTGTATTTTGGGTATTGTGTGGAATTCTTCTATTGGCGGGTATTCTGCTCTGGTTGCTCGTATTTCGTTATAGAGAATATACAGATGATGCTTATGTAGAGGGCAATCAAGTCTTCATCACCCCTCTTCATTCTGGTTTTGTCACTGCGATTCATACCGATGACACCTTTCTAGCTACAAAAGGTCAACTACTGATCGAGCTAGACGAAACAGACGCTCGCATTGCGCTTAACACGGCTCAAGAGCAACTTGCCGAAACTGTACGCGACGTGTGCCAAATGTTTCACCAGGTTTTCGTTTACGAAGCGGAAATAGCTGTTAGGGAAGCAGAATACATTGTCGCTGGGCAAGATTACGAACACCGCATGAATGTCCTCGATGCGGGCGGTGTTTCTTTAGAGGACTATCAACATGCAGTAGCTCAACTACGAACTGCTTTTTTCACTTTACAAATGACAAAAGTTTTGTATGAAAAAGCTCTTGCGATCGTGCAAGGAACATCGTTAAAAACTCACCCGCTTATTTTGACAGCCGCGGACAAGGTACGAGATGCTTGGGTGCAATTGTACCGCTGCAAAATCTATTCGCCTGTTGAAGGTCTTGTAGCCAAACGAACAATTCAAGTAGGGATGTGGACCGAAGCGGGAAAACCTCTTTTAAGTGTGATTCCTTTAGATCAGATCTGGGTAAATGCCAACTATAAAGAAACACAACTCAAGCACATGCGTATTGGACAAAAAGTCAAAATCACCTCAGATCTGTATGGAAGAGATGTGATCTATCATGGATCGATCATAGGGCTGCCTGGTGGTGCTGGTAATGCATTTTCTCTTCTTCCCCCACAAAATTTATCGGGGAATTGGATCAAAATTGTTCAGAGACTTCCTGTACGAGTGGGTCTCGAACCCGAAGAACTCAAGTCCCATCCTTTACGTATTGGTCTTTCCATGGAATCCGTGGTCGATTTACATGATCGCGAAGGACTGCTTGTTCCGACAACGACTAGAGGCTCTCCGCTTTATGAAACATCGATCTTCACACAAGAAGAGCGCGGTGATGAAGCTCTGATTTTATCAACTATCGAGAACAATATAGACCCAGCCCTTATTGAATATGTAGAAACTCCCTTTGGAGTTGCAGCTCCATGAAGACTTCGATAGCTTTTAAAAGTCTCCTCGTATTAGGGGTGTTCTCCACCATTTTCACTATTCTCTTTAGCTTTACCCTAAGTAATATGATGGGTCCCTACATTGTAGGAGATTTAGGAGGGAGCAATGATATTGCCACGTATACTCTCTCTTTTTTTGGCGTTGGGAATGCAATAGGCGTACCCCTTGGAGGGGTACTACCTGGTCGAATAGGACCTCGGAAATTCTTTGTCACTTGTCTTCTTCTCTTCGCCCTCTTTTCATGGGGTTGTGCCATTTCCCCAACTTATCCTCTCCTTTTGTTTTTCCGATTTCTTCAAGGTGTTGTCTCTGGCCCGATTTACGCATTAATCCCCCTTGTCCTACGCCTTATTCCCCAGAACAAACGCTCAAGTTTCACGGCTTGCACGATTACGATTTTTACCGTAGTGCCTGTTTTTGGAGCGTGTTGGGGAGGGTGGCTCGCTTATAACTATCATTGGCAATGGGGATTTACCATTGAAACAGTCATCATTCTTCTTCTGGCTCTTTTTCTTTGGATACAGCTTGCTTTATACGACTTTTCAGCCCCACAACCACCTTTTAATGGCATTAGCTATTTTTTCTATTGCGTAGGACTCTTATCCCTATCCACAATTGTCATCATGGGACAAGAGTTGGATTGGCACAGAAGCCCCCTTATTATTGCTTTGCTATTCATTGGTCTCCCCTGTTTCCTTTTTTTTCTACTTTGGGATTGGCACCACCCTTACCCACTACTTAAGTTACGCCTTCTGGCAAAGGCAACTATCTCTTTTGCCTTGGTCAATCTCGCTCTACTTTTCTCGACTTACTTTGGGACTATTATTCTTTTAGCCATGTGGCTAAATCTGGATGTAACTTATACACCCATTTGGATTGGTTATTTGCTAGGTATTATGGGAGTAATTGGTTTTTTACCGACAATTCTTATTCTTGAAAAATTTCGTCTTGCTTATCTCGATACGAGAATTACACTATCTATTGCTCTGATCTTTTTTGCTATTTCGAGCTTCCACACGACCATCTTCAATGAGGATATTAATTTTGGGAGAATCGCCCTCTCCCGTCTGACTGCCGGTATTGGGTTGGCATTTTTCCTCCCCCCCCCTTTTTAGGCTCTGTTTTCGTAGTATACCTGAAGAAGAGCAACTCTCATTGATGGTCCTCTTCCAAGTCGTAAGAGCTCTTGCAAGCGGTCTGGGTGTGGCGGTTTTTACTACTCTATGGCTTCGAAGACATGTCTTTTACCACCAAAGACTTGGCGGTGCTTTAACACCCTTTGACCACGAAAC
>JABDCS010000038.1:5099-6064 GCA_013288005.1 Chlamydiota bacterium | reverse complement strand
CCAGGATAGCAGATCCCTTCTCATGCCGCGTCCCTCTCATCGCTTATTTTTCGAAGCCCTAAAAAGTGATGACTATAAGAAAGTGACAGATTCTCTTAACGCCGGCGCTTACCTCATACCTTTTGGAAAAGCCAATTATACTCCCGTAATGACCGCTGTCGAATTTTTCAAAACCAATGCCCTACGTGCTTTATTGGATTTTTCCAAAACCTCCGGCATCTTAGAGAAGCTCATCAATCAACGCGATATACAAGGGCGTAGCGCTTTGGACATAGCGATTCTCATGAATAACATCGAGGCAAGAGATCTCTTACTCGCAAATGGCGCTGAAAAGTCTGCTGTAAGCCTCATTCCCTCATCTACTCTCACTGCTTAGCTTTAATCCCCTTACTGTAATGCAAATACCTGCATTACAGTAAGCATTCTTAAGTCTCTGACAAATTGAAAATATCTTTCAATCTTGTGGGATTATCAACTGCAAAGTATCTTCTTGCGCTTTGTTTTCAAAAATACATATTCCAAATGCTTCAACGATTAATTCTTTATTTCAATTTCCTGAATTTATTCTTTTTTCTATCGATTTTTTCTCACGATATAGATCCCTTTGTTCTCACTGCTACAGAAGGCGAACCTGGCTTACTCATTGCCGATACGGTCAATCCTATTAATGGTGGTTGCTGCGTTAGCCATACCGATTTGCATGTCCGAGGCATAATTCCTATCACCATTACGCGCGCTTATATCCAAGAGAGCTTAGGAGACAACAATGGTGGATGGCAGATCCTTCCCCATCTTCATCTCTCTCTTGTAACCGATGGTTACATAGAAAAAGATGGTTATGAATGGCGAGAAGAACACTTTGTCGCCTACGAACCCTCGGGATCCCGCTTAATTTTTAAGCGTGACCCCGATGAACTCGATCGTCGTTATAGTATCGATGTTGAGGGTGGAGGAGCCACAAATAC
>JABDCS010000038.1:0-5089 GCA_013288005.1 Chlamydiota bacterium | reverse complement strand
AGCCAGTGGCATGATAAGCGCGCGGACCAATCTAAAAAATTACAGAATTGAGTGGCAAAGCAATCGTGTGACTCTTTTCTTGCCTGATGGTGGTGAACGCGTTTATATCGCCCCTCACAAAAAAAATAAAACCACTGCAGATTATGATTTGCAATTCGAACGCCTATCTACGGGTCATTGCTATAAATATTCTTACGATAAAGAACATCGCATCATAGAAATTCAGGCGACAAATCCCTCCCAAACTAAACTCTATTCCTGGGTCCGATTTTCTTATTCAGATACGCCTTCTAAATCTCACGACTGCGTAATCAGCAGCAGTGATGGCCAAGAAATTACCTATAATTTTCAACGTTCTAAAGAGGATGACTACCACTATGGTCATGATTTTTATCTTAAAGAGGTGAAAGGCCCCTCTCTCCCTCTCCTCCAGTATGATTATCGAGATCTCGGTCTAGGAGGCCATACAAAAAAACTACAGAGACAAACGACAGAAAGCGGCAACTATCTTGAGCTCTCTTTTTACGAATATCCGAATAATGAACTCGATGGTACACATGTACGTATCGACCGCAATGACCCCCGATTAGGACGTGTTAAAAGCTTAATAGCTCCCAATGGTGAGACGGGAGAAAAATCCAATCTTTACCGCTTTTTCTATCATGTAAAAGGCAGAAAAAACAATCGAACTCTTGAGAGAATTACAGACGTTGTAGATTCCAGTCAAAATCGGACTACCTACCATTTTAATGAAGCCGGCCACCCTCTTTTAATTGCATATTTTGAAGAACGTAATCCTGGAGAAATCCTACTTGCTGAACAGCGCTTTTCTTACGGCTCCGATCAACCCAATGGCCAAGGAGAACTCGTCTGCAAGAGCTGGATCGATAAAGTCACGAATAACAGTTACGCCAGGACTTTTTCCTATGACAAAAGAGGCAATATCCTGGAAGAGCGCTTATGGGGAAATCTTTCAGGTTATTCACCAGCCCCTCTTTTACTAGACGATCATAACCGCGTTATAGCGAATGGCTGCGAATCGTATGGAAAAACCTATGTCTACGATTCACTAGACAGGATGGTGGTATGCGAAGAAGAGAATGGCCATAAAACAACCTTCGCCTATCTCGGCCATACACCCCTTCTAACCGAACGCTTCACCTGGATTAAAGGCAAACTATCCAAGCGAGAATTCTTTTCTTATGACAGCGACTATAATCTCGTAAGTACAAGCCAAGATGATGGATCTACAACCATAAGCAACGATCTATCTGGAGTCACCTATCGCCACGCCTGTCGAGTCGAGTTACGGGAAGCAATGCCAGGGTACGGATTGCCAGCTGTCATCCGTGAATATGGACATGATCTTTCGACGGGAGAAGAAGTTTTAACTGCAAAAAGAGTCCTCCATTATTCTTCTCATGCAAAAGTAATTCGTGAAGATCACTATGTAGACGAAACATCTCTCGCCTATAGTTTAGAGGCCGTTTACGATACGAAAGACAGGATTGTTGAAGAAAAGGATGCTCTTGGTCAGATTACGCGCTACAACTACACCCCCGAAGGGTTAAAAACGCAAGAAATTAGCCCCGGTTGTCGGCAAATTCAAGAATTTCGCTATGATAAAGGTGGGCGCCTCAAACTTAAGAAACTGACGACTTTCGACAACCTCGAACAAACCCTCCACTTTCGTTACAACAAAACGGGCCATCTCCTTGCATCAACGGATTCTCAAAACCATACGACACGCTTTCTTCCTAATCGCAATGGACAACCGGTAGCGGTTTTCCTTCCTCCGGATTCAACGGGTAAAGTGGCAACGTTGGCCTCTGAGCATGATAGTCTCGGCAGGCCAATTACCAATATCGACGCAGAAGGGCATATCACACGTGTATCATATAATGCTCGAGGCCAGATCATTCAGACACAGCATCCAGATGGATTAACCGAATATAACACCTATACATTGGATGGCCTTTTACATGAGACGATTAACCAAGATAAAGTGCAAACGGTCCACAATTACGACGGTTTCGGGCATATCATCTCACGGCTTTGCTATGATTCTGGCGGAACCTTACTGACCAAAGAGAGCTATCACTATTCTACCTTCCATTTACTTTACTCCCTAGATCCTGCAGGGAATACCACTACCTATACGTATGATTATGCCGGACGCAAGACAAGCGAAAGTGGGGCACTCAGAACGACCTTTTCCTATGACAAGCTCGGTCGCATCTCTGTAACTGAAAGAGCAGAGATACGCACAATCAACAGCTATGATTTACTCAACCGCTTAATCGAAGTAAAACAGGAAGATTTAACGGGAAAAACACTCTCTCATAAAAAATATGCCTATGATCCCAGCGGCAACCTTCTAGAAACGAAAATATGGGATAACCAATGGATCGTATACGAATCCAAACTTTATGACGGCTTAAACCGCATCGCACAAACCATGGATGCCTGCGGACACATTCATCACTATGAATACGACGATCATCATCGAAATACCCAAAATAACGAAGTCTTACAGGTCACGATTACAGACCCCTTAGGCATCCGGACGATTCAGCTCCACGATCCTCGTGGTTGGATTGCGCAAACAGAGGTCCGTAATGCACTCGGCCAGCAGTTAACTTGCACAGAATACCTCTATGATGGAAATGGTCGCAAAGTCCAAGAAATAGCAGCCGTTATTGGTGACCCCATGTCACGTCGCAGTCTCCGCACTCTTCGCTATTGGGACTGTAGAGGGCGCCTCATCCAACTTTCTGAAGCGGAAGGGACCTCCCTTGAGCGCACTACGCGGTACTCGTATACACCTCAAGGATTGCTTAAGACTACCCTCAAACCCGACGGGGTCACGATTACCTCCGACTATGACCAATTGGGACGTTGCACGCATCAATTTTCAAGTGATCAATCAATTGATTATACCTACCATTATAATCAGCTGAATTTACTAGTTGCCATTGATGACGCCCTGACAGGGACGCGATCACAACGTAGCTATGATGCGTGGGGACGACTTGAACAAGAAGAATTGGCTACAGGTTTAGCGCTTAATTTCACGCTCGATGCATTAGGAAGACGCCTACAATTTACCTTGCCCGACGAATCCGCTATTCACTACACCTACAATCATGCACGTCTCTCTTCACTCTCGCGGATAGATCAACAGAACCGAGTTATTTATACCCATGAATATCTCGAACACTCCGAACGGGGCCTTTTAACGAAAGAAGCTCTTATCCACAACCTAGGTGAACAAAGCTATGCATACAATCACAAAGCCCAATTGCAATCCGCTCATAGTGCTTATTTCAAGAATGGGATTACGGAACACGATTTAGCGGGTAGGGTCAAAACCGCTTGGTTCGACACAACAAAAAAAAGTTATACCTACGATGAGCTTGGTCAACTTACACGTGAATATGGCCCACAAAACCATCTCTATTCCTATGACAGCTTGCACAACCGTCGCAAGAAAGATACTGAGCAATCCACGATTGATGAACTCAATCAATTACTCGTATCAGGTCAAAACCAATACCAGTATGACCTCAATGGAAATCCTGTAAAAAAGAAAGCTGCCAACCTCGATCTCCATTACACCTACGATGCCTTAGGTCGCTTAATCGCCCTTGAAAAGACAGCCTCTTGGCGCATTCTCTATGCCTATGATGGTTGGCATCGACGTCTACATGCTCTCTATTATGTCTTCAAAAATGGTGTGTGGAAGGAAAACTCACAAGATTTCTTTATCTGGGATAACGATTGCGAAATTGGAGCCTGTGATAAGGAAGGCAAAATTACGGAGCTGCGTATTCTTGGCACTGGTTATAGTGCCGAAATCGCTTCAGCAGTTGCCATCGAACTCGACGGCATTGCCTATGCCCCTCTCCACGATGTCTTTGGTAATGTCACCAAACTGATCTCTTCTACCGGAGCCATCTTCGAATCCTATACCTTCTCAGCATTTGGTGAAGAGCTTTCTTCCTACAATACAAATCTGCTAAGCAACCCCTGGCGCACTCCCTGGCGGAATCCTTGGCGTTTTTCTTCCAAACGTCATGACAAATTCACGGGACTGATCTACTTTGGCAAACGTTACTATTCTCCTGAAGAGGGCCGTTGGCTAACACCTGACCCTCTAGGCCTCGACCAAGGGCCCAACCTCTACGCCTTTGTCAGAAATAATCCCCTCAGCTTTCTCGATCCTCTCGGACTGCAGGAGGATGACGACCTTTTCGCAAAAGCAGAAGAAAGCACTGCACTCAGCCGTCCTCCCTTGCTGATTGACTGGATATGTAATTTTATTGGCAGCCTTATTGAAAATATCGGGCTTTTCCTGCCTGATTGTCTCGGTGGTGGCTATGTTCGTTATTTCGGACAATGCATCAAAATGGAACCTGAACCGACTACTAACCGAGATAAATCCCAGACTATCACTCTGCCTGGCAAGGATTATGCTGACATAGCACCGATTTATATGAATGGTCTAAATACGAGTCTGCAAGATGCTATATTCGTTGCAAAAGAAATTTCAAAACTACATGGAGGTTGTAAGATTACAGTAATATACAATGCGACTCATGGCATCGTTCTTGACTTACCTGAAGCCATATTTGAGAAATGGGACTATAACTCTCACCCTGTTAGATTAGCTGTTAAAACATTTAATGAAATTCTTGAGAAACCAAACTTACGAATTAGGCTAAATCTTCATAGCGAAGCGGGAATCATTGCCCGTATTGCACTTCAAGCTTTAACGGAGGATCAAAGAAAAAGAATCGATGTTATAAGCTTTGGTTCAGCAAGTCTATTCCCCCCTTTTTTAGCAGGTAGCGTCCAACATTTTGTCTCCAAAAGAGATCCTATTCCACTTTGTGATCCATGTAATTATTATAGAGCCTGCCGTTCAGAGGATTCCAATGTACATTTTTTAACCCCAGCTAAAGGCGCCCCACTTTTTGATCATAGTATTTTGAGCCCTACACACTGGTCAGTATTGAAAGAACTTGGCGATGAATTTGTGCAAACACATACAGGAGACCCATGAAATTTGTATTCCTTGTGATTTCGT
>JABDCS010000037.1 GCA_013288005.1 Chlamydiota bacterium | reverse complement strand
ATGTTGGGACGTGAAGGGTCAGGAATTGTTAAGGCTCCGCGAGTTAAAGAGGAGGAAGGTTCTCGTCGCTCACTATCATTTTTCCCGGAGGCAATTACCATGCGACCGCTTACTCTATCCCTCATTAAAGTGCCTGGATGAGAATAGCAACAATTAATCCCATTTATACATCCATCAATTTCGCATATCGATGTTTTATACACATCAGATCCAACATTAAAAAACCCATATGCCCATTGTGAAACTAAATCATGAGACCTTTTACAATTTTCACCAAAAGGACACTCAACTCCTTCAATAAAAATAGAAAAACAAAGGTATCTCTTGTAAAGAAGCAAATCGGAGTTAATTTTAAGGGCTCTTACCTTCTTAAAAAATTCGTGGGGATTATGGATAATTCCTTGGATTTCTCTAGAAAATTTCTCCCGTTTGTAGGAGGAAAGAGGTGGTTGAATATAGGAATCTGGAAATTCCTGATACCTAGTTGAAGAAGAAGAGGCAAGCATTGAGGTCATTAAATTATCCGTGAGCTGAGGAGAATCCTGGAGCTCCATCAAAGGTGTAAAGATTCTCGATTTTGAAGATATCATACCCCATTTTATGCAAGGTGGCAAGAAGCTCAAAAATTTCTCCCATTTCCACAGGATCGCCTTTTCGTTTGTGCTGAAAACGACAACGCCACTGTTCAATACAACTTGTTTCCGGAATTCCTTCAGGCCAGGTCCTTGCTCCTCGATTTCTTCCACAAAGCAAATATTATGCGCCCATTCAACCTATTTCGTTTCATTGGAGAGAACTCTCTCCTATCCGCCTTTCTCTTCACCTTCAAAAAATCATTGAAAACCCTAAGATCAAAGCTCTTCCTCTTTTAAAAGGAGATGAGGACTACGACAGAAGGTTAAAAAAACAAGAGAAGCAAATAACTGAATTTCTTTTATCTTATTTGCAAATTTCGACTGAGGGGATAAATTTCGACTGAAGGGATCAAATTCGACTTGCGATATTCGAAGCTGCATCAAAAGTAAAATTGGATCGATTTTCTGAGCGTTTTAAGCTACCTGTTGAGATTTAGCGAAAGCTTCCATGATTTTTCTTTGTTCTGGAGAAAGAGTCTTAGGGATTTCCACTGTTACTTTAACAAGTTCATCCCCTTTTATTTTTTGATTTAAACTGGCAATCCCTTTGCCTTTGAGTCGAAAGTGCGTTCCATTCTGTGTTCCGGAAGGCACTTTCATAGAGACATTTCCTGCTAATGTGGGAACCGATACTTCCCCTCCCAAAACTGCTATTGTCAACGGTATCGTGATTTGTGTGATAAGATCGTTACCCCGACGTTCAAAATGGGAATGAGGTTGTACTTGGATCGTGAGGTAAAGATTTCCTCTTCCTTCCACTCCCTTTTCTCCTTCTTGGGGAATCCGTAATTGTGCGCCATTATTTATTCCTGCAGGAATCGTCACTGTGAGCTCTCGCACATGCGCAACTTGGCCTTTTCCTTGACATTCTGCACAAATATCGACCTCCTTTCCCGTACCATTGCAATGTCGACAGGGGCGGATCATACGCATTCGTCCCGAACTTGCCACCTCTTGACCAGAACCATGACAGTGGGAACACAATTTTCTTTTTCCGCTTACTTTAACCCCACTACCTTGGCAAAGAGTGCAAGGATCATAACGACGAAAAGAAAGTGTTTTCTCTCTGCCCTCTGCAACGTCTTCCAGGGTTAAAGAGAGAGTGATTTGGAGATCTCGACCTCGACCTCTATGCATTTTTTCTCGGTGTCGCTCTCCAAAAACATCAAAGCCACGATCGCCAAAAATTTGATCGAAAAACCCTTCACTCAAGCCATAATCGCCTAAATCTTGAAAAATGCTACTGAAGTCTGTCCCTCTAAAAATGTCTTCGTGGGCATATTTTTGATCGACACCTGCATGGCCTTGCTGATCATAAATAGCGCGTTTATCGGGATCGGAAAGAATGGCGTAGGCTTCTGAAATCTCTTTGAATTTTTCCTCAGATGCCTTTTTTTCTTTTTCGGGGACTCGATCAGGATGATAACGAAGAGCTGCTTCTCGATAAGCTTTTTTAATCTGCTCTAGCGTAGCACTTTTAGAGACTTGAAGAATTTCATAGTAATCGCGTTTCGTAGCCATAAGAGGGGGTTGCATCCGGGATTGGGCCGACAGTTCCACGTTTAAAATGGCGACGTTCGGCAATTAAAGGTTTTAGCATTTGTTCCTCTTCATGAAACAGCAATTTGTAGAGCAAACTACGAGTTTTAACCTGCCCGACGCTTCTTCTCATCGTCTTCTTTGTATTCGGCATCGATGATATTCTCTCCATTTTCTTCGCGTTTAGGCTCTTGATGCACTTCTTCGGAACTTTTCTTCGGTTCCTCGGCCTGTTTTTTATAGATCTCTTCGGCTAATTTATGCGAAGCCTTCGTCAATTCGTCAGTTCCTTTCTTCACCAGCTCAAAATTCTTACTCTGAATAGCCGATCGTAGATCATTTAACTTTGTTTCGATTTCCGCTCTTTCACCTTGGCTGATTTTATCTCCATACTCCTTCAAGGATTTTTCTGCAGCATAAGCAAGACTATCGGCTTGATTTATGAGCTCGACTTCTCCTTTTTTCTTTTTATCCTCAGCCGCAAATTTCTCACTTTGACTTACCATCTGATCAATTTCTTCTTTGGCCAGTTTTTTGGGAGCTGTTATGCGTACCGATTGTGTTTTTCCACTTCCTAAATCTTTTGCACTAACTTGTACAATCCCATTCGTATCGATATCGAAAGATACTTCAATTTGCGGCATACCACGAGGAGCCGGAGGAAGACCCACAAGATCAAAACGCCCAAGCTCAACATTATCCTCGGCCATCTCTCTTTCACCTTGTAACACACGAACAGTTACAGCTGCTTGATTATCGGCTGCAGTTGAAAAAACCTGGGTCTTCCTTGTAGGAATTGTCGTGTTTCTTTCGATTAGCTTAGTATCTATTCCACCAAGGGTCTCTATTCCTAAGGAAAGTGGGGTTACATCGAGTAAAAGAACTTCCTTCACCTCTCCTTTGATAATGGCACCCTGAACAGCCGCCCCCATGGCTACGCATTCCATAGGGTCAATTCCTCTTTCAATCTTCTTGCCAACGCATTCCTCAACAAATTGCTGAACAAGAGGCATGCGTGTAGGGCCACCTACTAAGATAATCTTATCGATATCTTTAGGCTGAAACTCCGTGCCTTCTTTTTTAAAAGCTTCTGTTGCATCCTTTAAGGCCATTTCAAGAGGAGCTCTGCATCTCTCCACAATTGGGCTGACGATTTCTTCAAGCTTGGCGCGATTGAAACTCATAACAAGGTGCTTAGGTCCATTAGCATCGGCTGTGATAAAAGGAAGGTTAATATCTGTTGTTATTGTGCTGGAAAGTTCAACTTTGGCTTTTTCAGCAGCTTCCGCTATTCGCTGCATCGCCAATCGGTCGTTCTTTAAATTAATGCCTGTATTGCGTTCGAAGTCTTTAATGATGAAGTCGATAATACCTTGGTCCATCTCGGTGCCACCGAGCTGCGTATCGCCATTTGTTGCCATTACTTTAAAACCACCCTCTTTCCACATCTCCATTATGGTTACATCGAGAGTTCCTCCGCCAAAGTCGAAAACGAGGATTTTCAGTTCCTTTCCCGTTTTTTCTAAGCCATAAGCAAGACAAGCCGCAGTAGGTTCATTGATAATCCGCAACACTTTGAAGCCTGCAATTTCTCCTGCATCTTTTGTAGCTGTTCTTTGATTGTCATCAAAATAAGCAGGACACGTGATTACAGCCTCATCGACAGTTTCGCCTAAATAGGCTTCGGCATCCTGTTTGATTTTTTGGAGAATAAAAGCCGAGATTTGCTGAGGCGCGTATTCTTGACCACGGATCTTATATTTATAATCGGTTCCCATTTTACGCTTGGCGGCACGGATAGTGCCTTCAGGGTTGGTGCTCATTTGGCGTTTCGCTGGCTCGCCTACAAGTTTTTGCCCGTCTGCCGTGAAGGCCACATAAGAAGGAAAAGCCTTTCCTGAAGCTACCCCAGCCCCTTCTGCTGAAGGAATAATAATAGGTCTTCCACCTTCCATAATGGATGCAGCAGAGTTCGAAGTTCCTAAGTCGATCCCAATGACTTTTCCCATAGGCCCCCTATGTTTCTCTCAACAAAGCAACTCTTCGTGATGGATTCAATTACGATGTCTTAAAAAATTCTTGCTTAGGACTAGCAATGCAAAAGCGAAGAAGTTCTTTTTCCTTTTGATCCCATAAATTTTGGAATCTCCTAGCATCTTCCAGGCTATTCCAAGCACCTATACCGACAGCGTATGATCCATCTTTTTCACTTTGCCAAAGCTCGATACCTTGGCAGCCAAGCTCCGGAGCTTTATCAACAAGCTCTCTCTGAAAGAACTTCATTCCTTGCTCTTCCATTCCTTTTCTAAAGTGATAATGAATAATTGCTCGGTATTGTGACACGGACTACCTGATATTTATTTAATTCAATCTTATATTAATAATTTATTTTATCAACAATTATTATTAAATTATTATTTAAAAAATTAAACTGTAAACAAAAATTAATAACGGTTTATTTAGAATAATAAAAAATTCTAAATCCTTCTTGCACAAGGGTTTAAGTTATAATAAAATATTTCTTTACGATCACGCGGGCTCTAACATATAGTGCTTAATCGAACTCATAAGGAGGGACTATGAGAAAGTTACTACTTCACGCACTACGACTCCTGCTCGTAACCACGGGGTTAGCAAGCAGTGCGGCGTTACAAGCGTTTCCTGAGATTAATGCAAATGCTCAGGTTTCGCTGATTGCCAGTTATGCAATCGATTCTTCTTGGCAAACCGGCTATCAAGCCACCGTCACTATAAGAAATAATTCCCAAGCCCCCACAACTTCCTGGAGCGCTACTTTTACTCTTCCGACATCAGAAACTGTCAGCTCTGCTTGGAATGGGGTCTTAACTTCTTCTGGGCAGAATTTTACGGTCCAAAATCCTACATGGTTTGAAGGTGGTGTAATTCCTGTGGGAGGTTCAGTTACATTTGGAATGATTGTACAAAATCCCAAATCGGGCCCTGTCCTTCTAAACAATTTAAGTGCTGTTGGTAATGGAAGCGGAGGCGGTGGAGGCGGTGGTGGTACCACGATTCCTAGCGCTCCAGTTTTAAATCAGATTTCCACAAGCCCTAGCTCTCCAACGAGTTATACAGTGTCTTGGAATAGCGTAACAGGCGCAACGTCATATACCTTGCAACAAGCGACTAACGCCTCATTTACCGGTGCAACAAATGTATCTCAAAGCTCAGCTACTTCGCGTGCTTTTACTAACCAGGCTTCAGGGACCTATTATTACCGTGTTTCAGCAACTAATAGTGCAGGAACAAGTGGTTTTAGCAATACACAGTCTGTCACAGTTAGCTCTAGCACTCAGCTTCAGGCTCCTGTCCTACAAGCGATTTCTAATCCCAACAATAGCGGCTCCTTTACGGTAAGTTGGAGTAGTGTTCCAAATGCTCAGCAATACGTTTTGCAAGAAGCAACATCTGCCAGCTTTTCTAATCCAACGACAGTTGCTACTACGACAAGCACTTCAAGTCAGATTTCAGGAAAAGCAGCTGGTACCTATTACTATCGGGTACAAGCCAAAAATGGCACGACGTCTAGCGCCTTCAGCAATACTGTAAACACAACTGTATCGACGACACCACCACCTCCTACAACAAAAGCACTCTTAGAAACTTATTGGGAGACTTGGAATTCTACAGATTCGATCAATACGATCGTCAACATGAAATCGGATATTATTAATATCTCTTTTGGAAACTTTTCGCGTACTGGCACCAATACTTATGTTGTTGCTGGCCTCGACTGTGACCAAGCAACTTTGACTCAATTCATTACAGCTGCGCATAGTGCAGGAAAAAAAGTGAAAATTGCTATTGGTGGAGCATCTTACCCGATCTCTCCCACAAGTACAGCAGACGCTGCAGGCATGGCCAAAGCAGTAGCGCAATTTGTCAGCCAAAACTCCTTAGACGGGGTGGACTATGACATTGAAAATACTCCGGCAGCTGCTTTACAAGTCGCGCTTATACAAAATACGCGTCAACTTTTGGGCAGTAATGCTCAGATTACGTATACACCCCCAAGCCCTGCCTCTTCGACAGCGCCTTGGAATTCGGTCATCCAATCGGCGCATACGTATTTAGATGGTATTAACATCATGGCGTATGACTATGGAAGTAGCTATTCTTATCAACAAGATACGAAGGCATTGATTAGCATGGGTGTGCCCGCTTCTAAAATCACGATTGGATTAATGCCAGGGCGTGATGATGTGGGAGTACAAACCACGTTAGCCAATATCACAACAGCGGCTAATTACATTCTCTCGAGTGGTCTTAGAGGGATCATGTTCTGGGATCTGAACCGGGATCATGAAAACCTGACCGGTCTAGGTGTTGATGCAGCTCACAACACTGCGTGGAACGTGTTCCACTAAGTTCTATTCTTCCTCGGGTCGGGTTGCTAAAGTAGCCCGACCTTTCTTTTAAATATTTTCATTCCCCATTAGAATTCACGGTCTTTGGATATTTGCTGGAACCAGCTGCCATGTTTGTGCGGCTACTTTAATTGCATGCTTCGAGTGCATAGCGACATGAGTTACGATATGAATCGGGGTTTGTAATCCTTCTATTGTAAGAATAAATCCTTCTCGCAAATCAAAACGTATTAGAACTTCGACCGCCTCAGGAGCGTCGTTTTGAATGTCCACACCGCCATATAGTCTAATCTTTTCCCCTGGTCGCAGAGTTGCTTCAAAAGGCGCTTCGTCATAGGGAATCTGCATGTTCGCACCGCCTGTTTTCATCACATTCGCTACTATCGCTTGAGGGAAAGGTTCTGCTGGATAATAGTCCATTATTACTCCTTAATATAATCATGGAACTATTGTAATACACAA
>JABDCS010000036.1 GCA_013288005.1 Chlamydiota bacterium | reverse complement strand
TCCATAGGCTCTTTTTGCGGGGCTGTGGTGAGGACTGCCTTATCGGCGAAAAAATAGTGCACTTTTTGACCGCAGATCGCCGGAAGAGGAAAGGCTGTTCCGATGTAATGCCAATTAGGCGCTTCATAGCCAGACTCTTCGCGTAATTCTCGTTGAGCTGTTGTGAGTAGAGGTTCTCCCTCGTCCACTCGGCCTCCCGGTAACCCATATAACCATTTGCCTGAAGGATGACGATACTCTTGACTGATGATCATTTTGCCATCTTCCGTTTCTGCTAGTACAACGGCTGCCTCTTTTGCACAAAGCACGGTCGTATAAGAAATAGGCTCAGCTGAATCGGGTAAGGAGAGCATCTCGACCTGAACGTCTAAATAGCCCTCGTAAACAATTTTTTTACTCTCGACTTTGGGTGTAGGGATGTAAGTTGACACGGCTTCTTGATAGTTGTTTAGCTAAATTGTTAACACGCTCAAGATGTCCCGCGCAAGAATAAAAAAGAATTAACTGTCGAACTAATTCTTTACGTTGCCAGTGAAAAGGTGCAATCTTTTCAGGGCTTCTTCCGTGAAGATAGTGTCCTAAAAGGATTGAGGTAGAAGGGTATAGAGTATGAGAGAGGTCAGAAAAATGATGGAGTGTAGCCTCGATTCCTTGGGTATGAGAAAGATAACAACCATAAGGAACAAAAAAATGATGTGTCTCTTGGCGTAGTGCCTCCGGACTATAACGATTAAAAAGAAGAAGAGCTTTCTCCCATTCTTGCCGTAACAAGTAAAGAAATATTTGAGCCCTTTCTAAATAGGGAGTTGTTGAAGAGGTTTCAAGAAGAGTTACCGATTTATTCAGACAGAGTTGATCGAAGCATTTACGAAGAAGGTGTCTTAATAAACGTGGATTCTCCTCTTGGTTTTTATTGAAGAGGGCAATTGCTAGGTTAAGGTCGGTTTGGGATTTCTTGACCACTATTTGCCAAGGTTCTCGAGGTTTTGGAACCGAATAATCGAGTTCGAGACTAGCAAACCACCAATTGCTCTCTACAACAGGATCTAAGTTTTGTTCGCCAATTTCGTCCAATACTCGTTCATGACTTAGCCAAAAGGCTAATTGAATGGAAAGATCAATATCTGAAGAGTCTTGCGTGGGAACAAAAAAAGGTACTGGCTCAAGATCATCCCTTAAACGTTGAAGTAGAGCGCGATGTTCGGGAGCTTCGGTAAGAGCCGGAATTTGCGTGAGAGCGAGAAGGGTAAGTGAATAAGCATCCGTACGATTTTTGTGGCAGGCTTCGTGCATACGGTAGAGTATTTGCTCGCGCAAGAGAGAAACTAGAGGGTGGCTCTTGTATTTGCGTAAACCTAATTCCAGACATTTAGTTTCCTCTTCTATGTCTTGACTAGCCCGATACACAAGCGATTTTCCTAAATACTCTAAAGGAGCGGCTGGAGTTTTTCTTAGCCTATCAAATTCGTCAAACGCCTCTTGTTGAAGTTTCTTTTTTTCTCGCAGAGACTTTTGATCGAGGGACTGCTCAAGCAAGGTAAGACCTGCGCGAAAAAGTGCTTCGCTTCCTTCATGTCTTCCCTTAAAACAGAATGCAATCTTGCGGTATTCTCCCCATGCATGGGCATATTCGGCTCGCTCAAGAAATGCATCTGGAACGGCTAAGCAATTAATGGTCGCATTGTAGCTGCCAGAAAATAAAGAAAGGCTTTCAATAGAAAAAAGGTTATCATGAGCCATAAGCCCTATGTGCGATCCAATGATTGGTAGAGGGCTTTGATAGTGAAAAAGTAGTGTATTATCTAAAAAACAGTCGAGTTTTTCCCCAACTTTTTCGATGCGTATAACATGTGGTTTACCAGGCTCTAGGTAGACATCCGGAAGTGTGAGCACTCCAATGCGTGCACGTGAGAGGGTGCATCCAGGATGTTCTGGAGACCCAACCCACAATGTCCAGCCTTCTTCAAGGCGACTCAGGCGTTTTTTTTCGGGTATAGCGAAGAGAATATGCAAACCGCGACTTTTCTCTTCTTGGGTAATCTTCGCTTCAATCTTAAAATTCCCTAAGAGGGATGTTTTCGAGACCATCATCCATACCCATTCGAAAGCCCCTTCACTCCGTGTAACAGCGAAAGGCTCTGTCCACGCGACGTACTCTTGGAATTCCCAATCCTGTTTTTGATGAACATCGAGAACAGCAGCGGGCATCCATTCGGGCAGTCCTTTAGCGTATCTTTCTATCTCGGTAATCAGCTCTTTGACATCCGTATAACGATTTAGTTTATCGAATGAGAGACAACGAGAGGCGGCTTCTGCCAGTTGAGGGGGTATATCGCGGTAAGGAGCAGCTTCAATTGGATCGACGAGTTGCTCTTTATTCATGTTGGCGCGGAAGGCTTTCATCGTGGGTCTTCTAAAGGGCATGCGCAAGGTGAGAATTTGATAAAGGATCGCGCCCAAAGAATAGAGATCGCTTGAAAAAGTAGCAGGGTGATGTAAAGCTCGCTCGGGCGCCATATAAGCTAAGGTGCCAACAACTTTACCAGGCCGTGTATAATCTCCAGGAGTTTCTTCGGTCTCGTTTTCCGTTTCTTCTTCGTTTTCGCTGTTCGCATATTGGGCAAGACCCCAATCGACGATCATCGTCTCTCCAAATTTTCCAACTAAGATATTCTCGGGTTTGAGATCACGATGAAGAATGCCTTTAGAATGACAATACGCAATAGCCTGACAAACGCTTAAAAAGATTCTCACGAGATCGGAAAGAGAAGTCCGATGCGAATAGGCGCCAACCCCTGTAGCTCCTTCTAAGCGCACCCTTTTGAGAATCGCTCGTAAAGTTTCACCCTCAATAAAAGGCATAGTATAAAACGAGAGATCACCTTCTTGTTCAATTGCATGAATAGCGATGATATTGGGGTGAGAAAGCTGAGCCGCTAACCGTGCTTCACGTAAAAATCTGTTTTTGATTGTAGGGTTTTCTTTGAGATCAGTGCGAATGCGTTTAAGAGCAACCTGGCGTCCGCAGCTCTCATCGAATGCGAGAAAAACTTCTCCCATTCCGCCTTTGCCTAAACTGCGTATGAGTGAATAGCGTCCAATACGTTCTGGTTCATTTTCCATAGGCATCGTTGATCACATAATCCTCGAATATAATCAAGAGAATTGGCATCATCCAGACCTTCTAAAAGCCTGATAGACTTAATTTTATTGCTATGAAAAAAGTTGTTCTCACCGGCGATCGACCTACGGGCCCCTTACATTTAGGGCATTACGTCGGATCGTTAAAAAATCGACTGCTATTACAAGAAACCTGCACACAATTTGTCATGCTTGCAGATGTCCAAGCCCTAACAGATAACTTTCAACATCCTCAAAAAGTTCGCGAAAATGTGTTAGAAGTAGCCCTCGATTATCTTGCAGTAGGAATTGACCCTAATAAAACCACTATTTTCATCCAGTCTCTTTTACCTCAACTATTCGAATTAACCATTTACTATCTCAATCTTGTTACATGGAACCGGCTTAAACATAATCCTACCGTCAAACAGGAGATTGTGCAGAAAGGTTATGGAGAAAGCGTCCCTGCAGGCTTTATGGTCTATCCCGTTAGCCAAGCCGCGGACATTACCGCTTTTAAAGCGAATATTGTTCCTGTAGGCGCCGATCAGCTCCCTATGGTCGAACAATCCAATGAAATCGTCCGTCATTTTAATCGCATCTACAATGCAAGTGTTTTGGTCGAGGCTGAAGCCCTTATCCCTGCTACAGCATCTCGTTTACCCGGAACAGATGGCAAAGCGAAGATGAGTAAATCTCTTGGCAATGCTATCTATCTTTCGGACTCTCCCGATGCAGTGACAAAAAAAATTAAGGGGATGTATACCGATCCCGAACATTTACGTGTGGAAGACCCCGGTAAAGTTGAAGGGAACCCTGTATTCGAATATCTAGATGTTTTCGATCCTGATAAGGAAAAACTTCAGGAGATGAAAGCGCATTACCAGCGCGGGGGACTTGGCGATTCGATCGTTAAAAAACGCTTAACGGAAGTTATACAAGCGGAGCTAGATCCCATTCGACAACGTCGCACCTTACTCGCTCAAGATCGTAATGAGGTCATGAAGCTCGTATTGCAGGGGACAGAACGCGCGGAAATTGTAGCGGAACAAACTCTTACAGAAGTTCGCCAGGCCATGCGTCTAGATTACGGAAAAATTTCTTGAGGACCACCATGAAGCCCACCTATAAGCATATTGTATGTCGCTTTCAGTAAAAAATTCTCTTTCTTCGACTGCTCCGCTTCTGACCCATTCTCTTCCTTCATTGCAACCATCAGTCTCGTCGGCGCCTTTATTTGACCTAATTCGAGCTAAGCTTCCTCTTCTACGCCAAGTAAGCAATGGAGCAGCTCTAGTTCGATTACGACCCATTCATGCCCCTTTCTTTAAAAATAAGCTCGGCCCACTTAGCATCGCTGGGCCAGCTACTTCTTCAAGTAGTAAAGCCTTGACTTTACTGAACTTTACTTCTCGTGAAATATCGAATCGCGTAGAAGTTCGTGTAAAAACTTTAACGCATAAAAATGCCCGGGCATTAACGGGTCTTCCTACTATCGTTCCCATTTTCACACAATTTCACTGTAGTGGTTATAAAGATCGCAGAAGGGATCAGAAAAAATTGAAGGGCTCTCTCCAGCCATTGCGATTGAACAAAAAAGTCACGCCGGTAACCCGCGCAGTACTGTCGGCACCATTACCGAGGTCTATGATTATATACGGATCTTATTTGCGCATTGCGGGGTAGCCCACTGTCCCGATACTAAAGAAAAACTAGAGACGATTAGTCATAGTTTTGTAGCAGAAAAACTTCTTACTCTTCCGGAAAAAACACCGCTCTATATTCTTAGCCCCTTCAAAATCCGCACTTCCGAGAATTTTACTACTGCCAAAGAACAGTGGAAGAGCCAGGGCTTTCTCCGCGCGCGCATCAATGGGACCTATTACGAACTAGATGAAGAAATTCCTTTTGACAGCCAGCGTAAAAATGCGGTTTACCTGGTTATCGATCGACTTTTTGTCGGACAAAACCAGCGTAAGCGTCTTCTTGAAGCGATCGAACAAGCTGAAAAATTAGGTGAAGGGCAGATCATTGTAGATGCTGCAGGAAAAGATCTCTTCTATAATTTTGCTTTTGCTGCACCCAGCACGGGTAAGTCCTACCCTCCGCTTACCCCTCACACTTTCTCTTTCAATACGGCACAAGGAATGTGTCCTGAGTGCATGGGATTGGGAACGAAATGGGGTATCGATCTTGTGCAAAACCCCCAATGGGCTAAATTGAATCCCTTGCAGTTACTAGGTCTTTTTTTAGATGATTATTCGATTCCAGGATCAAGAAAAGCTACCTCGGCCCTTCTAGAAAAATCCGGTATCGAACCGTACACGATGATTCGCGATCTCACACCCCAAGAGCTTCATATCTTTTTAGATGGCGCTGATAAGAGCCATTCGGAACTCGTCTGGAGGGGACTAAGCCAGGCACTTGGAATCGGGATTAAAACGCTAAATAGAGAAGACCAAGAATATTTAAAACCTCTCTTGAAGGAAATTCCGTGCGCCGCTTGTGAGGGCACCCGACTTACTCCCCTTGCTCGTTATGTAGTTCTTGAAGGACAAACAGTCCCAGAACTTTGCGCACTTCCTATTGATAATCTTTACACTTTTATTCAAGATCTCTCGCTCCCCCCTTCCACCCTCAAATTGCTGGAGGAACCCTTACGCCAGCTTTTGAATCGTTTAGAATTTTTGCGAGAAATTGGCGTAGGTTATCTTTCAATAGACCGAAGAGCCCCGACCTTAAGCGGCGGAGAAGCGCAGAGAATTCGTTTAGCAAGACAACTCGGTAGTGGTTTAACGGGCTGTCTATACGTACTTGATGAACCTACCGTAGGTCTACATCCTTTTAACAATGCACTTCTCAATCGCGCACTCCAGCATCTTAAACAACTCGGCAATACCCTCGTCCTTGTCGAACACGATCCTATGACTGTCAAGATCGCCGATCTTATTCTCGATTTCGGCCCCCATGCAGGTAAAGCAGGCGGAAAAATTGTCGCACAAGGAACTCTTCCGCAAATCCTCGCAAATCCCCACTCCCTAACGGGAGCTTACTTAAGTGGAAGGAAGAAAATTCCTCTCCCTGCAAAAAGAGCGACACCAAAAAAATGGATCTCTATTGACAATGCTAACCTCCATAATCTGCATGACCTCAACGTCCGCCTTCCTATTCAAGCCTTAAGCTGCATTACAGGCGTTTCTGGATCGGGTAAGTCCACCCTCATGCATGACCTTCTTCAACCTGCTGCACTACAAGCTGTCAATTCTCGGACAGATTCTGTCACGATCGGATCCACTACAATTAACGGTCTAAGTGCTTTTGAAAAAGTCATTATTTTAGAGCAAAATCCTATTGGGCAAACCAATCGGTCGGATGTAGGAACCTATGTCGATATATTAACTCCTCTTCGGTCATTTTTCGCTTCTTTACCTGTAGCCCAAGCTCGTGGACTACAACCGAAACATTTCAGCTTTAACCATAAACAAGGCATGTGTACCCATTGTCAAGGTCTTGGCTCGCGCACAGTCTCCTTACAATTCCTACCACCCGTGCATATTCCTTGCGAAAGCTGCAAAAGTTATCGATTAAACCCCGTCAGTCTTCTTATTGAATATAAGGGTAAACATTTAGGCCATGTCTTTCATATGAGCGTGGAAGAGGCATCCCATTACTTACCTCCTATCCCCAAAGTCCAACGACTATTGACCACGTTACTAGAGGTGGGTCTTGGCTACTTACAAATTGGACAAGAAATTGCCACACTTTCAGGTGGAGAAGCACAGAGACTTCGCTTGGCCCGCGAACTTTGCAAACGGGCAGCCCAAGGCAAGATCCTCTACTTATTCGACGAACCTACTGTCGGCCTGCATAGCGACGATATCGCCAAGCTTCTGCCTATTTTCCACACTCTTGTCAACAAGGGACATACCCTGATTATCATCGAGCACAATCTCGATCTGATTGCCCAGGCCGATTACCTCATCGACTTAGGCCCCGACGCAGGTTCTCAAGGGGGAAGGCTTATGGCTGTAGGCACACCCGAAGAGGTCGCTTCTAGCCCCGATTCACGTACAGCGCCCTATCTTAAAGAACATTTACACTTACTGAAATCAAATTCTATCGCCAAAAAAAGAAAATAGTATATAAGAGAGTGTATGTTACAACCTTACATGTCGCGAAGACGAGCATCAGCCCTTTCAAGTGCACTTTTCTTTGTAGGACTTGCCATACTTTCTGTAGGCAATTCCTGGTGGCCCTACATCATGCTTGTTATCGGTATCCCCCTGAGCTTACGCCAATTCT
>JABDCS010000035.1:1563-8593 GCA_013288005.1 Chlamydiota bacterium | reverse complement strand
TGATTAAGGCACAGGCAAGTCCAAGTTTCTGCTTCATCCCACCAGAAAGATTACCCGCTAAGCGTTCAGTAAACGGAGATAAACCTGTAAATTGTAAACGCTGGGCAAAAACTTTCTCCCGTTCCTCTCCAACAATTCCACGAAGATTGGCATATAGAATCAGATTCTGCATGACCGTTAAATCTTCATAGAGCCCGAACTTCTGCGGCATATAGCCTGTTAGGCTGTGTATAGCCTCTGGATCTAGCTGTGTATCGTGACCATCGACAACGATCTCTCCTTGAGTTGGCAGCAAAATACCTGCAATGAGTCGAATCAAAGTCGTTTTTCCTGCACCATCAGGTCCTACTAATCCTACGATCTCTCCACGAGGAATAGTGGCGGAAATATCTTTAAGAGCGTTATGGCGATCGAGAAAAATTTTAGAAAGATTACGAATGGTAACAAGAGGAGTGGTCATTTGTTCATTCGGTATTCATTTTCTCTATGAGTATCCACGCAGAGCTTGACAGTTACGGGCATACCTTGCTTAAGAAAATGGTCAGGATTATCTACATATATACGTAGACGATAGACTAAATCGGTGCGCAATTGGGCTGTTTCAACAGTTTTAGGCGTGAATTCTGCGATCGGGGAAATAAAACCGATTTTACCTTCGTAGCTTTTGCCATTATCAGTAAGAATTTCTGCAGGCATACCGTAATAGATCGTTCCTAAATGGGGCTCGTCGACAAAAGCACGGATCCAAACAGGAGATAAGATAGAAAGAGTACATATAGGGTCACCAGGATTGACCACAGTGCCTGGTTCGCGAATACGTGTTAAAATTGTTCCATCTGTCGGGGCATAGACTTCTGTGTAGTTCATATTATCAAGGGCTACAGCTTCGGCAGCACGGGCAGCATAGAGATTTGCTTGAAGCTCATCACGATTGGCTTTAGCATTATCGACATCTTCTTGGGATACCCCGCCAATGTCTATCAACTGCAAACGTCTATTTAATAGAATCTCAGCATTTTCTAAGCTCGCTTCCGTCAGCTCAACCCGCGCATGCGCCTCGGTAATCTGGCTGTCGTAAGGGGAGTGATCTAAAGTAGCAAGAAGAGAGCCTTTTTCGACGCAATCTCCTTCTTCAAAACATAAGGTAGCTACTCGTCCGGCAACACGAAATCCGATCTCGACTTGGCGTACATCGACATTGCCATACAGATTGAGTTCATTTGGATTGGGTTTTTTGCGAAAAAAATAATACCCTGTAATAACGAGTACAATAATAAGAACGATAATTGCAAGAAGGGCAAACTTTCTTTTCATATCTTTCTAATATCTAGCAATCTTCATCAAATCAACTGTTTATTTGTAAATAATGGTAAGTTATCGGTCCATTCACAAATCGCATTCAATTAAAAAAAGAAAGGTGTTAGATAGAGAGGATGACAACACCTATACGCATACCCGAACGTCCATATACTCTTGAAGTGGACCAATGTCTCCAAGCTCTCCAGGTCGACAAGGAAAAGGGATTAACTGCTCAAGAAGTAGACAAACGGTTAGCGCTATTTGGGAAAAACACTCTCGCCTCTAAAAAAAAGAAGTGGGCCGGGACAGTTTTTTTTCGTCAGTTCCTTAGCCCTCTTATCGGACTTTTATTAGCATCCGGCTTTGCGATTTGGTTTTTAGGAAAACCTACCGATGCGATTGTCGTTTTCTCGGTTGTTCTTCTCAATGCAATTATGGGAACGATTCAAGAGGGGCGAGCAGAACGTTCTCTGTCGGCATTGCGTAAACTATCTTTCCTTCGGACGCGCATCATTCGAGATGGAAAAGAACAGGTAGCAGACGCAGGAGATCTTGTTCCCGGTGACATCGTTGTCCTAGCGTCTGGGGATGAAGTTCCCGCTGATATGCGTATTGTAGAATCTGCCGATTTAGAGGTGATCGAGTCTGTGTTAACAGGCGAAAGCTATGCAGTTTCTAAAAATAGTGAAGCTCTGGTCAACGTAGATGTACCCTCTGAGCAGAGCAATATGGTCTTTTCCTCTACGTACATTGCGAAAGGACGTTGTACCGGTGTTGTTGTTACAACAGGGATGCACACCGAAGTTGGAAAAATTGCCAAGCTTACAGAATCTAGCCCTGAATTAAAAACTCCTATCGAAAGGAAAGTTAATCAATTTGGGCATCATTTAATTTTAGCCGCCCTTGCGATTTTGCTCGTTTTCTTTGCAATTGGCTTCTTTCGGCAAATGGCTATCGAAGATATTTTTCTCGCTGCTGTCAGCCAGTTAGTTTCAATTATTCCCGAGGGTTTGCCAGTTGCTATAACCATTGCTTTAGCTATTGGTGTACAGCGTATGGCCACGCAAGGAGCTATTGTGCGTCGTCTTTATGCTGTAGAGACTTTAGGTTCTACGACAGTTATCTGTTCTGACAAAACGGGTACGCTGACTAAAAACGAGATGACGGCTACACAAGTAGGGATTTGTTCGCAGTCTTTAATCGAATTGGAGGGTGGAGGGTATAACCCGGAAGGGAGCTTTATCTATTCTGGCCACAAAATTTCTCCACTCGATGATCTGACCCTGCGCCTGCTTCTAGAGGCGTGCGTTTTATGTAATGATGCGAATGTCACAAAAAAAAATGAAAAATGGCTCCCGATTGGGGATCCCATGGAAGCTTCTCTCGTGGTCTTGGCGAAAAAAGGGGGGATTGATCCAGAAATTTGCCGGAAAAAGCATCACCGACTAGAGGAAATACCTTTTAATTCGAGCCACAAGATGATGGCGACCTATTACGATAATGTCGTTTTGGTTAAAGGGGCTCTGGAAGAAGTTCTTGCACTATGTACAGCTGCTTATATAGAAGGTAATCTAACACCTTTTCGTCAAGCGCTCTTGCAGCAGATCCAATACGAAGCCCACCTTTGCGCCTCAAGAGGAAAACGGATTCTCGGTTTTGCGCGTTTTCCTGGAAATTATACAGCCAAAGATGGCTTTTCTTCACTGAGTGGTCATGGAGAATGGTTAGGTTTCGTGGCGATTATGGATCCACCTCGCAAAGAGGTGCTCGAGGCTGTTGCTTTATGTAGAAAAGCCCACATACGCCCTCTAATGCTTACAGGTGACCATGTAGCAACAGCATCTGCTATCGGGAAAGAGTTAGGCATTATGACCGAAAACGACATTGCTATCGATGGTCAGCAATTAGCCGCCCTCTCTGATAAAGAATTTCAAATCAAAATTCCCCAAATCGCTGTCTATGCTCGTTTGCAACCTGAGCAAAAATACCGCGTGGTACAAGCCCTTCAAAGTCAAGGAGAGGTAGTAGCCATGACTGGGGACGGAATTAATGATGCTCCTGCTCTTGCAAAGGCCGATGTTGGAGTAGCCATGGGATCGGGGACCGATGTGGCTAAAGAAGCTGCGAAAATTGTCATTACCGATGATAATTTTGCAACTCTCGTACGAGCCATAGAACAGGGAAGACTGGTCTATCGCAATATTCTTAAAACTGTTTTCTATCTACTAGCAACAACCTTAGCCGCTGCTTTGGTGATGATTGTGGCTGTCACACTGGGATATCCACTCCCTATGGCAGCTGTACAGGTTCTTTGGAGTACAGCCTACTTAGATGAAGCAGAGCGCTGCAATACGGTAATTCTTCTCAATGAAGGTGCTTTACTGTATGAAGGCTCTCCTAATAAATTGACAGAGCGAGTAAAAAATCGTGTTTTCAAGTTAACGAATATTCAGGGCAATAGACGCAGCCTCTTGTTTGAAGTACTCCAGCAAAAAAATGTACTTGATGGAGTGATTCAAGGAAAAGACATACGTATTGTCATGGCTCAATCGGGCCAGCCCAAAATTAGTAGCAAAAGTTTGACTTTTGACATTGAAAATGCGGCTCCACGATTTGAAGATGCCTTTATCGATATTCTGGGAGGAGGACCTGGAGGGACTTCGGAACTTGCAGAGAACCGAGGGATAATCGAGGAAAAGACAGGAACGCCTGTAGTTGCGCATGATCTCACCAAAAAATTTGGCAATTTTACCGCCGTAAAAAATGTCTCTTTCACAGTGCGAAGAGGAGAAATCTTTGGCCTATTAGGGCCTAATGGAGCTGGCAAATCTACGACCTTCAAAATGCTCTGTGGTTTATTAACGCCGACAGAAGGAAGAGCAGAAGTCAACGGCGTTGATTTGAAAATAGCCCCGGGAAAAGCGCGATCGAATATCGGATACATGGCCCAGAAATTTTCCTTATATGGCATGTTGAATATTGAGCAAAATCTCGATTTTTTTTCGGGAATCTACAATCTCACGGGAAGCTCTAAGAAAAAAGCCATTCAAGAAATGGTCGAAATTTTCAATTTCCAACCCTATTTAACAGCCACAGCCGAATCTTTGCCTTTAGGCTATAAACAGCGCCTCTCTCTGGCCTGTGCGAATATGCATCAGCCCCCTGTCTTATTTTTGGATGAACCTACATCGGGAGTAGACCCTATTACAAGAAGGGAGTTCTGGAACCACATCAATGGCGTCGTTGAAAAAGGAGTTACGGTCATGGTAACCACACACTTTATGGACGAAGCAGAGTATTGCGATCGCATTGCCCTCATTTATCGAGGACAAGTCATCCATATGGATACTCCAGATGCCTTAAAAGAAATTGCCAAGTCCGAAGAAAATCCTAACCCTACTTTAGAAGATGCTTTTGTGAAACTACTAGAAGAATATGACACAAAAAACCCGCAATGATAAGCCTCAGTGGCGCAGGTTGCGTGCATTGATTGTGAAAGAATCTCTGCAGATCATACGTGACCCTAGCACGATTTTGATCAGTGTGGTTCTACCTATTTTGCTTCTCTTCTTATACGCTTATGGGGTTTCTCTCGATTTAAATCATTTACGCATAGGTCTTGTTCTAGAAGATACTGCCCCCGCCGCACGCAACCTCGCCGAATCTTTCACAGATTCCCGTTACTTCGATGTAAAAATAGCGCGCGATCGACGAGAACTTACCCATGATATTACAAGCGGTGCCATCCGGGGTTTTGTTGTTATTCCCTCCTATTTCACCGAATTCTTGGACCGAAAAGAGACCATTGCTCCAATTCAAGTCATTGGAGATGGAAGCGAACCCAATACAGCCAACTTTGTCAATAATTACGCCCAAGGAGCTTTTGCGAATTGGATGCAACAAGAGAAAGTGAGCAAGGGATTACGCGAATTACCACGTGTAGATGTCGAGCAAAGGGTTTGGTACAATGAACAACTGGAGAGTCGCTACTTTCTTTTGTCGGGCGCATTGGCGATCATCATGACGCTCATAGGGACATTACTGACGGCCCTTGTTGTATCTCGTGAATGGGAGCGAGGAACAATGGAGGCGTTGATTGCAACGCCGGTGAGTATAGGTGAGATCGTTTTAGGAAAAGTCATCCCCTATTTTATCCTTGGACTCATCTCGATGGCTCTTTGTGTGACATTATCCGTTTTCGTCTATGGATTGCCTTTTCGAGGTTCCTTAGGAGCTCTAGGATTAGTATCGACAGCTTTTCTTTTTTGCGCGCTGGCACTGGGTCTTATGATTTCTACACTTTCCAAAAGTCAAATTCTTTCCTATCAAATCGCTACCGTAACAGGTTTTTTGCCCGCCTACATTCTTTCGGGCTTTCTCTTTGAAATCTACAGCATGCCCTATTGGATACAAATCCTGACCTATTTCATTCCTGCACGCTACTTCGTTCAGAGCTTACAAACGCTTTTTCTTGTGGGAGATGTTTGGCCCCTAATTTTGCGAGATATTGTCCCTATGCTTTTGATCGGTCTTCTCTTTTTCTGGATTGCCGGGCATAAGACGGTAAAAAGGTTAGATGGATGATAAACCGGATCTTATCTCTGATTTGGAAAGAACTATTGGCTGTTTTGCGCGACAGAAGAAGTCGTATATCCATCTTATTGCCTCCTCTTATTCAACTTTTGATTTTTACGGAAGCCGCTACTCTCGATGTAAAAAATGTACCTATAGGCATTTTAAACCGAGATAATGGTGAACAGGGTTTTGAGCTTACACAAAGATTTCATGGCACTCCTTTTTTTAATCGCATCGTCTACTTAAAAGGCGTCGAAGAAATAGGACCCTTTATCGATAACCAGAAAGGCGTCATGGTGGTTTCTATCGATGAGCAATTTTCGAGAAATCTCGACCACAACCAGTCGACAGCTATCCAAGTCATTTTAGATGGAAGAAAATCGAATACAGCGCAAATCCTTTCCGGCTACACCATATCCATTATCGAGCAATTCAATAAGGACTATGCCTTCAAGGCGGGTCTAAAGCCTCCCAATACCCAAATCTTTCCACGCTTTTGGTACAACCCCAATCTTCTCTACTACTGGTACAACATCCCTTCTCTGGTGGCGACCTTATCGATGTTGGCATGCTTGGTCGTGACGACCCAAGCGATTGCTCGCGAAAGAGAACTCGGAACTTTTGACCAACTTCTCGTGTCTCCGTTAACCCCCTTTGAAATTCTAATGGGAAAAGCATTACCTGGTGTTTTGATTGGGATGTTAGAGGGAGCATTTTTGCTGGCTATGGGAATTTGGGGGTTTCAAGTCCCTTTTACAGGCTCGCTTGCTCTTTTTTTTCTTAGCCAGTTTATTTTCGTCACAGCAATTAGTGGAGTGGGATTATTCATCTCATCACTTTCCGCAACGCAACAACAAGCCATGCTGGGTACTTTTGTCTTTATGCTCCCCTCTGTTTTATTAGCGGGCTTTGCTACCCCTATCGAAAATATGCCCTCTTGGCTACAGCCGTTCACCTATATCATTCCGCTTCGCTATATGCTCGTCATTTCAAAGGGAATCTTTCTCAAGGCTATGCCCGCCGATATTGTGTTCCATAATATTTGGCCGATGATTCTTATCGCTTTGTTTACTCTAGCATCTGCGGGGTTTTTCTTTCGAAAGAGGTTGCAATGAAGCCTTCCTATACTTGGTTTTTTTTAGTCCTTCTAAGTGGG
>JABDCS010000035.1:0-1553 GCA_013288005.1 Chlamydiota bacterium | reverse complement strand
AAGTGGGTGTATGATGGGGCCCAACTACATACCACCAGAAAACTGTATCTCCGATGAGTGGGTAAGTGCAAAAGCAAGTGATGAAACGCCTTTAGATACTTGGTGGGAGGTTTTTGAGGATCCTCTTCTCAACAATTACATGCAAAAGGCATCCACTTATAATCAAGATGTACTGGCTGCAGAGTCATCTATCATGCAAGCTAGTGCTCTTCGTCAAGTCGCAGCAGCAAAACTCTTTCCAACTATCGGCGCTGACTTCAATGCTGGCAAAATCGGTTTTAGTAAAAACGGACCTCTCTTTGCCCGAATACCTCAAACGGGACCTGCTGCGCATGCCTTCACCTTTTCCCCTATCATGTCTATCTACACAGCTGTGCTCGATGCGAGTTGGGAAATTGACCTTTTTGGCAGGACACGGCGTTCGATTGAAGCCGCAGCTGCACAAATTGAGAGTGCCGTAGAGAGAAGGAATGATATTCTTCTTTCCATTCGGGCAGAACTTGCGCGCAATTACATCTCTTTAAGAAGTAACCAAAAACTCTTTCTCCTCACGCAAAAAGCTATTGAGCTCTTAGAAAAAAATGCCGCTATTCTTTTTGAAAGCTTAGAAAAAGGTTACATTAACAAGATTGACTACGAGGCAATCGAGGTAGAACTTAGCAGTGCACGGGCTACCCTTCCTCCTGTTATTGCCGAAATTTATAAGGCTATTTACGCAATTTCTGCCTTAACAGGTGAAACACCTGAGTCCTTGCTTCCCGATTTATTACCCGCACAATCTCTGCCTCCTTCTCCTCAAGAGGTGGCCGTAGGATTGAAGTCCGATCTTTTACGCCGAAGACCGGACGTGCGCTATGCAGAAAGACAGCTTGCCGCCGCCACCGCAAATATTGGTGTTGCAGTTGCCTCGTTTTTTCCTTCTATTTCACTTTTAGGATTTGGAGGCTTGCAATCGGTTAAGATTCAAGACCTTTTTAACCACAACAGTAAAGCATGGTTAATCGATGGCAATGCAAACATTCCGATCTTCCAAGGAGGACAGCTGATAGGAAATTTACATGCGAGTGAAGAAGCAACCACCGTTGCAGCCCATCGCTATCAACAAACTGTCCTTCAGGCTTTACAAGAAGCTGAGAGTGCTCTTATGGCTTACACACAAGATCTCGCAACATCTCATGAGTTTCAAGAGGGTGTAGATAAAAATCGTATTATCGTCGCATTAACGGAGCAACGCTATACCAAAGGACTTGTAGGTCTCATCAGTTTACTCAACGCAGAAAGACAACTTATCTCTGCAGAAGAAAGCCTTCTTAAAAGTGAAACGACTTTGTTAAGCGACTTGATTGTTCTTTACAAATCACTTGGAGGAGGCTGGCAAATGAAAAACCAAGCTGAATCCGAGCTGCAATCCGACATCTTGTGCAGCGATGAGCTCAACCATCCCCCTCGTTAGCTCAGGATGCAATCCGAGGTGTACAAGCAGACAAAATGTGCTCACCAATTATTTGCGCTTCGCTCTCTGTATATTTACGTTGATGCGCATCTTCATTAGG
>JABDCS010000034.1:8230-10079 GCA_013288005.1 Chlamydiota bacterium | reverse complement strand
ATATCAACTCCATGTCATTACTTCGGATTCGGCGATCTTGGAATCCTTGAAACGCCACAGACAACTTATTGCAGACGAAGTGAATGTTAAAGAGGTTGTTTTTGAAAGCGATGAAACTGCTTTTGTTCATCTGCTTGCAAAACCTAATTTCCGCGTCTTAGGCAAAAAAGTTGGTAAGCAAATGAACGCCGCCAAGGAGCTGATCGAAAAGTTTGACCAAACGCGTCTTAAGGTCTTTTTAGAGGGGAGAAATCTTGAAGTTTCTCTTGAAGGCGAACCGCTAGTTTTAACACCTGAAGATGTTGTTGTAGAGCGCAAAGTTCTAGCTGGTCTTGTTGCTGCAACGATTGAAGGCGTAACTATTGCTCTCAATACTACATTGACAGAAGAGCTATTAATGGAAGGGCTGGCACGTGAAGTTGTTAACAAGGTTAACTCCATGCGACGTGATGAGGGGTATGCTGTTACAGACAGAATTACCCTGTGTATTGGAAGTACAGAGCGAGTAGAAAGCTGCATCGAAAAATACACTACTTACATCAGTGGTGAAGTGTTAGCTACAAGTATTATTTGTGGCCCTACACAAGGCGCAGAGTGGGATCTCAATGGAGAAATGGCGACCATCAATATTCGCCTTTCTTAAAATCTATCGATTCTTAATCTGTGCGCAATCGCTTTAGAGGGATTGCGGTTTTTTTAGCTTTTGGTAAAACAAAACTCATCGATTAAGTTAACTATGGCAGAAAAAAAGCTCCCCGATTTTGTCGGGGAGCTTTTTTTGAATCCGAACAGGTTTAGTAGGAACTTACTCGTTCAATGATTTTGAACAGGTCTTTCAAGATCTAGATTTTTTAACGGTAAGCGAGTACGCCTGCGGTGTATGAGCCACCAGCTGCCTGCAATTAAAATTGCCATACCCCACACAATTAAACTGGGTAGAGTGAACCACGGATAGGGAGGCTGATAGGGTGCACCCCATCGTGAACCAGGAGGCCAAAAAATCCACGAAGGTCCACCACGAAGGTTTTCTTGCGGAACAAAACCAAATACTCGGCTATCACCACTCATTGCATGATTATCGCCCAGGGCCAAATACATTTTTTCGGGAATTTTAAGACCATAGTGTTTGATGAGCTCAGCATCAAGCGTTCCATCTGCCTTGTAAGGAGCACCGTGATCGACAAAAGGGGTGTAAGTTACCTGCAGGCCTGCTTTTTCTTTTTCTTTCTGTACGAAAGAAATGAGGTTTGGATCTGCCTGATCGAATAATTTACTGCCCATGCAATAAAGATCTCCATTACGGAAATAGGCATACCGTGCGGGTCGTAAGGTGGGGATATCCTTACGAGGTGAAAATAAGGTATTGCACTCAATTCCTAAATTGAACCAGAGCTGCATACGTTCTGCAGAAAATGTATAAATCGGATGGGTGTCAGGAAGTTTTGATGAAAGGCCTTCCCAACCGATTTTAAAAGCCGTACCATTCAAGAATTCATAAGTTCCGTTCGGGACATTCTCGAGTCGGGGTAGGAAAGAATGGAATTTCTGCTCTTCATTAGAAGCACCGTAACGACGCATGTAGCCATCTTCCACAACAAATCGCGATGTATACAGCGAGCTAAAAAGTTGACGCAGTCTTGTTTCATCAAGAGGAATAAAAGAAAGTGGATAATCAAAACCAGGACGCAGTCTTTGTTGAGCATCGCGTACAAGAACGAGACGGCGAAGACTTGGATTATGAGAGATTTCCAGATAAAGATTTGTAGACGGCCCGGAAAGTTGACCTGGTTCAACACCATCAATTGATACAACTTCATCATGGGTTAAAAGACGGGTCATAGCGCAATTT
>JABDCS010000034.1:0-8220 GCA_013288005.1 Chlamydiota bacterium | reverse complement strand
CAATTTTCTCCTCCCAGCGATTATGACAACATTTGGGGAATAGGAAATTTCGCTGGGAGGAGAAAATTGGGTGTCACGCACTTGATTTAATGTTAGAAGCTTCCCTTGTAATCGGCCCGATCTTGTAGCATTAAGCAAGGCAACGGGCTGTCCCATTTGATGAAGAATGACAGGAGAATCTAATCCGTTTGAGGGGGGCGAAGGAAAACTAATCTGACCTTCCCATTTCAAGAAGGGAATATGTTCGATGGTAGTGCCTATGGATTGTAACTCATGAGAAATATCCCGTCCTTCGCGGTCGATTCCATACATCAGTCCACCGTAGAAATAGAGAATATCTCCTGGCTTACCCATTAGGCGTTTGATGAACTGTTTTTTTCCGGGGAAAATAAGAAAATAGCGGGTGTCCGCGTCGGAAATATCCATATTTTCACCAGTGAAAGTAACCACACTATTTCTTTGCACGAGAGAGGGATCGAAATAAAAATGATCGGTGGTGAGAGGGATATTAATGCCAAAGTCCGTTTTAGAAACGACCAAGCGGTCTTTTTCCATAAAAGTAGGCCGCATGGATCCTGTTGGGATCTCATAGGGCTCAAACCATATTTGACGAATAATGATGGCGAAGACTAAGGCAAAAGCTAATGCACCTGTTAATTCTATAAATTTTGAAAACATCCCTTTTTTATCATAGGGAGCTATGAGCGATTCGCATTCTTTGGCCCTAACATCTGCTTGCGACCGATTTTTTTGAAGAAGCGCTTCTTGTAATAATCTTAGTTGGACACGAATCTTATTTGCATGGCCAGAAGGCAATTGCTCCTGTTTTTTTTCAACCAATTTATAAACATGGAAAAAGACTTTTTTGGAGCGAGATAGCGAATAAGTTGAAGACATAAGACCTTAGTTTAAAACTCATTTCTGCCATTTGTCGTAGCTTTTTTAGCCGCTTGGCGTGCTGAAATGCGATGTTAGTATCTATATACAAAGTTAACTAGCACCTGATCGATTTTGCCTTAAAATTTAGTTTGATAGGCGAAAGTATATCACCAAAATCTATTTCCGTCTCATCTTGGTAAAAAATTATTACTAGGATTGCTCCTCATTTATGACGTGATGACCATGGAAATTCTTTGTGGAAAAGGTGTTGATAAATCGTTTAAAACTTTTTCTCTCAAGAGGGTAAGGATCAGAATGTTGAGAGAAATGCTTTTTTCTAAGTCATTGAAAATTAATAACTTATCGAATCTTTATAAATAGGAGTATTTTTAGGTTTTGAGAAGTCTTGCTCAATCAAAAATCTGTTCATAAGTAGGATTTTTACATGAGGAAATGACGTAGAATATAACTAACATTCAGCTTAATTAATCAGAACGAAAGTGCCTTCGGATTCTGCATAACCCTCAAGAAAAGGCGGAGATGTCAGGGCAATCCGATAGCGGCAACCCTTTTTTAAAAGGGGTTCGAGATCTTGCAAGGCAAAATTAAGAATAAGTTCTTCTGAGGTTTCTCCTGCAGTAGTTTTATAGGGAAGAGAGATAGGTGTTTCACCTTTGGCAAGAGCTAGTACTTGAAATTTTTTGTAATAGTGAGGTTTGGCTAAACGAATTTGATAACTTTTTTCAAGCCGAATCATGGGGGTAAGAAAATGAGGGCATCTTCTCGGGATCCTTAAGGAGGGTGCTTTAAGTTGCTTTCCAGCTTTAACCACACGGACGTGAGCTTTGTAATGACTACTTTGAATATCAATGCTAATAGGGAAGGGGAAATCACTATGTTTTGTGTCATAATAGAGATCTAATCGACATCCGGAAAGAGGTGATTGATCGGAAGGCCAATCTGCGCGCCATACAACAGTAGGGCTTTTGCCCGAGGTATTTTCGAAAACTTGCGGGGGTGTCCACACTGCACGATGGTCAGTCTCACCATCTGGAGGTGGAGGGCCAATACGCCGTCGTTCTCGCTCTTGCAAGGGTTTCATTGACAGATGTAAAAGTTTAACGAGCAGATGGTTTTCGCCTTGTAGATGCATCCATTCACCTCGACCTGTGTCGTAACTTTCTAGTAAACGTCCTTCTTGAAGGTCTATTTCAAATAATAGCCATGAGGTGTGGCCAGGAGCATCCTCCTGAATCCATTTTTGCCAGTTAATCGTTTTAGGATTGATGCGAAGGTCGGGAACATTAATCTCCTGGAGGAGGAGTTGACTATTTTCACAAGCTTGGACATAAAGAAGAGAGTAATTTCCCGATTGTAACGTGACGATATAATCTCCTTCTTGAGCTTTTTGTAACTGGGTGCCCAAATAGGAGATAGGCTCAAGCGACTTGAGCTCGCTAAAAATGAATAAAAAGAAAACTAGATACCAACGCATATAAGTGATAATACCAGCTTAGGCGATTTGCGAATAACAAAGTTGTAAGAAGCTGGGCATGGCAAATACTGCTTTCTTTGCTATAATAATTTTCATGCTATAAAATATTTTTGTATTATCATGAGTACATCTTTTAACTCTTCCCATTCCCTTTATAGACAATCACTTGCTCTTCATATTGATCTATATCAATTAACAATGGCTTTTGGTTATTGGAAAAAGGGTTTAGCGGATCGCCCAGCAGTTTTTCAACAATTTTTTCGTCGCTCACCATTTGGCGGTGCTTTTGCTATTGCTGCAGGATTAGAGATGGCGATCACGCACATGCAACAGTTTCAATTTAGCACTTCCGATCTGGACTATTTGTCTCAACTAATGACATCTGATGGTAAGCCCATATTTGAAGAGGCATTTCTACGCTATTTGGGAGATTTAAAAATTACTTGCGATATCGATGCTGTTCCTGAAGGCACTCCAATTTTTCCCCAAGAGCCTTTAGTTCGCGTTCAAGGACCGCTTCTACAAGCGCAACTTTTAGAAAGTGTTTTTCTCAATATCATTAATTTTCAAACATTAATTGCTACGAAGGCTGCTCGTATAGTCTTCGCCGCTAAAAATGATCCTGTTATTGAATTTGGCCTGCGACGCGCGCATGGCATCGATGGCGCTTTTTCTGCAAGTAGAGCTGCATTTATCGGAGGTTGCCAAGGGACTTCCAATGTTTTGGCCGGCAAATTATTAGGTATACCGGTGCGAGGCACGCATGCGCACAGTTGGGTTATGGCTTTTGATGAAGAAATGGATTCTTTTGATGCCTTTGCTGAGGTAATGCCCGATAACTGCATTTTCCTTGTGGATACTTATGACACTCTGGAAGGAGTGCGTAAGGCTATTGCAACAGGGAAAAGGCTTCGTGAACGTGGAATCGAAATGCGCGGTGTCCGTCTAGATTCCGGTGATTTAGCCCAACTATCAATTGAAATACGCCATATGTTGGACAAAGCCGGCTTTGCTCATACAGAAATCATGGCAAGTAATGAACTAGATGAATATTTGATCAATGATTTAAAGCATCAAGGTGCACGCATCACGATATGGGCTGTTGGAACACATCTGGTCACTTGCAAGGATCAACCCAGTCTCGATGGTGTCTACAAATTAGCCGCTTTAGCAGATGATAAGGGTGTTTGGCACGATAAGATCAAATTCTCAGAACAAATGGTCAAAATGACCAATCCCGGTCCTATTCAGGTGCGGCGTTTCTTTGATGAAAAAGGTTATATTGCCGATATGATGTATAAGGCTAGTGAAGAAATTAAGCCTCTTTACCATCTGGTTGACCCTTGGGATCCTGCGAGAACAAAAATATTAGGAGAGTCTGTCCAATATCGTGATCTACTTCGCCCTGTTGTCCGTAAAGGTAAACTCCTAGCACCCCTCCCTAATCTCTCCTCAATACAGGCATACGCGGCTTCAGAATTACAGATGTTTCACCCTTCTATTCGACGCTTCTTGAATCCTCAAAGCTATCTCATAGGCTTAGAAAAATCTCTTTACACACACAAAATCGAACTGATTCGGAAACACGGTTACTTATGAAAGCACTCATCGTCGTAGATATGCAAAATGACTTTATGCCTGGCGGCAGCTTAGCTGTTCCCGGAGCCAATGAGCTTGTACCTTTAATCAATCAATTATTAAAGGTGTTTCCTCTAAGTATTGGCACTCAAGATTGGCACCCAACTAACCATATTAGCTTTGCTTCTAACCACTCAGGTAAAGTTCCAGGGGAGAGCATCGTGACAGGAGATCTACTTCAAACTCTTTGGCCCATTCATTGTGTGCAAAATACATTAGGGTCAGAGTTTGTTAATGGGCTTGAGGCTAACCGTTTCGCTAAGATCTTTCAAAAAGGTGTGGATCCAGAGATTGATAGCTACAGTACCTTCTTTGATAATGCTCGATTGAAAGAAACAGGACTTTCCCATTATTTGCATAAAAAAGGCGTCACAGAACTTTACTTTGTCGGAGTGGCTACAGATTATTGTATTCTTTACTCTGTTCTAGATGCTATTGATCAGGGTTTTCAAGCTTATGTCATTACAGATGGCTGTCTTGGAATAGACCTCGAAGCTGGCGATATTACTAGATCCTATGCTGCCATGGCAGCAAGTGGCGCTCATTTCCTAAATTCTTCAGAGATTGTTTCCGCTTTAAGCCTTCCGTAGGATTTTAGAAGCCCTTAGTAAGCAATCGTAGCGCGGTAGCTGCTTGTTGTTTTTTGAAAAGAAAAAGGCACCACTTTGGTGGTGCCTTTTTTATGGCTCTTCGCTATTGCTTACTTTTCTTTCTTTCAGTTTTTGGTCGTGAGACTGTTGCCGCGCCTTTTGCTGGAGCTGCTCTTTTTGCTGGAGCAGTTCTTGCAACTGTAGTAGCTGTTGCAACTTCGGCAAATGTTGTAGCAAGAGCAGTTCTGCCAGCTTTGGTAGCTTGAACAGTAGTTGTAACTTCCGCAGTAGAGGTTCGTACAGCTTTAGGAGGTGTAGCAACTTGGGTAGCTTCAACAGGTGTTGCATCTGTTTGAGCTTCCTCGGCTTTAGTAGCTACAACGGTTGCTTTAACTGTTGTAGTTGTGGCAGTTGTTTGAGCTTCGGCGGCTTCAGAGGTTGTCGCAGCTGTAGCAGCTATAACAGTTGCAGCAACAGTGCTGGAGCTGATGGATACGGCAACAGTAGTAACACGGCTATTGGCTGCTGATGAAGAGGATCCAGCAACCGAACTTACGCTAGCCGAAGGTTTCTCAGATGGAGCGGTCTTCGGAGAGGAAGGTTGTGGATTTTCAGGTGCGCTAAGAGCTACTGAAGCTGGAGTCATTGCCACCATAACGGTAGTTGGGGAAGAGCTTGACGCTGGTCTCGAACTAGAAAGTGTTGAGGATTCCTCTTCTTTTGTTGTGGCGATCACAGGTCCGGCAGGCGGGGGTTGGTCAGCTTTCGGACTAGAAGACGGAGGAGTAGCTCCAGCTCCAACAGTGAATGAGGCGGAACTAGATCCCGAGCTTAATCCTCCCCCTACTGGAGATTCTTCATCGCTTCTATCTCTTGCGCCTTCTTGGGATTGTTCCGCCTTCACCACACTAGTTGGATTCGAGCTAAAGGGAGTGAACGCACTCAAACGCTTAACAGGCAACGCACTTGAAGATAAAGGCATGGGAGTTAAATGCGGCCTTACTAAAGCCTCACCAGCAGGTTCACCACTAAGCGGACTTTCTTCAACTGGAGACAGAAAATCCTCGACAAGTTCTCTGGTATCAGCACTTGAAGGTCTGCTAGTGCTTGTAGTAGGAGCTGCCATAGTCAAAGCAATAGGCTTTAATAGAGGAGAATCAGCCCTTCTAACATGACCGCTCAAACTTCGGCTACGTACTTCGTCTCCTAGTTCAGAAGTAAAATGGTAGGGAATGCTCGAATGCGCGCTTGCTGAAGACCCCTCATCACCTGCACCAGCTCCCACTTTTTCTGGTAGAGGTATACGAGAAATAAATGGAGCGGCTGTTTGCCCCAATGGGGAATTTAAGGGGCTAATATAAAAATCACTGAGTTTTTGTGAAGAAGAGGAGCTGGCTTTTTCTAAGGAAGCCGGTACTAATCGGTTATTATGCGTGGTTATCGGTGGTCGACTGGGGGAAAGGGGAGTAGAGCTGCGAACTGATTCAGATGAGCGAGGTGAATCATAAGCACCTAATTCTTTCAACACCTCATCTAAGGCTGCATCTGAGTATCCTGCGGCCTCTTCTCTACTGCCAACTAGTGTAGATTGCTCAACTTGATGGTGTTCTGTTCTTCTTGAAGCAGTATATGCACCCGCGCCATATGTCAATTGACTACTTCTTTTTCCTTCTGCTGGATCAAATTGTCTTGGGCGAGAAGTCCCCAATGTAGGAATCGTTTGGGAAGAACTCGAAAAACTCAATCTTGATTGTGCGGCTCCAGGAGATGCAGGGCAGGCTATATCCATAACGGATGTACGATTATGTAATGAAGTGCTGTGAACAGGCGTTGCAGGAGGACGTGATGCTGCGTAAATAATTTGCGCACGGGATGCTAACTGTCTTGCATGCTTAGCCACAAGCTGACTAAATTTATAAACATCTTCAGTCTGATCGGACAAGTTTAAACTATCTTGTAGGAGGCGCGTGCGTTCTGGATAGGTAGTTGCAATTTTCCTACAAATCTCTAAGGCTTTAGTAAAATCCCCGGAAGCTTCTAACTTTTTCAAAGTTTTATTGTCATTCCTAATGCCGATGAAAGCCGTAATCAATTGATTTGCTACACTTCCTTCAATTTTACCACTCATAGACCCTCTATATTGTTTAGATTAAATAAAGAAAAATTAAGGAGAGTGTAAGAGACAAGTTATATTTTCTCAAATAAAAAATGCTCGTTGAGTAGAGTTGCGAATTTGAAGATATTTTTGGCTGTCAAAATTTCTTTTAAGAGGTCTTCTTAAATTAAGGTTTTAACGCTTAAAGAGGATTTTTGGCTGATTTTGGTTTCAGAAAATGAAAATCTATAGAGAGTAGAACGAAATCACGGATTAAAAAGACCCCTGCTTTTATTAGATTAACAAAAGCAGGGAGTGGAGTATTTTTATCTACGGGTTGTAGATTGGGGGTTTTCTCTTCCCTGAATAGAGTGTTTGCTTTCTCTTCTCTCTACTTGTACAGAAGCTGGTCGGCCTCTGCTTACAAAAGTTGGGGGAGTGGCGGACCCTGCTCTTGGTGCAGGAGATTGTCTTCCTCTAGTTGCTGTTGTAGCAGCAGCTGTAGAAGGTCCAGTTTCAGGATTCATAAGGCGTCCTGCAAGAGGGGGTCTCTGCATAGAGAGTTGCGTACTAGCAGGAGCAAATGTCGCGGCAGCGGCCGGTCTAGCATGCCTAGATGCACTCCTCCTTTCTCCTTCGCTTGAATCACTTCCGCTATGGCTTCTTTGTAGATAAGCTTGGGCGCGAGGAAGAGGGATTTGAGGTGCAAATGTAGAAGAATGACGAGAGCCACCGCTTGTTGGAGGAGTTGCTGCACCACGACCTTCTGTAGATCTGGAACTAAAAGAAGGAGGCGTAGGCGTTGCTCTGCTTGCAGCAGGGCGCTCTGGAAGATTCTCTGAAGGTATCATGCTTGTTAATTCATCTTCAAAAATTTGATAAAGTTCATCACTTGTCGTATCAGTTGTAATGAACACGGGTAGAACCTCTCCCAACAAGTTTTCGTTCTCGCGTAAAGTAGCTGCACAGGCTTCTCCCAGAGATTTGCTCCTTCTCGGATCAGTTAACCTAGGAACCTCGAGGCATAGAAAATGGTTACGTTGTTGTATCCCTTGATTAATTCCCTTTTGAATTTCTTGTTTGATACCCCGTTCGGACAATATACAAAGTAGAGGCATGGGATGATCTATACCTGCCTTTATTAATTCTCCTGATAACAAATCAACTGTCTTCTGACCTGGCTCTCGCTTTATAAAGACCGCTGAAAGAGTTATTTTTTCTGGTGATGGTGCAACTGCAAAAGGTGACGCTGCGCGAGGGGCACTTGTAATGTGTAGAGCATCTGCGTCAATGTCATCATCATCATCTACATCGGATAGACTTCCAAGCCCCTGGTCACCCCCAACGGGCGGCGTTAAAGGAGATTTTGTAGGGCGTGCAGATGCAGAAGAAGGGGCGGTTGTGGACGAGGTAGAAGAGCTTGCAAAAGCAGGTGTAAGCGTAGCAGCGCTTCTTGGTAACGACGTAGGAGGCCTTGTTGGAACTAGTCCTGAAGGTGTGCTCATTGATGCCATTGAAGATAG
>JABDCS010000033.1 GCA_013288005.1 Chlamydiota bacterium | reverse complement strand
TATCGCTGCAGCATAGCCGGCATTTTGTGCTTGTTCGAGAGTCATGCCAACCGTTGCAATTTCTGGATGGGTGAAAATAACAGCGGGGACAGCTTCATAATGCATGTGAGCATCGCCCCCACAAGCATTTACTGCTGCAACAATGCCTTGATGGGAAGCAACGTGGGCTAAGAGGAAACGTCCTGTTACATCCCCAATCGCATAAATGCCCGGCACATTTGTCTCCATTTTGTCATTGGTAGCTACGGCGCCTTTCTCGTCTGCTAAAACTCCAGCTGCAGCTAAATTTAGACCTTTTGATACGATTTTTCGCCCTACAGACACAAGTGCTTTATCGCTAGAGATAGGCCCCTCGCTTGTTCTAATGGCCAGCCCAGAAGAGGTTGTATCGATTCCTTCGACTTTGATTTGTGTTTTAATCGTGATGCCTTTTTTTATAAACGCTTTTGTCAAAGCATCGGCCACAGCAGGTCCTTGTAAGGCAACAATTGTCGGAAGCATTTCCAGAATGGTGACTTTAACTCCCAACTCTGCGTAAAGACTAGCGAATTCGCAACCGATGTAACCTCCTCCAATAATAGCCAGCGTTTTAGGAAGTTCGGTCATGGCTAGAATAGATGTGGAATTATAAATGGAAACGTTATCGCAGGGGAATGCGGGAATATCGAGGGGTTCGGATCCTGTAGCGATAATGATCGAATCTGCTACAATTTCTAGATTATCTTTTCCTAGGACCTTCAATTCTTTAGGCGCTGTGAACTCTGCCGTTCCTTGAAAGATCGTGATTTTATTGGACTGTAATAATCCCCCGAGACTTTTCCGCATGTTTTCGACGACTGAATCTTTGCGCGATTTCATCTTAGCATAATCAATTTGGATAGAATCAGTTGTAATACCAAATTGTGAAGCGTGTTTAACAGTGTGTAAAACTTCTGCACTCGCAAGTAAAGTTTTTGTAGGAATGCAGCCAATATTAAGACAGGTGCCACCTAAAAACTCTTTTTCAATTAAAGCAACTTTTTTACCCATCTGTGAAGCTTTAATAGCCGCTACATAACCTCCAGGCCCAGCTCCGATAATAGCAAGATCAAATCTTTCTCTTTTAATAGTCATGAAAAACCTTGATTTATCGCTTTAGTCTACTCTATTGAAACAATAGTTGGAAGTATGCAAGAATGAAAAATAGATAAGCAGGATTAAAAAATGAAGCCGACAGACCGTCAAAAAATGTGCGCCAATTGTGATGGCCGCGTACCTTTCGAAGCGATTGTGTGTCCCTACTGTTCGGCCGATTTAGCAAAGGCGCAAGAAGTTGAAGTGCAGCGTGACGTTGGGGCTAAGCACCAAGCTATACAAGATAGCTTAACTTCGCTCTACACACCTCCTTATCAACAAAAAGCAGCGAAAGAGAAAAAACAGGAGCCACAAAAAACTGCTTACACTCCTCGAGAATCGCGAACCCCTTCCCTATCACAGTCAGTCGGAACCCAAGATACTGCTCTCCAAGATCCAGCTCAGGCAAAAACAGTTAAAACAATTCTTATTTCTATTTTGACATTATCTATTGGCAGTCTTCTCTTGATCTTAGGAGTTTTACAGGTCTTTTTTGCTGAAGAGGGAATGCTCCGTCTTGAATGGGATGCCACGCATTGGTTTATCTATTGTCTTGCAGCGCTTCCCTTACTCTATTACGGGTATAGAAGCGCCCAATTTGATTAAATTTTTAACCTGAAAGTTAAATTTCTCCCGCTTTCCCCAATTTTAAAGTTCCGCTACTTTGATGCACCTCTTAGGAATTACCCTCCGACTCGTGATTGAGACAGAAGGGGCGGTGGGGATGAGCGTTTTTTTGCGCCTTCTTCTCCTAAAACATTGAGTGGTGAAGGGGGAGGCGGTAAGACCATTTCAAACTTAAAAATGCTGTGGCAGATGCTGGTCTGAAGACGTAGAGTAAAGCTATCAAATAGGCCAAAAGCAGCATGTTTAAATTCTGTTAGAGGATCTTTTTGTCCTATAGCTTGTAACGAAACTTCTGCGCGTAGGTGATCAATATGCAGAAGATGTTCTTGCCAGGCCTTATCAATACAGCGGATCAATATGCTGCGTATGACTTCTTGAAGCACAGAATCGGGTTGGAACTGTTGCGAGGTAATCCCTTGCACCATCATGTTTTGCAGTTGGCGAATTGTTTCTCGCTGATGTTCGAGTTTTTTCTCCAACGCACTATGGACGATATCAATAGCTGTTTGCGCGACTTCGTCTTGCTGGGCATAGTCATTGTCAAAAACAGAAGAGTCGACAGAAACAGGGAAATGGGTCATGAGCCACGTTCTTAAAGCTTCGTGATTCCAGCCTCCTTCCACGGAACGGCTAACGAGATATTTATGGGTCATCCGCATGACGACATTATCGATAACTTCAAGAGCTAGTTGGAGATCATTTCCTGATCGTAAGACATCGTTGCGGAATGAATAAATCTCTGTTCTCTGTTTATTCATGACATCGTCATATTCGAGTGTATGCTTACGTACGGCGTAATTGCGTTGTTCGATGCGTTTTTGTGCGGTTTCAATCGATTTATTCAGAACTTTAGCCGAAATAGGCTCCCCTTCTGGGGGACGAAAACGTTGTAAGAAGGCGGTAATACGCGGTGATGAAAACATCCGCATAAGCGCATCTTCGAAAGAGACGTAAAATTTTGAAGAACCAGGATCTCCCAAACGCGCAGATCTTCCTCTTAGCTGGCGATCAATTCTGCGAGAATGATGACGTGTTGTGCCAATCACGTGGAGTCCGCCGAGTGCTGCTACTCCCTCTTGAAGTTTAATGTCTGTTCCGCGCCCCGCCATGTTGGTAGCGACTGTGATGGCGCCTTTTTTACCTGCATCCGCGATAATCGCGGCTTCATGAGCATGGTTTTTAGCATTTAAAATTGTATGTTCAAGACGGTTTTGCCGTAGAATGCGCGATAGCTTTTCGGACACTTCAACGGATTCTGTACCGATTAGGATGGGACGTCCCTGCCCATGTATAGTCTGAATATCTTTCAAAATCGCGTTGTATTTTTCGCGTTCCGTCATATAAATCTCGTCATCGGTATCGCGTCGTTGGTTAGGACGATGCGTCGGAATCGCGAGCACTTCCAGTTTGTAGATTTCTTTAAACTCGTTGGCTTCGGTCATCGCTGTCCCTGTCATGCCCGCTAGTTTTTTGTACATCCGGAAGTAATTCTGCAAGGTGATGGTCGCGTAAGTTTGGGTTTCTCCTTGGATAGCAACGCCTTCCTTAGCTTCTAAGGCTTGGTGAAGACCGTCAGAAAAACGGCGACCTGGCTGAGGGCGTCCGGTATTTTCATCAATAATGACGATTTTTCCGTCAGCAACGATGTAATCGACATCTTTTTCCATCAAAAGATGGCCACGGAATAATTGCCGAACATTATGAGAGCGTTCTTTTCGTCGCGCATCTTCTTCGCGAACCGCTACCTTTCTCTGCAGTTTCTCTTTTTCATCGAGTGTATCATTGGAGTCAATCGTTGCGTATTCTTCGCCGAGATCGAGCATTGTAAAATCGTCGCTCTTTTCATCAGCAGAATGTGTTTCCGTCCAGGCTGCAATCCCTTTATCTGTTAGCTCGTATTCGTTGGCTTTTTCATCGACGATGATGTGGAGTTCGGCTAATGCGGCAGTTTTTTCGTCTTTATTCGCATCATTGTGATAATAGATATCTGTCTTTTCATGTTCGGCGCGAATTTCGGGATCTTCTTTCAAGCGCTTAAGAAGTTTGTTATGAGGAGTGCCTTTCCCCACCATCCAAATTTTCTTAATCGCCTCGCGTTTATCATTTTCTTGCTCTTTCGAAAGAGAAGGTTTTTGTCCTTCTGTTAGCCATCCAATATTTTCGAGAAGACGACGTGCTTCTGTTACTAGTTTATTGCAGGCATCGCGTTGTAGCCGAACGACGTGAGCGACCTGGTCTTTAAGTTCATCGTACATTTGTCGAGAATTGGAAGTAGGTCCTGAAATGATCAAAGGAGTGCGCGCTTCGTCTACTAAGATCGAATCCACTTCGTCGACAATCGCATAAAAATGTCCACGTTGGCTTTGTTCTTCAGCATTTTGCGCCATCGAGTTATCGCGCAAATAATCAAAACCAAATTCTGAGCAAGTTCCATAGACAATATCACTCTCATAGATCTTCTTGCGCATATGAGGAGGCGTGGAATTGGTAATCGCTTCAACGGTTAGACCTAGCCAGCGGAAAACTGTCCCCATCCATTGGCAATCTCTTTCTGCGAGATAATCGTTGACTGTCACAAGGTGTACAGGTAGGCCTGTAAGGGCATTGAGATAGAGGGGCATGGACTCTGTAAGAGTTTTTCCTTCACCGGTCTGCATCTCTGCAATGGCGCCATAGTAGAGAGCGATAGCACCAAGAATTTGTACGTCGTAGGGGACCATGTCCCATTTTTGGTTATACCCCGAAACGTGGATTTCGGTTCCGCACAGGCGACGACAGGTGTTTTTGACGACAGCAAAAGCTTCGGGCAAAAGGTCATCGAGAGGCTCACCCGCGGCAAGACGCTCACGAAATTCTACAGTCTTGTGACGAACTTCTTCGTCGGTGCGTGATTGAAGCTCTATCTCATGCTCGTTGACCTTCTCGACAATCTTGGCATATTTTTTCAATAGACGGGTTTGCGCGGTACCAAAAATTCTTTTTACAAAATCCAGCATGATAATGATCCATTGACGAAATTGCTTTAACCTTCAATTATAAACATGATTTTCGATTCACGCTACTTGAATTCACATGTCGTTGCCAAATTTAATTTTATTTTTATCTCTTTTCCTAACGGGTAATTTGCAGGCGACCATTGCGAAACTTTTCGTAGATGAGATTGAATCCGTCGATCGAGCTATCGCAGCTTCCGAAAAGAGGCTAGCTGCTCAGCGACAGATAAGAATTTTTTTACTCGAATTGCGACAGCAAGAAGATAATTTATTAAAAGCTACAGATCCTAAAGAGGTTGCATCTCGTATGGTCACTTTAGCGGATAAAATTTTAGCTATGATTAAGCAAGAACACTTAGAATCAACTTTTTCTTCGGCCTATATAGAAGAACTCCATTTTTACTCTTCTTTCGCGCGTAAAATGAATCTGACGACCAAAGAAAACCCACCACGCTCTCCATGAATGAAATTTTTTATATAGATAGGCAGTCAAAAAAAGTTTGTACAGAACGTGTCTATGGACGCTTCTTTTTGGATATGCTTTACGGAAGAGGTTGCTTAAATAAAATTACAGCCCCTCTTTTTCTTCCGCTCGTTTCTAAATGGCATCTACTTTCACGCATCTATGGATACATACAAAAGAGTCCGATAAGTCGATGCAAGATTCGCAATTTTATTCGAGTGTTCGGAGTGGATGAGACGGAGTTTGCTGAGCCTGTTGATTCGTTTCGATCTTTTAATGATTTTTTTATTCGGCGTCTTAAGCCCGCGGCTCGCCCCATTGCTCCAGGTAATGATATAGCAATACTCCCTGCTGATGGTCGTTGTTTAGTATTTAGCGATATTACAGCTTGCGACGGTTTTGTCGTTAAAGGAGTGAAGTTTTGCCTCAACACCTTCTTAGGTGATCAGGAGCTCGCGCAACAATATGAAGGCGGGGGAATGGCGATTATTCGCTTATGTCCTTCTGATTATCATCGCTTCCATTTTCCTATTACCTGTACTCCCCAAGCACCCCTTTGCATGGAAGGCTCTCTTTATTCCGTCAATCCCATGGCATTAAAAAGAGATGGGACCATTCTTGCAAAAAATAAAAGAATTCTGACAAAACTCGTTAGCCGCAATTTTGGCACTGTTCTCTTTGTCGATGTGGGGGCGACCTATGTGGGGACTATCCATCAGACATTCATTCCTTTTGAACCTTACGCTAAAGGAGACGAAAAGGGATATTTCTCTTTTGGAGGTTCATGCGTGGTAATGTTATTTGAGCCAGGGAGAATTCAATTTGACCAAGATCTTCTTGAGGCTTCACAAAAAAAAATGGAAGTACGCGGGTTGATGGGACAAACTCTTGGCCGTTCTTTAACCCCTTTTTAATCCTGATTTCTGCTCTTATATAGCGCTACAATCAAAAATTGAATATCCTGTTTTAACTTTTGATTTTTAGATACATCTAAGCGATATAGGAGAAAAATATGAAAAAAATCTGGATGGTAGGGTTCCTGTGTCTTTGTCAATTATCTTTTGCCTCTCCTATGCAAGATCATAAGATTAATCCTGAATCTCTCTCTCAGCTTGCTTCCGCTTTAGATATACCGGAAGGGGCGAATATTCTGGCAGAAACACAAAAAAGATGGTTGCGTAAACCTGGGCAAGAACGGTGGCATGTAGTTGAGCTTTCCCCTGAGCAAAAAAGTTTTGTATTGAACTGGGCGATCGAACAAGGGTTATACAAGTCGTGGAAGCCTTTAGAAAGCAAGTATGATAAGGCATTTATTTTGGGAGCCACTACGTCGCGTATGGAAAAGCGCCTTAAATACCTTAAAGAGTTGTGGGAAGAAGGTATTCGATTTAGCGAGGTTGTTTGGCTTACAGGCGATCGCCCCCTAGATAAACAGGTCGATGGTTTATTCGAGCGCTGTAGTAATGAATCGGAGGCTGCTCATCTTTTGTGGGAAGAGGCTGCTCTTCCTAAAGAAATGCGTAAATTGTCTGTTGTATTTAGCGCAACTCCTATGAAAAAAGAAGGGACAGTTCTACGTAGACCGAATACTGCTGACACGATTCAGGAATGGTTAAAAACAACGTCCAAGCCTTGCAAACTTCTGTTTGTTTCTGACCAGCCTTTTTGTGGATATCAATTTGCTGTGATTAAAGGATGTTTGCCTGATTCTTTTCCATTTGACGTTGTTGGTAAAGGGTTAGATCCAACCAGTTCTTCTGGTTCTGGCGCTGTGATACTCGATACCGTTGCGCGTTGGATTTATCAGGAAAATTTAAACAATAAATAACAGGTTCTTAGAAGGTGTATCAAATTTACTTTTGATGCGCCTTCTTAACGAGATGCGAACAGATGGGACATGCTTCAGCATTGTGTCCTCTTGCAGGACAATATTGGCGAGCAAAATAGATCATTTGTATGTGGATCTTATTCCAAATATTACGAGGAAAGAGACGTTTAAGATCTTTTTCGGTTTGGACAACATTTTTTCCGTTACTTAATCCCCAACGTTTAGCACAACGATGGATGTGGGTATCTACCGGAAAAGCGGGATGGCCGAAGGCTTGCGACATGACGACAGATGCAGTCTTATGACCTACACCGGGTAGAGCTTCTAAAGCTGCAAAGCTTTGCGGAACTAGGCCCTTATGTTTTGTAACGATGTCATGAGATAAACGTGAAATCGCGCGTGACTTTGTCATATACAGACCCACTGGACGAATGATAGCAGCAATTTCATCCAGATCGAGTTGCGACATCGCTTCTGGAGTTTTGGCTTTGGCAAATAAAGTGGGTGTGCAGAGATTAACACGTGCATCCGTACTTTGTGCAGAGAGCAGGACGGCAATTAGGAGCGTGAAAGGGTCTTCATGCGTTAAGGGAATAGGGGGATCGGGGAATAGTTTTTCAAGTGTTATAGCGATAAAAGTCGCACGTTCTTTTTTATTCATTTTTAGCAGCTTTCCTCAACTCGCATTTACTACTTCAGAAATCTAACATTACTTCCCTATACAAAATTTAGAGAAAATAGCAGTGAGGATATCATCCGTAATATCCGTTCCGATTATCGTGCCTAGTTCTTTAAGTGCAGAACGCATGTCGGCACTCAAAAACTCGGGTGAAATTCCTTCCTGTAAGCCATTGATTAGTTGTTCCAAATAGCGACAGGATAAGGAGAGGGCTTCCTTGTGGCGTATATTTGTAATGAGAACTTCTTCTTTTGAAGGAGGCCCCTGTCTCCAAATAAGATTTTGTAGCGTCTCTTGAAGTTGCGTAAGGCCCCATCCTAATTTTGCAGAAACGGGAACAGTTGCATATTTTTCGATAACAGGCAGAGCAGTATGCGGAAGGTCGACCTTGTTCCAGGCCACGACCGTGCGTGAAGGGTCAGCAGCTTCGATTAAAGAGAGTTCATCTGTCTCTGTCGCTTGTTGTGCATCGATGACAAGAAGTACAATGTCTGCTTCGTCCATTGCTATTTTGGTGCGACGAATACCTTCTTGTTCAATCGATTCCTCTGTTTCACGTAGGCCTGCGGTATCAGAAAGGCGAAAATGTAACTGGCCAAGACGCAGATCTTCCTGCAACGTGTCTCGTGTTGTACCGGCAATAGGGGTCACAATAGCCCGTTCATATCCGAGAAGAGCGTTCATAAGAGAAGATTTGCCAGCATTCGGTCTTCCCGCTAAACAAAGGGTAATTCCTTGCTGAATGAAACGTCCTTGAGAAAATGTCGCTTCGAGGTGGCGCATCTCTTTTACAAGAGAATGGAGCTCTTCTAAAAGGGATTCCATTGTCATGAATTCTAATCCCTCTTCAGGGAAGTCTACCCATGCTTCAAGTGTAGCCGCAATGTCAACCAGAGCTTGTTGGAAATGGCGGATTTTTTTGGATAGCAAACCTTCGAGTTGCTTTCCTGCTGAAGCAAGGGCCAGTTCGTTGCGAGCGCTAATAGTTTCTTGAACAGCTTCTGCTTGGGCTAAGTCAATTTTTCCATTCATAAAGGCCCGAAAAGTGAATTCGCCTGGCTGTGCTGCACGTGCCCCGGCCTGAATCACGACATCGAGAAGGCGTTGGGAAATAAGGGAACCTCCATGACAATGAAATTCTACAGTAAGTTCACCTGTATAGGAGCGAGGGGCGCGCATCACCAATGCGAGACCCGTATCAATGACCTCCTTTTCTCTCAAAAATTTTCCATAATGGGCAGTGTGCGAGGCAAAAGAAAAAATATCACCCGAGAAAACACGTGCTGCAATTGTCAAAGCCTCAGAGCCTGAAATCCGGATAATAGCAACGCCGCCCTCTCCCGGTGGTGTCGCAATCGCAGCAATAGTTGTTAGTGGATCATAGGCACGCATAGAGATGGAGTATAGCATCGGATCTCTTTCGAAGGAGACCAATTTTTAGAGATGACGTAGAGAGGTCGTGATCAAGGACGCGAGATCGTCTTGAGTAGGTGTATGGGACAGGGCATTTGCAATTGCTTTCTGCGCTTGCAACGCGTTGTATCCCAGGTTGATAAGTGCATTCATCGCATCTGAAACAAGAACATTTTGACCTGTAGGGTCAAGGGTTAATAAGGCGATCTGCTTTTCTTTGGGGTGGAGGCGGTCTCGCATTTCGATGACAAGTCTTTCGGCGGTTTTTTTGCCTATTCCAGGAATTTTACATAAAAGAGGGAGTTGACCCTGATTAATCGCGGCATAAAGGGTATTGAGTTCCATATGGCCGATGATTGCGAGAGCGGTTTTAGGGCCGATCCCCGAGACTTCGCAAAAGGAAAAAAATAGATCACGCTCCTCGCAACCTAAAAACCCATAAAATGTTTGGGAGTCTTCTCGTATGACGTGCGCGACATAGAGAAAAATTTCTTGACCTATCGTCGGCAGCCTGCCGTAAACACTTAGAGGAATAAGGAGGCGGAAGCCGATACCACCTACTTCGATTATTACCTTAGAAGGGGAAGAAGAAACGAGTCTTCCGCGTACATATTCATACATAGTTTATCTTGCTAAGTTTTTGGGTCCAGAGGTCAAGAGGTTTTTCGTTAGGGGAATTTTTAATACTATTCGATCGATCTTTTTAATTGGAGAGCAAAAAACTCAGTAACTGAAGAGAAATTAGTTCGTAAATAATTTTTTAGAAGTATGGGCATGACATAAGGCGATTGCTAAAGCATCCGCTGCATCATCGGGTGTAGGTAACTCGGAAAGATTGAGCAAAAGTTGGACCATCCGTTGGACTTGTTCCTTGCTGGCGGCTCCTGTTCCTACAACGGCAAGCTTCGCTTTAGTTGGAGCATATTCAAAGATAGAAATTTGCTTGCGGGCAGCGGCTAATATAGCCATTCCGCGAGCAATTCCTAATTTCATGGCAGTTTGGACATTTCGATAAACAAATTGCGTTTCGATAGCTAGAGCATCAGGTTGATATTTTTCTATTAAGGCTTCGATACCATTGAAGATGATCAGGTAGCGCTCGGATGCTGGTAGACGTGGGGGTGGGCGTATACAACCAAAATCTATGACTTGGGGAGCGGGATTGCTGTTGCGGATAATACCAAACCCTGTAATTTGAGTCCCAGGGTCAATCCCCAAAATAATAGAAGGTTTTTCCATAAAAAAATTTTAGCGGCTATGGATCTATTTTTTGAATCTGAAAAAGGTTCATAATAGAAATAGATTCGCTAGAGAAGTTCATACAGTTGTTCAATTATAGTTCTTCATACGCTGTTTGCTATTTTTTGGGATAGATGGGATCATAGCGGTGTTTTTTTTGCATGGATAAAATGAGCGATCTAAGGAAAGTCGAATTTAAAAATATTATAGTCAGAATGCCGAACTGGATTGGGGATCTCGTGATGTCCACACCGGTGCTAGCCGATCTACGAACGCGCTTTCCCACGGCTAAAATTACGGCGATGACGCGAGAACCTTTAGGAATCCTTCTTCAAGAAGACCCTCATGTAGATGAACTTTTTTCTTTCCACAAAGTGAATACTTTCGGCAGGCATGATGAAAAACGTCGTATTATCGAAAAACTTCGAGAAGGGAAATATGACTTAGGTGTCTTACTCACAAATTCCTTTTCTTCAGCTTGGTGGTTTTGGCAAGGCAAAGTCCAAAAACGATTGGGCTTTTCTGCTAACGCACGTGGTTGGTTTTTATCCAAAGCGGTTCAGTTTCCTGAAGAACGGAAACACCAGCACATTGTTCTTACCTATAAGAAATTACTCGAACCTCTTGGCATTGCGATATCTTCCACCCCGCCTAAGCTCTACCTTTTGCCTGAAGAAATTGAGCATGTAAAACAAGTGCTCACTTCATTTGATATTCCGCTTGATCGTCCGCTCATTGGTATCAATCCAGGAGCTGCTTATGGCTCGGCAAAATGTTGGTTGCCTGAGCGCTTTCGTCAAGTTGCCCTCGAGATACTCGATAAGACAGACGCTTCTGTGCTGTTTTTCGGAGATGGAAATGGTATATCTTTAGTCAAAGAGATTTGCAGCGGTCTTCCATCGCGTATCTATAATCTCGCTGGAAAAACCTCTTTACGCGAATTAGCGAGCATCATCTCGTTGTGTAATGTTTTACTAACTAACGATAGTGGACCCATGCACATAGCCGCGGCCCTAGGAACGAAGATTGTGGCTTTATTCGGCTCTACCGATGCCGTGGTAACAGGACCCTATGGATCGACAGGAATCATTCAGAAAAGCGTCAGTTGCTCCCCTTGTTTTAAACGGACCTGCCCTATTGATTTTCGGTGCATGAAAGGGATCACTGCAGAAGAGGTCACCGCTGCAATCTTGCGAATTTTGAAAACCTAATTGACTAAATTCATGATCAGGACACTCAAACATCTATTCGTTCCCAACCCTCTTGATGATATTCTAAGTGATGCCGTAGATAGAGGACTGAGAAAAATTCTTATCGTTTGGAACAGGGGATTAGGGGATATTGCTTTAGGGTTATTCCCTCTTACCCATCGTATTCGTGAATACCTTCCTCAGGCAGAAATTACTTTTCTTACGCGACCCGATCTTGAAGAAGGGTTTTTACTTTTGCACGATATTGCCGTGATTTCAAGCCCTACTATCAAAAGAGGAAAATCCTTCTCTGTCGAGGAAGAGTTGAGGAAAACCGGCCACTCACCAGCTGATTTTGATCTTATTATGGAAAAGCCTGACCCCACGCGCTGGCTTTATCCCCAGATTGGGAAGCTAACGCCTAAGCTGACGTGGAGAAGCGAATGGGACACTCTTCATAAAAAATTCGTAGATACCTCTAGTGGAATTTCGATTGGTGTCCATGTGCAAACAGAAACCAATTATAATTATGAAAAAAATTGGCCTGTCGATCACTGGCGTCGATTTTTTGCAGAAGCAAAAAAGCTCGACGCACGCATTTTCCTATTTGGGTTCAGTCCGCAACCTGTTTTTGAAGGTGAGAACATTGTAGATTTACGAGGAAAGACGAATCTTCTCGAAATGTTATCGATTATTAAAAGTTGCTGTACCCATCTGGTTGTTCCCGATTCAGGTGTTCTTTGCTTGGCTTACTATTTGGATATCGTTATGCCTTTACATATCGTTTCTCTCTGGGCCGATCCACGGCAAGGGATTTTACGGCAAAAAGTGGCTTCTCCTAATCCTGCTCTTATGCACATGCCGTTTGTTGGGAGGAACAAAGACACTTCTCGGATACCTGTAGAAGAGGTATTGCAAGCTCTGAAGAGTAAGGGAACATGCAAGCTCAAGAAATTTTAAATAAACTCCGTAGTCTAACAGACAAGCTCGGTCAATCTCACCTAGTTAAAGGATTGAATTCAGAAGAAGAAGCAAGAACTCTTCTGGAAGCGCTTGCAAAATTGCCTGCTGATCTTTTGCAAAAACAACGCGAAACTCTTCAGCCTCGATCCGCAGATTCAAGTTCGATTCAGCCTTATAACGATTACATTTTACGTTCTGCTATTGAGATTAAGCCCCAGCACAATCTCTTAGGAAAAGTCGGATATATCTTGCTGGCTGGAGGACAGGGAACGCGATTAGGGTGGAAGGGTCCAAAAGCACTTTTTCCTCTATTTCCTGAGAATGGGAAAACGCTTTTAGATCTCCATATAGAAAATTTGCGTAAGAGCTCTTCTAATCTTCCTATTGCGATTATGTGTTCGCCGTTAAATGTCGACGCTATTCGAGCGCAGTTATCACCTTCAGAAAACATTGAGCTGTTTGTACAAGATCTTCTTCCTCTACTTGATCCTCTAGGAAATTGGTTTTTAGAGGGGCCTGGAAAATTATGCCAAGGTCCAGATGGGAACGGCAGAGTTTTCCATTACTTGCAGAGAGCGGGTATTTTGCCGAGGTGGCAAAAATTAGGAATCGAACATATTGCCATTTTACCCATCGATAACCCCCTAGCTTCTCGTATAGATCCTACGTTTATTGATTTTCATTACCGCTGTGGATGTGATGTGACCACTGCTTGTATTCTACGAGATGATCCCTTCGAAAAAGTTGGAGTCTTAGCTAGACAAGATGATAGACCCTGCGTTGTTGAGTACAGTGAGATTGGTCATGCGGAGCGGGTCGCTCAACAAGCAGACGGTTCACTTGTTTACTCCTTAGCTAATATTAATATTTTCCTTTTTCGTATGCGATTGGCTAAGAAATTAGTGGATAAAGATTTTCTCTGGCACGTAGCAAAAAAAAGAGCCTCATGTTTCCATGCTTCGGATTGTTCGATAGAGGAGATTTCAGCAGCAAAATTAGAAACATTTCTCTTCGATGCTCTAGGTGAAACAGTGAGAATGCCTGCTCTCGTCTATAAACGCGAAGAGATCTACGCGCCTTTAAAAAACGCTACTGGAGAGAAAAGCCCTGAAACGGTGCGGAAATCCATTTCTAGAATATCCGTAGATCGCTAGAGTTGAAAAACGTTTTTTGATACTTCTTGCATATTGAAAAACTCTTTACTTGATTATGATCAAATTGGGAGGCAACCACCATGAAGATCGCGTATTTAGGAGCTGGTACTTGGGGTTTTTGCCTGGCATCGCTTCTCGCTTCTAAAGGAAACGAAGTACGATTATGGACGGCGAATCCTGAATTTGCCAAACTTTTGGCCAGAACACGCGAACATCCCAAATTGCCACGCCATAAGGCCCACGAAAGAGTGCATTTTACTCATGATCTTGGGTATGCAATTGAGGGCTGTGACTGGTTAGTGGAATCTGTTACTTCTAAAGGCATTCGCCCTGTATTTGAGCAAGTTCTTGCAGCGGGCAATGTGAATTGTCCTATTGTCATTACTTCAAAAGGCATCGAACAAAATAGTGGATTGCTTTTAACAGAAGTAGTTTCGGAAGTTCTTGGAGAGAGTCTTCGTGGTAATATTGCTTGTCTAAGTGGACCTTCGCATGCGGAAGAAGTGATTCAGCATCTCCCTACATCTGTGGTAGCTGCTGCGTATGATGCGACATTGGCCTTTAGTATATGCGAATTATTTTCGACTCCTTATTTTCGTGTCTACCCCAATACAGATTTGATCGGAGTTGCATTTGGGGGTGCCTTGAAAAATATCATCGCCATCGCTTGTGGGATTGCAGATGGTTTGGGTTTTGGCGATAATACAAAAGCTGCACTCATGACGCGTGGGTTGCACGAAATTCGTAAATTGTCGATCACCAAAGGCTGCCGCTCAGAGACATTAAATGGCTTAGCCGGAATGGGAGATCTCTGCGTGACATGTCTTTCCAAACTCAGTCGAAATTATATGTTTGGGCGCTTGATCGCAGAAGGTTTGCATCCGGATGCTGCGCGAGAAAAAATTGGTATGGTTGTCGAAGGTGCTTATACTTG
>JABDCS010000032.1:14324-15094 GCA_013288005.1 Chlamydiota bacterium | reverse complement strand
ACTCCCTGTTGGATGAGTTGACTCTTAAGAAGATCAAGAGCAGCATCCATCAAAACCTTGGGACGTTCATGACATTGTACAAATTTAAGGGGAGTTCGATAACGATACTCGGGGGTAATTAGCTTTGCGCCATCTATCTCAACCTTTGAGATTACAGCCCATATCCGGATAGCAAGTTTAAGTTCCAGGTTTTGCAATTTTCTTTCTATTTGTACGGTACTAAGATTATTTCGTCTAGCATGGTCTAATTGACCTAAGGTTTTTGCGAATTCTCCTGATAAGCGTGAAAAATTTCTAATTTCCCTATTTTGGATCCAGGTTCGCGTTGCATCTACAACAGCTCCTAAAAATAATGTACCAAAAAAGACGAGCGCTGCAGGCCAACCTGTAATTCCTAATAAACTAACTGCAATGATGGTCGTAGCAATTGCGATAGGCACCCACATGGTAGCTTCGTGAGCAACACATGTGTTTCTAGGTGTTAACGAGAATAAGGCAAAATTAAAGAATTTTCTAGTTGCCCAACCTTCCTTTTGCCACGCTATTTTTGCGGCTTCAAAATTCTGGTGTATGACCGGAGCAATTGCTTGCACAGATTCCCTAGTACCGTCTGGAGTAGAACCTACAGATTTCCTAGTACCATCTGGAGTAGAACCTGCAGATTCCCTATTATCATCTGACTTAGAGCCTAGAGATTTATGGATGAAGCGGCTTGTAGTGTTTAAACTGTTTATACTTCGGTCATCCAGATAGGTTGCCGTTTGTCGAAT
>JABDCS010000032.1:0-14224 GCA_013288005.1 Chlamydiota bacterium | reverse complement strand
TCTGACTTAGAGCCTAGAGATTTATGGATGAAGCGGCTTGTAGTGTTTAAACTGTTTATACTTCGGTCATCCAGATAGGTTGCCGTTTGTCGAATGATATCTGTAGGTAACAGGTCTAACGAAGAGGCGGACGGCAAAGCAGGACTTGATTCGCTGTCTGGGATTCTTTGATAAAGTTGAATACCCATAAAAAACTCCTTATAATTAAACTAAAAACTTTATTAATTATAATATAAATTTTTAATTTGTGCAATTATTATTATTAATTTCATAAGTTATTGATAGTTAATATCAAGCTTGGTAGAGAAAAAGTTATGTCATATTTAATGAAATAAAGATTTGGAAGGAATAAGGAAGTCTCGGAATTCGATCTGTAGAATTAGGCTTAGAAAATCTAAAAGAAATTGAGGTCACGCTTCATTCTTTCTAAAAAAACTATCTTCCAGCAGGCACATTGAGGCGCTTGATATTTATTCTCTAAGGATCAATCGATTAGATTCAAGTCTATGCGTTCTCGCATATGAAAAAAGAGATCCCTTGCTGTGGTGTTTATCCGGTGAATAGCTCTTTGTAATCTTTCTTTTACAGGTTCAGTAATTCCAAATTGAGCTGCCATGTTTAAATACGCGGCCTTCTCTCCGTCAAAGCGTCCTCTATCTCTTCCAGCAGCAGCTTGAAGAAGTAATTCTTGTTGCATTTGTCTATTTACTTGTTCCCGTTGCTGGGCTGCCTCATCACCAGGAATACTATCTAATTCTGTTAAATTCCTTTGATGAGTAACTACTTGTATTAAGGAAGTATTTATACTTTGTATTGATTTCTCACTCTCAGAAGTATTCACATGAATACCAACTAATATTTCCATGCGCTTTAAATGATGAGTGCGTAATTCGGAATTGACTCCATGTTGAATGAGTTGACTCTTCAGAAGATCAAGAGCTGCATCCATCAAAACCTTATGGCGTTCATGACATTGTACAAATTCAAGAGGGGTTCTATAACTATATTCGCGGGGAATTGAATATGCACCATCTACCTTTATGTCTGAGATTACAGCCCATATTCGGATAGCAAGTTTAAGTTCTAGGTTTTGCAAATTTCTTTCAATTTCTTCGGTATTAAGGTTATTTTGTCTAGCATGATCTAATTGAGCTAAGGTTTTAGCGAATTCTTCTGATAAGCGTGAAAAATTTCTGATTTCCCTATTTTGGATCCAGGTTCGCATGGCATCCACAACAGCCCCTAAAAAAAAAGTGCCAAAAAAGACGAGCGCTACAGGCCAACCTGTAATTCCAACAGCAAGTGCAATAGCTACCGTAAGTTCCGCAATGATTATCCACATGGGGCATTCCAAATACAGGAATCTGGGTGTTGTTGAAGAGAATAAGTTGCAGAATTTTCTAGTAGCCCAACCTTCCTTTTGCCACGCTATTTTTGCGGCTTCAAAATTTTGGTGTATGACAGGAGCAATTGCTTGCACAGATTTCCTAGTACCGTCTGGAGTAGAACCTACAGATTCCCTATTATCGTCTGACTTAGAGCCTAGAGATTTATGGATGAAGCGGCTTGTAGTGTTTAAACTGTTTATACTTCGGTCATCCAGATAGGTTGCCGTTTGTCGAATGATATCTGTAGGTAACAGGTCTAACGAAGAGGCGGACGGCAAAGCAGGACTTGATTCGATGTATGGGACTCTTTGATAAAGTTGAATACCCATAAAAAACTCCTTATAATTAAACTAAAAATTTAATTAATTATAATATAAATTTAAAATTATTACAATTATTATTATTAATCTCATAAGTTATTGATAGTCAATATCAAGGTTGTGAGATGATTTTATTCGATATTTAATGAAAATAAAGGTTTGGAAGGAAGTCTCGAAATTCGATGTAGGGAATAGGCTTAGAAAATTTAAAGAAATTGCGATTACAGCTTCATTCTTTCTAAAAGCTATCTTGCAGATAGGCTCATTTGAGAGACTTGCTGTTTATTCTCCTAAAGGTCAATCAGTTACACTCAAATTCAATGCATTAATGATGGTAGAATCAATGTGTTTTCATGAAAATTTTAGGAACTTATGTCATCAAGTTTAGAGCGCTCAAGGGAAAGAATTTCTCCTTTTATCTCTCTCAATCACGAATCTTCGTCACTTTCCACTAAAGCCGCTTCCTCTTCTTCGACTTTAACAATGCCAAGGGAGAGATCAAGTTCTTATAGATTACCAACAGCTGTTCGAGGCGCTATAAATACTGGTAAGAATTCTTGGAAACGAGGTATTCCAGGCTTTCTTTACAATGTTCCAATAGTGCACATCCAACATGCCTTAACCTTTGCAGACTATCACTCACTCTGTAATTTTCAAGTCACATCAAAAGATGGGAATCTTTTAGGAGCAGATGAAAAATTGTGGAAATATTTGCTATGTCACCGTTTTTGTCTAATTCCTGAAAATGTGGAAAAAGAGAAAGAAAAAAACCTAAGAACAGCAAAAGAAGGTTGGAAAAAAGCGCACACTGAACGAATCGAGAAGTTAAAAATACTAATTAAAAATAACAAAGATAATTTACAGCATACTACAAAACGTGTTGTAAATTCTTCGCAATCCCTGTGGCAATCGGTAATTCATATTCCATCCATATTACAAATGAGGAGACTTCGAGACCAGCGGGTGCAACTTACAAGGGCACTAAGTCTTCACGAACAAATTTTAACTAAGCCATATTTCCAAAGAGAATACTTTAAGAAAGAGTTTGTTAAAAAAGAGGGGAGGCCATCCCATGTTGTAGGATCTGTGAAGCTAATTGGAAGGGGTATAAAGAATAATTCCTCGCTAAAAACTATCAAAAAAGCAGTTCAAAATACTTCACACGCTCTAGATGTAAGTTGGGAAATTAGAAGCTGTAAGCTCTATATCACCGATAAAAAGGGTAGTTACTGTAAAGAGTTTGAATATGTCTCCATCCTTGATGCTGCCCTAGACGGAGAAGGGGGCATTCACTTTTTAACGAATGGAGGAGAAATATACTATTGTGAGAGAAGCGATGCGATACCAATTCGAATTCATCAAGGGTTTTATGGACATACGCCCTATGCTTCTTTAAGCGTCTATCCCGATTTCTACATAGTGGCAGACAATGATGTAATTCAAATTGAAGATACTACTCGGATACCTGAAATACCTATTAAAATAGTTCGTCGTGGGGTAGAGACGGTAGAGCGTGATGGTCATAAGTTTTGTTATAATGAAGAATTTCTTAGTCTTCCTTCTAAAAGAGGAATTGTTAAGAATCCTGGCCCCTGTATTTATACTGAAAGAAAACGTTTCACAATCGATGCTCGTCTAAGCAATCGGTCAAAGATATGTTGGGAAGCCGAAATAGAATTTCTTTCTATAAGAGATTTTTGGGAGAAAACTGCTAAAAACACCCATCTATTTTCTGCATCTGTCGAGTCTAATGGTTTTAGAGGGCTCCAACATGCGGAAAGTGTTTTTTTAGCTAAATGTCTAAAGGAGCAATATGTTAGAGAATATCTTCTAACCATTGATGAGGCCTTCATCACTTCTTATGATATGTGGGGTATACTATCGAGTGATAGTAAAACACGCCTCAGGTGTCCATTCGCAATAAAAATTGCAGATGATGAAAGTAGTACTTATGAGATTGAACCGCCACGATTTTTTAAAGATAAATTGCCTCTGGGTGAGATTCAACGAATAAAACCAGAAAAAGAACATTCCTCGATTTTCAAAAATGGCCTAGAAAAATTTAAAGTAAAAACGTCTGTAAGCAGCGAATGTTACCAAATTTTACCCCCACTCAAATCCGATCATATTACTAATGCAATCCAATTGTTTTTAGCGGCTACTTTGTATAGAGGGAAAAAGGAGAAATTCACATGAAAGACAGCTCTATTTATATATTTTTTTGGTTGTTATTGACATACTAGACAAGTTTTTAAAACATTCTCAAAACTATATTGAGATGTTGGGTTCTTTTTTGAGGAATTTTTGGGCTTATGTCATCAGCTATAGATCGATTTCATATATCCGTTCGAAACTCGTCATCTTCTTCTACTTCAACTTTACACGTAGCTTCTCAAGAACCCGTCATAGAGACTGGAAGATCACAATCTAGTTCTAGTTCGTTACCTAGAATTACTCGATCTTTTGAGATAAGAAATAGTGCTAGCAAAGCTTTTTGTGAATTCTTTAACAATTTTCCGACCGTTCATATTCAACACTCACTAGAGTTCTTAGACTATCGTTCCCTCTGTAATTTCCAAGTCACCTCCCAAAGTGGGAATATTTTAGGAGCAGATGAAAAATTGTGGAAATATTTGCTATGTCACCGTTTTTGTCTAATTCCTGAAAACGTGGAAAACGAGAAAGAAAAAAACCAAAGAATAGCCAAAGAAGGTTGGGAAAAAGCGCACACTGAACGAATCGAGAAGCTAAAGGGGAAGATTGAGTTCAATGGGGAAAAGCTACAACACCTTAAAAAACGCGTCGTATACAAACCGCAACCTAGGTGGCAATCGATTCAATTCTCAGACGTATTGCAAATAGGACGACTTCGAGAGCAGCGACAACAGCTTACAGATGCACTGAATCTTCATGAAAAAATTTTAACTAAGGGATACTTCCAGAGGAAATATTTTAAGAGAGAGTTTGTTAGGAGAGAAGGAGGCCCTTCACATGTAGTAGGGAAGGTGGAGTTAAGGGGAATGGATGGAGAGAAAAACTCTTTGCTAAAAACTATGAAAAAAGCGTGCGAATATACTTCCAAGCCTCCTTCTGTCACATGTAAAATTATTAAAGGTCACGGGCTTTTTATACATTATGGGGATGTGGATGAAAGTGAGATTAAAGAGATAGGGGGTGTTTCTTTCCTTGATGCCTCCATTGACGGAGAGGGAGGTGTGCACTTTTTAACTGATGATGGTGGGATTTACTATTGTAAGAAGGGTGGTGTGCAGGTCTTTCACGTCTATAAAGGGTCCTATAAACATACGCCCCATGCCATCTTAAGCGTCTATCCCGATTTCTACATAGTGGCAGATAGGGATGTTATCCCTGTGGCAGATAGAGATGTTATCCCTATTACATATAGCAATGGCCGGCCTGAATTAGCTATTCAAATCGTTAGACGTGGAGTGGGAACGGAAGATCGTAATAGTCATAAGTTTTGTCATAATAGAGAATTCATTACTACGGGTAAGAATTTTTTAGGTTTGGAGCCCTGGGTTTCTGCTGATAGAAAACGTTTTACAATTGATGCTCCTAGAGGCGATGGATCAAAGGGGTATTGGGAAGCCGAAATAGAATTTTTTTATCTTAGAGATTTTTGGGAGAAAATTGCCGAACATCCCGAAGTATTTTTTCTCACCATTGGATCGGAGGGATTTAGAGGGCTCCAGCCTGCTGAAAGTGCTTTTTTGGCGCAATGTCTAGTTGATCAATATCTACGAGATTATCCTCTGCCAATAGCTGATTCCCTCATGGCTTCTTACCGCATGTGGAGCATACTCTCCAGTTATAAGGAAATGGGCATGTGGTTTGTATATATAATGAAAATTGCAGATGATGAAAGTATAACGTATGCGGTTGAACCACCAAAGTTTTTTAAGGATAAATTTTCGATAGGTGCTATACAGCAAGTATGGCTAGAAGAAGAACATTTCTTGGGTTTCACAAAAGGACTAGAAAAATTTAAAGTAAAAACACCCTCAGGGTACCAATGTTACAGGTTTATACCAAAACTCAAACCCGACCATATCAAAAATGCGATCCAATTGTTCTTAGGTGCTACATTACAAAGAAGAAAAAAAGAGAATACCACCTAACGGATACTTATTTTTCTATCTTTATACGGTTGTAGATTGGAATTCTACGTTGGATGTTCTTAATTATCAGAAATTAGAAAGTTTCGCAAATAGTATGTGTAGTCCAAAAGTCTTCCCTTGAAGCCTAATTCTATCTCAGCCTGATTTAGAGCTCTTAATTCTCGTTCCAGTGTTTTTGGATCATCTGTATTCCATACAACTTGGATCATTTCGTATTTACCTTGTGGATCTTGCGTAACAAAATCTTTCTCGTAACCATCTGAAGTTTGATAGTAGAAGATTTTCTTTCCTTGTCGACGTAAATCGAGATAAACCTGATTTCTAAAAGCTTTCCTAAGTTATCCGATAAGTTTAAAGTGTTAGCAAGAACTAAGCCATTGTCAACAGCGTATATTTTTTTTGGTGTAGTTTGTCTATGACGAAGAGATTCAGTAAAAATAGGGACCGTAAAAATAAGAAAGGCATCCTCAAGATAGTCGAGGTATGAATATAAAGTGTCTTTACCCGCTTTATGTCCCTGACTTTTGATATCATTGTAAAATTTATTAACGGAAAATGGAGAGGCGATGTTTTTTAATAAAAAACTAATAAAGTGCTGCATAAGAGTTATATTGCTAATTTGATATCGCTTAATAATGTCTCTAAATATAACAGTTTCTACATAGCCTTGTAATGCTTCTAGTCTTTCATTTTGGGGCATTAATTGAATCCCCGGAAAACCGCCGGAACGAAAATATTCCAATAAATAATTGCGATGATAATCAAGAGCCTTTTGTCCGAACGGTTTCAATGGCGGATTTAGATGATGGGCTGATAAATATTCCAGATAATTATAAGGAAAAATCTCTATGGATAGAGAACGGCCCGGTAAAGATGTAGCAATTTCTTTGCTTAATAATTTTGCAGACGAGCCTGTTACATAAATCTTGATATTTTTCGTATCGAGTATTCTTCTTAAAACGAGAGGCCATTCATCGACATTTTGAACTTCATCTAAAAAAAAGATAGCACTCATGGTCATGGTGTTGAGGATATAGGGTGTACCATGTATCGATTAACCTTCCCATTGGCCTTATAGTCCATAGGCAAAATTCTATCGTCTTCAAAGTTTAAGTATAAAATACGTTCTAAAGGGATGTTTTCTGATAATAATCCCCGTATTGTCTGAAATAGAAAATAGTTTTGCCCGAGCGCCTCATCCCTACAGCTATCTTAATAATATTCTGCGCTTCAGGAAACTTATAAAGGCGCGTTGTGCTTTTTTCTGTAAAGGAAAGAGTCTTATGAAACTCTTCCTGAAGAGTTTGCAAAATTGATTCCATTATTCTATCCCTGCTTATAAGGATAAGAATAGATGATTCTGTCCTTCTGCTTAAGGAAAGTTATTCATCTGACTGAACATGAGGTGTTTAAACATAAAACATCTCATTTAATCTACTGCTTATTATTAATTTCATAAATTATTGATAATCAATATCAAGATTGTGAGATGATTTTATTCGATATTTAAATGAAATAAAGGTTTGGATGGAAGTCTCGAAATTCGATGTAAGGAAGGACTTAGAAAATTTAAAAGAAATTGCGGTTACAGCTTCATTCTTTCTAAAAGCTATCTTGCAGATAGGCTCATTGAGACACTCACTGTTTATTCTCCTAAAGATCAATTAGTTACACTTCATTCAATGCATTAATGATGGTAGAATCAATTGTGTTTTCATGAAAATTTTAGGAATTTATGTCATCTAGTTTAGAGCGCTCAAGGGAAAGGATTTCTCCTTTTATCTCTCTCAAACACGAATCTTCGCCACTTTCCACTAGAGCCGCTTCATCTTCTTCGACGTTAACAATGCCAAGGGAGAGATCAAGTTTCTTATAGATTACCAACACCTGTTCGAGGCGCCATAAGTACTGGTAAAAATTCTTGGAAACGAGGTATTCCAGGCTTCCTTTACAATGTTCCAATATAGAGATTGATAATATTAACTGTGTATATTAACCATCTCTTTTGAATCTAAAAGCTGTCTAAAATCTTCTCAAAAGCGATGAATATTTCATTTCATACATTCGTTAAATAGCTTCATGTATCGTAGTTGAAAAAAATCTTAAGGAAATCATGGTGTGAAAATACCATGACATTTCCTTTACTTTAAAAAGAGGCTTTTGGAACGTGCAATTTGCTTTCAAATAAAGGATAGCTTGCTAGGGCCATTTCAGGAGGCTTTCATCTTATTTAACTACTCATTCCAAAATTAAGACGTCTGGAAGTTGCGGTGTTAGATTAAGAAGACGTAAGAGGAAATATCCGATACCTGCCGAACCTTTCATAAAACTTGGATTATAATAGTTCTGATGACCCGTATGGAATTCTATTTTACCATCTTCTTTTTCACTTTGTTTCAAAATGGTTGTTAACGTATTCCAGATTAAGGGAGTCAAATCCACTCGCTCTTTTAAGATTTCAGAAGTCTTATAGAGAAAAGCTAGACGACCAAATGTTCCACAACATAAGTCATGATTTACTCCTACTAATCGGTCGATTGTGGTTTCAATAGCAATATCAATTTCTTCATACATAGTTGATTCTTGGTAAAAAGTCAGTGAGGCTAAGCGGCCTAATCCAATTCCACTTGCTCCATGGCACCATTGAATAGTTTGATAATTAGGTAGATGACTGCAAAATGCCTCTTTCTGCCAATTTTTGTTTTCTTTAGAAAAAGCAGATCGTTCAAAGCGGAGTGCTTTTAAAGCATAATCTAGGTAATTTTCGTTATGAACGGAGTGCGCTAGCTTCATTAATGCATATGCAATTCCTGCGGTACCGTGTGAGAACCCTGTTAGGGCAGTTTGATGCACAGTTCTCCAAGCTATTTGATTAGGACTAAAAAATTCTGCTTTTGCACAAAGATGATCGCCGCATAATTTAGCTAAAAATAAAGCTTTTTGATGCCCACTGTGGTGATATAAAGATAGCAGGGCTAGTAAAAGACCAGCGCTGCCTTTCATTACATCAAATGAAACATCTTCTTGAACATGGCTATCGCCAATGCTTTCAACAAGGTTGAAGGAAAGATCGATTAACTCAGACTCCTGAAGCAATCTTCCTATATGAAAGATACCATAAATAATTCCGCCTATTCCTATCATGCCTCCTATTCCATTGGATGCAATTAGTTGACGCTTAGAATCGGAATGAGTTTTAAGAAAATATCTCAGTTCAATAAGGGAATTAAGAGCTTCTGTTTTCCATTTTTCTTTTTTTGTAATATGAAAAAGAGAAGCAAAAAACAAAGCAATACCTGTTGAGCCGTTATATAAGTTATTGCTTAGAGGTTCCAGACTCATTTGTTGAAGGTTAGGAAGTAGATCTAAGGCAATCCATCCGATGGAACCATTAGTGTTTTCAAAAGCGCAGGCTCTTATATTACTTGCAATTTGTTCAATTTTTGACAAAAGCTCAACTGTATTAAGAGGAAAAATTTCAGTCGTGTTGGGTAGAGATGTAATGGGTGCTTCTGATTTTTCAAATGAATTGAAGTGAGCCGCATATAGCGATTGTTTAATATAGTTTACTTGTTTTTCATATTCTAGATCATGCAAATTTTCTATAAGACTCTTAACGCTTTTATAGGGAATTTCCTTTAATGCAGCTTGACTAATCAAGTCATCTTCATAAAATAGATATTCTTTCATGGGGTAACCATGAAAACAGGGAATATCTCCTTTCAATAAAGCATCTCTTTCTTTTGAAAAAATCTTTAAATTAATGTCGTCTTTTATATGCAGAGGATAGCGAAGTAATAAATTTATCGTCTTTTCAATCTCTTGAGGATTTAAAGCGATTTGCGGCTCCCACAACTTGTCTAGGATTCTCCTATAAAATGCTGTTGATCGTATAACAAGACGAATAGGACATTGTGTCATTTTTAAAATGGAGCTGTTTTCTCTTAAAATTAGCTCATAATTCTTCTTGATCAATTGATACAAGGTTTCAAATCCCAGTATTATTTGCATGGAGTAGGGAAAAGGAAAAATCAGCTCTTGATTTAGGAAAACACGATGTTTGTTTTCAAGTTTTTCATCTTCATTACTGCGTTGTTGTATAAATACAAGATGCATTTCATCTGTATTGATATTTTCCCAGATGCCTCTCTCTCGTTGATTCGCATTAACTTCGCCTAACAAGGCGCTGCAGTCTATAGCAGGTTTTTCAGGTTCTCCGAAAACATACTGTGGAAGCATTCCCGTTCTTAAAACGTTTGGAATCGAACCATATTGAGAATAATAATCATCTAATAAGGGGTGAAAAAGAGTTTCTAAATCAATTACAATTGGATATTCTCCTGAAGCTATTAAGTTTTCATAGTGTACATCGTATCCATTTAAGATGTAGAGTAAGCATAATATCATACCTGATCGTTGGTAAAAACGTTCCACTTCTTCACGACTTTTACAAGAGATATGATTTACTTTTTCTTCCCAACAATAATTGCCGCGATTGAGCACTTGATAGCTTTTGAGTGGAGGGTCTAATCCTAATTGATTCAAATCCTCAATGAATTTATTAAAATGAGTCGTAATACTTAAATTCTTGGGTTTATAAAACAAAGATAGACCTGAAGAAAAAGATAAAGCACAGACGGTTTGCCCCCTATTGTGAGTGTCACCTTGTTGCCCATAGAATTCTGTGACAAAGCCTAATTTTCTATTTTTTTTAAGAAAAAACTCCTCAAGTACAGGACTGTCAAACTGAAGGCGTTTTAATAACTCTGTAGTATTATTGACCCAATATTGTAGAGAGAGCGCCACAAAGCGACCAATCAAGGCATATTCCTGAAAGAATTTACGAAGTTCGTTTGGACTTCTAATCTTTTGTTGAATAAAGGACTGGTAACGCGCCTTAGATGAATTTCCAATAAGATGGCCATGTAAGCGAGCGATTCCCATTTCAAGTGTCAAGGAGGGCGCGCAGCAGTCGACCCAACGTTTTACTAAAGATATTTCAAGATTAAGAAAGGCTTTTTTACTGAATAAGTTTCGCTGTCGTTTAGTTGTTTTTTTGTTGAGATGAATGTGTGCAAGCTTTAACCATTGCCAAAAAGCTTCTCCGAAAGGCAAGTCGCTAATTTCTGAGGGAATTGGAGATAAATCAGTTGTATTTGAAATTTCAATTAATTCATTTAGAATGATTTGAATAGAGGAATCTTGATATTCGGAATATAAAAGACCTGTAGTCGAGTTATTTTTCACTTAAGTGCTTTTACACCTCATTTTGTGAAGTAGGGGTTTTTTAAGCAAAAGGTCTGATTTTTTTGTCTTTTTCCTTACGCTTTCTGATCCTATATTAAAATTCTGATTATTTATCCAATTTCAAAGGGTGATGTGTTTTAATAATGGGACACCCACTATAACTCACCATTTTATGAGCGTGGTTTATATGAAAATTGTCTAGATTTGACAATAATTTTTATGTGGTATTATAAAAAAAATATGATGATGAGTTTATATCAAAATTTTTGTAAGCGGAGAGATAATGGATAAGTTAAGTAAAGAAGAATTCAATAAAAAAATTATTGAAAAAGCCTGGAAGGATCCGCAATTTAAAGAAAAATTATTAAAAGATCCAAAAAAAATGATTCAAGAATACATAAAGTCCGAATATGACGAGGATTTTGTAATTCCTGATACTTGGAATTGTCGAGTTATTGAGGAACATCCAAACGAATGGATACTTTTATTACCTTCATCACCAGTAAATTCTAGAAAATTATCCGATTCAACACTTGAGAGTATTGGAGGTGGCAGTGGGGGGTGTGGAGGCTGCTATATCAGCCTTACCACAATCCCCATTTAGAAAATTCCTGGAGAAGTGCTTTCTAATTATTGGAAATTAGAATCTGATGGGCGCTGTTAATTCATTAGTAGATTACCATCATGCGCTTGGATGATCATAACCTATGGAGTGCTTAAGTCATAGCTGTTGTGACTTCCTCTAGTTCTACAGTCTGATCATTCTTAATTGAGATCTTTTTCCTTTAGATCTAAAAATAGTTCTGAAGGGTTTAGTACTGCATGGCGAATTCTGCGCTGTCCTTTATTAGTTTCCGTAGCATAGGTGATGTGCACGTTTCCATCTGCTGCTAAAATTCCTGAGGGAAATTCGCCTTTTTCGTCGAGAATATAAGGATGGCTCCAGCTGTTTCCTCCATCAACGGAAGTTGCTATATGAAGGGGATAACGATGGGTATGGGAATGGTTATAGAGTAACAGGAGTTTTCCTTTACCCAGATCCACAATATCTATTCCCGAATCTGGATTTGGAAGGTCGGTTTTTTCAAGTTGAGACCAAGTTATGCCTTCATTATTTGAGGTTGCTGACCATATAAAGCCTTTTTCACTTATTTTGTGGGCTCTATCGCGGCATAGGATGCGCAATCTACCTTGACCATCTTTGAAGAGAACAGGCTCAACGACCCCAAACTTTCTAGTCGGGAGTTCTAATGGCCCTATTTTTCTCCAATGTTTTCCACCATCCTCAGTAATATCGAACCAAATTGCAGTTGCCTTAAAGAGTTCTTCTGGATCGCCTACCGCTATAGAAGATGGACAAATTAGCGTTCCATGTTCTGTAAGCAGAGGTCTTCCTCGCGTTGGACCCACAATGCCTGCCGGGAGAATCTCTTCGTTAGCCCATTGAATACCACCATCAAATGAACGTTTCAGAAAACTTACACCATGGCGAGGATCCTTTCCTCTACGATAGAATAATAAGAGTTCCGTAGGGGATAGTTTGCAAAGAACTGGAGCCCAACAAAGAGAGCGTTTTGCTTCCACGATTTCTATTGGGGCTGACCATCCCTTATCGGTTGTAAGAGAAAGCCATATCCCCACATTCTCCTTAATATCCTCATTGCTTTTGCCCTCACCGGGTCCTCCTTTCCAAACTGCACAAAAATGTCTGGGGATGGTTTCTACAATAGCTGAACCGTGTGCATCAAAACACTCTTTATCCTCAGAGATAAATTCTTTTTTTATTTCCCCTTTTAGAAAAGGAGCGAAACGGGGCTCCAAATATTCTTGAGAAGGAAGTTCTGTTTCATTGGGAAGTGCAAAAATTCGTGAGATAGTCTGTAGAGTCATGAGAGAGAGAAGTGCTAAAGAGAAGAGCGAAAACATAGGAATGGCCATGATGAAGGTACCAGTAAGAGCCTTTATTAATTATTGCGGAAATGGTTAATTGATTGATAGTTGAGAATTAATGAATCACTTTATTATCAATTCTTAAAGAAAATAATTATATCATAAGGAATTGAAAATCGAAGGAAATTAATTTATGTAGAATTTTCATCTCGAATTGCCTAATATATATTTTGTTTTATGAGAGTATTTTAAGGATGCCTTAAAGATGAGTTGTACAGGTTTTACAATTTATAGACGAAGTGAGTGCTTTGTGTTTCCGGTAAGTAATTCTCAAGAATTGGTTGAAGATGTTCATCAAAAAGGGGGGCTTATTACAGAAAGTGTAAAATTTGCTAAAGATCAAAGGTCGATTACTGCTGCAGAATTTTATCAAGATATGGCTCAATTACCTGAAGAATCCCCAATTCAACAGTCACATTTCAATTTTGTAAGTTATATCCCTCACACAAATCTTAAAATCCAGCAGCGAGGAGAAATCATTCGTGTACGAAAGTCCTGTAGGCAATGGGGGGATGAAAATATAGCTCCATTTGCAGGAACTTTTTTAGCTGTAATCCTAGCAATTAGTATTATAGCTTCTCATCGTTTAATAAATAATAATTAGATTTTAGAAATACAAAAAGAGTGTTATGACATCGCGATTAACAAATTTGATCAATGTTTATACAAGAAATATTACAACCTCTTCTCCAGGGTCAAACCCATCCATGCACCCGAATATCCACATTACTAAAGTGTACACAAGAAATATGAGAGCTATTACGGAAGAAGAATTTGAGGCAATTATCCAAAATCCACAAGTTGGAACTCGGTTTAATATTTCTCATTACCAGAGGTTAGATCCAGGGCTAAATAGAGTAGTTACTTTTGAGCAACTCCAGGCGGAACGAGCCAAGCCGTGTGCACAATGGATACAAGAGAATGCGAGTACCTTAATAATGGCTTCCTTGAGTTTTGCATTTAGCTTGGGCGTTGTAGCTGTTTATTCAATCCATAAAGTATAAGAAATGGCTCTAAAATTGACTTGGTCGATTTCGAAGCTTTTTTGATTTAATCTTAGAGTCAAAAAGAGATTTAACAAATTTTTCAGATAGCGCGAGGAATTACCTGCCTCTAGGATTACCCTGCTTATTACTCGATTACGTGAGAGTAAGAAGAATAGTTCTCTCTGGAGTTGCAG
>JABDCS010000031.1 GCA_013288005.1 Chlamydiota bacterium | reverse complement strand
ATACAGTTACTTTCCACCAAATTGTCTCATCTTTATTTCCACGTCGGACACGTGCTGCAACCCGTAAAGTAGTGACTTTCTGGCCTGATGATGTGAAGCGGACTTCTGGATCGGCCCCGAGATGGCCAGCAATTGTCGTTTGGTTCATGATTCCTCACCTTGTTTTTTCGATTTCTCTATGCTAGCATAATTATCAAAAAGAAATGCAAAATCATCAAGAGGCAATTGCATTCTTCCCTAGCCTTTAGACCCAATTAGTGTTTTCTAAGCCTGATAATTCTAATGACAAACCCATTTAAAGGAATTGCATGAAAAAAATTAAACAAATTCAAGTACCGAAAGCCCCTTCTTCCCCCCTTTATTCTCAAGCCATTGCTGCAGGAGGTTTTTTATTTCTTTCCGGACAGATTGGTCTCGATCCCGCATCCGGTAAGATCGTGGAAGGCGGTGTTCTTGAGCAGATGAAGAGGATTTTTATCAATATCGAGAACATTCTTAAGGGAGCGGGCCTCGATCTTACTTCTCTTGTTCGTATAGAAATTTATCTTAAAAATATAGAGGATCTTGCACAAGTAAACACTCTCTATGCCGAAAAAATCCCCCACCCTCTCAAACCTGTTCGTCAAGCCATGCAAGTTGGCAACCTTCCTTTTGACGCTCTTATTGAAATTTCGGGAATAGCTCTGTGTGAAACAATGAACTAAACCGTTAGCTTGTAAATTATTCTAAAAAAGTAAAAAAAATATTAGACAAAAAATTCACCAGGAGAGTAAGACCGGAAATACGTAGCAAAAATTTTTTTAATATAGAGACATGTCAAGCGCAGCCTCATCACATTCGGATTACCCACATGGTCATCGATCTTCTTCCAGTCGCTGGATGACGAATCGTTTGCACACGCGAACAAGTCGCAAAGGACCCATTTTTGCAGACGACCCTTGCTCGCTTGTCGATGAATCGCCTGAATTCCATGACCCTTATTCGGAATTGAACCTTTTTCTTTCGCAAAAAATTCGCGGAGAAATGCGCAAACAAGGTTTTATTAAAAAATGGTCTCTAAAAATTCAGGAGACGTTACTTGAAAAAATTGTTCCCGAATTTCAGAAAAAATTTCCCCATTACCGGTTGGGAGTTTCCGCGCTAAGAAAGTCTTGGGAGAAAATAGCCTACTATACCGAACAAGTGGAAGCCCAGAAAGGAGCAACTGACGAAAAAGGTAATTTAAAGCTCTCTTTTCTCATTAGTGAAAATCTACGCCATTATCCACAAATGTCAATTGGTGGCTTTCAACCCTACCACTATGCGCACCAGCTCGGCCTGAAGATTAGTGAATGCGTAGCTGTAGTTGATGGTATAAGGCCTTCTCTAGATCATACTACACGTCTCATTTGGTCTATGCAACGCCATCTCTTACCGTGGAGCATTCTTCAAGAGACCAATAGCCCCTATGATGAGTATGACCTCTTGGATAGACAGATCGTGAAAACGATCTTAGAAATTAAAACACAAGAACCTTACTTGACGGCTTCACAACTAGAAACAAAGGTTATTGAAAGCTTTACTACAATCTCAGAAATTCCCTCTTTTTCTTCACAAGAAGCTTTACTGAGTTCCGTAGCTGCTTTGATTGCAGAAAAACTCTATGCAACTTCAAGCCTACATACAAGGCTCTTATGCAAAGAAAAAAATGCACTTTTGCACTTTATCGAAACCCATATCGATCTCTGTAACTCCTTTGTACCTAAAATATCGCTCGGCGATCTCGTTAGGAGAATTCTTTCGCTCTATCTTCTCGCGACTCAATTGCCAAAATCCATTTCGGCTAATGACCTTGAGCAAACAATTGAAGCATCCTATCATCACCAAGAACCAATGCGTCCGGTTGATCAAGCATTATCGGCATTTCTTTCAGCCGAAATACTTTTGCGAGGAGCTAAAAAGGAGTCCTTAAATGAACTAACTGCTCATTTAGTCACTTCTTATCACGAAGCCATTTCATTACCTGTATTTTCACCCGAAGATCTCGAAATTGTAGAAATTGCAATTTGGCGCCGAGTTAGCGAAAAAGCCCATCTTCTCTCTGATCTCTCCTACCGCATCGGTCTAAGAATCGAAAGTGAAATCGCTCAGCAACTCATCGATGACCCCAAGAGGACATTCAGTAGTCTGGTTCATCATACCTACCAAGCTTTTCACAAAATGCGTGATGCGCTCTTAACACGTAATCATGGAGAAATTGCTCGGAAAATCACTTTGTGGAGTGCACAGGGAGACCTAGTTTACCGTACAATTAGCTTTGATAACGAAGTTCCTCTTTTACGTCTCATTGTCAAGCTAGCTAAGAGCAACCCACCCCATAATCATCACGATTTTATAGCTCGAGTTTGCGAGACCTATTTGCGGGAACATCCTGGACTCAGTTATTATTCGGGTCAATTGCATACCCGGGTGTCTATTTTCTACAAATATGCTTGGTACACACTTCTTTCTAACAAAGAAGAATCTTCTCTTGATCGCTTTGTCTTTTGGCAAGCAATTGCCTATGACTTTTCACGCAATAACCCTTCGTTTCTCTCCTTCATGCAAATGGTTTGCTCAGAACAATTTCCCTTTCTGCCATTTGATTTGAAACTCTGCGATAAATTTGCCAGGGTTTCTTAAACCATCTGACGATTGGGCGTTTTGCGTAATCGCCACAAGAGATAGATCCCGAAAGCGAGAAAAGGCAAACTTAAAAATTGACCCATGGTCATTGAAGAAAGAAGTATATAATCACTCTGCTCTACTTTGACAAATTCGATGAGAAAACGAAAACCAAAAACAATCGTGAGAAAAAGACCGGAAGAGACCCCTTCTCGTCGGAAATGTGGCTTTTTTGTCCATAAGGCATAAAGAAGTCCAGACAAGATTATATAAGCTAGACTCTCATAGAGCTGAACCGGGTGTCGAGGAACAATAAGACTTCCATCGGCAGGATGAAGAAAGAGCACAGCCCAAGGAAGATCTGTCGGTGTTCCTAAAACTTCTTGATTAATGAAATTCCCAATTCGTATGCAAGCACCAGCTAAAGCAACTCCTGGCACTATTCGGTCAAGCAAAGATAAGAAAGAATAAAAGCCCATTTTTTCTCTTCTTAAACGTCGCACAAGAATAAAAAGAGCGATAATAATCCCTATAGCGCCGCCGTGACTCGCAAGACCTCCTTCCCATACAAAAAAAATAGATAAAGGGTTATTCCACCATGAAGATACGTCCTGATAGAAAAAAACATCGACGAGTCGCGCACCTAAAATAGCTCCTAAGCCGATCGCCATTAAACTGCGTTCTGCCAAAAGTTTTGTATGAACCTTAGCTTCTCCTCGAAAAGCCACAAGCGCGGGCTCTTCTAAATAATCTCGTTTTATGAAGCTGTAGAAAATCCTATAGGCAAGAAGAAATCCAAGCGCAAATAAACACCCATACCATAAAATAGGGCGCCCTAGGACTGGTAAGACAAAAGGAAGAGCTTCCTTCGCCGGGTCCCATATTATGAAGGCAATCATGTTCAAAATCTCCCTATACTCCCCCGGCAAAAACCACGAAAATTGGTTACAAGAGGCTATTGAAACTTACGCAAAACGACTCACTCCTTATGCAGAAATCCATTGGCATTTTCCCAAAGATAATCTTCATATGGAGCTGCTACTTGCAAAACAGTCGTTCTATATAGCTCTCGATCCTCAAGGATCTTCTTTCACGAGTGGAGAATTTTCCCAATTTCTATTCTCGGAAGGAGAAAAACGTGGATCAAGACTTAATTTTGTCATTGGCGCTGCTGACGGATTAACTTCTTCTATAAAAGCAGGTGCCTCTTCTCTTATTAGTCTCTCTCCACTTACTTTTACTCATCAAATCACACGGCTTATCCTTACAGAACAAATCTACCGAGCTTTTACTATTTACCACCGGTTGCCTTATCATAAGTAGGCGAACGGGCTGCTAAAGCCTTATAAAAGACTATAGAGCCTTGAACGAGTGCTGAGCCAACCGCTAAGTCTACTACACCTCCGATATCATCCGCTACGCCGCTAAGACGGCGAATTACACCAAGACTCATCATGCAGCCCAAGAGAATATAATAGCGGGCTGGATAGATGCGGGATAAGGGAATGGGATCGGGCAACCCCGCAAAGCGATCGATCATCTTACGTGCAGCCCGGGCTAAAACTGTTCGCCCCTTTAATGTTCCAATAACCAAACTCAACAGGGCTAATAATAATACAGCTTGCTGAGCTTCTCCTGCCAGAGGGAGGAGCTTATTGATAAGAGGTCCTTGCGCTGTCATTAGAAGACGAATACCCTTGGTCATAAGCATAATTCCAATGCCTGTCCAAAGAAAACCCGATAAAAAAATAGCTATACGTCGCGGAATTTTCATGTCCACCTCTATCTTAAAAAACATATATTTTATGTTTTTATGCAGATCTAATCGACAAAAAACGAATTGATTCATAAAATTCGTTTCATTTGTAGAATATTTGTCGAATAAAAGGGGCTCTATAATGAATATTTCACTTGCCTTTATCCGCGTATTTTTCATGTTCCTCAGCATATTGTTCATGACGACTTTTATGCTGGCGCTACCTGAAGGATCCAAGCTGGTGAATACATCTCTTGGAATCGGGTTGGGTATCGCATTTGCTTTGACACTTTATGGATTTGATACGCTTTTTAGACGTTTTAATCTCCGCTCCTTCAATATCACAGCAATGGGTCTTTTCGCGGGTTACTTAATGGGGCAAGCGCTTGTTCTCATTTTTAATGCTATTCTTGACCTTACTTTGTTGTCAGATGCTATTCTCCCCACCGTTATCGAAGCGGTAAAAATCTCCTTCTTTTTATTCGGGTTGTATTTAGGCACGGTTATGACCATGCGAGCTTCTGACGAAATCCACATCAGCATACCTTTTGTGAAGCTAACTCCCCTAACGCACAAGAAAAAGGATTTAGTCATCGATATTTCTGCTTTAGCAGATGCTCGTATTCTCGATGTAGCTGTAACGGGACTCTTTGATAGTCAACTCATCATCCCGCGTTTTGTTATAAAAGAGCTCTATGCCCAAGCAGAAACAAGTGATGAAGTAAACAAAGCCAAAGCGAGACGCGCTCTTGAAGTCATCAAAAAGCTCGAAGACATTCCTTCCTTAGATTTGCGACTAAACGACACAGATTTCCCAGATGTCCGTGAAATATCCGGTAAACTCATCCGCCTTTCTCGTCTACTAGATGCCAATATCATTACGGCCGACATCAGCCGTATCCAAATATCGGGTTTAGAGGGAGTACGAGTGATCAATATGCATACCCTTTCAAATGCTTTAAAGCCCCTTATGCAGACAGGCGAATGTATTAAAATCAAAATCCAGCGTTATGGCAAAGAACCTCGTCAAGGCGTCGGATATTTAGAAGATGGCACGATGGTCGTTGTCAATGGTGGCGGCGATTTTATTGGAGATTTGATCGGTGCACAAGTTCTGTCGGTCAAGCATACTTCTTCGGGAAGAATGATCTTCTGCAACGCTTTTGAAGAGCCTGAATTGGCTTATGCTAACCATCGTGGATATGATGAAGATGACAACGATGACAGATAATATTCGGGGAATTGGTAACGACATCATCGAGATCGATCGCATCCGTGATAGTTTTTCCTATTACGGTGATAAAATCCTCAATCGCTTGTTAACTCTTAAAGAAAAGCAATATTGTCTATCCATGCATGATCCCGCGATTCGTTTTGCGGGTCGCTTTGTAGCTAAAGAAGCTATATCAAAAGCTTTAGGTTGTGGAATTGGCCAACAATTAGGTTGGCATGATATGGAAATCCTCAATGATTCAGCCGGTCGTCCTTTGGTAACCTTTTCTCCAGAAGCCAACTCACGACTAGGCTCCCCCCATATTCTTCTCTCTATTAGTCATTGCCGTCTTTATGCAACAGCCGTTGCGCTCTACTTAAAAGATACCGCTGACAATATCTAAAAAACGACAGATACTTCTTTGTTGAACGCTCTGCTATTTCCTAAAAAAAGCGAAGCGATTGTGATTTTTATAAAAGAATTTAAAAATCAGCGGATTTAAAGCGATGGAGATCAAAGCACAAGCAACCACAATGTCATAGGCCGCATTCGGAATTAATCCAAACTTCATCGCTTGTTCTGAAAGAATAAAAGAAAATTCACCAATTTGCGTTAGTGCTGCGGATATTACAAAAGCGGTTTTGTAAGAATAATTTAAAAATATTGTAATTATAAAAGCTATCACTGGTTTTATTAATATAATAACTCCCAGCACGCTAATAAAAAGTGGGAAATTTTCTATAATTACGACAGGATTAAATAACATCCCTGCTGACATGAAAAAAATCACAATGAAAGCGTCTTTCATCGGTAGTGAATGTAAAAAGACTTTGTGATGCACTCTTGTTCTTCTAATCACCATACCGGCAATAAAAGCACCTAATGCAATGGAAATGCCAAAAAACAGAGTTGTTCCGGTGGCAATGAGAAAAACTAAGGCTAATACCGATACGGTAAATAATTCATGCGAACGAGTATTGACTACTTTCGAAAGTAAAAAAGTGACAACTCTCTTACTTAAGGTTGCTAAAATCAGGAATAATATTACGAATTTGACGATGACGAGAGAGATTGAAAACGCAAAATCTCTTAGAGAAAATACTTCTAAGTTGAGTATTTCTGCTATACCCGGAAGAAGAAGAAGGACAATCACTGTAATAATGTCTTCGACAATCAGCCAGCCAGCAGCTATATGACCTTCTTGCGTATTCATAAGCTGGTTTTCTCCCAACATTCTGAAGAGGACGACAGTGCTGGCTACGCTAATGGCTAATCCGAGAATTATCCCCGTTTTTAAGGGCCATCCAAAAAAATACACAAGAAGGGCGCAAATTGCGGCGGAAAGAAAAGTTTGGCCAATAGCTCCGGGAATAGCAATGCGTTTCACTTTCATGAGGTCTTGGACTTTAAAATTAAGCCCGACACCAAACATCATTAAAATTACCCCAATTTCTGCTAATTGCTCAGATATTTCAACGTCTGCAACAAATCCTGGTGAATAGGGGCCTACCAGATATCCAACCAGCAAATAACCTAAAATAGGCGATACTTTTAACCGTAAAGCAAAGTATCCAAAGAGGCCTGCGAGAGTAAATCCTACAGCTAAAAGCAAGACAATTTTGAGATCGTAGGAGACGAGATCGGTGTGGAATTCGAATAATCGAGAGAAAATACCATGAAAATCGGGCATATATGTAAATCTTTACTTTGTTTTCTCTATAGCAGAGCCCCTTTTTAATCCGGATAGAATTTTAAGAGGAATGAACTCCTCCTTATAATTTCGTAATTAGGAAATTTTGAGGCGCATTTTTCGAAAACGTTTTATAATAGCTGCTTTTGTTGCTCGGCGCGGAAATAAAAAGGATAATTTCACAAAAGGAAAAGGAGTCTATGTCATCCGGATTAAGTGCAGATGGCAAAAGAAGGTGCTTTGGTTGGCAGCCTGGCAAAGAATTCTATGCGGAATATCACGACCATGAATGGGGCATTCCCGTTCATGATGATCGGCATTTGTTTGAAATGCTTATTCTCGAAGGTGCTCAAGCGGGACTTAGCTGGGAGACAATTCTCAAAAAGCGGGAAGGCTATCGACAAGCTTTCTTTAATTTTGACCCGCAAAAAGTTGCTGCAATGAGTGATGCGGACTTAGAAGCACTTTTAGAGAATCCTAAGATCATTCGGAATCGTTTGAAGGTTTTCGCTGCAAGGAAAAATGCGCGCGGCTTTCTAGAAATTCAGAAAAAATTTGGCTCATTTGATCGTTATCTTTGGAACTATGTGAATGATAATCCTGTAATGAATCACTGGGCATCCTTAAGTGAAGCTCCTCTTACTACGCCCGAGAGTGATGCACTCTCAATGGATTTAAAAAGCTACGGAATGACTTTTGTCGGTTCTAAAATTATCTACGCATTCATGTCAGCGGTTGGTCTGGTCAATAACCACCCTATGGATTGCTGGTGCTATGCTAAACAAAAAGAAGACTCTTCAAAAAATCGAGCAAAAAGCTAATTTTAGAGCTTAGAAATATTTTTTAAAGCAGCCCGAAGATCTACACCTTTTTCAAGTGCAGGCAAGTAGAGATCGCCCCATTTTTTCAAACGCTTGAAAATAGTTTTGATTGTAAATTTTTTCGGATCCAAACCCTTTTTTACCTCTTTCCAGTGCAAAGGGGTAGAAACGGGCGCACCAGGGCGAGCTCGTACACTGTAAGCACATGCAAGAGTTTGGCCAAAGTTGTTTTGGTAGCAATCGATGTATACTTTGCCTCTCCTCTTAGCAATGGATCTTTCTAAAGTCGAAATTTTTGGAATGCGCTCCTGAACGATCGTTGCTACAAGCAAAGCAAATTTCTTAGCATCTTCATAATTGTACTTGGCGCCTAAAGGGATCGCTATGTGTAAACCAGTGGCTCCTGAGGTTTTACAATAACTGCGAATTTCAATCTCTTCTAATACCTCATGAAGGGTTTGTGCCACTTCGATAACCTTATCAAAAGACGCACCTTTAGGATCTAAGTCAAAAACTACAAAATCGGGATTTTGCAATTTTCGAAAACGTGAAAAAAAAGGATGGATTTCGATACAGCCTAAGTTCACTGCATAAAGAAGACTTTTTTCATCTTGAATGAGCAAATAATCGATATTTTTACGTTCGTGCTGAATCGGAATGGTTTCAATCCAATCAGGGTGCTTTTCTAAATTTTTCTGAAAAAACGTCTCTCCTTCTATACCGTTGGGTGATCGTTTTAAAGATTGGGGACGATCTTTAAGATGGGGAAGAATCCAAGGAGCAACCTCAAGATAATAGCGCATGAGATCGCCCTTCGTAATTTTGTCTGCAGGCCAAAAAATTTTATCCAGATTTTTAAAAAGAGATTTTTCGAGAAGATCAAGTTTGCTCTCTTTTTTAGCTACTTTCTCTTCATGTTTTTTGATTAAGAGCCATTCATTTTTAGCAGAATTTTTTAAACGCACCAGATGAAAAATGCCTTTCAACTTTTGGCCTTTTAAATCAAAGCTCAATGCGCCTTTTTTAAGACCTTCTTTCAGAAGTTTTTGAGATTCTTTAGCATCTTTACCCTCTACATCATAGGTGCCGCTATCCCAAATCTTAACCGTTCCTGCTCCATACCCGGAAGGTATAGTGCCCTCAAAATCCTTATAATCATAAGGATGATCTTCTACCATAATTGCTAAACGTTTAACAGATGGATCCGTCGAAGGCACTTTAGGAACAGCCCAACTTTTTAGTACCCCGTCTACCTCAAGTCTTAAATCGTAATGTAACCGCCGGGCGTGGTGCTCTTGAATGACGAAGATTAATTCTTCACTTTGTTTTTTTCGAAGTTTAGCAGAGGGCTCCTTCGAAGTTTTGAGATTTCTTTTGGCCTTGTACTGAAAGAGTTTCATTTTTATTCCCAATATTTAGGTATTGATAATTTCCCCTCCATTGGGATGAAGAACCTGTCCTGTCATATAAGAAGAGTCATCACTAGCTAAAAAGACATAACAAGTAGCAATTTCGGAAGGTTCCCCTGCTCTCTTCATTGGAACATCGGAGCCGAAGGAGGCCACTTTTTTTGCAGGAAATGTTGAGGCTATCAAAGGCGTCCACACAGGTCCAGGTGCAACACCATTCACCCGAATGTGCTTTTCAACTAAAGATAAAGATAGTGATCTCGTAAACCCAACGATAGCCCCTTTTGTCGCGGCATAGTCTAGAAGATGTTTACTGCCTCTATAGGCTGTTACCGATGTGGTATTAATGATCGTACCCTTTCTCTTTTCTAAATGCTTTAAGCAGGCTTTAGCCATAAAAAAATAAGAGAAAATATTTGTCCGAAAAGTATTTTCTAATTGTTTTTCCGTAATATCCAGGATCGATTTTTGAGGGCGTTGGGTCGCTGCATTATTGACTAAGATATCTAAGTGGCCGAAATGTTTGATAACCGATTGCACAGCTGATTTACAAAATTTCTCCTCCCCAATATCCCCATGTATAAGCAGGCATTTTTTGCCATATTTCTCGACTAATTCTTTCGTTTTTTTCGCATCCGAGTGTTCTTTAAGATAAAAAACAGCCACATCAGCACCCTCTTTAGCGAAGGCTACGGCAACTGAACGTCCTATACCGCTGTCCCCTCCGGTAACAATCGCAACTTTATTGGACAACTTATACCCGGGTAGAGAAGATTTTTCGGCCTCGGGTTGGGGCGTCATTTTGCTTTGTAGTCCTGGCGGGGCTTGTTTTTGCTTAGGGCGAACTTTTCTAGGCTTATCTTTTTTCATGAGAAACTCTAGCTCGAAAAATTAAACAATTCCAATGATCTTTAGTAAAACTAAAATGCCGATAGGGACACCTAAAAACCACAAAATTACCATCTTCCACATACATTATCCTATAAAACAAACTCAAATGATGATCAAAAAATATTAATGGAGGAATCTGTATATTGCAAATCCTCCATTTTGAAAAAGTGAATGGTTATTTTCTATCTGACATAACTTTTTCTACTGCTGCATCAGGATCCATTTTATTTTTATCAGCGTAATCCATCGCTTTAACTTTTTCTTTATGAGTAAAGTCGTTGAATTTGCGACTTACCATGAAGCTCAATGCTGAGGAGAAGCTCTTTTCATCGGTCTTTTCTATGTCTCTTTTGCACTGATCATATTGCATTTTGCAATCTTCTTTCATCTGTTTGCAGCTTTCTTTATCTTGAGAATTACAGGTCTGTTCCGCATTTTTTTGACATTGATCTTTCATATCCTCGCAATCTCTTTTTGCTGTTCTTTCCCAAGCATTTAAAGACAATGTGAGACTCATAGCCACTATTGTTAATAGATATTTCATAACTTTCCTTTAATTGATAAAACAAAAAACCGGTTTTTTTAATGTATGTTTCAAATAACACCCATTACTTAATCTAATAGCTTATTATTACTCTAATGTCAAACAATTTGTTTAATTAATAGTAATTACGGAAGAGTTCATAAGTCGTTACTAAACAAATATTTAAGAAAAGTTAATTATAGGATTGTTTTATAATACTATTTTTAAAATAATTAAGTTAATAACTGTAATTAATAGTTTTTGTAAGATTGCGGAGGATATTATGAATGAAGATATTTTTTCTGGTAAATGGCACCAATTTAAAGGCAAAGTTAAAGAAAAGTGGGGAAAATTAACCGACAATGACCTGGTTAAGATTAATGGACAACGTGAACAATTGCTAGGTTCTCTTGAAGAGAGATATGGATGGCAGAGACAACGCGCCGAAGAGGAGCTCAAGAAATTCGAAAAATCCTTCCATAGCCATTCCTCCAAACATGAAAATTTTACCGATTACAACGCCCGCGAAGATGTTTATAAAGGCGAAGATAATGATGACGAGGACCAGCATAACTCTAGAAGAAGGAAACTTGGGTAAAAACATGAAAAATATTCACGATTTATTTGTATCCGAACTTAAATTGATGTATGACGCTGAAAAGCAAATTGTTAAAGCTTTGCCCAAGGTCATAGAAGCTGTTTCTTCTAAAGAATTAAAAAGTGCCCTAAAAAGTCATCTTGAAGAGACACGCGGACAAGTTAAACGGCTCGAGATGATTTTCAAAGAGCTTCATCTAGATTCAAAAAGCTTAGCCTCAGAAGCTATGGAACACCTCTTAAAAGAAGCCGATAAAGTGATCGAATCCGATTATCAAGTGAATGTCAAAGATGCTGCGCTTATCAATTGTGCCCAACATGTCGAACATTTTGAAATTGCTTCATATGGGATTTTGAAATCTTTAGCAAAAAGCTTTGAATATGATCATGTTCTAGAATTACTCGAAGAGAATTCGAAAGAAGAAGGCCATGCGAATAAAAAACTTTCAGAAATTGCTGAAGGAACCATATTTAATAAAGGCGTAAACACAAAAGCGATTAAACGCGCTGCTTAACTACTATCAGAAGGAATTACCAGCCTTAACTTTAGAGGAAGTTATATGCCCACAAAATATGGAAAAGCCTCGCAGAAAAGCGTTAAAAAAGCCATGCACAAGATGAAAGCGGGAACTTTAAAGTCAGGTAAGAGCAAAAAAAAAGTAACGAACAGAAAACAAGCAATTGCAATTGGACTTTCTGAAGCTCGAAAAAAAGGTGCAAAAGTACCAAGAAAAAAAGCGAAGGCCGATTAGCCCCAACGCTTAAATAGATCAGATTCTTCCTTAACTAAGGAGATGAAAAGAATGGAGATCGTTTTCTAAAATTTTTCCGTTTGATCATCTCCTTTTTCACCAGACCATGTTCTTTTAAATACTGAATTAAGTTGTTTCGAGTTGTTTGACTATATACCTTTATGACACTTTTTGAAGAGCTTCAGTTGAGACAATGAATGAATAGCCATATCGAAATTCAAGGACACAGAGGTTCAAGAGGAACTCACCCAGAAAATACGTGGCCCTCCTTTGCGACTGCTATCGCAACCGAGGCAGATGTTATTGAGATGGATTTACTCATGACGCAAGACGGTGAAATCGTTCTTCATCACGACTTTTGCATTCATCCTATCTTCCTCAAAGATTCCAATGGATCACCCCTTAAAGAAAATAAATGGGTAAAGGATACAAGTTTAGCGGAACTTAAGTCATACGATTTCGGACAGCTCAAGAATGAAAAGTTTCCAAAACAAAAAATGATTACGGGAATTACTATTCTTACTTTACAGGATTTTTTTAGGTATCTAGAAACTTCTGTTGATCCCCATGCAAAAAAAATCCTCCTCAACCTCGAGATCAAAGCCGATCCTACAACACCCTTTTGTATTCCCTCTTCTAGTCTCGTTGTGAAAAAAATTGTCGAGATTGTGCGCGAGGCCAAGATGGCACACCGAGTTTATTATTCATCCTTTGATTTTTCGATTTTACAAGAACTGAGAAAAGAAGATGCCGAAGCAACGCTAGGCGTTATTATTGGCCACTCTAATTTGGAGCATTACGCGATAGGATGCAAACAGTGGGTAAATCCCCTTCTTGATCTGGCTAGCCAAGTGGAAGCGAAGATCCTATCGCCTCATTACACTTTGCTTAAGCTGAGCAAAATTCAACCACTTCATGAAGCTGGTCTAAGCGTTATTCCCTGGACCATTAATGATCCACAAATCTATTACGATGTAGTGAAGATGGGCGCAAACGGCATCATTACGGATTATCCATCCGAAATGGTGAAGCTCAAGAATGTCTTGTAATCCCTGATTGCGCCCCAAAAGACCTGACGGAATGTGTGCAAAAACTTGCTATTTGCAGCTCTTTTTACTAGTTTTTTTACAACTTTTGTAATCGCAAGAAGAACAACACTCGCAGTTCCCTTTTTCTTTATAAGTCTCATAACTACATTCTGTGCAGCAACCGCAATTATCGTCGTGATGCCTTGCTCGTTCTGTAGTTTGTTTTTTGTGGCAGGAGAACATAACTAAGGTACTCGCTACGACTAAGAGAACAGGAACCATTTTTTTCATAAATAACCTCTGATTGCCTTTTCACTCCTGTCTAACATAAAGGGCATTTTTGTAAATAAAATTATAATCATGCACTAATCATTTGATCTATAAATTAGTAAAGATGCGAATTGTAACTATGTAAATTCTTCTCTCAAAGAGGAAGAGTAACTACATCTACAGAAATCATCACAGAAAGTACTAAGATGATCAAAAGAGACAGGCGAAACATATTGCGTGCCCACAGAGCATCATTCTCACTTCTTAAGCCTTTTATGCACAAAAAAAGCCAAGCCACTCCTAGAATAGAAGAGACAACGAGATAATTATACCCTGTATACCCCATAGCGGTAAGGGATAATGTGGCGAGGATAAAAGCGATAATGTACAGCATCATACGCTTTTTAGTAGCTTGCATGCCTTTTTTGATTGGCAATACTGGAATTGAGGCAGCTGAATAATCACTGAATCTATACATAGCGATCGAAAAAAAATGGGGCATTTGCCAGAAAGCGACGACTAAAAAAAGAAGGAGCGCACCTAAATCAAACTGACCACTTGCAGCGCAATAACCGACAACTGGAGGCACCCCTCCTGCAAAACTGCCGATTTCTGTGGCATAAGTCGTGCGGTATTTCCAAAAACTGTACAAGAAAACATAAATGATAAAACCCATTGCCGCTATCGATACGGTTAATAAATTGGTATAAACCGCGAGGACAGAAAGGCCCATTATTCCTAAAATACTAGCAAATAAAATCGCTTGACCAACAGTAATGACTCCTGTTGCTAATGGGCGATTCTTGGTTCTCATCATTTTTTGGTCTGCATGTCGATCAATGCAATTATTGAATACGCAAGCTGACGCAATTACAAGGGACAAGCCTATCATAGTAACTAGAAACAACAAGGGATTAAAGCTGCCACGCGATCCTAAAGCAAAACCTCCGGCGACTGTGATGGCATTGCCGACAATGATTCCCGGTTTTGTAACCAGATAGTAAGTTTTGATCATAATACTCTTGTTAGGAATGGTTTGTCATCGTATGGGGTAACATTTTTTGGTGAGGAGCCATACCATCCATAGTGCGCTTATCTAAATCAAACATGATCCATAAAGAGCCAACTACAATAATTACAGCGACCAGAATCATAAAAAGAACGAGAAGGGTCTCCCAACGTGGCTTTTCTTCTTTTCCAAGATGGAGAAAAAAGATGAGCTGTCCGACAGCTTGTAAAAGAGCTAGTCCAATAATAGTGTAAAGAATTGTGGAGCCTTTAAAGCCTGCCATGACTAAATAAAAAGCGATACCTGACAATAAAATCGAAAGCAAAAAACCAATTACATAATGTCTATGGGAGCCATGCCATTCTTTGATGACTTCATTAAGACTTAAATTATCTTGCATTTAGAGTACTCCCATTAAGTAGACAAATGTGAAGATGAAAATCCAAACTAAGTCTAAGAAATGCCAAAACATATTGAAGCAGACAAGTCTACGAAAAGTGGTTACCGTGACGCCCTTTTTGATAACTTGTCCTATCAGCACGATCATCCATAATAGACCAATCGAGACATGAAGCCCGTGAGTGCCGACTAAAGAGAAAAATGAGGATAGGAAAGCACTTTTTTGCCACGTGTGTCCTTCCCGCACTAAAGCAGAAAACTCCGTTACTTCCATGACTACAAAAGATAGTCCCATGAGGAACGCTATGCTAAACCAACCGAGAAGAGCCTTTTTATTACCCCTAACAGCCGCCAATAACCCCAAACCACAGGTAAAGCTGCTTATTAAAAGAACAATCGTTTCTGCTACGACAAGTGGCAGAGTAAAGAGATCATGTGAGGAAGGCCCCCCAAAGGTTCTATGCTGCAAGACCCCGTACGTAACAAAAAGTGAGCCAAATAAAATACTATCCGTCATCAAGTAAGCCCAAAATCCAAAAATAGCCCGAGAGAAGGTATCTTGGTGGGGGTCGGGAATTTTAGTTTCTGAAGTAATGAAGGATTCGCTCATGTATATACAGGCCCTTTAGCTAATTCTTGTGACTGTTCTTCCATCTTTTGTACTTCAGCGGGAGAGAGATACTCAAACTCATCTTCACTTGATAAACGAGTTATGACGCAAATTAAGATGCCGATAAATGAAGCGAGGACGAGCCAATATATTTGCCAGGTAAATGCGAAGCCAAATACTAAGCTCAAAACTCCGATATAAAGAGCTAAGGGTCCATTTTTGGGGATATGAATGGTTTCATAAACAGGCTTTTCAGGTTTAGGACCTTTACCTTGTTTTTTTGCCCAGAGAGGATCACGTTGGTCTACAGTCGGAATAATGGCGAAATTATAGATGGGTGGAGGAGAGGAAGTTGCCCATTCCAGAGTTCTACCATTCCAAGGATCGCCCGTCGTATCGCGATATTTTTTGCGGTCTCTAAAGCTCACATAGAGTTGCAAAGATTGGAAAGCTATTCCACAGAAAATAATGAAGACACCTGCAAGGGCTACAAGGAAAAGAGGCTGCCATCCTGTAGATTCGGCATAGTGATCCAAGCGTCGTGTTGCTCCCATAAAGCCGAGCATGTAAAGAGGCATAAAAGCTAATAAAAAGCCTACAAACCAGCACCAAAATGCATAGACCCCCAATTTTTCATTGAGGACAAAACCTGTAACTTTTGGCCACCAATAAGTCGCTGCGGCAAAAAAGCCAAATAAAAAGCTTCCAATTACCATTCCATGAAAGTGGGCGATCAAAAATAAGCTATTGTGAACTTCGTAATCGATTGGAGGAACCGAGAGGAGAATACCTGTCATTCCCGCTACGCTAAAGTTAAGAACAAAAGCAAAAAACCAGAGCATCGGGGTTGTAAAATGAACACGCCCTCGATATTTAGTAAATAACCAATTGAAAACCTTCACCCCAGTTGGAATAGCGATTAGCATTGTAGCTATAGCGAAGAATGCATTAACAG
>JABDCS010000030.1 GCA_013288005.1 Chlamydiota bacterium | reverse complement strand
TTAACTAAATTGCTAATAGTTAAAATTATCAGTGCGGTTTATAATATTGGTTTAAATGTTTTCTCAACAGACCCATCAACCTTCTGTGATGGCCATCATACTTGCAGGTGGTCAAGGGACACGTATGCATCCTTTAACCCGCAATCGATGCAAGCCAGCTGTTGCTTTTGGAGGACGCTATAGATTGATCGATATTCCCATATCAAACGCCTTAAATTCTGGAATTAGGAACATCGCGGTTATTTCCCAATACTTCGCAGCAGACCTTAACGAGCATGTCTATTCCACCTATCGTTTAGATCATTTCCAGCCCGTAGAGTTTAAACTGCTCTCTCCAGAAGAAAATTCTATGGGCAAAGTATGGTTCAAAGGAACGGCGGACGCGATTCGACAGAATTTGGACCACCTTCTGGCAACTCCTGCCGAATTTTTTCTTATCCTTTCCGGTGATCAACTTTATAATGCAGACCTCCGCCCCCTATTGGATTTTGCACGTGAGAAAAATGCTGACCTTGTCATTTCCTCTCTCGCGGTTCCTGAACAGGAAGCTCGGCGAATGGGGCTATTAAAAATTGATAATACTCAAAAAATCACGGATTTTCACGAAAAACCCTCTGACCCTACCATTTTAAAAAAATTCCAAATGCCTCCTTGTCTTAAGAATATCTCCCTCACCGCTCTACACTACTTAGGCTCGATGGGGATTTACGTATTCAAACGCTCTGCTTTGGTTTCCATTTTACAAGAAGAGGGCGATGACTTTGGCCATGGGATTATTCCTCAGCAGGTTAAGCGCGGTAATAGCTATGCATTTCTTTTTGATGGATATTGGGAAGATATCGGTACTATCTCTGCTTTTTATAAGGCCAATCTCGCCTTGACCGATCGAAAAGATTGTCTCGATACCTCCAATGAGCAGCAACCGATTTATGCACATGGATGCGATTTACCTAGCGCCTTCGTGAAAGGGACACGCATAACTAGATCGATTCTTGCACAAGGCTGCATCATTGAGGCTGATGAAATCACCCATTCCATCATAGGCATTCGTTCTAAAATTGGGGCTGGCACGCTCATTCGAGATTCGATTATTTTCGGCAAACATAATGAGATAAGGCAATGCATGGGGCGAGAACTTTTATCGACCATAGGAGCAGGCTGTATCATTGAAAAAACTATTATCGATGAAGACACGCATATTGGAGATCATGTCACCTTAGTCAATAAAAATCAGGTGCAAGAATATGACGGAGATGGCGTTTTCATTCGCGATGGTATCATTATTGTAACAAGTGGTACATCATTACCCGATGGATTTACCCTATAGAATATGCTAGTATAGCCTAAAACTGGGATCTCATGAGCATTTGGGCTTTGTCTGACCCTCACCTTTCATTTGGCGTACCGAATAAAAGCATGACTGTCTTTGGTCCTGCGTGGAACGATTATACCGAAAAAATCGCCACTTCTTGGCGTGACCTTGTCAGTCCAAAAGACCTCGTCCTCCTACCTGGCGATATTTCTTGGGCAATGAAACTGGAGGAAGCGGAAGCGGATCTCCTTTGGATTGACGCTCTTCCCGGGACAAAACTCTTACTTCGGGGAAATCACGACTACTGGTGGAGTTCAGCTGCAAAAATGCGAAAAGCCCTCCCTCCCTCTCTACATTTTATCCACAACAATAGCTTTACATGGGGCACTACGACCATTGGCGGTTCGCGCTTGTGGGATACGCCTGAATATAATTTTCGTGACTTCATCAATTATCAGGAGAATCCTCGAGCAAAATCTGCTCCCCTCATCTCTAAAGATGATGATGAAAAAATCTTTTCCCGCGAATTAGAGCGTCTTCGTCTCAGCCTATCACAACTCGATCCTCTAGCTATAACAAGAATTGCTCTCACGCATTACCCACCTATTGGTGCAGACCTTCAGCCTAGTCGTACTTCCGCTATTTTAGAGGAATTTAAGATCACCCACTGCATATTCGGACACTTGCATAACCTTAAAAAAGAATACCTCCCGCTCTTTGGCACCGCACGTGGTATTTGCTATGAACTCACTTCCTGTGATGCTATCGATTTTAGGCCTGTAAAAATTATTTGAATCGCTGGTGATCCATCACAGAGGGTAAATTTACAATTTGCCACTCTTCCTAAAGAAATATATTACAAAAATATAAAAAATTTTTTATTTAAAAATATTTGTCTCTTTAATGAAATTCAATAAAAATATGCGATTATTGATTATAAAAGATTTTAATTTTTGATATAATAATATAATTATAAATAATTTATACAGTAAAAGCTTGATATGTCAGCTCAATGGAGTATCGTTTGAAGATCGACGAAATGAGTTATCCAGTCGTCTCTTTAAACTTGGACAACGCCCCCCATAGACCCTAAAATAGTTTATATCCATTTTTATTTTAATAAAATACCCCCTTTCTAATGCATATACTTCTAAAATCTAAGAAAAAATTGTTAAATCATTTTTTAAATAATTACTTTGTATAAAAAATATTCATTTTATAACAAATAAAACGTTAAATATTATATAATATTTAAAACAATATTATTGTTATAAAATAAAAAGAGTTAATTATGTCTTTATCTTCCCCTGACTATTTTTTAACTAAGGCTTACGATAACGTTTTTCAAGTTTTGAATTCTCACAAAGATAAAGCATGCAAAAAAAAACTGTATCTAACTTCTAAGTTCGAAATTTCTAGAAAACCTGTAGAAGTGAATGCTAGTGATCTTATCACGCTTATAAAAAAAACTTTTTTTGAGTCAGCGGATTCAGATCGCCTTAAGAAAGCTAAAGAGATCTTTGGTTTCTTTATGCAGATTCCTGTTCTTAAAGAGCAATTTAACCCATCCCTCATTCAACAAGTAAAAGAGGCGAGCGCTTATTTACATACCTCTCAATTAGAAGATCATTTCGCGGTGCTCACCACTTTTTCTGCGCTTCAAAAATTCGTCCAAACAGTATCTGAATGTATCGAGATTGCGCTCAATATTCACTCTCAAAGGACTCTTTTCCTGAAAAATGGTGATTGCGAAATCTTCGAAGATCATGGAAAGGAGGTTGTCAGTTTTCTCGCAGGTAATTTAAGTAAAGAGGCGCTTCTTTCTCTTATGAACTCGCCTCTAGGAATGGCTCTTGTGGCTAAAATGCGCTGGGTGCAACGTGATGATCAATATTCCACTCCCATGGACGATTTGACCCTCGAAGAACTTGAGGAAATGAGCAAACTTTTAGAAGTAATGTCGTTTATCGATTGTCCCCCAAAAATCTGCTCCTTTTTTAAAGCACAACACCTAGCTGTAAATCATCAATTCCTCCGTAAAAAACTTGAGGAACATGAGCGACTTTTGAATGCGACCCTACTATCTTTTCAAAAACAGCTCGAGCCTGACTCTGCATACAGCCGTTTTATTATTTCCTATCTTCCTGAACTTGTAGATTTGTATCAGGCAACCATAAGAGAAATATCAAAATCAGATACAAGTTTATGTAATTCTCTAATAATGCTTACCAGTGATGTTATAAATACGTACGAAAAAGATGAGTATTTCTATTCTCTATACAAATCAAATTATGATTGTTATCAACAACTCCTTCTTAAAAGACCGTTATTTGCCTTGTCCACTTCAACAACTTCTTCAACTCAGGATAAATTTTCTTCTACATCTTTTCTTACTCCAGAAGAATTAGGGATAGGTCCTTTTGGATTAGTAAATATTTTTTCTCCTCTGGATCCCAGTATTTCGATAAAAGAAAAGGAAGAAAGTAAAGAACCAAAAAAAGAAGTCCTTAAAGATGGTCTGACTGCTGAGAGTGCTGCTCTATCTAAGAAACCTCCGAAAAAGGCTCATCGAGGTAAAAAAAAGCCTAAGAGTAGTCCTTCTCACAAGGCAAGTAGCGTTGCTCCGACAACTCCTTCCTCAAGCAGCTCCTCTTCTATTGGCGTGGGGATAGAAATTTCTCCCTCATGCAGCAGTAGTTCGCCCTCTTCGAGTAGCTCCGCTCCGAGTACTCTCTCCTCAAGTAGCTCATGCAGTAGTCCCTCCTTCTCAAGTTCTCCCTCACCAACCCTACCTTCTTCCAGTAGCAGAACATCCAGCACAACAGATGTAGCAGCCCCAGCGGTTATACCAAGTGCATGTACACCTAGCAAAGCGCGTCCCACTCCTCTTCCAACCACTCTTTTTGCCAACCAGAGGGTATTTTCCGAAGAGAATTACGCTCAGCGCGTAAGTGACTGGTTTGAACATCCGGAAAGATCTCTTTCACAACCTAAATACGCATCATTTACACCTCACCAAAAACAAGAATCCACTTGGTATCATGCCTTTTCGCCTTTCGTCGATAAATTTGTAGGTACTCTCTACAGTTATAAAGATGAGTGGAGAACCAAAAAAGGCGAGCGTCATACTTTTTATGGAGTCGTCGGTGAAGTGACATCGAAAGGAAAAACTTACCGAGGCGTATTCCAATACTGCTTCGACAATCATGGTGTGCTTTACCATCGCTGCTTCGGACATAAATCGAATATTCAGCTACTCGATTTTTTTATTAATAGACAACTTCCAGAAATTGAGTACCCCTCTCTTGCCGAAAGCGTAGGCCTTGGAAAAGTAAAGTCTAAAGCCCAAATATCTACAGATGGAATCCCCTATGAAGTAGGTCCACTCCATGCTATCTCGTTTGAGGATCCTCGGCATGAGTTATCTATTCGTCTGTTTAAAATGGGAGAGCGCCACTCTTCCATCTAGAGGGTGCATCAAAAGTAAATTCCTAGTTTTCAAAACTTCTATTACAAAAATAAAAGCAACTTTACTTTTACAGTAATTTAAATTATAATAATTTAATAAATATAAAAAATTGAGTTTAAAATTACAATGTCCATTAAAATTCAAACAGAAGATCTAGCAGCTGCATATACTAATTTAGAAGAAATATGTAAGTCTCACAAAAATGAAAAAGCTAAAAAGTTATATTTAACTGTTGAACTGGCGTCTTCTGATAAACCGAAAAAAATTCCCATTGAGCAAATAATAACTTCAATTCAACATTCTTTCGCATTCTCCAATGATTCTGCTCGCCTTCGCAAAGTTAACCAAATGTATACCTGGTTAATGCAAATTCCACCCTTTCGTGAACAATTCAATCGGTCGGTTTTGGAGCAGGTAAGACAATCGATGACTTTCTTAGAAGAGACTGCGCTTCGACAACTACCAGAAAGGCTTTCTACCCTTCTTCACATCCAAGAATACATGGAAAAATTTTCTTTGCTTATTGAACAAGCTTCACTGACTCGCGCCCAAAACAATCTTTTTTCAAAAAATCCTAATTACATCGGTCGTAAAAAAGTCTCTAGTCTTGCACCGGATGAAGGTCGCTTTCTTCAAAAACATTTAAAAAGAGAGGACTTGCTAACCCTGATGGAATCCCCAATTGGTATAGCATTAGCTGCAACCTTTGGCTGGATGTCTTCTGAGAAGAGAACTTATTTTTATGCCCCTAAGGATTTCACTCTTCAACAGCTTGAAGAATTATCAATGGATGTTGAGGACGCGCTTAACATTGCTGATCCAAGTTCTCGGATTCATGCTCATTTGCGAGAGACTCAATCCATTCTACAATACCAATTCGCTCATGCAAATTTAGATAACCAAATTCTGAATCTCCAACCCTCAATTTTGAAATTGGTTAATAAAATCAATGACTCGAGCCATTTTATTCATAGTTCATTTCCTGAGTTTTCAAAATTTTGGAAAAATTCACTTTCTGAATTAACTCCTTCTGCTACCCTTTTGAAGCCCCTTTGTGAATTAATCTTAAGTCTTCATAAATCTGTAGAGAGGGTTCATGGAATTCGTGAAGACCTTTATCGTATGTATGAAGAGCACTACAACGAATATCAAAGACTGGTAACAAAGAAAGAGACCTCAAGAGATGGATTAGCCTCTGTAGCAACCCTCTCTCTAGATGAAGTTTCTTCAAAGGTTTCTTTCCGGAGTTTTCCATCTCCAGAGAACTTTGCTTCTCGTCCATTTGGATTCACTCCGGGCTTTTCTCTTACACCGCTTCCCCTTCTTTCTTCGGAAAAAAGCGATGATAGTAAAGAGCCTAAAAGGGAAGTTCCATTAGACAGAGAAACCTCTGATTCAATTAAGCAAGCTCGTAAAAAGGCTCATCGTGCTAAACAGAAAGCAAAAAGCAGATCTCTTAGCCATACGAGCAGCCCTTCACTAACTCCTTCCACAAGTGAGACCAGCGCTCCCTCTTCAAGCAGCTCAAGCAGTAGCCAATCTTCCCTAAATATCCCCGAAGAACCTTCTCTAAGCTCATTAAGTAGTAGTAGTTCTCATACGAGTTCTTTTTCCAGCCCTTCTTTAATGAGCACTCCCTCTTTTAGAAGTTCGTCGAGCAGCCCAACGGATGTAGCCGCACCACCTATTATGCCCCATGCAGCTACTTCAAGTAGAACCCCTCCTATTCCAACTTCCACAACGCTCTTTGCTAATCAATTAGGTTTTTCTTCGGAAATTTACGATCAACGCGTAATCGACTGGTTCGAAAATCCTGATTCTGCCCTTTCACAAGATACCTATGCTGCGTTGACACCCCATCAAAAAGAGAAATCTACCTGGTGCCATGCCTTTTCGCCTTTCGTCGATAAATTTGTGGGCACTTCCTACAGCTATAAGGACCAGTGGGTAACAAAAAAAGGTCAGCTTCATACTTTTTATGCAGTCGTGGGAGAAGTGACATGGAAAGGAAAAACTTACCGGGGCGTTTTCCAGTATTGCTTCGACAATCATGGTGTGCTTTACCATCGCTGCTTCGGACCTAAATCGAACATTGAGCTGCTTGATATTTTTATTAATAGGCAACGCCCAGAAATTGAGTACCCTTCCCTTGCCGAAAGCGCAAGCCTGGGAAAAGCAAAGTCTAAACCACGAATATCTTCAGAAGGAGTTCCATATGAAGTGGACCCTTTAAAAGTAGTATCATTTGAAGATCCTGCAAATGGGTTATCTATCCGTCTCTTCAAATTAGGACTCCGATAGTAAGTCATTTATGACACCTAATTAATTTTTTTCGAATTTTTTTAATCCTCTCTGTTTTTTGAATAAATGGTGTGTTCTAAAAAATTAAATGCTATCGTCTAACGATATTTTTTTTTACACACCACTTATTCAATATGTCCTCTTTATATATCACGAATCTTTCTCACGCTTATACTTGTATGCGTGAAATTTGCGATTCTCATAAAACTAAAAAAAAAGCAAAAAAACAGTTATTTTTAACGCCTGAATTTAGAACCTCATCCCAACCAGTCGATCTTCGAGTAGCTTCACTTATACGTTCTATTAACACCTCCTATACTTGTTCAACAGATTGCGATCGCATTGCTAAAGCGCATCAAATGTACACTTGGTTAGGTCAGATTCCGGGACTTAAAGAGCAATTCAATGACCGCGTGATCGAACAAATAAATTCGGCAAAGGCTTTATTAGACGAAGCAGCCCTTCAAGAAATCCCTGAAAGGCTTTTACTGCTAAAGCTTATTCAAGAATATATAGAACAATTATCTTTGTGTTTTGAAAAAGCCGCATCTCTTCAAGTTCAAGAAGATTTGTCTTTAAAAACACTAACTTATCTCAATCCTAAGAAGGATTCATCTCTTGATCCTGGAAAATATTACGCGATAGCCCAAAAGCCGGTAGGTATTCAGGATATTCTCTCTTTTATGGCATTTACTGTTGGTTTAGCTCTGGTGGCAAAAATCTCCTGGGTTCCTTACAAGGAGGGGTATTGCTTAAATATTAGCGTCTTAAATAACGAGGATCTAGAAGAAATCCAAATATGCTTTGCCGAAGTTGTAAAAACAGGAGTTATGAGAGTTTCCTATCCCGAGATGCACGCTTTTTGCGAACAACTTAATGAAGCGACCAAGGTACAAATCATCAACAAAAAATTCTCTAAAGAAGTAGAGGCTCTTGGTAATATTGCAACGATTTTCATGGCCAATATGAAAAGTTCCCATTTTCATTGGATCACATCTTCTTTTTTTCCTTTCATAAATTTATTTGAGCAATTGACAACAGAATTGACCGACGGCGTAAAAAAAAATAGTACGAAGGATTGCGTTTTTAAACTGCATAAAAGCTTTGCTAGGGCACTAGGAATACGCGATGATTTGCATAAGACCTACAAAGAACTTTACCAAAAATATCAGCAACTACTAGCAGAAAAAACATGCAGGCTCTCTTCTTCACAAGAAGCGGCACCTACAATTCTGTCTTCTCTTTCAACACCCGAAGAATTTGCAGCTCTTCGCTTTGATTTTACCCCGAGCTATTTACTGAGTAAGAAAAAGACCTTTTCCCACCCTCAAGAAAAACAAGAAAGCAAAGCTCCTTTGACAGAAGTCGAGAGGTCCGAAAGCAGCGTTTCTTCTAAGGAAGCGCGTAAAAAAGCCCATCGTGCTAAACAGAAAATGCGCAGTAGTTCTTCACAACAAAAAGCTTCAACCTCTATATCTGTTGCTGGACCTGTCCCACCTCCTAGTAGCTCATCTTCTCTAAGCTTCCCTATTACAACTCCACCCTCTCTTAGCAGTTCATCCTCAAGTGCTATCCTTACAGAGAGTACTCCAACCAGTTCTTCTACAAGTACTTCTTCAACTAAAGCCTCCTCCTTCAGTAGTTCATCTCCTAGTTCGCGCACAGATGTAGCCGCACCTCCCTACATGTCCAATGTCGCTGGCCCTCCTGTTACAAAAGGTGCGGACATTTCTCGCAGAACCCCTCATGCTCCACCTCCAACCACTCTTTTTGCTAATCAGCTGCGTTTTTCTTCAGACGATTACGCCCAACGCGTTATCGATTGGTTCGAAAATCCCAAGAGTTCTCTTTCTGAAGCTAGATATGCAGCTTTTACGCCCCACCAAAAACAAGAATCCACATGGCGTCATGCCTTTTCACCTTTCGTAGATAAATTTGTTGGGACCTCCTACAGTTACAAGGATGATTGGGTGACCGAAAGTGAGCGCAAAACTTTTTATGGTGTTGTAGGTGAAGTAGTTTGGAAAGGAAAGACTTACCGGGGCGTTTTCCAATATTGCTTCGACAATCATGGTGTACTTTACCACCGCTGCTTTGGATCCATATCGAATATCGAGCTATTGGATATCTTTGTTAATAGAAAACGCCCAGAAATTGAGTATCCCTCTCTTGCTGAAAGTGCAAGCCTTGCCAAAGCAAAACCTCGAGCTGCTATATCTGCAGATGGCCTTCCTTATGAAGTAGACCCCCTGAATATAGTATCGTTTGAAGATCCTCGGCATGAATTATCGATAAGTCTCTTTAAATTGGGACAGCGATATACCTAGTTATTTTTTTAATTCATACGTGCTCTCTTAACAACTGATTAATTTGAAACTAGTTATTATTGTTATAAAATCATAATTATATTATAATTGTAAAATCATGTTTATAATAACAATATTTTAAAAGGTGAGCATGTCTGTTTACACTCCAGGCGGGTTCTTAACGTCGGCTTACGATGCAATGGCCAAAGTCCACGATTCTCAGAGGGCGAAGAACCCCAAGAAAAAGCTCTATTTAACTCCAAATTTTACTACTTCTAAAACCCCTGCCGCAGTCCGCACAGACGAGCTGATTGCTCCCATATTAACATCATTCACAGACTCCATGGACCCCGATCGCTTTAAAAAAGCTAAAAAAATGTTTAGCTTTTTGCGCGAAATTCCTGGTCTCAAAGAAGGGTTAAGTCAGCTAGCTTTAGACCGCGTTGAAGAAGCCTCTGCTATTTTAGATCGAACTCGATTACATGAAGTTTGCATTGGCCTTTCAGCTCTTTCACTCTCTCAAGAATTTATAAAAAAAATAGCAGTAATCCTCGAACAAGCCATCCCAATTGAGGCTCGACTCGAGCAACTATTCAAAACCCATGCTTGCAGTACGAAGAAAGCAGGTTTTCATCCCGAAAGCGCCTCTACATATTTACCTATGCCATCCTTGAGTGATGAGGAGGTCCTTTCTATTCTCGATTGCCCGATTGGGAAGGCCCTTGTCGCGAGTTCAAATTGGATCGCCTCAGATAATTCTGTGTATTGCATCAATCTAGACAATTTAAGCATCCAAGAACTTGAAGAACTCATTCAGAAATTTGAAATTGCAATTGCTTCGGATTTTGCCCCCAATATCCGATTGCTTTTTCAAGCCCAATACGAAATAACAAAACTAAAACTCGAACATAATAAACTATGTGAAAAAATTTTTTATTTTAAACAAATATTTGTAAGAACTAATAAGCAACTGGAAGATTCTCAATATCGTGATTTTTTCCACTTCACTTTTCCAAGTTTTATAAGCTTACACGATGCAGCACAGGAAAAATTTACAGGCGAAACAAGAATTGGGACAGATTCTCTATTCAATCTCTACAAACAGACTATTAAAGCGCAGGATGCAAAAGAAAGTTTAGATTCTCTATACAAAAATTTCTACGAAGACTGTCAAAAAATTATTTCCAAAAGCAAAACCTCAAGCGATAAACTATCTTCTACGTCCTCTTCAACCCCTGCTGAAAAATTTTTCCCAACATTTTTAACTCCTGAGGAATTCTCTGCTCCTCGTAGTTTTACGCCAGCCATGGTACTCATGAGGCCAACCACTACTATTCTTACTCGAGATTTCCAAGACAGTAAAGCGCCAAAAGCTGAAGTCTCAAAGGAAAAAGAAAGCGCAGCCCCTGCCAAGGAATCTCGTAAAAAAGCTCATCGCGCTAAGCAGAAAGTCTGTAAATCTTCTGTTTCCTCAAGAAAACTTCCTACCCCCTCCCACACTCCTGCCACTATTCAAGCTCCTAGCAGTTGCTCAAGCAGCGCAAGTAGTAGTTCATCTTCTCCCAGTTTACCAGCAGCCACCCCCCCTTCACTAAGCAGCTCGTCGAGCAGCTCGCCGCCAACTCCCCTGCCTAGTTGCGCTCCTTCTTTAAGCACTTCATCAACTACTTCAAGAAGTGATGTGGCCGCACCTGCGTTTATGCCGAGTACAGCCAGTGCTCCTCGAAAGCGTTTTATCCCTCCTCCAAGCACACTTTTTGCTAATCAACTGCATTTTTCTTCAGACGATTACGCCCAAAGAGTTATCGATTGGTTTGAAAGTCCGGAGGGCTCTCTTTCACAAGTTGGATATGAGGATTTAACGCCTCATAAAAAACAAAAAGCCACCTGGTGCCATGCCTTTTCGCCCTTCGTAGATAAATTTGTAGGGACCTCCTACAGTTACAAAAATGAATGGAGGACGGATAAAGGAGAGCGTCATACTTTTTATGGTATTGTTGGTGATGTCGTTTGGAAAGGAAAGACGTATAAAGGGGTTTTCCAGTATTGCTTCGACAATAATGGCGTGCTTTATCACCGCTACTTTGGACGTACATCGAATGTCCAGCTACTGGATATCTTTATCAATAGAGAACGTCCAGCCATTGAGTATCCCTCTCTTGCTGAAAGTGCAAGCCTTGCTAAAGCAAAACCTCGGGCTGCTATATCAGCAGATGGCCTTCCTTATGAAGTAGATCCCCTGAATATAGTATCGTTTGAAGATCCTCGGCATGAATTATCGATAAGTGTCTTTAAATTGGGACAACGTCCAGATTGAAGAAAATAGGATTAGCTTGTAACCATTCTTTATAACCTCTGATTAAACGCGGATTAGGGGGTAATCAGAGGTTTAAATAAAAGCTTAAAAGCAGATAGATCATGGTCTGCTTGATTTAAAGGCTCATTCAAATCTCGTGTAGAACGGCGTTTAAAGAGCTCTTCTATAGATGAAAGTTGTTCTGTCTGGTCTAAACAATCATGATAATCAGCGACAATAGCCAATAACTGTTGGAAATCTTCTTCCGTTTGCATCAATTCTAGGCAGAGTTTGATCGTCTCAGAAAATTGTTCAGAAGAACCTTCGTGTACCAGAAATGCTGCGGTTTCCATCGCTAAATCGAGCTCTGGATTTTCTTGGAGACTTTCTATGAGCCTGGAGAGAGCCGGGTCAAACTCGGATGTATGCGTTTTAGAAAAGACGCGTACGCGTAAAAAATCGAACCAACGTGGGTCTTTTACATAGTCGTAAAAACCATCGATCATCTCAGAAGCTTGCAATTCTTGATCAGAGTCAATTTTGTGAGAAATATAATCGTATAAAAAGGTTTCAATGTCATGCGCACAAAATTCATTTGCTAAACGAAGAGCTTCTTGTGGCTGAAGACCTGCATCTACACTCTCATCTAAAATATCTTCTAAGGCAATTAAGGATTCTTCAATTTTCTCATCCACTACATTTGCATCGCGATCAAAAAAATCTATAAGCTGATCAAGCTCATCACAAAAAATGGATAAAGTTTGTTTTTCGGGTAGCTCGCGACGCCAGAGTTCAAAAAGAAGAAGGTAAATTTGTTCGTGAATCTCATTGGGTGTATCGGCTTCTGTAAAGAGATCGGCGAGGTCTTCGGGGCTATCACATTCCTGAGCATAAGCGCGAAAAGTAGGTGTATCGCACCCTATTCCCCAGCTCTTCAATTGCTCAAAAAGTTGAGGCGTGGATTGATCGCGAAGGTTAGCCACCTGCCATTCTTTAATCGCAAGCGAGGGATTTCTCTGCCAATTCATCCGTAGAAGGTTATAAAGTGCTCGCCCTCTAAGTTCCATGATTTTCCTAATCGATTTCTCCCCTAAAATATAACCCCTACACTATAATACACCTTACATAAATGCAAAAAGAAAGACGTTTCTAGATGCTACGTTTCAAAAGAAAAAAAAATTTTTTACTCGTCGAGGTGGTTATAGGAATCGCCTTATTTTCCATTTGTGCGCTTCCCCTCTTACGTCAACCCTTTCATATTGCTCAAAAAAGTTATGATAAACTTTTTGAGGCTGAATTATTCCGCCAAGCAGAACTTATGCACTGCACGATTCTATCGGATTTACAAGGAGGGAATATCACTTGGGGAACTTTACCAAAAAAACCCAAAGGTTTTTTTTCTTTTCCGCAAACTCGTCATGAATTCCATCTGGGCCCTCATGTACATAGAAATTTTACGGAAACAGCCACTCTTAAACTAAAATCCACCAAAACTACGCCCGAAGAACAAGAGGCTCGTCTACTTGAGCTAATTCTTACCTACGCTCCTCTAAAAGGAAAAAAACGCTATACTTTTTCCTATCTTATAACTGCTCTTGGCCCTGTTTCACCTACAAAACAGGTGACCGAACTCCCAGGTGTTTCCTCTGGTTAAAAAATTTATATCTATGCATGTTGAAATTAATGTGTATAGGTCTTCTATATGTCTTCTAAGTCGAAAGAATTTCGCCCATTTATCGCGGCAGAAACCCGTGTCTCTGAATTTTCTCTTCGCGCCCTTTTTTTAGGAATTTTCTTGGGAGTGATGTTTGGTGTCGGTAATGCTTACCTAGGACTTAAAGTAGGCACAACTGTATCTGCTTCGATTCCTGCCGCCGTCTTATCAATGGCGATTATGCAAACATTTTCTCGCCGCAATTCGATCTTAGAAAATAATCTTGTACAAACGATTGCATCCGTTGGCGAAGCTTTAGCCGCTGGATTGATTTTTACCGTGCCCGCCCTTTTCATTTTGGGTGAACCGATGCCCATTCATCGAATGTTTATATTAGGGTGTCTGGGAGGGATTTTAGGCGTTCTTTTTATGATTCCTATGCGCCGGTATATCATTGTAAAAGAACATGGTCTTTTACCCTTTCCAGAAGGGACAGCCTGTGCAGAAATTTTGAAATCTACCATGGCGAATTCGACGAAGGCCGTCCTTACGATTACGGGCATTATTATAGGGGCGATTTATCGACTATGCTCAGGAGGATTCGCATTATGGAATGAGTCCCCGAGTTATATCATTAAGTCTTTTCAGCGCACTATGTTCAGCATGGATTGCACGCCTGCCCTATTAGGTGTAGGGTTCATTGTAGGTCCGCGTATAGCAGGGATCGTATTTGCTGGAGGCGCCATTGCATGGTGGGTATTAATTCCTCTAATTACGATGTTCGGTGCAGGTAGCGAGATCATACTTTATCCCGCTACAGTCCCCGTCTCCCAAATGTCCGCTCCTGATATCTGGTCCAATTACATACGCTACATTGGCGCAGGGGCTCTTGTTTGCGGGGGTATTCTTAGCTTATGTAAAATAGGACCTCTCATTGGAAAAACTTTAAAAATCGGCTTCAATGAACTCTTTCAAGGTCCTTCACAAGAGCAGCTCCCTAGAACCGATCGCGATATCTCGCTTCGTTGGCTTATTCTAGGATCCATAGCAGTGGTATTGACTTTGTGGCTGCTTCCTGGTTTTTCCATGAATTTTCTCACGATCGTGCTCTTGGCCATTCTCGGATTCTTCTTTGTTGCCGTTACCTCTTTAACTGTCGGTATTGTAGGTTCCACTTCCAATCCTGCTTCGGGAATGACCATTACGACTTTGCTAATTACCTGCGTAGTTTTCGTAGTATTGGGGTGGACTGAGAGAGTTTACCTCATTGCCGCATTAACGATGGGATGCGTGACCAATGTTGCTATAGCCATGGGGGGGACGACCTCTCAAGATTTAAAAACAGGCTATCTGTTGGGAGCAACTCCGCGGCATCAACAAATTGCAGAAATTATTGGGGTTTTTCTGCCTGCACTTGCTATTGCAGGAACTCTTTATTTGCTCAATAACACCTATGGTTTTGGTTCCGCCAAGCTCCCTGCCCCTCAAGGGACCATGATGGCGCTTGTCGCGCAAGGTGTGATTCAGGGCAATATCCCTTTTACGCTTGTCGTGGTAGGTATTATTTTAGGGATTACGCTTGAAATCTTGCGTTTACCTCTTCTTCCTTTTGCGATTGGTCTTTACCTTCCCCTATCTGCCAGTACCCCGCTTATGCTGGGAGGACTCGTATCCATTGTAGTAAAGAAAATTTCTAAATCAACACAAACCCAAGAGCGTGGGATTTTAACAGCTTCAGGCTTAGTGGCCGGTGATGCCTGTACAGGAGTTCTTATCGCTCTTTTAAGTGCAGTCGGATTTCTAACAGAAAGAACCTCTCCCTTTCTTCCGGACAGCTTTAGCTTTTTATTTTTTGTGATCCTCGCAGTCGTTCTGGGTTGGCTCGCAATAAAACCTCCACGCTTCTTAAAGATTCTCTCCGATTGAGTGCTTTGGGTATGATTCTTGAGTTAAAAAGCAGACTCGACCATGCTTTTTACTATGATTCGGAAAAAATATGCTTTTAGTTTAATAGAAATTTTAATTGCCTTCACTTTAGCAGGCATACTTTTCGGTTGTATTTTTTCTAACCTTTCCCAAACCGGAAAACTCCAAAATCAATTGGAAGAGGTACACGCTATTGCAACCAATCGACAATTGGTGCAGCTAAAACTTCGTCCCCTTTTTGCACAGCTCCCATCAGAAATGGAAAAAGAGGAGGATGAGAAAAGCAATTGTCCTATCTTTACAGAAGAATATAGTGCGACCAAGACTCTGGCCCTATGTTTTGGCTTAACAATAGATTTTGCAAGCGATCGTCGTTTCATCGGTCCCCTCAATTACTCTCTTTATCACGATGAAAAACAACAAGCTTTACAACTTAAAGTATCAAACGAATTAGGTGATGAGAAATGCGAAGAAATTATGCACGCTATACAGTCTTGCAAAATTCTCTTGTTCGATCCGGAAAAAAAGGCTTGGACTGATGTATGGCCCAAAAAAAATCAGTATTTGCCCAGCATGATCAAATTAGAGATCGTAGAAAAAAATAGAAAAGAAATCCTAGAATTCGCTTATCCCCTCCCTGCTGGCCAACAACCAATTGATTTTGGTAGTCCCGTTGAAAGGGAAGTGGGTACGACATGAATATTCTTATCCTTATTTTTAGTTTTCTGGCTGTGTTAGCGTTGGGAACCGCCTCATTCTGGCAGATAGGGACATCGATACGTCAAGAAACATCTGCTTTTTGCGGACTTCAAACAGCTACCCGCAAAACAGAAAACGCTTGGCAAAGAAAGATCTATAAAAATCTTACCCATCCAACTCCTAAAGCGGCTTCCCCTGAGAAAAAAAGAATATCGCACAAAAAAACCACCTCATACTTAAGCCATAGATTGGATCACCACCCGCATCAATATGCGCGTTTACAATTGTCTGCTTTGTGGAAAGACGATGACCACCCTTTTGTGGAGAAAATCCTTCATCGTCTTTTCCATGAACTCTATGCCCATACAAATTGGTTTAAGGAAGCAGAAAAAAAGGGAGATGTAGGGATTCTGATTGAGAAAATTATGCTTTTTGGCCACGAAAAAAAAGAGGATTTTGCTTTTCATGAGCTTCTTACTGCCCTCCCTCCCATCCAAGCGGATCTTCTCTGTAAAATGGCGCAAGGCACTCATACTTATTCTCTCGAAAGCAAAAAAGGATATCCTCCTCTATTGGAATTCGTCTCTTTTTCTTCGGGCAGCATCAAACACACCTGTCGCTTTTCCTTCGCTTCTTTACCTTTACTGCACGCTTGTTTTGGAGAAGATATTACGAAGCAGATCATGGATCTAGAAAAAGATAAGTGGGAGAAAGATCACAAGAGACATACTTGTACAAAAGAAGAGCTACTGGCTTTACTTCAGCATCGCTCAACCTGTCCTACGCAACCCAATTCCTTAGACGCCTATTTTCATTTCGGTAAGCATGCAGAAGCCCATGACACTACGACAGCTCACGACGCATCGACTGGAATCCATGCGGCTAAGAGGGTCTTATAAATAAAATATTTCATCGCTTTTCAGAAGATTTTTGCTATCTTATTACACACTAATTTTACACGAATAGAGGTGTTCTAATGGGGATAGTAAGTAGTGCTCAACTAATTCCTGTTCCTATTGCACAAGAAGGTCGTCCTGAAAGTTTCCAAAAACGGCTCGGAGATGGCTCCGTTGTCATTGGAGAACGAACACTAATATCCGATCATAATAAAAATGCCACTATCACAAAAATTGAAAGGTTTAAAACTGCTGGGGGAATTCAAGAGAGTCGTCAGGATTTGACAGAACGTGAATACACAACCTATCTGCACTGGGATTCTCTAAGAAAACAGCTCCCTCATCCGGAAGTACGAGCATTTATAGGATTTCTAGAGGATAAGAATTTTACAGGCAATATGCCAGAGGCCATTCGGCAGAAAGCCTCCCATTTTGTAAAAGAAGGAATTTTTCCTGCTCAATGGGAGGCTGAAGCAGCTATACAAATAGCCCATGCGCAATTCTTTTTATCTAAAGATCCAGAAACTCTCGAGAGCAGAATTGAAAGTGTTACCGATCTTAATCAATATGACGAGGTTGTAAAAAAGGAAGTAAGAGAATTCAGAGCTGTGGGTAAAAAATTTACCCGATTACAAAGTGAGCATAATAAATTGGAGGAACAAATTAAGCAGAGTGAAAAACAAAAGATTTCTGATTCTTCAGCTGCTGCTTCTGGAATCGAAGAAGGCACTTCTAAGGAATCTACGCAGATCCTCGCAGATAGCTCTCTTCAAGGCAGAGATTCCGACAAGCATGCCTCTCTTGTAGAGAGGTTTACAAAAATTGAAGCTCAAATCGTATCGATCGGTGACGTGTATTTAAGAAAAAACGAGCGGTTTTACATAATGGATATGGATGATATCGAGTCTGGTATTCGCAATACGCTTCATAAAGAAAATATGACAACCAAAGCTTACCTTCGCAATCTTGATTTAGCTACAAGAGAGCATACTTTAAGAGTGGGAGGAAGCTTCTATTCGACAACAGGCGACATCTGTATGGCGATATCCGATGAGGGAGCAGAAATTCCCCGATCACCCCTTCGAGAAGCGCTACAATCTGCAGAAAAATCTAACAAAGTTGTAGGGGAAAGGTATCTGTCACAAAGCTTAAAGGAACCCTTACCCTATGAAGGTGTATGGACGTTATTGCATTTCTGTCCTCTGCGGAGTGGTCTTCTTAATCCAGAAACCAAAAAAAATCTTTCGATATTAAGGAAACATCCATCCAAGACAAAAACTACGACGCGATCAGCCTCTATCCAATTTTTTCTGAAATTGCTAAGTGAGAAATAAGGTTTTTTTACCTAGAGATATCTTGTAAGTCCCCACTAGATGCGT
>JABDCS010000029.1:4114-18495 GCA_013288005.1 Chlamydiota bacterium | reverse complement strand
TAGGTGATTCTATCTCTAACTTGATTAGCCAAGTGCAATCTATGATCAAAAACGCTGTAGGCAACCAAAGAGGCGGTTAAGACCTTCTTGTATAAGAATATAAGAACGCTTACTACGCTTTAACAAAAAGGAGACGATATGACCCAACAATTTACGCCTTCCCAGCAGGATTTCATCCTCCTTTCGGAAGCTGGATTCATTGCGATTAACCAAGGTGACGAGGATGCTGCTGTTAAACTATTCCATGCTGCCGAGCTGATGAATCCTAAAAACACCCTTCCACGCATTGGCATGGGATACCTCCATTTCTTAAAACTTGAACTGAAACAAGCTGGTGAAATTTTTCAAAAAATACTAGCTACAGAGCCAGAAAATGAAATGGCGAATGCACTTTATGGCTTAAGCATGGCCTTAAATCCTCAAGATATGGTCAAAGGGGAAAAACTTCTCCAAGATACAGCTAAAAATGCCAAAGATCCTACGGTCAAAAATATGGCCCTTACAGCTGTTGAATTTGTGGAAAAATTTGTTAAACGCGGCAGTCCTTCTGCACCGGGTCCACAAGAGAAAAATACGAAAAAATAGTGCGGAGATTCAATGAGCGGCAGCCCTCTACTACCTAAAGATGTGACCTCTTCTGATTCTGTAGAAAAAATGATGCCTATAGGCAGCAGCGATAATCCGCGTGATGCTGGGACATTTAAAGCACTGTTGCAAAAACAAACGGATCAGCCAACAAAGTCCGCACAGTTTGTGAATTCCCCTTTCCAATTAGCTAGCGGAATTCCCCAGCTTGCTACTGGTCCTAATTTAGCCACTATTAGCAATCAAATTTTGCATGCTCAGACCACAGTCGGAGATATTAACAATATGCTCTCGACTCCCAATCTAAAAGTAAAACCCTCTTCCAAATATCTATTGCGTAACAAACTGAGCCAAGCTTCCCAAGAGCTCCATACAGTAAACGCAAAAGTAGGCGGACCCAATGTGAATCTAGACGAGCACGAACTTCCCGCTGGATCTGGTGTGATTCAGAAGTTTTTGTCCTATGTGGGAGGGAGCCAAGTAGCATTGGCCAGCACGCAAAAAGAGATTCAAACCATAGCAGAAAAGGGAGAAACTCTCGATCCTGCCAAATTACTTTTTGTCCAAATTAAGCTCAACAAAGCACAACAGTTGCTCGACTATTCGGCTATCCTTCTCGCCAAAGCAGTCGAAGACATGAAGCAGCTCTTCAGCGTTCAGCTATAACAGTTTTCTGATTGTGACAGGATAAGCTCATGGAATCGCGTTTTGACCACCTCATCCATCACATCGACCAACTTGAACTAACAACTGTCCATGGCAGGATTACCGAAATTGTCGGTATGCTGATCAAGGCAGTGGTTCCGCAGGTCAAAATTGGTGAAGTTTGCCTAGTCAAGCGCCCTAACATGGAACCTCTTCTTGTAGAAGTTGTTGGCTTCACGCGCGAAGAAGTCTATCTCTCTCCGATGGGAACAATGGAGGGAATAGGGCCTTCTTCTGAAGTGATACCCTTGCGAATGCCCCTACATATCAAAGTGGGTCCTCAACTCTTAGGAAGAATTCTCGATGGTCTCGGCAATCCCATCGACGACAAAGGGCCTATTGAATACGAAGCCTCTTATTCTGTTACCAATTCTCCCCCAGACCCTTTAAAGCGGGGCATGATTACGACTCCTATTTCGGTGGGAGTAAGATGTATAGACGGTGTCCTCACCTGTGGTAAAGGACAACGCGTTGGTATTTTTGCTGCTGCAGGCGGAGGAAAATCGACCCTTCTTGGAATGATTTCGCGCAATGCTGTTGCAGATGTCAATGTCATTTCTCTAATTGGGGAAAGGGGACGTGAAGTACGAGAATTCATCGAAAATGACCTCGGAGTAGAAGGACTCAGCCGTTCCGTTGTCATCGTATCCACATCCGATCAAGCAGCTCAATTACGACTCAATGCTGCCTATGTGGGAACCGCTATTGCTGAATATTTTCGCGACCAAGGCAAAAGCGTTATTTTGATGATGGATTCTGTCACAAGATTTGCACGCGCTCTTCGCGAAATTGGTTTAGCAGCAGGCGAGCCTCCCGCGCGAGCTGGATTTACTCCTTCTGTTTTTGCGATGTTACCACGACTTCTCGAGCGTTCTGGCAACTCAGAAAAAGGCTCGATCACCGCTTTTTACACGATACTCGTCGCTGGAGACGATCTCAATGAACCCGTTTCGGACGAAGTCCGCTCCATTCTCGACGGTCACATTATTCTATCGAATGAATTAGCCCGCCAACATCATTATCCTGCTATCGATGTCTTAGGCTCTGTAAGTCGTATCATCAGCCATATTATCGATAAAGATCACCTTCAGCTCGTCAGCAAAATACGAGAAGTATTAGCCAATTACAAAAAAAATGAGCTTTTGATTCGTATTGGAGAATACAAACCCGGTTCAGATAAGGGAGCTGATTTTGCTATCAAATATATTGATAAGGTCAACCGTTTTCTCAAACAAGCTGTCGATGAAAAATGCAGTTTTGAAGAAACATTGAGGCAACTATACGCCCTCTTCCGCTGAAATTTTCGACAATCAACTAAAACCCTACTTTAAATACCAAAATTCACTTATTGGTATTAGTTGTAAAACAGAGCTATAATGTCATCTAAATATCCTTTAGAACAGTTAAAACAAATTAAGGACAAGCGCCTTCAAGAAGCGGAAAAAATCTTGAAGGAGAAAAAAGAGCTTTTAGCCAAAGAAGTCGAAAAATTACGTGTTGTAGAAAAAGAGCGCGATGAGGTTCTTGACCATCGAATAGCTAAGCTTACCCAATTACGTGCTGGATTGGACGAAGGGATCAATACCGATAAAATCCAGCAAATGAAGTATTACTTAAAAATTGTTGAAGAAAAGCTAAAAGTGAAAGAAGTAAAAGTACAAGAACAACAAAAACATGTGCAGGCAGCAGAAGCTAAAGTCGAAGAGGCCCGTAAAGAACTCGTGAAAAAACAGCGCGACGTAGAAAAACTGGACATTCATCGCAAAGAATGGGATAAGGAGCTCAAGCACACACTCGAGCAAAAAGAGAACCTCGAAGGAGATGAAATGGGCGCGTCCATTCACCAGCGCAAAAAAAAGAATCCATTTTGAGGAGACTGTATGTCGGAAGTACCGCGGGTTTCTCCCTCTGGAGGTTCTGAGGGCGCACGAAAAGATCGCACAAGTGTCGACGATGACAAATTCAAAAAAATGATGCGTGTCGAACAGGTCAACGAAATCGACCCTCATGAAAAACGAAACCGCAAACGCCGAGAAGAATCAGCCGAAGAAGCCGATGAAGAGGTAAAAAAAGCAGATTCTTCGCATGTCAAAAAAAATGTCAAATCTTTAGAAACCGAATCAGGCGGCCCGTTAGATCGTAAGAAAGTTTCCCCTAAGTCCCCTCTCTCTTCTTCACCTTCTTCCTCTTCCGAAAAAGCAAGACCTATGGCCGACTTCAACCCCGAAGAGATAGAAAACTACGCATGGGAAGAAGATGCCGAAAGCCCCTCAACGCAAATAACCGCTAAGAACCCCTCTACGACCCCTCCTACTACCAATCCGATTTCTGAAACTGCCGTTTCCAAAAGTCTTAAAGGACAACCTGCTCCCGAGCATACAGTTAGCAAATCCCCAGAACCTGAATCTACACAGTCTACCCCCTCAGCACCTATAGCACCCAAACAACCTCTCTTTGCCGCTGAAGCTGGAATTATTAAGGATGAGGTCCCCAAAGAAGAATCGCCTCAACCTTATCCAGAAGAATGGCCTCACACCACCTCTTACCGCCCGACTCCTGCTTTTCGTTCTGAAGATATTCCCCGACCTTCGAAAGATGAGCCGCTCTCACCTTCCCGAAAAGTTCCAGCGGATGATGAGCATGAGGTAGAAAAAAGAAAAACCCAAGAGGCAGAGCCGGCTAATAAGAAAAGTCCAGATTCTTCTCAAAAAAAATCTTTACCTCCCGGTCTCCCCAAAGGAAAAAAAGAGAAAGAAGTCTCTTTTGCTGAACTTATGGAAGAAGACGGTGATAAAAAAGCTAAAGGCCCGACAGAAAAAAAAGGGCCTACACCCCCATCTTCTCAAGCTCAACAGAAAGAAGGGGCTCCTCTTATTCCCAAAAATCTTGTAGAAGGTGGGTCCAAAGAAACTCCACCATCTCCACCCGATACTAGCAAAACTACGGGCCTGACTCCTACTGTTCCGCCTGCGACCTCTTCACCCAAAGAGAGTTTTGCATTTCTGAAAAAAACCGAGGGGACTACAATTTCCCCCCAAAAGGATAAAGAAGAAGGAAAAGAGGAGATTCCACTCGTTGGAGCAGGCTCCTCGTCTAAACAGGATTCCATGGGAGAAGGAGAGGAAAAAGAAGACCACGAGGGCAAAGGCGCATCCCAAGAGGCAGCAGCTATTGCAGCCGCAAGTGGCGCCACCGCCGAAGCAACGCCTTTTTTACCGCATGTCGAGGGGGCGCAGCCCACACCTCCCACTCCTTATGTGCAGATGAGTCCCCAAATTATGGCTTTATATGAAAGAATGGTGGGGGTCATGACAATTATCCAAACAACTGGGGTGACAGAAACAGTGCTAACCCTTAATGCAAGGCAATTTGCCACCTCTGTTCTCTATGGATCACAGCTAGTCATACGTGAATATAGCACCGCGCCAACCGCCTTTAACGTCGAATTTATAGGTTCCTCAGATGCCTTGAAACTTGTTCAACAAAATATTCCCGGACTCATGGGAGCTGTTCAACAAGGTAATTTCAATTTTTCTATTAACCGTTTCGATGTGAAATTGAGCAGCACCGAAAAACCGATCTTTTCTCGAAAAGAAACTTCGCAAGATAAAGAAAGCGACTCCGACAAAGAAAAGGAAAAAGGAACTTAATGATTCATCACCCGCTACTTGTCCCATCCAATCGAGAACCTGCCCGCAAAGAGGAATCTGAACATTCTCATCGTTCATCGCGTTTTCGTGATATGATGAGAAAGGTAACTAAAAAATCTGCCAACCAACACGAAGATCCTGACTCCTCCCAATCGCTTTTACCCCCACCTTCACTCTTTGCATTGATTCGACAAGACCTTCTTGAAGCAGAGGAAAAAAATCTTCATTCTGATCCTGTTTGCGCCGCCCTCTCAGCTCCCTTGACTACTTCAAGTGATGTGGATCCGATAATAGGCTCTCAAGAGCCATCCCCTGTCTGGTCAACTATTTTAGAAAGCGCCTCTCATGGCATATCGCACGTTCTTGCAGAAGAAATTACAGAGACGACTCTCCAACTCGATGGTCCGCTCTTTGCGGGAACTCCTTTGGAAGGCACTAAGCTCATTGTAAGAGAGTACAGCACAGCACCTCTTGCCTTTAATATTCATTTTGTATGCGCTCCTGTAGGATTAGCCTACTTACAGCCTCAACTCAAAACTCTATCTACGCTTTTTCAGAATCGACGTTATCCCTTTTCCATTCATAGTGTCGATGCCGATTTAGGTGATGGCGTGCCGCCACCAATCGAAAGAACAGGCGATGATCAAGAGGAAAAAGAAAGATAACCCGAGAATTCTATGTCAGCAACAGCACCTTGGGAATGGAAACAATTGATGGCGGAAGCTTTGCAAGAAGCAAAGATTATTCCGCTCTGGGGAAATCCACCTCCTTTTCCTTGGGAGGATTTGAGCGATGCCCTCGCGCAAAAATGGAATCTGCAAGATCTCAAGATTTCTTGTTTAAAGACTAGTTGGGGAAAAAAAGAACAAGCGCTTCAAGGATTAGGAACGCGCTCTGTGCTAATCCCAATCGATGTCGCGCCACTTAGTGAAGTCTGTTTCTGGGCCATTTCAAGCGAAGATATGCATACCCTTTCCCAAGCGGTTTTGCAGCCACCAGCTTTTAAAGATCTCCCAGAAGATTCAATCTCACGTGGCTGCTTCCAATTTTTACTTCTTCAAACTTTACAGGCCTTTTCTGAAAATCAGACATACCCTTCTCTACGGGCTATCCTAGCCGAAGATTGCTCCTTGGTTGATGATACCCTCTTTATTGCGGAAATTAGGGTGCGATGGTCCACGGGGAACATTTACGGAAAAATCATCTTACCCAGAACCCTGATTGCATCTTTTCGAGAATTCTATCGTGTCGATTCTGTTGAATATATGCACTCCCCTGCCGCTCACGAACTTTCTGTTCCTCTCTCTCTTGTAGCAGGACGTTCAACACTGGCCTTAAGCCAATGGAAACTAGCACAGGTAGGAGATTTTTTAAAACTCGACATGTGCACGTTATCTCCTACGGAATTGAGCGGTCACGCCCGTCTTATGCTCAATGACACTGCCCTTTTTACTATCGCGATAAAAAAAGAAAAAGTCTCCGTGTCAGACTTTGCCTTTTATCAAGAGGATACCATGCAAAATTTTACGAACGATGATGAGGATGAAGAAAAAGATGAGCATGAAATGCTCGACAATGAAGAGATAGAAGAAGATCAAGAGGAAGAAACGTTTGAAGAAGACCTGTCTGATGAAGACTTTTCCGAACTTCAATCTGACCAAGACAAAGAGGAAGAAACCGAAGAAAGCCCCGATACAGAAAAGCTCGAACATACACTAGCGCAAGCAGAAATCCCTATTACTCTTGTCGTTGAAATAGGGCGAATCCAAATGAACCTCGATAAAGTCCTCGAATTACAGCCAGGTAATGTGCTCGATCTTGCACAAAATATCGATACACATGTACGTATCTGTTCCAATGGCAAATGTCTTGCAACAGGTGAGCTTGTTGCTTTAGGAGAAACCTTGGGCGTTAAAATCACCAAGATTGGTTCCTAAGAGAATGTATTAAAGCGATGAAATATTTCTTTCGATACTTCCTCTAAGAGGTTTGACTCGCGAATGACTATTACGAGGTCGTATGCAACAAGAACCTTTTTTTTATAAGCAAGACACTCTTCAGGATATCATCCCGAAGCCCCAACTTGAGAAAAGTCTCCCTAAAAACATCGGTCCCTATTCGATTGAGAGTTTACTCAGCAAAAGTAAACTCAGCTTGCTTTATTTGGGCCTTCATCCCGAAACCAAACAACCCCTTGCGATAAAAGTACTCAATCAAGGCTCTCTTGCCCACCCGGAATTAATTGATCGCTTTCTTAAAGAAGCCCGCATTATTGCCATGGCGGACCATCCAAACATTGTAAAACTCTACAATCAAGGCAAATGGGAAAAAGGGCTTTATATCGCCATGGAATTTATCCAAGGCGTCTCTTTAAGACAATTTATCGAACAGCGCTCATTGACTTTGAAAAGAAGCCTAGAAATTATCCTACAAACTGCTTTTGCTCTATTACATTTGCACACCCATGGGGTTATCCATCGCGATATGAAACCCGAAAATATCCTCATAAAAGAAAATGGGGATGTGAAGGTAATCGACTTCGGCATTGCACAGCTTCTTGAAGAGAGACGTAATGATGCTACCGGCGTAGGCCGGATGATTGGGACTCCCAGCTACATGAGTCCTGAACAAAAAGAAAACCCCCTCAATGTCAGTTTTTCGTCAGATATTTACGCCTTGGGTATTATTGCTTATGAACTTTTTTCAGGAAAACTCAGCTATGGCGTTATTGAATTATCAGGAGTTCCGCAGGGTCTAAGATCGATTATTGAAAAAGCCCTAGCCCCTCTAGTAGAAGATCGTTATCAAGACATCGTCGATTTTATTCATGATATCGCGAGTTATTTAAAATCGGGAGAATGGGAAAAAGACCGAAATGGACGTGATCAATTAAAAGAACTTATTACCTCTGCTGCTACAGCACAACAAATTTTACTTCCTGAAGAAACACCTGAGTGGCCACACATTGCGATGGGCCTTGCCAAACATAGCGGAACCACTATACGTGGCCTTTACTGCGATTTTTATAAACTTCCTGACAATACTTTTTTGTTTTTATTAGCCCACACATCTTCTCAGGGGATTATGAGTCTCACCCATATCGCGAGTTTGCGAGGAATGGTGCGTGCTCTGATTACAGATAAAAATATCTCCACACAAAAACCACTTGATATCCGCGCACTTGTGCTCTCTCTCAACCATCTTTTTCTCGAAGGAAAAATTAAAGAAATTTGTTCGCTACAAACTCTTCTTCTAGATCCAACTCGTGATCAGCTAACTTATCTGTCCTGTGGAGGTAGCACATTGCTTCATATACCTCATGAAACCCGGACTCCGCGCTATCTATACGCAGAAAACCCTTTATTGGGCTCAGAAGAAAGAGCTGACTATGTGGAAGTTATCGATAACTGGTCGTTAAATGACATCGTGCTTTTGCACTCTCTAGATCCCTTTGCTTCTTTGCAGGCCCCACAAGAGGAAAAAGATCTTTTTCTTGAATGGACAAAAAGCCACACTTCTTTAGCTATACCCAGAATGGCGGAAGCGCTTCTTGCAAAAACAATCCCTCAACTTTCTTCTGATCTACAAGCTTCGCCTCACGTTCTTTTAGTGACGCAAAGATTGTTGTAAATACCTCCTAGTTCGACTCGAAAAAAATCAAAATAATCTAACTCCTGACCGCACTTATTCTGGCTTGTAGTCCAGCAGAATCTGTGACTAATTCAGCATAACGTTAAACCATTGTCAAACTTGAGTTTACAAGAATACAAAAAGTATTTTAGGATTCGGAAAAAGGTACCGCCTTTTAGCAAATATTATTTGACGGAGCTTTTCATCAGGCCTGATGTGCCTTCTAGCCTCATCAACTTCTTGTTGATGGCGCAGAAGAAAAGTCCGCGATAATTTTTGTGGATCGGCGGTGCTGAGTAGGCAAACGTTTTCTAGGGAACGATTTCAAGCTCAAGGGCCACCTCATCTATGTCCGTATTTGGACCGCGATTTAAACGTTTACGTACTGTACAGACTGCACTCTGGGTGATGCTGCCAGGATTCATTCTTCCGCTCATGGCTGCGGATGAAGAATTTTTAGCAAAAAGCTCCCTAAAGATTTCATCCGCGCAAGAAAATCCCAATTTTGCGTCCCCCTATGTAAAAGATGCAGAAAAAAGTAAGTCCCCCAATACTTTCTTCGGTCAAACCCTACTCGATTCTGGTTCTAACGAAGATCTGGACGAATTAGCCGCGCAAGAGCTCGCTGTTTCCGCTCTTTCTGCTTCTCGACAGGACACCTACACCATCAATTTCAACAATGTCTCGATCATTGAATATATTCGCTTCGTCTCAAAAATTTCAGGAAGCAATTTTGTTTTTGAGGAGAACGATCTTAGATTCAATGTCACCATCATCTCCGAAGATCCAGCCTCTCTACAGGATATTTTCTCCGCATTGATTCAAGTTTTACGGATCAACAACCTCAATTTGCTAGAACATGAAGGAAATTACGTCATCAGTCGTAATGTCGCCGTCAATCAAATTCCGACCCTAGTATCCGGCGAGCCAGGCGCTCTTGCGACAACACCTACACCCCCGTTGGTGACAAGAGTATTCCGCATCAAAAATACCAACGTCAATTCGGTAGCGTCGATTATTCGTCCCATGGTGTCGCTGACGGCACGTGTGTCTGTTTCTAACGAGACCAATCAACTAATCGTTAGTGATATTGCGACCAATGTCGACGAGATAGCCAATCTTCTACTCAGTTTAGATGCACCTCACAGCCCTCTTGAGGTCGACAGCTATACGGCCAAGCATATTGCTCCCAAAAACCTTATTGACTTCGCGCAACCCCTTCTTGCACCTTTTACCGAAGGCAACGCCTTAATTTTGGTTCCCCAACCAGAGGCGAATGCTCTTTTCATTGTAGCTACTCCGACGATCATCAATCGTGCGCTGGCTATTTTAGAAGATCTCGATAAGCCGCCTAAACCCAATCAGCTTACGACGACTCCTTTGCAAGGCACTATTTTTGTTTACCAATTACAAAATGGTTCTGGAGAATTTGTTCTGGATGGATTGCACAATATCATCAAAGAACTCAAAATTGCCCCCCAACCCCCCGCTGAACTTTTAGCTATGTTGGAGAGTGTGCGCTATGTGAAAGCCTCAAACTCTCTTCTTTTTGTGGGTGATCCTGAAACTTTTAAAAAAGTTGCTGATCTTCTCACTTCAATCGATTCACCCAATAATTCGCAAATTACCTTCTATATTTTCCCTCTTAAAAATACCGATTACAAAGCTTTAGATCTCGCCCTCGAACAACTATCGCAGCAACTCAAACACGGCCAAATTCTCGATCATAATTTAATTACTGCGATTGATAGCAGAAAATTTATGAAGGAGACTAACTCCTTTATTTTTACGGGACCTCAGAATGCTTTGAATCGCTTGCAACAACTCGTTCCGCTTCTCGACCAACAAGCGACTACAGGATTTACAGGGCAAGGGTCCGTTTATATTTATCAGCTTCAAAAAATTACAGAAGCACAATTCAATGACTCCATTAAGCAGCTAATTACACGCCTTAAAGCGATCCATATCCCTGATACCAACCTGATCAAAGCTCTTGAAAGCTTCTATTTCATCAAAGAAAACAATTCGATTGTATTCACGGGCACTGATGCAGCATTAGCTCGTGTAAAAGATATGTTGCCGCTTATCGACGCATCGAATCCGATCACTCAGCAAAGCACTTTCGTTATTTATACTCCTCAACGCGCCCACATTGAAGACTTCACGAAATCTCTTCAGCAATTAGCCGACAATCTTAAGACGGCACCTAATCCTGACGGACCTTTGATAAATGCTTTGCAGAGTGTAAAATATCTTAAAGAAACACATGCTTTTACTTTCAATGGCAGTCCAGATGCGATTCACCGACTCCAAGTATTACTACCCACACTGGATGTCGTTCCTCAGTCTTCCCAGTCCTCTTACTTTATTTACAAAGTAAAAAATGCAAAATCGGAAAACTTTCTTCAGTCACTCGATTCTTTTGCCGTAAATCTTCAAAATTCGCCCAATCCGGATAAAGGTTTAATCGATGCAATCCACTCCCGCCGCTTTATTCAAGAGACCAACTCCTTTATCTTTACAGGAAGTCAAGCGGCCCTCGATCGACTTGAGAAACTGCTAAATGACTTGGATGTCACCTGGGTTGGGTCCACGCCAGGCTTACCTGCCAGCGACCACTTCTATCTCTATACTCCGCGTAATAGAAGAGGCGACACTCTGATCAAAGCAATCGAGGAAATGGCAAAAAACTTCCGAAATTCCGGCTTAACAGATGCAGCTCTGCTCCATACACTAGAAACAGCAAAATGGGTAGCCTCATCAGGATCCATCATGTTCACGGGAGATGCTGCGACGATTGAGAGCGTCAAATTGCTCATGCCGACAGTTGACGTTCCTATGACAACGCAACCTGAACAGATTTTCCTTTATCGCCCTCAATACCTGACACGAGAGCAAATCGAACAATCTCTTCATAATCTCGTTTCCTCTTTAGATCCTCATAATCCTTCGGATGCCCAGCTCAAAGAAACTATTGCCACTATGCAATGGATGGCCTCATCAGGTGCCTTTACCTTCCGCGCAACTACCCCTATCATCGAGCGTTTAAAGGGATTGCTCGCCACTCTTGATCTTCCTCATTCGGATTCTAATCAGATCTACTTTCTCTATAAGTTACAATATGCAGACCCTCAGGCAACGCTTACCTATCTAGAAAAACTGGCTTCCACTCTTAATGGTGATCCTCGCTATAAACACGTTCATGAGACCATCAAAAACATCAAGGTCATTAAAGATAACAATGCATTGATGATCACCGGCTCTAAAGCAGGCATTGAAGAGGTCAAGGGGATGATCGGGCAATATGACACTCTCGAGCACGCAGCGTCGGCTCAAGCGGGCGTTTTTTTCCTTTACAGGCCTAAGAATTTACCCGCTGAACAGATCATTAAAGATTTGCAAACCCTAGTGAATGATCTAGCTGCATCGGGCAATGCGGATCACGCATTACAAAAAGCGGTAAAAAATATACGCTTTGTCGAATCTACACAATCCCTTGTGATCTCAGCACCTGAGTCGACTATAGCCCAAATCAAGACTCTTCTCGAAGAGGTAGATTCAACCGAAGCACGTGGTCTCTATCAAATTGGCGCTAAAACTTTCTTTATCTACAAATTGCAACATGTCTCTGTTAACCGTCTTATGCAATCCCTTAAAACTATTTCGCGGGATGTATCCAAAGGGGGCATAAAAGACCAATCTCTTGCGACGACAATCGATTCGATGCAACCGATAACAGAAACTAACTCCATTCTCTTTACTGGGACGCCCGATGCTTTAAAGAAAGTGCAAGATTTGATTACGCAATTTGATATTCCTTCATTGGCTGACGCGCAAGCAACTCCCGAACTTCCTGTCGGCTTCTATATTTACCGTCCCAAATTCCGACCTGGTGACGAGCTCATTGAAATGCTCTGTGATTTTACGCTTAACCTCAAGCAAGCAGGCATCAATAGCCCTCATCTCTATGATACGGTCAATAACCTTCGTTGGATCCAAAATACCTGCTCTCTTCTCATTACAGGAGATGCGGAATCGATTAAAAAAGTGCAAGATCTACTCCATCAATTCGACGTTGCAGGTCCCCAACAAGCCCAAATCGACCCAGGGTCTGTGGGAGAAACAGGCTTTCTGGTCTACAAGTTACAGTACCATCAAGGCGACGACATCCAGCGTGCTCTACGAAGAGTCGCAAGCGATCTTGCGGATTCGCACAAAGGCCAAAAAGTACCGATGGCAGACGCTATCGAAGCCCTACAATGGATTCCTGTAACCAACTCCCTACTCACTTCTGGCCCTCCAGAAATTCTCTCTCGCATTCGAGAATTGATCCAAAACCTCGATATTCCTCTTAGACAAGTTTTTATTGAAGTTCTTGTTCTACAAACCACTGTTATCAATAGTGAACAGTTTGGCTTATCATGGGGAGGAAGAGCCCAATATCTCAATAGGGTGGCTGGACAAACAGGGAACTTTCAGCAACCCTCTACGAACGATAACTTAATACCTGCACTTACGCCACTCAATGCGACAACGACACCTAAACCCTCTCTTTTCCCTACACCTGGCGGTTTTGACTTAGGCATAATCGGCGACATCATCTTACACAAAGGCAAGAGCTTCTTCAGTCTTGGATCGTTTCTTCAAGCTCTAGAAGTAGATGGTGATACCTCTGTCATTATGAATCCCAAAATCATCGCGCAAGATAGCAATAATGCGACGATGTTCTTTGGATTTAGCGTTCCGTTCCAAGGTTCACTTGTCACGAATACGGCAGCTAATACTACAACCACACAGAGCTTGGAGTATAGAAATGTCGGGCACAACCTCAGTATTACTCCTACCCTTGGCAGTGGTAATATTATCACCTTGGACATCAATGAAGACTTAAGCCAAGTCGTTGGACGTTCAGTCCAATCTATTGCTACTTCATCTACTGCTATTCCCGGGATTACGACCTCCCAAACAACCATGGCGACACGTGTCCATGTGCCCGATGGTGCTTTTGTATGTTTAACAGGCCAAGTTAACGAAAGCAAAATCCACACCAGTCAAAGAATTCCTTGTCTAGGAGGATTGCCTTTGATTGGAGCTGCCTTCGCGAATACAGGTCGCATCAATGACCGTGAGAATATCATCATCTTCCTTCGCCCTCAAATCGTTAAATCGTTTGACGAATACAAGGAGATCACCGAACATCAAGAGGATCTCTTTAGGACCCGTGCGCATTTGCCGGTTCTTAAAGAGGCTTATGATGAAGGCTTGGATTTGGTGAAAACTCCGGAAAATGAATAAATTTTTACTTCTTCTTGCTCCCTTACTACTTCTTCTAGGAGGGTGCCATCGCAATTGTGGAGAATTTTCTCCAGAACTCGATTACACTGTCCAAGATAAGTACCTCCAACAACTCCCCGCTCCTTTCCCTCCCTTATCGGAAACGGAAAAACAACAAGATTGGGGTCGTGAATATACAATTGGTATTGGCTTTTCTCAGCAGCTCGACCTCTATCAGGCGATGACTGCCTTTAAGCGTGCCGAAATCCTCACACCAAAAACGGATAACGAACGCCTCCTCGAGATGCGTTACGAAATTCTCCTCTGTTATTACTTCGGCCACAAATATAGCGAAGTTGTTTTTGAATTTGAGCATGGAGCATTGAGAAACGTCACCCCAGACTTCCCGGCTTTCCACGACTTGCTTATTATTCTGTATGATACCTACCAAAAACTCGGTGATGAGAGCAAAGCAGAGCATATGCTCGCCCTCATCCAATCCCACTACCCTACAACAGCCGCCAATCTTGAACTTTC
>JABDCS010000029.1:0-4104 GCA_013288005.1 Chlamydiota bacterium | reverse complement strand
CTTTTTCCTCTGCTGACTTTTCTCTTCTAGAACAATTTTCCGAAACACATCCTATTAACATCGAAATTAAATCTTTTTTAGACACTTATTACACCGAGAGAAAAAATCCCCGAACCGCTCAGCTCCTCAATACTTTCATTCCAGGGGCCGGCTACTTTTACCTCGGACAGCCACAATCCGGCGTGACGGCGCTTCTTCTCAACGGACTTTTTATTTGGGCAGCTTGCCATTTCTACAATCATGGAGAGATCGCAGCAGGAACCATTTTTACGAGTTTTGAGCTAGGCTGGTATTTTGGGGGAATCTATGGTGCAGGATTAGAAGCCAAATACTATAATGAGCGCCTTTACGAACGTTTGGCGAATCCTTTAATGAATAATCAGCGCCTTTTCCCTGCTCTCATGATACGCTATGGATTTTAAAACAATTTTTAGAGTTATTCTCCTCACCTCCATAAGTACTTTTCTTCATGCTTCCCCAGGATTTCATGAACCATGGGGGAAGGATTCTGATATTCACTATCAAGAAATTAATGAAACGCCACTACCCTCCCGCTCTTTTTCTCCCATGATTTGGGCCGTCGAGCAAGTTATTCGATTTCATCAGAACGTCATCTCCCCCGTAGACGGGCCACGTAGCCACTTCCGCCCTTCAAGTTCTCAATATATGCTACAAGCCGTACAAAAACATGGCTTTCTCCCTGGAGTATTTATGGGGTTTGATCGTCTCCTCCGCGAAAATAGCGATGAGTGGGTCTACAAGACGACCGAATATCAGGGTGCTCTCTACAAATACGATCCACCACCTTGAGGGATCGAAGCAAATGAGTGTCGGTCGCCATTCTGAGATTTTTTAAGCAAACAAAGTAGTTGATACACAGTCTCTAGTGCAAAAAAAATCATTATCTGATTACCTTAGTTGCCCATATCTTTTTTGGAGTTTACTATGTCAGCTTTGCGATGTGTAACAAGTGCTGCGCGCTGTGCAGTTCAACCCTTAAGAACCCTGCCTCTATCTACTAGTGGCTTGCGTATTCCTTCCACGCAACTTGCACATCTAGGTGCAAGACCTAATTTGTCGGTCAACCCCCTTTTATTAATAAGTCAGAAAGTCACGCCCTTGAGACCCATGTCTTACCATATGCATCCTCGTTTACCCGAGCTTGGTCGAGGCTATGAATACATTCATGTCGTGACAAATGAAAGCCGACAAGCGAAAGCCCAAAACATTTGGAAAACGATACCCTTGCAGGGAAACACACTAACTGGATGTGCTGTACTTATTAATCTTAATTTGGCCTCATTACGCCCTGAGATCACCCATCTGAATCTCTTTGACATTCGAGAAAAAGTAGGCTTGTGCTGGAAAGATATTCAGCAAATCATGAAAGAAAGAGATCCTACTCGCATTCTTGCAGTTAAAAGATTCATAAAATATTTAAAAGATGACCCCTGGGCCCTAGCTTGCCTGATGGAAGAAATAAAGCAAGGGGTTAGCTTTTTGAGTACGGAAGAACGATTTGCGCAAGCACGTAAATTCTTTCGCGGTGGTCATCATATTTCTTTTACTAAGCTCGATTTGTGCGACCCCAAAGCTTTTTCAGAACTACTTAAGCAACAACAAGAGCAACAATTAACTCCTGCAGCTTTTTATCTCTCGAATATAGGAAATTGTCTCGATGTTAGTTTTGAATCGCAAAAACCCCCAACGTTGCAAGAACAACACCTAAAATACAAAAAATTTAGAGAATCCCTAAATTTAATTCCCGATCATGCAGCAGTAATTGATGCACAGAGAGAATGGCTTCCCAACAAGAGTTATAGCCGCGATAGCATCTTAAGAGTTCATCCAAAAGCCAAAGATTCTAGGGCTTTTATCATGCCTCCACCAGCCCCTGAGCTATTTGCCGAAGCGCTTATGAGTAATGACTATGATAAAGTCAGGGATAGCCTTTTGGGTGGTGCTAATCGCATTCAATTTGGAAGCCAAAATTATACTTCTCTGATGTTTTCCACAGAGTTTTTTAAAACCAACTCTCTACGTGCAGTGTTAAATTTCGCACAAGAAACAGGCAGCCTGCATATGCTCATCAACGAACGGGATATGTTGGGTAGAAGCGCCTTAGATATCGCCATTCGCAACAGCAACTCTGAAGCGATACAACTACTAGAAGCTCACGGTGCAAAGAGATCAGACCCCGATGTAGTTCCCTTGTCTGGTTCGACTAAGCGATCTCCTTTTTTCGCAGCGTGATAAGTTGGTCCATTAGCCGCAGAACCTGCTTGAAAAATTTGTTCACGTTGATTTTTTCCGGCAGGTTCTTTACTTTTTTCTCCTCAATCTTTTTAGGAGTTTAGTATGTCAGCTTTACGATGTGCAACCAGCGCTGCACGATTTACGATCCCCTCATTAAAAACACTTCCTAAATCAAAAAGTGTTCTACCTCTCTCCGGTCACTTTACCCGGTTATGTGCAGTGCCATCACCTGCAAAGCTGCCTCTTCTTGCTGCTCGAGTCGGAACTCCTTGTAAATCCCACTCCTATGATGTTACTTCCCCTTTACCTCAACCTGAAGAACCGCATGAACATATTGATGTCGTATCCAATGAAACAGGCCAAAAAGAAGCTCAGAAAATGTGGGAAAAAATTCCCTTACGTGGTGATACTTTTGTTGGCTGCTCCGTACTCGCCAATCTCAATTATGCTTCCTTACGACCTGAGATAAAAATGCTTCCTTACGACCTGAGATAAAAAACTTGGCCATCTTTGATGTTAGAGAAAGTGTAGGAAGATGCTGGAACGCTGTTTCTAAAATCATGTCCGAAAACAACCCCACACGGGATATCGGAATTATGAGACTTTTAAGTTACTTCAAGCATAATCCTATCCACCAAAACCGTCTTATGGCCGAGGTAAGAAACGGGACCAGCTTTTTGAGCACACAAGAACGTTTTGGTCTAGCACGCAGATACTTCTCAAGCGACGGGGCTCATCCTCATTTTTCTTTCAGGCAAATCGATATGTGTAACTCCACAGAATTTGCTAAATTTCTGCAGCAAAAACAGAATGAAAAATTAACTCCTACCGCTTTTTATATTTCGAATATTGCTGACTGCCTAAATAATACTTACGAATCGATGCGAGACTTGTCTGATCAAGAACAATATATCAGATACAAAGGCTTTAAAGACAGTTTAGGGTTACTACCTGATCGTGCTATTGTTATCGATGCAAAGCAGGGTTGGATAAGCCTCGATCATTACCAGCCGGATTTAACGCAAAGAGTTCATCCTCTAGCACAAGAGTGTCAAGAGATGGTAATGCCCAAACGTGTGCCCAGTCGTTTTTTAGTTCTCGAAGCTATTGATGATGATGATTATGATTATGATGCCGTTTTTAGCAATCTTCACAGAGGCATTTTCGACCTCTTTTTTAAACAAGAAAGTTTTACTCTCTTGAAACACGCGGTCGAATCTTTTAAACTTAATGCCTTACGTGCGGTCTTAGATTTTGCAAAGAGCATAGGCAAAACACAGAAGATCATTAATCAATGCGATCTACAAGGCGACAACATCTTGGAGATTGCGATTCGTATGAAGAATCTTGAAGCTGTTGAGCTATTGATAGCAAACGGCGCTAAGAGATTAGGCACCACACTTTAGGAGTTATCATGTCAGCTTTAAGATGCGTGAGCAATACTGCAAGATTTGGGATCCCCTCCTTAAGAACACCTCTGTTTAGTGCCCCCTCTCTGCCGCCTCATTTTGGGCGGCTTTGCGCAATTTCATCACCTGCTAAGTTGCCTGTTCTCGCAAACCGTATTGCGACTCCCCGCAGATCCCACTTTAGTGACGTCACTGTGCCCTTTACGCAATCTCGACATGAACACATTCATTTCGTAACCAATGAAGGAGGTCAAAAAGAAGCGCAAGAAATTTGGAAAAAAGCTCCTTTGCAAGGCAACACTTGGGTAGGTTGCTCTCTACTCGCCAATCTCAACTATGCTTCCCTAAGGCCTGAAATACAGAACTTAGCGATCTTTGATATTCGAGAAAGAGTAGGGCGATGTTGGCAGGATATTTCTACAATTATGTCCGAAAAAAA
>JABDCS010000028.1 GCA_013288005.1 Chlamydiota bacterium | reverse complement strand
TCACAGATCCGAGGAATTCACGAAATTTTCTCGTGTATGCAGGATAAGGTTAGAATAACCTTGTACAACCAGTTCATCGGCTAATGCTGTCCCTACAAGCCCATTGGACCCCGTAATCAAGATCCTGCTTTCGCAATCAATCATTAAGATACCCCATTCATTTTCTCAAAGACAGTTTCTATGGGTCCAAATTCTCGGATTCGCCCATGTTCAAGCCACATTGCCTTATTGCAGAATTGTTGGATAAGTGTATGGTCATGGGTCGAAAGCACAAGAATCTCTGATTGATGTATCAAATTTGTCACACGAGCTTTAGCTTTTTCTTTAAAACCCGAGTCACCAACATTCACAACTTCATCTATTAGAATAATTTCAGCAGGAACGCTTGTAATGATCCCAAACGCTAAACGCAGCAACATACCTGACGAGTAGCTTTTAAGGGGCATTTTTATAAATTCGCCTAGCTCCGCAAAAGCTTCAATTTCTGGAATGAGGTTTTCGATTTGTTTCTTCGAAAGACCTAATACGAGTCCGCGTAGATAAATATTTTCGTAGCCGGTGAGGTCAGCATCCATCGCAACCATAATATCGAAGAGACATGTGCTCTTACCTTGGATTTTGACCTTGCCACTTGATGGTTCATAGATTTCAGCTAAGACTTTTAGAAGTGACGTTTTTCCGGAACCATTATGGCCTATGAGTCCTAATCGATCACCCGAGACCAATTTAAAATCGATGTTTTTAAGAGCTTCGACTTCTATGGTTTTTGTTCCCTTAAGTAATTTTCCACCCGTAGCGATTTCAAGAATGCTCGTTTTAAGAGATCGAGCATTCATGCCATAAATGGGATAATTTAAACTGACTTGGTCGAGTTCAATAGCTGCCATATTAGTCGATCCAAAAAGCAATACGAGAGCGAACTGCGTTAAATAGACGAAAGCTCATATATAAACCGACTATAGCCATGCTTCCATTGATAATCCAAAGATTTAGAGGAGGAGAATGGCCTAAAAGAGGTTGGCGTATCGATTCTAAAAAATAGACAAAGGGATTGATCTTCACGATTAAAGAATCTTGTCCCAATAATTTGGGCATCCATGAAATGGGTGTAATGAAGAAAAATATCTGCAGAATATTGGTGATGATGGGAACCATATCACGAAAACGTGTGCTGATAATAGCCACCAATAAACAGATCCAATAGAGATTGAGAATCAGAAGAAGCATTCCTGGAATTGCATATAGACAATTCCATCCTGGATTTTTTTGAAAAAAAACCATAACTAACACATAGACGACGAAGTTATGAGCGAGGAAAAGAATATTTCGTGTAAAAAACTTCAATACATAGAGGTTGTAAGGAAGTTTAACCTGCTTAATCAAGCCTATATTCGCTTTAAAAAGATCAGTAGATTCACTGATACAGCTAGAAATGAAGGACCATAGCAGATAGCCAGTAGTAAAAAAAGGTATGTATTCCGCAACATTTTGCGATAATATTCGACTAAAAATTAAGCCCATAGCGGCAATGAAAATCAACATATTCATGCTGATCCACCAAGGACCTAGAAATGAACGTCGATACCGTTGTTTAACTTCTAAGACCCCTAAATGAAGCCACACCCTATGATGATGAATGCTACTGATAAAATCCTGTATCGCTCTATTCGGTTTAGGCTTTTTATTGGGTAAAGGAGTGGATATATCTTGATAAGGAGTTTCCTCTTGCGAATGTAAAGCGGTACTCTGATCGCGACGCATTATGTAAGGTAGGGTTATGGATTCAAAGGAGAAGAACTACCGAACATACTCGAAGAGGGACGGCGGCGCAATATTTCTTTTGATACACCCTTTTAGTTCATGCCGTTTATGAGTCCTTCAGAAATCGAAGAGAAAGGAAATGTAGAATGCCCTTAAAGAAACCTGATCTCGTCATTTTTGGATGTGGTGGACACAGTCGAAGTGTTGGAGATGTTTTTCTTTCGTATAAGCCTCAAGCATCTTTAATCTTTGTCGATCCTTGTGCACGTGCGGGAGAAACGTTATATGGATTTGCGGTATTGCCCGAAATCGATTTAGAAAAACATTTCTACTTTTTGGGAATAGGCAATAATCAGAAGAGAAAAGAAAAATATGCAGAAATAGGTTCCCCTCATCTTATATCCATTCAATCTCCTCGTGCTGTTTTAGGCAGAGATTCTCATGTTGCCCAAGGTGTTTTCATAGGAAATTTTGCACATGTTGGTCCTCAAACTTCTATAGGAATAAATACGATTTTAAATAATGGTTGTATCGTCGAGCACGAAGTGACTTTAGGGAATCACTGTCATGTTGCTCCAAGAGCGGTTATTTCTGGCAGATGCAAGATTGGCGATGAAGTATTTATAGGTGTAGGAGCTGTCATCAAAGATTCCATCTCGATTTGTTCAAACGTTCTTATCGGAGCAGGAGCTCTTGTCGTAAAAAATATAGCAGAGCCCGGTGTTTACATAGGGTGCCCGGCCAAGAAAATCAAAAACACCGTTTAAGCTCTCTCCTCTAAATTGGTTACAATCGAATGGGTAAAATCAACAAAAAGATATCCATCATTTGTCTTTGCTTTTTCATCATCTTTTTGCATGGAGGATTTCGGAAAAAAAACCTTCATGATTTTGAAAATATTCCCGAATGGATGCAAAAACAGATCAATCTTGATTTTGCACCCTTTGAAGCTATAGATCCTGCCTCTATCGATGCAGCAGCTCAAGAAAATCCTTTCGGGGCGCTCTTACTCTGCGAAATTAAAGGAAGGTCGATCAGCATTCAGGCTGTAGAACCTCGATATCGAGATTTTTTCCAAATTGATCATCTTACGTCGATATTTAAAAAATTTCTTAGGCGTTACAAATTGCCTAATATGAAATTCCTTTTATCGATGCATGATGGAATAGTTACGGATAACCCCACCTCGGTTCCTGTGTTGGCCTATGCCAAAAATGTTGCAGTAAAAAACGTCGTACTGATACCTGATTTTCAAGCTCTTGAAGGCAATCATTACTTTCATGAACAGGTCAATCTAGGATTGTCGAAATGGCCCTATGAACAAAAAATCCCTCTTGCCTATTGGAGTGGGGCTACCTCGGGCGGGTATTATTCATTGGACTGTTTTCTATCACTACCTAGGACCCAATTAGTTAGCTTCTCTCTTAAATTTCCTGATTTGCTTTATGCAAGGTTTGTACCCACCTTTTTAAATGCCTATCCTGAAGGTGAAAAAATTCATGTCAGATATCCAGAGTATTTTGCTGAATTTGTCGATATAAGCGAATCGATGAAGTATAAATACCAGATTTTAGCCGATGGAAATTCGTGCGCATGGAGTCGGGCCTATTGGCAATTACACGCAAATTGTCTCATGATCAAACAAGATTCTCCCCATATACAATGGTTTTACAGTGCACTCGCCCCCTATGTCCATTATGTGCCTACTAGCGCTGATTTTTCTGACCTCGCGGATAAAATAGCGTGGGCTAGAGACAATGATGTCTCAGTAGAGAAAATTACCCTGAATGCGCAAAGGTTCGCCCAAGAAAACCTGATTCATGAAAAAGTATTTGTATATCTCTATCATGTGCTGAAGAGATATGCGGAACTTATACAGAACTAAATTTTTAAAGAACTAAGCTTCTGCATTAAATGGACTTGCTGGTTTTTACGAGCAAAAGTATTCTCCCCAAAACTAATTATGCATATGACGTTATCTACTTCCAGGGATCTTCTTTTTCCGATTTATCGTCCTTTTCTGGATGAACAAGAAAAAAAATACGTCGATGAATGCTTGTCATCCACATGGATATCGTCGAAGGGCAGGTTTATCCCTCTTTTTGAAAAGCAGTTTGCTGATTATGTCGGTGTGGAATTTGCAACAAGTGTCTGTAATGGAACCGTTGCTCTACATTTAGCTCTTATGGTTTTAGGAATTCAGCCTGGTGATGAAGTTATAGTACCTACTCTAACCTACATCGCGAGTATTAATACGATTGTTCAAGCAGGTGCCAAGCCTGTTTTTGTTGATTCCTTAGAATCAACTTGGCAGATGGATCCTGCAGATATTACACGCAAAATCACAGCTCGTACTAAAGCCATTATGGCTGTACATCTCTACGGACAGCCGTGTGATATGAAAGCGATTGTAGCGATTTGTCAAAAACATAGTCTGCTATTGATCGAAGATTGCGCTGAAGCATTTGGCAGTTATTTTGACGGAAAACATGTGGGAACTTTCGGAGATATTGCAACATTTAGCTTCTTTGGCAACAAAACGATAACAACTGGCGAAGGAGGTATGCTCACATCAAAGCATGCGAATGTTCATGAGCTGGCTTATCGTTTAAAAACGCAAGGTGTATCGCCAGAAAAAACGTATTGGCATGAGATCGCAGGATTTAATTATCGGATGACGAATATCTGCGCAGCCATAGGGTTAGCCCAACTTGAAAAAGCGGATAAAATATTAGCTAAAAAAAGGCAAATCGCAGCGTGGTATAACCAACATCTGAATGATCTTCCTCTTGTTACTCATCAAGAAGCTGAGAATACAAAAAATTCTTATTGGATGTACTCGATTTTGTTAACCCAAAGTCAAACCCGGGATCATTTAGGGAGTTTTCTTCTGGAAAATGGGATTGAAACGCGACCATTTTTTTATCCCGCTCATCACATGCCTATGTACATAAAAGAAGGTAAAGATTTGCCCGTCGCAGAAAATCTTTCACTGAGGGGAATGAATTTGCCGAGTTTTCCTGCTCTTTCCAAACAAGACGTAGGGCAAATTTCCCAAAAAATTCGGGATTTCTTTCACTCATGACAGCTCAAAATACCTTAAGAGAGTGTTCATCTGTAATTCCAGTCATCTCTCAAGACTATCCAAAGGTTCAAAAAGTCAAAAAAATCGCTCTGTTTTTACCCATTGGCTATCGCGGAGGCTCTCTACGAGGAGCCAAAAACATAGCTAAAATGCTGTTTTTAGGAAGCAAAGCTTGTGATCATTCTTTAGAAGTTGTCTTTTCCTTTTGCGAAGGAGCCTATCCTTCAGTAGAAGTTTTTTCTGATTTGCTTGAACTTGGGATTTCCATCAGAGAAACTAAATGGACCAAAATCGCAAAAAGGGATTTTCCCTTCATGGGAAATTCTTCACCTAGTAAGAGTCTCGAAGAAGCTAAAGAGTATTCTCTACCTACAGATGGTATAGCGAATTTTTCTGATTGTGATTTTTGGCTTTTAATTTCGGATCGATTAGACCCGCCCCTGGCACCGTTAGTTCCTTACGGAATCGTGGTTTACGATTATATCCAAAGATATGTTCCTGAACTTTTTTCAAAATTGGAAAAAGGGTATTTAACAACCGCTAGAAATGCTTCGTTTGTCATTACTACAACTCCCCAGACACAAAATGATACCATTCAATACGCTGGAATAGACCCACGAAAAGTGACAATGATTCCTATGGATTTTTGTCCACCCCTACTACCATCTACTTCTGTAAGACCCCATCATCGTCCTTATTTTTTGTGGGTGACAAATACATCCCCGCACAAAAATCACTTACGCTCTCTACAAGCTCTTGAAATATTTTATAAGCAATACGATGGAGTCCTAGATGTCGTGATGGTCGGAATATTTTTAGATTTATTTCAAAATCCCACTGATAAAAATCCCTATCCCTACACGCGAGAGATTTCAAAATATATCGAGCAAAGTCCCGTCTTGAAAGAAAAATGCCAAATCAAGGGAGAAGTGACCGATCAAACCTATGCCAATTTGCTAGCCCACGCTGAGTTTTTATGGCATCCAACTCTTGTTGATAACGGAACCTTTGCCGTTGTTGAAGCAGCTTATTTGGGCGTTGCTAGCGTTTCCAGCGATTATCCTGCCATGCGCTACATGAATGAACGCTTTGATCTTGATTTACTTTTTTTTGATGCCTTTGACAGTCAAGATATCGCGAGAAAACTCGCCTCCATGTCTAAAGAGGCTAAAACTAGGAGAGCAGCTTTACCTTCTCCCCATCATTTAGATCAGTTCACAGCAGAACGCTCTGCTCAAGATTTCTGGACGACTATTCGAGAAAGAATCTATGCAATCTAAAATCGGTATTTTTTTAGGTCATGCTCCAGGACATTTAAAGGGCAATGAAGGGATCGTGAAATTATTCTTGTCTCTTCTAAACTCAAAACAATTTCAGAATATTGTTATTGCTGTCCCTAATTGGAGCTTTAAGGAAATTCATTTGCTTTTAAAAGAAAAAGTAAATGTTAATCCGGAAAATATTGAGATTTTGTCTACAGGAAGCCGAATACATTATAGTTTTTTTATATGGAATCAATGTAAAAAGCTATTAAAAAAGCTTTCAACTCGTAGGTCAACCGCAAAAAAAAGCTACGGTAAATATCTTGATTCTATTTGCAAGGTTTTCTTAAAGCTTTCGAGTAGATATTTCCTGTTTTTTATCCTCCTGCTCCCAATTTTAATCTCGACGATTCTTTTTTATTTTATTTGGAATTTCTCAGAAAAGTTACTTTTTTTTCTTAAAAAAAAATACGGCTCTAGAATTAAAGATAAAATTAAAAAAATTCCGCGTTCGTTACTTCAACCTCTTGCGAAAATTAAAAACAACTTTTTTGTAAGACGTTTTTACAGTGAAGTTAAAGAGCGCGAATTTAAACGTTTGGTTAAGCTGATTAATCGACGAAAAGATATTAAAGTTTGGTACATCCCTGCCGCCTGCTGGCCTGAAATAAGTAAGATAAAGGCCAAAAAAATTATCGCGATTCCTGATGTCGTCTTTGTGGAATTTCCTTTTCTTTTCAGCGGAGTAATCAATGAATTTAATTATCAGAAAATTAAATCGACGTTGAGAATCGATGCGCAATTCATATGTTTTAGTGAACATGTGAAAAAGCATCACCTAACTAAGCTGATAGAACCTCCGAGGGAAAAGGTTACTATTGTACGGCATGGGTACACGGATCTTTCTTTTCATTTAAAACAAGTGAAAGAAAATCCTACGGATGCCGCCCTGCAGATCATGGATTCTTTTCAGAAAACTCAATTACACAATCACCCTTATTTAAAAGGTTTTTATCTTCCCAGCATGCGATTTATTTTTTATTCATCCCAAGTTAGGCCGCACAAAAATTTTTTAAATCTTGTTAAGGCTTATGAAGTTTTATTACGTAAACGATTTGTGAATATCAAGTTAGTAATTACGGGAAATCCAGCACATCAAACTGAACTCAATAATTATATTCATTCTCGAAGGTTACAATACGATATCCTTTCTTTGTATGATGTGGCCGATGAAGTTTTAGCGGCACTCAACCATTTAGCCATTTGTGCAGTCAATCCCACTTTATTTGAGGGGGGCTTTCCCTTTACTTTTTCTGAGGCCTATTCTGTTGGAACTCCTTCTGTCATGAGTAGAATCCCGGTCGTTCTTGAAGAATCGGAAGATGAATCTTTGAATTCGATTATGTTGTTCGATCCTTATAGTGTGGACGATATGGTTAATAAGATCGAATGGGGGGTGAAGAACCGTGATGATCTTTATCAGTTGCAAAGAGGGCTATACGAGAAATTTGCAGTTCGTAACTGGGATATAGTGGCTAAAGAATATGTCGATCTTTTTGAGCATGCCGAGGCTCCGGTGGTCGTGTAACTCCCTTCGGATTTTTGATCTCTTAAGCTTAAGATTCCTCCTTGACCATCATTTTTCCTTGGTAATTTTCTATTCATAAATGTCACGCCATGTCTAATCTTTAAGGATGTAACCTATTGGGAGTCAAAGATGAGTAAATTGTTTGCGTTAATGAGATCTTGTGTACTCGTTGTTCTTTTTTTTGGAGCTCTTCCTTGTTTTGCTCAGCTGCGTACGTTTTATCCAGCAATTGAGCCCTATCGAACCGGTTATATGCCTGTAAGTGGTGGCCACAAGATTTATTGGGAAGAATGTGGAAATCCTAAAGGAAAACCTGTTCTATTTTTACATGGTGGTCCAGGGATAGGTCTAGATCCTATGTACCGAAGATTTTTTGATCCAGATCGTTATCGCATTGTTTTGTTTGATCAACGCGGTTGTGGTAAGAGTCTTCCTTTTTCTTCCTTAGAAGAGAATACGACTTGGGACCTTGTTCGTGATATTGAGCAACTACGTGGATTACTCGGCATTGAATCTTGGCATGTCTTTGGAGGCTCGTGGGGTAGTACTCTCGCGCTTTGTTATGCGATCAAATGGCCAGAAAAAGTAGAGAGTTTAGTTTTGCGAGGAATATTCCTCGTGCGCCCACAAGAAATAAAATGGTACTACCAAACGGGGGCGCATAATCTCTATCCCGATCAATGGGAAAATTACGTAGCTCCAATTCCGCTTGAAGAACGTAATGATTTTGTGAAGGCCTACTATAGTCGTCTCACATCTCAAGATGCTGATGTTAGAAGCAAAGCCGCTAAAGCGTGGTCAGGATGGGAGGGAGCTACTTCACGCTTGCATTTTGATCCGCACTTATTTGCCTCGTTTACGGCAGATGATCATGCCGATTCTATTGCGCGAATTGAATGTCATTATTTTATTAATAATTCGTTCTTAGAAACGGATAATTGGATTTTAGAAAATATTAATAAGATTCGTCATATACCTGGAATTATCGTGCAAGGTCGTTATGATGTCCCTTGTCCGATGTACAGTGCTTGGGAACTACACAAAGCGTGGCCGGAAGCGGAGTTTAAGATCATTCCTGACGCAGGGCATTCTGCTATGGAGCCCGGGATATTGGATGCTTTAATTCGTGCTACAGATTCTCTTGTGGGCTCATAATATCGAGAAACATGGAAAGATCCCTACTTCCTCCCTGGGCGCACGCCTAGGGAGGGGTAGTCCGGGATATTGGAGCGTAGCGGGTTCGAACCGCTGGCCTCCACAATGCCATCGTGGCGCTCTACCAACTGAGCTAACGCCCCGGAGAAACAAATAAAAGATCATAGGAACTCCTTTTATTTTGCTACAATACAAAAAAAAATTCCTGTATGCCCTTATCGATTAATAGGTGGGTATTGCGATGAGTTGGTTTGAGGGTTTAACGGTATTTCCTCCTGACCCAGTATTGGGTTTAATAGAGGAATTCGATGCCGATCCCCGCAAAGAAAAATTGAGCTTAACAGTTGGAGCTTACCGAGATGAGCATCTTCGGCCTGTAATTTTTCATGCCACGAAAAAAGCGGAGGAGTTATTGCTCGCCCAAGAAAAAGACAAGGAATACCTGCCGATGGCTGGTGATGTCATTTTTCTCGATAGCATAGGTAAGCTTGCCTTTGGGGAAAAAAATTGGAAGGAATACCACTCCCACATTACCTCCATTCAGACTGTGGGTGGAACGGGAGCTCTTAGAATTGGAGGAGAATTCTTAAAGCCTCTAGTGGCCAATAAATTATACATCTCTTCTCCGAGTTGGCCCAACCATCGTCATCTCTTGCAAGAAGGTGGTTATACGATAGAAACTTACCCTTACTATGACGGCCAAAATCACAAGGTGGATTTCCAAAAGTTGATAGAGTTTTGCGAAACCCTACCCCCTAATGTTGTATTCTTACTCCACTTGAGCTGTCATAATCCGACAGGTTGCGATTTAACTCATGAACAATGGAAATTACTCTCTAAAATGATGCTCAAAAAAAGGATTTTTCCTTTTTTTGATTGTGCTTACCAAGGATTAGGGAAAGGCCTTGCGCAAGACACAGATGCGCTCCAAATTTTTATCCAGGATGGGCACGAATTTATAGTAGCCTATTCCTGTTCGAAAAACTTCTCTCTCTATTGCGAGCGAGTAGGAGCATTATTTGTTTTTTCCAGAAATAAAGACCTCTGCCCCAATATACTTAACGTACTAAAAATGAAGACGCGGGGGATCATCTCTACTCCTCCGGCCCATGGCGCTAGGATTGTAAGTTTTATTTTGAATACGCCTGATTTGTATGAGGCTTGGAAACAAGAATTAGAATTGGATGTTCAACGGATCCTTGCAATGCGGCATAAACTCAGCCTGGTTCTGGGAAAGGGTTATGCTTTTATTCAGAGTGGAAAAGGGCTTTTCTGCATAACAGGTTTACAACCTAACCAAATCGAGCGATTAAAACGTGAATGGGGTATTTATATGACCCTAGATGGAAGAATTAATATAGCGGGGTTAAATGAAGAAGCTGTTGATCTTCTCGCCTATGCAATTAAAAAAGTTGTGATCTAAATTTGTTCATCTAAATTGATATTCTTAATTCAATGAAAAGAGCCTCTTATCTCAACTTTTGCTGTCTCGTCATCACTACCATGACTCTTGTGAGTTTACCTGCATCCGTGACGCGGGCTTTGAAGAGTCGTGCAGTGGCTACATGTGCGCCTTTGTGGTCGCTTATGCGGCCTTGGCAAACAGCCGGAAGTAGTCGATATAAATTACCACCGTCTTCTCTTGAATCACGTGAGAAGATTACTCGTTTAGAGAAGGAGAATTTTCTTTTACGCGAACAATGTGCAGCTCTTCAGCAAGTCCTAGCTTCAGAGGAATTTACAACACGTCAAACGACAAGTTTGCAACAAATTCTGGGAAGAGATACGGCCGATCCGCTTTGGAAAAACTTCTTTAAAAGACGCGCTCAACACTTAGCCCTACGAACCCAGATGCATTTGCAATCTTTACCGGCCAAAGTAATTTTCCGTGATATGCGGCATTGGGGAAGCTCGATGTGGATTGATGTAGGCGAAGAAGACAATCAGAAGCTTGGAGTCAAAATTGTCGCTCATAATAGCCCGGTCGTTATTGGAAATGCTCTTGTTGGGATTGTAGAGAATGTGGAACGGCATCGATCGGAGGTTCGATTGATCACCGATGCCCGCCTAGTTCCCTCCATTCGAGCTGTTCGTGGCGAGCAAAGTCAACGCTTTTTGCTATTATTGCTTGAACAGCTCATGACAATTCTACACAAACGTGCAGGCCTTTATTCTTCTCAGCAAGAGGAGAAAACTGTGCTTTCTGCATTGAATGATCTACGTCATTCTCTCCAGCAAGGATGGGGAGATTATTATCTCGCAAAAGGAGAACTTTATGGAAGCAGCCTTCCTTTGTGGCGTGCAAAGCGTTCTATTTTACATGGAGTGGGGTTCAACTATGATATAGCGGATGAAGAGGGAGGGGCACGTGATTTGCGCACAGGAGGAGGTATTCCTCTTTTACAACCCGGAGATTTGCTCATTACCTCAGGCATGGACGGTCTCTTTCCACAGGGCCTAGAGGTCGGTATAGTCGGTAAAGTCTGTTTACTACGAGAAGGGGATTGCTCCTATGACCTTGAGGCGCTTCCTGCTATTGCAGATTTTTCCGAGATTGATCGTGTCATCGTCTTACCTCCTTGCACTGTCCCCTCTATTTAGAGGATTTTTTTACTGCAGTATTTGGATAAGTTCTTCTCTCAGGAGCGCGATCTCCTTCTCTTCACCAAAGCTTTGATCATAGAGGGTTTTTCTAGAATTTTGAAAAAGCTCTTCATTCTCTTTCCAGGTTTTTTTTAGGTAGTCATTTAGAGAAGTGAAGTCGTCAGGCAAGGTCATGCCACAATCAAAGAGGGCTCCTCGATTTTCAGCCGGAGAGGGTAAAAAATAGAGAGGCCGATTGAAAAGTAGAAAATCATATCCAATCGAGGAAAAATCACCTATGTAGCCATCGCAGCGTTGTAACAGGGGATAAATAGCAGGAAAATCGTCGATAAAATGGACTTGAGGATGTTGGGAGTAGCGTTCAAGAAAATGGTAGGTAGGCCCAGGATAAAATTGTTCAAGAAGCGGATGCCATTTGACAAGCAAGGTAAAGCCATCACCTAGTTGTTCAATCAGTTCGCTCGATAAATCAAATACGGGTGAAGGATTTTCTTTATTAGGCCAGGTGGGGGCATAGAGAATCTTGGTCGTAGTACGAGGCAAGTGGCGAAAGATTTTTTCTTCCGCAATTTGATCATAGAATAAGCGATGATCGAGATAGTAACGATAGCGATAATTCCCCGTTCTCAAAAGATGTCCGATTGATAAATGTGCTCCAGTGGTTGTTAAGAGATTCAACATCTGCTGGCCATAGTAAAGAGCAATATCTTGGTGGGGGTGTTGATCTTTACCAAAGACACTGCGCCCTTTATCGGAATTGCCATGGGGACAAAAGACAAATCTCATCCGTTTTTTATATAGATCCTCAAAAGCCGATTGAAGAGTGGCTGCCCAAAATTTGCCACAACCCAAGAGAACATCTGCCTCTTTGGCCAAGGAAGCAAGGGAAAGATCGTTCCAAGAGCAAAGATGCAATACAAGATTCGGATAAAACTCTAAGCCAACTTTGTAGATATCTTCTTCAGGTACAAGAAGGGGAATATTTAAAAGGGCACACAAGATCCCTAAATGATCCAAATGCGTTGAAGGTCCTGTGCTAATGCCAATTGCTTTCATAAGGGCCAATGGGAGACTTATTTATGTAGGAGTTGAGTTTTCGTCGATTAGAGCCATTCGAATTCTTCGAAGAGTTTTTGGAGCATGTGTTCAGTTTGATGGGGCACTGTTTTGGATTGTTCTTCTCTTCCAAAAGTGTGGGTATAAACTTCTTGACGGATCGCGGAAAATAATTGGCTATCATGAGGCAGTAGGTTTTCCATAATCGAATAGATGCGGGGATAATCAGAAGGATCGACTGTAACACCGCAACGAAAAAGAGAAGCTCCTGGGCTAGTACGCTTATCGAGCTGCCGTTGATTGAGAAAGATCATCGGCTTATTAAAGGCTAAAAAATCGTATCCAATAGATGAGAAGTCTCCAATATAAAGATCGCAAAGAGCGAGGAGGCTATAGATGTGAGGATAATGATCGAGAAAAAGAATATGGGAATCACCTGCATAACGGTCGTAGAGCTGGGCGATTTTTCTTTCATTTTGGACAAGAGTGTTAGGATGAAGCTTGATAATAAGGTTGGTCGAGGAAGGTAGAGTTTGAATAAGCACTTCGCACGCTTCATTAAAAGCACTTTCGCCTTCATGATCATCCCATGTGGGGGCAAAAAGAATCGTTCTAGTAGCTGAAGGCAATTTTCGTCGTATGTGCTTTGTTGCCACCTCATCATAAAAAGCCCGGTGCATTTGATAGTCGTATAAGCGATAATTACCTGTTAACACATAGGGTCGAACATCTCTTGAGGTCTCAGGTAGATTAAATACCTCTAGCATCTTCTCTCCATAGATAAATGCTGCCCTTTCCTCTTTTAGCAATTTCATAGCGCCATTCGCGTAGCCTTTATCGGAATTGCCGTGCGGACACCAGATAGGAAAATAGTTTTTGCCATGGGCATGACGTACAAAAAAAAATAATTCTTCGATTAAGGTTTTGGAAAGGCAGGAAATTACAGCCTGATTCTTTTGCAAAAGAGCATCCGTTACCTCTAAGGAAGAATAGAGTCTAGCATCGAGTGCCGGGTAAAAGGCTTGTGCCTGGGAGAAAATTTCTTCGTCGGTCAAGAAAAGGGGAATTTCAAGGATCTGACTTAAAGGGCCTAGATGATCTAAGTGATGCGGGTGGGGACCATAGATGAGGGTTGCAGCACGCAAGGCAAAACTCCAAGAGAGTGTATCAAAAGTAATCTTTCGTCATTTTTTAAAAAAGCGCAGATGTTCGATAGACAACTATTTAATTACACATTTTTAGGATAAGTCGCCACCGTCGCTTTCAAACGTTTAATCAATTTGGGATCAGGCGGAAAAGCTATGCGCTGTTTAGCCAAAACAATTTGATCGCCTTCTAATGATCGGTTACGAAGGTTTTGGCGATTCATTCTTTCAAGAAGGGCCGTAAGTTGGTCTGACATAGAGAGAATTTCACAATTTTCCTCATCTTCAGCATTAAATAGGGTATTTTCTGGTAGGGCAGCATCTTTTGCAAGATGTTCAAGTTGTTCTGTCTTGTGAAAACGCAGAGAACGTAGTTCATAGAGGTGTTCTAAAAGCGCTGAGCGTTCGATCATAATTTGATTCCATCGTTTTTTGTCACCATCTAATAAGCAAGCCTCTTCTTGTTGCATATTAGCTAGCATTTCTCGCATGGCTCGAATTTCTTGTTTCATTGAAGATTGAAGCTGTTCGTGAATATCTTTCCATTTACGATTCATAGCTGTTTCTCCTAGTTGTACCTAAGATAAGCAGCGAAAATCGTGCCAACAGATCCAGAGATCAAATTTTTTAATAAAACTAATATCTTTTCTTATTGTTTTTAGGTGGATTATCTTATTTTACTTGCTGATTCCCAAAAGCTCAGAAAAGCGAGATAAAACTAATTATTAAACCTCTCTTATAGGAAAAGATTGCCGATGGAGGAAAATTTTGCCGGGTCGTCGCAGCTCATTGCATGGTTTGAAAAAATTAAAAGACCTTTTCCGTGGAGAGGTCCTCATATTTCTCCCTACGCAGTATGGGTTTCGGAGGTTATGTTGCAGCAGACCCGAGCAGAAGTTGTTATCCCCTATTTTTTACGCTGGATGAAACGTTTCCCAACGATCATTTCCTTGGCTGAAGCTTCCGAAGAGGAGGTCATTAAGGTTTGGGAAGGGCTAGGGTACTATGCACGCGCTCGCCGCCTGCTCCAAGCCGCTCGCTTTCTTCTCGAGCATCATGGAGGTCAACTTCCGCAAGAGATCGAGTCATTAGCGAAAATTCCAGGATTTGGGCCTTACACGGTAGGAGCTGTGGCCAGTTTTGCCTTTCACAAAAAAGCACCTGCTGTCGATGGGAATGTTTTACGGTTTCTTAGCCGCTACTTACTCATACAAAAAGATATTGCAAAACCCTCCGTCCAACAAGAATTTCGCAGATTGACCTATGAGATGCTCCCTCAAGAAAAATCTTGGGTCGTCATGGAGGCTATGATTGAGCTTGGGGCTACGGTTTGCAAAAAAACTCCGAACTGCCTTTTATGCCCTGTTTCACAGACTTGTAAAGCTTTTGCACAAGGTATGGCCAAAAAATTGCCGATCAAATCATCAGGGCAGCCCATAATTCGTCTAACGCGGCAGGCAGCTGTAATCAAGTGTGGGGATGAACTTTTACTCGATCAAGTTCCATCTGGGCAAGTCATGGGAGGCTTATATGAATTTCCTTTTTTTGAGGGGACAGAAACAAATGTTAGGAAAGAACTAGAAGGGCTCACGGGTGGTTCCCCTCTTCTTATAGCCAGCTTTGATGAAATTCGGTATGGTTTTACTCGTTATTCGGTGAGCCTTACAGCTGCTTTGTGGGAAATTCAAACAAAATTTGCCTGGAATCGGTATAAATGGATAAGGATGGGAGAAATGAGGCGTTTACCCTTTTCTTCTGGTCACCGACGCTTATGCGATAAAGTTCTTCAGTTTTTGGGAGAGGAATCCATATGAATACTAAAAAAATTTGTGCGTCCGTATGCGGCATTTTTCTTGTTGCAGGAATTTTTATTTGGAGAATGGGAGTACATCCCTCCCCGGCAAAAGTGGATAAGACGCAACTTTTGGGTAAGTACGCGCCCTTTCATGCCCGATTTAGTGCATCGACAGGCAAAGATGCCTCCACAGCCCTTCAAGAAATGTTAGAGTTAAAAGAAGATCTTCAAGCAGCCAATAATGAACCACTCTTACACGCCTATACCTTAGTACGCATTGCCTTTCTTTACCAAGCTACAGGGCAGATCGAAAATGAAAGAAAAGCTTGGCAAGAGATCGAGAGCCTAAAGACAGAAGGTCCATTATCTTCTAGCTTAGCTCTTGTGGAGGAAAATTTTCATCATGAAGGCAGTGGCTTAAGCGAATATATACGCTCCCGCCTCTCCCTTTAACCCCTACATAGAAGACTAGGATGATAGGGGTTGATGACCACTTTCTTCGGTGCTAGGGCAACGTAGCATTATCGGCTGCTGTTACCATACTTCTTCCTGCATGAGCCCCTATTAATAGGAAAACAAGAGGAGGGATGAAAATCGCCAAGACAAGAGCCACAGCGGCCATGATGATCAGGGTTGTACGATCTTGTCTAAAAACAAATTGCCATGTTCCTCGTGCAAAAGATTGGACTTGTGTGGGTAATAATACACCGAGAATAGCGCCAATTGTGCCAAAAATTACACACCAAGCAGAACTCCATAGGACTAACCCGAATAGGCCGGCAAGAAAGAAAAATAAGCATAGAAAGACTTCAACTCGATGTTGCTTTGCAAAGTTTTCAAGTTCTTTAATTGAGAGCCCTTCTTTTGGTTCTTTATTTTCATCCATATTAAACCGTCCTTATAAATATAAATTAATCTCTTTAAACTTTAATTTAAAAACTTTTTGTATTTTTAGCAACCAAAGAGAATTGAGGTTTTGTAATTTTTTGTTCATTCTTCTAAGATAATTATTCTGATACCGAGAGAAACTCTTCTAAAATTAGTTTCTGTCGATTTTCTGAGCTTTTAAACACTTGCTAAAAGTGCTATCATGGCTTTTTTAAATTTGGGCTTATTAGTGATGAATACGTTAAGATGTCCTGAAATGTCCAAATATACACTGTTTTGTGTGCGCAGACCTCCAGGCATCAGTAGAAAAAAAGAACGATCTTTAAGAAACTTCGAGCTGCTTGCAGTAGAATTATGATTATCCTTCGGTCAGATCGCTTTTCGTTTGCTCCTTGGCTTCAGCTGATGTCCCGTATTAGCATGGGGGTAGCGGGCTGTTCTCTGCTTTTTTTAGGGTATTTAGCTTTTGGAATATGTAAATTTAAACCCTCCTCTTATCGTGAGAGGTCTTGGCATGTTCCTTCGTGGGACTTTCGTAAAATTGAAAAAGGTCTTTTGGCACTACAAGATGTTCTTACTGAGGACCCCACGCTTTCACGAGCCATAGCTGTACGAGCCAAAAATACACGACCCGACATACTTTACAACCCTTCCTCTGCTCAGATGTTGTTGAGTCTAAAAGGAGCTAAAGAAATGCGTGCGGCGGCTAATGGACAAACTCTCTTTCTTCAAGGAGAACTCCTCCAGAAAGGACAAATGCCTTTGCATGGCCCTCCAGCTCCTCTCGAGTGGAGCAATGAGAAAAGTTGCCTGGAATTGACCCCTTTTGTCTTTCCATCTGCTCAAGATGCAGATGCTGTTTTTTTTAAAGCCTCTATGGAAGATGAAGAAGGTAGTCATGAGTTGATTACCCCTTTTCTTATTGAATCCGGAACGGAAATGGGGAATACCGATAGTGCTGCTTTGGAGGTGCGTGAAGAGTGGTTTGAAAATTTGCAATCGGCTCATTTTTGGATGAAAGATGCGTTTCTCGAGATATACGGAGCGCGAAATCAGGGACCTGAAGATGTTAAAATTGCCTTTGAATCGAAAGAAGGTCCCCATATTCTCCTCGCTAAAGAAGGGGAATTTCTCGTTTATCAAGAGGGACATTGGACAGCGGCTCCTCTTCAAAAAGCAGCTGATAAGCCCTTAGCGCAAATTCTTCGTCAGCAAGATGGGCATCTAATGATGCAAGTTTGGGATAAAACGGGCTTTATTCATAAGACGATCCTTCTCGCCCCAGAGACTCCGAAAGCACCTAAAAATACAATTGAAACCGATTTCCTGAACTTGCGAGTGCGCAATAATACCGAGGTCAGCTGCCTATTGGGCAAGCGAAGATTGGTGCTCAAAGCCGGGGATTGGTGGTTAAAAGAAGATAATCATAATTGGCGTAACTTAAAAAGAGTCAATGAGATCGACGATTTCTTAGCCTTTAAATGCAAAGGGGAGTTGTTTGTCGTTGACAGCTTTGATAAAGTACAAGGCCGAAGTATATTGAAGGGGCGACTTTTTGATAGTCTGCGCCAGACCGTTCAGATAGTTTCTCTGCCAGTTGCAGAAGGACGGCCTATGCCAGCAACGGTCAAGCATCAACAGCCTCCTTCCCCCTCAGATACGATGAAAAAAACGGCGGAACCCGGTCGACGCGTACCGATCCCCCTTACCCCAAAGGGAGCACAGTAGGTAAAAGCCATGAAATATCTGCATATTTTCTTACAGGCCCTTACTGCTTATACAATGGCAACCTCGCTCTTTTCCGTGCAAACTGTGGAGGAAAAACGACGCTCAGCTATTGCAACCAACGCCGGTCAACAAGACGTAGATGCCCTTAAAAAATTGAATTTTGAATTGTCGGGAGAAAGACGCAAACTCGAATATCTCGGAGAGCAAGTCGCTCAGCTTTATCAAAGAGATGCATCGGAAGAAGAGTATAGCACACTACTTGAGGAAGTTAAGGCTAGAAGAAAATACATCATTGAACTCGAAAATGCCTGGCGTGAGTCCATTGTTACGGACGCTAAACGCGAAGAAGAAGGCTACGCTTTATGGGACCAAGAAGAGACAACGCTTTCCAGTTTAGTTATGGAATATGGCGCCCCCGATTATCTCTTCATAATTCCACCAGAATTAGCTTCGATTAAAATCAATATGCATTCGGGCATCCCTATTCCACGAGAGGCATGGGGAGAAGCTCTAGAAATTATCCTCGCTCATAATGGTATTGGGATGAAAAAGCTCAATCCCTATGCGCGTCAATTGCATGTTCTTAAACAAGATCTTTCCAATGTGCATGCTCTTGCCTCTACAGAAAAACAATTGCAATGGATCTCTCCGCAAGCACGTGTTTTTTATGTTTTCTCACCTCCTGTAGAGCACTTGCGCAGTGCGCAACAATTTTTTGAGCGCTTTTCAGATGCTCGCCAGACTTTTGTCCATCAAATAGGGGGTAAAATTGCTATTGTTGCCTCGCGCGATGATGTCGAGCGCCTCCTCAATTTATACCGTACCGTATGGCAGGATTCACAAGGCAAGATTACCAAAGTTTTGACTGTCTCTAAGATCGCTACGAAAGAGATGGAGAAGATTCTCCAAGGTTTTTTTGGTGAGACTGTAGATCGGGGTAACCGTCCTCCTTTTGTAAATGCAAAAGCAGAACAAGAGAGTTTATCCGTACTTTCTCTAAATAGCGGCAACGCTCTTGTATTGATCGGTTCTCAAGAAATTGTTGATCGTGCAGAAAAAA
>JABDCS010000027.1 GCA_013288005.1 Chlamydiota bacterium | reverse complement strand
TCCAAAAATCTATACCCTAAATTGGCAACATGTTATTGCTCTGCCGAGTGATAGCATGCTCTTAATGCCAGGTGACATCGTTTACGTAGCTGCAACTCCTATCACCGAATGGAATCGATTTGTGACGCAGCTATTACCAACTTTTATAGGGCTTGACTTAGTATCAAAAGGTATCAAAGGCATTGGAGTTGTTGTTCCATGAAGCGAAACACTTTACCTTTCATCATCACGTGGGCTGACCTGCTCTATGTATGGCGAAAATATAAACGTTGGATGAAAGCGGCCTTTGTCGTCTCTGCTTGCGCCAGTCTATTAACCATCCTTTTTATTCCCATTCGACATACGGCTAAAGCTCTTTTCCGCGAGGGATCATCTCCCAATAATTTGACGGGCGCCTCCCTACCTTCTCTCTTTCTCTCCTCGATTACTTCTGTCAGCTCGAGTAATGGCATCATTGTGATGCAATCAGAACAGGTTCTTCTTAGGGCTATTCAGAAACTGGGTCTGCAAGCCAGTGTGAAAAAAAATGAAATGGTGGCTTTTCTCCAAAATATCTACAGGAATGGTTGTTTTTATTATGGGAAGGATCTGGCTGAAGAAGAGACATTGAGCTTTAGTAATGTTTGTTACAATAAGAGAATACCTTTACATCTCTCTCTTACTTTTAGCGATAGGCAGCATTTTTTAATCCAAAATGAGGGGGGAGCGATTTTAGGTAATGGTTCTGTAGGAGAAAATATCGCATGTCCCGATGTAACTTTTGTCTTATCCAAAGTCCCGACGGATCTCAAGATTGGTAAAGCTTATCTTATCCAAATTGATCCGTGGGAAAATATCCTCGCAAGTGTGCGGCAGCAATTGGAAATCCGCCCTGAAAAGCTCGATAAGTCATTAATGAATCTTTTTTATACACATCGCAGCCGCTCTATGGCAACGCAGGTGCTCGATACTATTATAGATTCCTATTTGAGCTATCTTCAGGATGAAAATGATAAAATCGCTGATAAACAATTAGCCTTCTTAAATGAACGGCAAGAACAGTTTGTCGATAAATTTGAAAAGGAATTGGACGATTATCTCGTATGCCTGAAAGGCAATATTGAGAGCCACGGCTTTTTTGAAGTTACTCAAGAAGTTCAAAGCTTAGCAGTGCCTCAACAGGAATTGAAGAGCGAATTACTCGAGCTCGATAATTTGTTCGATAGACTAAAAAAAGTCCAATCTTCCTATGCTGCAGTTTCCAAAGGTGAGCCGGGTAGCGATCTCTTCCACGTGATTCCTGCTTCTCAATCTTCTCTTCTCCAAAAAGAAGACTATCGGTCAGAACAATTCGCCGGTATCGATTTGCCCACGGCCAAACAATTACATATCGATTATCAAAAAGAATTAGATACGCATCAAGAAAAGATCGAGACACTTTCTTTTTTACTGGGACGCTTACCTGAAAGGGATTTTGACCTAGATGCTCTTGGATCTTTAGGAATCGATTCTGTCACTGCCGATCTAATCAAAAGTGCTAGTGATCTTGCCCTAAGAGCACAAGATGTTCTCAATCAAAGTCCTAAAGATCTGCAAAGAATCGAAGAGTCTTTAGCTGCACAAAAAAGTTTTATCGGACAGCATTTAAGTCAATCTCTTCAGCTGCACAAACAGAATGCTCGCATTGCCCAAAATAAACTCGCTCGTTTGCGTGATGTGATGATGTCGCTCATTACCTCAGAAAAGATAGTAATTCATAAAAAACTGCGCGAATTCCAACAACAACTTAGTCAATTACCTGCGCGCTGGAAGATGGAAGAGCAGCGAAAGATGAAGCGCGAAGCTCTTGGTAAGATGGTTGAAGGGATAACACAGATTATGGAAGGGAGAACCCTCGAATGCCGCCTGAAAGAGCTCAATAGTAAAGTTATCGATAGCGCTCATTGTCCTTTGCATCCCAAAAAGACCCCTTTTTTGGTTCTACTCTCTATTTTTTTATGTTCCGGAGTGGGAATCGTCTATTTTTTCTTTTTTTGCCGATCGCTTCTGACTGGTTTTCCTCTTTCAGAATCGACAGCACGCGCATTGGAATTGGCTACAGGTGGGACTATCGGTCAATTTTCCGATACGCCTTTTCAAGAGCTATCAAAACGTGACACCAGTGTGCTCCGTTCTTTAGCCAACTTCATCCAAGAAAAAAAGAAGAAAAATACAGGGATTGTCGTTGCCCTAACCGGAGCCAAACGCCCTATTTTCGTTCATAATCTGGCACGATTGTTAAATTTTCGTGACGCACGTGTATTGATTGTTGATGCTTCATTAGCTGCAGATCCCTCTTCGCAAAATGAAGATACTCTTTCCGATTATCTTATGGAAAAAAACGAGACCTGGCAGCCACAAAAAAATGCAGAATTTGATTTTCTTTCTTGTGGAATTGCGGGCAACTTTTCCACGGAACTCCTCTATAAAAATAGATTTTCCCAACTGCTGCTCAGTGCAAAAAATGAATATGATATTGTTCTGCTGGTTTGTTCCACTACGATCTGTTCAAATGCATGGAGTCGACTTTTCCGAGAAGTAGATGGATTAATCTTGACTCTACAAGAGGAAACTCTTGAACAACTAGAGAATACCGGATTTATTGACCGCTTCCAAGCTTCTGATTCTTCTATTATTGTTTTTCAAGAAACTGTTGGCTACTAATACAAATTCTCTCAATAATAAGCTCTTGACAACGTTGATCTTGGTATAAACCATGGAAAAGATTCGAATCGGAATTATTTTTGGTGGTAAATCCGCCGAACATGAAATTTCACTTCTATCAGCTAAGAATGTTATCGCTGCGTTAGACAAAAATAAATACGACATCACGTTAATTGGTATTGATAAGCAGGGACATTGGCATCTTTGCGACGAAGCGCAATACTTACTCAATCATCATGATCCCAAACAGATCACGATATATGGAATGCAAGAAGAAGTAAGCTTAGTCGCCAAAAATGCCACCCCTCACCTTGTCAGCTTGACAGGGGAAATGACCAAACGCCTTGATGTGATTTTCCCTGTTTTACATGGAACCTATGGAGAAGATGGGACAGTACAAGGGCTCCTCAAGTTAATGGGGATTCCTTTTGCTGGAGCTGGGGTACTTGGATCAGCTATAGGAATGGACAAAGATATCATGAAACGGTTACTGCGTGATGCCGGCGTTCCTCTTGCAAAGTTTGTAACGATCAATAAAGAAAACCGACCAAAGTGGTCCTATGATGCTATTAAAAATGAATTAGGCATGCCCTTATTTGTTAAGCCCGCCAATCTCGGTTCTTCGGTTGGTGTTTCCAAAGTTAAAAACAGCGAAGATTGGGAAAATGCTTTGGAGCTTGCCTTTTCTTATGACAATAAAATTGTTGTAGAAGAGTTCATCGATGGTCGAGAGCTGGAGTGTGGGGTTATTGGCAATGAAGATCTTCTTGCGTCTCTACCAGGTGAAGTGGTGGTGCATGCTCATGATTTTTATACTTATGATGCCAAGTATTGTGTAGATACAGGAATTTCTTTCATTGTTCCGGCCGATTTAACTGAGGAAGAAGTTACACGTTTTCAAGAAGCATCTATCCATGCTTATAGAGTCTTATGTTGCGAAGGATTCGCTCGTATTGATGGCTTCTTACATGCAGATGGACGTGTTATCATCAACGAAATCAACACAATTCCAGGATTCACAAATAGTAGCCTCTTCCCCAGGCTCTGGCAAGCAAGTGGTATGAGTTATTCGGAGCTTGTCGATCGCATTATCATGTTAGCCTTGAAGCGACATGATGATGAAAAACATTTGAAGACAACTTTTTCCTAATAGGGTTTGTGCACCCAATAAGAATGAGTATTCGATCGCTCCTGCTTTTTTTGTCTACATTGACTCTACTCATTGGAGAGAAGGGGCATTGTGTAAAGGGGACGGATCTCTATCCATCAATCTCTGTCGAAAATAATCCTTGGTTTACAGGCCCTCTTCTTTCGCCCTCAGGTTATGTGATTTCCTATGGCTATTGCAATTTTGAACCTTACGTATTAGCCACAGATACCTATGCTATTTACAACAGACATTGGAGACCAGAGTCAATACCTTCTTCTTGGGATGTCACTTCTCTTGACCCTCTATGGATTGGATTTGCTGAAAAGTTCGATTTTTTTATTTTCCCCCAATTTAACTGGGGAGAAGTGCAAGGTCACTCCGCTACGCGTTTTGGTGATTTAGCCTTAGGGGTAGATATTCAAATCCTAGAAGAAAAGTTAGGCAAGTCACGTCCTGCTATTAAATTAGTAGCTCGAGAAACAATTCCCACAGGAAAATACCAAAAACTCAATCCAGATAAATTAGGTGCCGATATCTCGGGCGCAGGCGCTTACATCTCTTCTGTGGGTGTGGTCTTAGCGCGTCTCTTTCTTATCGAGAAAACGCATTTTCTCAGCACACGTTTCTTTTTGAATTACTCGATTCCCACAAAAGTGCATGTAAAGGGATTCAATACTTTTGGAGGGGGTTATGGGACAAATGGGTGCGTAGATCCAGGCAATTTTTTAACCACCATTGCAGGGTTCGAATATAACCTAACGCGTAACTGGGTATTCGCCTTGGATGTTCAACATATTTATACACAGAAGACTCGATTTAAGGGGTACGAGGGAATAACCGCATTTGGCAGTCCAGCCATTATAGGTGCACCCTCTTCCAATCAACTGAGTTTGGCTCCAGCGATAGAATATAACTTCAATGAATCGGTAGGAATTATCGGAGGCGTTTGGTTTTCGATTGCTGGACGCAATGCAACAGACTTTGTCTCCGCGGTTCTCGCCTTGAATTGGTTCTTTTCTTTGCGGCATCCAAGATCAAATTAAACTGATAACACTGCCATGAGCACCGGTTACCCGCTTGTCACGTCTAAACGAATAGTAATCATCGGGATTATCATACGTACAAATTTCAGCGAGCTGCATATGTTCAGGCAAAATACCAGCTTCTAAAAGTTGCTGACGACTGATTTCCCAAAGATTAAAATAATTAGGCCGGAATTGGTACTTCCATAAAGGTTCAGGAAGTTCAGTAGGGTAGTTAATAAATTCAGATCGTTCAGGGCCAAGACTCGGAGAAATGCAAACGCGAATATTTCTAGGTTGCGCTCCTACCGTTTCTCGCATTTTTTTCACGGTGGCCGCATAAATATTGAGCACATTGCCTCGCCACCCACAATGGACAGCGGCGATTGTGTTTGTCAGAGGGTCATAAAAAAAGGCGCCTTGACAATCAGCATGACGAACGAGCAATCCTTTCTGAGGCTGATTGGTAATCATCCCGTCAGATTTTTTTAACTCTTCTACGCTGGACTCAGGAAGAAAAGCAACCTGGTCAGCATGAATTTGTTCGCATAAATGGAGGGAGTCAACTCCTAGAACCTGACGAATCAATTCCTGGTTTTTCTTCCTACATGCATAAGTATCATTTTTATTCCCGCCAGCATTGAGAGAGGCAAAGGGACCTTTGCTGACACCCCCATGACGTAAAAATACACCATGTTTGAGCAGGGGGAATTCTTGTAGCAACTCGAATTCCAACCATTCGATTTTTCCAGCTTTACGACGTAACATGATGATCTAAAAAAAAGAATCGATTTTATAGGAAGAGGCAGTTGTTGTAACTACCTCTTTGTATGAGCTATTAGCGGCTTACAGGACAGCCACCTGGGTTTTTGCCTGGAGTCATGCCTCTAGCAGTTTGTTCGACAGCCATGTCAGGTGTCATTCTTACACCGTTGTTCATTGTGCCAGACATTTGCATAGCACTCGCGCGCTGCGAAGGGGTAAATTGGTTACAGAAGGTTGTTCTGTTCGATGCGTTGAGTTGTAGAGCAAAACTTTTTTGATCGGCAGGCAAAGAATCGCAATTATTCCCCATCATCATTTGCTCATTTTGAGCAGTAGCATTGTCTTCTACGCGCGCGTCCATTTTACTTTCTGGCTGCGCAGTTTGATTAGCGCACAAATTAGCAGCAAAAAGTGTAATGACAGCAGTAAAAAGGGTATTTTTCATAGTTTCTCCTCTTTATTCAAACTGAAAAATTTATAAAACAATAGGTCCAATTGTAATCCTATTCAGCTAATGATTTTTTGTCGAATCTATAGTTATTCTAGAAGATGGTGAATGAATTGGAATTAATTATCATCTTGAAGGTTTAAAAGATGAGAAACTTAGTTTGGTAAAGACATACATGAATTGAGGAGTTGGAAATTTCCAAATTTTATAGGGATGGCAAAAAATTTTTTAAAATTATTCTTGTCTCAACCGAAAAAGGTTGAGAAAAAAACAAATTTAACAGATTCATAAATGTAATATCTTTAGAGCGCAAATATATGGCAGAAAGACCTATTGAATGCAGCCAATGCACGCGTTCTATTGCTATAAAATACACGGAAGTCACGGGTGAGAGTACCACACAAACAGAGATGTGCAATCAGTGTCCCATTTTTCAGATGAAAATTCATGGGCAAACTTCTGCAGAAGTTCCACAAGGATTTGCAGGGAGTGACGCAGGTATTTGTTGTGGAAGATGTGGAACAACAATGCTTGCTGTGCGTACGGGAAGCCCTCTTGGATGTAGTGAGTGCTATGAGGTATTTGAAGATATGCTCTCCAATGAAATTGTGATTCAAGGATATATACCTATACGTCTTCGCAAAGTCATAGAGGGAAATAAGAAACAACCCCTTCATGCTGGGAAGACTCCAGAGCAGGTTGCGGAAATCGCCTCTTTAAATCGCATCGTTAACTTAAACGAAGCTCTTAAAGAAGCTCTGAAAGGGGAAAATTACGAACAAGCAGCTTGGCTGCGTGATCAAATAAAAGCGCTTACAGAAAAATCCCGTCATGACGAAGGAAAATCCTAAGCCTGTTGCTTCTTTCATCCAAAATAAATCTTGGGAAGAGAAGAGTCATCCCATTTGGGCTGTAACTTCTTTTAATCTCAAACGCAATATCGCCCGTTTTAATTTTCCATCACGCTTATCGAAAGAGGAAATGAATCGACTCATCCCTCTTCTGACCGATGCTTTTGTGCGTGTTTTAGGTAAAGAAACCATGTTGTTCTTTCCTACAGAAGAATTAACGCTTCAGGATAAAGAATTTCTTTACGAACATTTTCTATGTGAGGAGAGTTTCCAAAATGCGGGAGCAGGCCAAGGTGTGGTTATAACGGCAACAGGGAGTTTCCTCGCTCTCTTTAATATTGACGATCATATCAACTTACAATGGTTAGATTGCAAAGCGGCTTGGGAAGACACGTGGAATCTACTCGCCAAGTTAGAAAAAGAGATTGGAGATGTATTGGCTTATGCCTTCTCGCCAAAATTTGGGTATTTAACGTCTAGGGTTGAAAATTGTGGAACTGCTTTAAAAGTATGTGCCTACCTCCATTTGCCTGCATTAAGTCATGGAGGGAAGTTACCACCCCTTTTACATAGCCTAGACGACGTTCGCGCAACCGGAATGGAGGGGACGAAAGATCATTTATTAGCGGATTTTATCCTACTCAAAAATGCTGTTAATCTTGGAGTTTCGGAACAAGAGATTTTACGTTCCGTACATTTGGCTGCAACTAAGCTCATAGGCGCTGAGCGCGCGGAAAGGTCTAGATTAGCGAATGAGAGCAATGCCGAGATGAAGGATCTCATTACGCGAGCCTATGGGTTACTGGCGCATTCTTACCAGCTGAGCACGCGTGAAACTCTTTCAGCCTTAAGTATGATTAAGCTGGGGATTGATCTAGGATGGGTACAAGGTTTGACCGATCCAGAAGTGAATACTTTATTTATGGAAGTTCGCAGGGCGCATCTTCTGCACTTTCTTGGAATTTCCGGTGATGAAGAGATCCAGCATCAGCGTGCCGCATTTATGCACAAAAAGCTTAAAGATGTGCAATTGAAAGAAGCCCTACGGTAATCTTCGTAAGCCTGTAAAATTCTAGCTTAATCCATGGACTCACTCACCACTTCATTATCGCAAAGAACAGCCCTACTGCTCATGAGTGGATCAGGTACGCGATTTGGAAGCTGTACGCCTAAACAATTTCACAGACTCGCGGGAAAAAAAATCTATCTCTATACATTAGAAGCGCTTCTCTCTTCGAATTTTTTCCATGAAATCCTCTTGGTGACACATCCCGATTGGATTAAAGAAGTAGAGGTGGATTTACAGGATTATCCCATTGATTCATGTCGGATTGTTGCAGGGGGGGCTACAAGACAAGAGTCCTCTTTTCTGGGGCTTTTAGCTTGCCACCCTGGAACAAAGATTATTTTAGTGCATGATGCTGTTCGCCCTTTTGTATCAAAAGACATTCTTTATAAGAATCTACTGAAGGCAGAAGTGGTAGGTGCCGTAGATACTTGTATCAGCTCAGCTGACACCTTGGTTTACGCTCCTGAAAAGAATCATATTGCGAAAATTCCCCCGCGTGCAGATTTTTTTCGTGGTCAGACACCGCAAACTTTTCAGTATTCGATTCTTCATCAAGCACATTTACACGCAAAGTCGCACCAACTTGAGGGGATTTCCGATGATTGTCGTCTTGTATGCGAGATAGGTGCTCCTGTAGCAATCGTTGAAGGGGCCGATGAAAATATCAAGATCACAACAGAACTCGATCTACTTCTGGCCCAACAAATGCTGGCGTACGGTCGAGGGACTTCAGAAGCTTTTACTGCTTCTCTTTGGGATCTTAAAGATCGTCCTATTGCGGTCACAGGTGCGCATGGAGATATTGGAAGCGCTATATGTAGAAAGCTACAAGAAGAAGGTGCACGCGTAATTCCAATTGTACATAGCAAGGGTGTTTATACGGTTGACTTGGAGAGTGCTCAGGAGATCGAAAGATGTTTCGAGACAATTTATCAACAAGAAGGCCTTCTTGATGGATTAATTACTTGTGCAGGAATCTTAAATAGGAAAAAGCTTAGTGATCAAAAAGTCTTCGAAATTGATAATCTATTAGATGTGAATCTACGCAGTGTAATTTTGTGCTGCAAATATGCACGCATGCAAGAAAATGGACATATTATTAACGTGGCGTCTTCATCTTATACTAAAGGACGAAAGGATATTGCAGTGTATGCAGCTACAAAAGCTGCGGTGGTGAATTTCTCGCAAGGATTAGCTGAAGAAAGACCCGATCTCAACGTCGATGTGGTTTCACCTCAACGCACGAATACTTCGATGCGTAGGGCATGTTTCCCCAATGACGATCCTAACAGCCTTCTAAATGTAGATGAAGTTGCTCGTGATATTGTTAGAATGCTCCAACAAAAGCGGCGTTCACATGCAGCTATTGACATTCGAAAAAAATAAACTTCAAATCATCAATAATTAGTTTTAGACAGCCTCCTAAGGAAAGAACTATGAAAAAATGGCTAATCATTTTCTTCGCTCTATTTTCACCCTTGAGCTCTGTTTGCGCAGACAGAGTAGAAATCCCACATTTTCACCAGGTCCTTTCACATATAACTGAAGAGACCTTAGTTATTCTGGATATTGATGATACTCTCTTGATCCACAAGCAAATGCTGGGATGTGATGAATGGTTTCTTCGTCGCGTTAAATTTTATCAAGATGCTGGGATGTCTATTGTAGATTCTGTAGAGAAGTCCGTGATCGAATACAACATGATTCATTATCTAACCGAAATGGAAATAGTCGAACCCGGAATCGACTCTGTCGTTGATAGGATCCAAAAGATGCCGTGTAGGGTGATGGGGCTTACTACTAGAGGCTTCTGTGTAGCTTTGTGCACAGGACGACAGCTTAGAAAAAACAACATTGACTTAACTAAAACAGCACCTTCTTCACAAGACTATTATTTCCAAATGGGAAATGAAGGGATTCTTTATAAAAATGGCGTCCTTTTTACGGCAGGCACACACAAAGGAGAAGCATTTTTTCATCTATGTGATGCAATAGATTATCTTCCCAAAAGGATCATCTTCGTTAATGATAAAGCGTCCCATCTAGCCCAAGTAGAGGAAATAGCCAAAAGTCGAAATATTCCTTTTATAGGGTTGCGCTATGCGTATTCCGATTCTCGTAAAGCTACTTTTAACTCAGAAATCGCCAACTACCAACTTCGCCATTCCTCGTTGGAGCATCTAATTACAGATGAAGAGGCGCATAGTCTTCTAAATAAAAATCAGTGAAAAATTTGATTTACTTTGAAAAGAATCTCAACACACAAATTAATTAAAAAAGTTAATATATTTAATTAAAATATTTTTAATAGATATAAATTGTATTGTTTTCTATTATTCGATATAATTATATACATTGAATAAACAATAAGATTTTATATCACTCTATAAATATCTATTATCCCTAAGCGGTTAGTCCAGAACACATGTAATTTTACTATTAAATTCATATTTTGTTTTTCAATCATAGCTAAATAAAAAGATTTATTGCTGGTGAACAGTGTTCGCCTGCAAACAATATCAATATAGTATTAAAAGGTTTTTATGAAAGTTCTACTAGTTGGACTTAATAATTATGAAAATGTGAGGAGATCGCAATGTCACTAAGACTCTCTCATGCAGTAGGTCCTTTAGTAAGGGCATGCAATTCGAGCCCTATGACTTCATCTCTAATGCCGAAAAGAGGTTTGCATAGAGCGACGGATAAGGATTATCTCGATGTATGGAAAAAATTTGGTGTCGATTTTAGAGAGATGACCCGCCCGGGGTTTTATAAATCCCCCATCCTAGTGGAAAATGTCCTTCGCGTCATGACCGTAGCCAAACTAAAAGGGGAGTGCACGTTCGTCTCTGCTTTCCCAGCATCATCCAAAGTGCTTATGAAAATGTACGAGGGGATTTATCCTAAAAATTCTGAGACAAATCCTTGGTTTAAATATTTACGATCACCCAAGGGATTATCTTCGAAAATGACTTTAGAAGAGGCTAAATCTTCAATACCTACTAGAGTTATGGATCCCAAAACTTTCTTACTTTCACAAAGCTATGGATTGATGAGTGGGATAAAGTCCTTAGAATCTGCGCATTCCTGGGGATTTATTAACCACTTTGGAAAAGAGCAATACCCGGAAATGGCCTTTAATTTACGCTGCTTTTTTGAAGAAATCGGTCTCGATAGAGATGTAGAACCCATTTCCCATTTAAGGGCGAAAGGGGATTCTTTAATTCGTAAATACAACAGATTAAAGATTGGTGACTTGTATGTACTTACTTTTCCTTGGGAAAAGGTAGATCGGTATGTCTACGATTGTAAGCCTTTTAATATTCCGACCGGGAAGCGAGCATCCGATATTGCTCGAGACCCCACACGTCATATTGATGGTTTATTAAGAGAAAGCACACACATGGCGACTATGTTGCTATGTGAGGAAACACTTCATCCTCAGTCAGGCCTTTCCGCAATCGCAGCCAATGATCCTGCCGAAGTCGATGCATTTTGTGCAGGGTATTCCTACACTCCTATGAAGAATATAGAGGTCTATCGAAGTTTAGTAAGTCCTGTGCCGACTGCTTTTGAAGCCGAACAAATGGCTAAAAGAAAAGAGTATGACCAACAACTCATGCAGCTTGTCCAGCAGATGCGTGAGTACTTAGATACAGGTAAAGTAGATGATTCCTTATTCAAAGAAGAAGCGGAGCCGGTCTTGCCTTGTGATCTTCCGCAGCGCTTGCTTTAAACATTAACGGTGTCCTTGAACTTAAGTTTTTTGGACACCCTCTTAGGAAAAGATTTTTCCTATTCGTTTTCCAAGAGATTGTAAATAGCGATCAATAGGCTGAGAGAGTCGTTCGGACGTGTAGATGAGATAAAGAACAACAAAAATAGCTGTGAAGATATCCATCGTATAGTGAATCCGGAAAGAGATGAGAGTGATTACGACATAGCCGAAGAGGAAAAATCCAATACAATCGAGCCATTTTTTACGCGTGCGGACAAATTCTAATGCGCACAGCAAAGCAATCCCTGTGTGGGCCGAAAAGTAAAAATCATTTTGGACTACATAATCCACAACTAACGAGGGGAATCCTGGATAGGTCCAAATAATCCCTTCAGGAAGTGGTAAAGAGACTAAAAACTGCAAAGCTTGGCGATAAAGTCCAAAGAGAAATAGCTCTAAAAAAGGGCGTATTGTGGGACCAAAAATGGCGCGCAAGCAAAGAAAAAGAGCGCATAAATCGATCCAAAAGCTTGTCGTAATCAGAAGCGCACGGGCTCCTTCTTTGTGGATTTGGAAGTACTGATTAATCGGAAATGTCCAATTTTGTAAGCGATCATTAATCATCCCTAAAGGCGGGGTCATAGCTCCGATTAAAGACTGAGTGATTTTCATAAAAATAAAAGATAGCACGATAAGCAAGACGGTAAGGTACCAGGGGTTGCGAGGTCGTGAAAAAATGGGTCTTTCAGCTCTTTTTATAGAGAACATAGTGAGTTCTTAGCCTCTTTCTCAAAGTTGTTGTCGCTTGAGCATCTCCGAGAAAAGGCCCGGACGTTTAGAAAGCTCATCATAAGTACCGACTTGAATAATCTTTCCCTCATTCATCACATAGATCCGATCTGCATTGCGTGTAGTAATCAGTCTATGGGCAATAACGATGCGAGTAATATCCAAATTCTCTAAGTTGTGTTCGATTATGCTTTGGGCTGTATTATCTAAAGCACTTGTGGCTTCATCGAGAATGAGGATTTTAGGTGAGGACGCAAGTGCCCTAGCTAGGAATAAGCGCTGTCTTTGCCCGCCCGAAATAGTATTGCCTCCCATCGACATGACCGTATTGAGCCCCATAGGGAAGCGTTTAAAATCTTCTTCCAGACCTGCAAGACGAATGGCCTTCACGACAGCTTCTGGAGATAATATTCTCGTTCCTGCAATGATGTCGTAAATAGAGCCCGCGATCATGCTTTCATTTTGCAAAACGGTGCCAATTTGCTTCCTAATCATGCGAACGTCACACTCCGAAATGTCATTCTCATCGTAGGAGACTTTCCCTTGTTGGGCTTTTTCAAACCCTAAAAGAAAGCGTACAATTGTCGATTTTCCACATCCTGAGGGGCCTACAATAGCGATCATTTCTCCCGGATTTGCATGAATAGAAATATTGTCTAATGCTAAGGGACCTCCCTCTGTATAACTAAAAGATAGATGTTCGAGGGAAACAGCCCCTTTTAAGAGAATCGATTGGGATTTGTTTTCAGAGACTTCTTTTTCTTCCTGGGTAATCAGCTTGGCAGATTTCCAATAGGGAAGGACTGACCAAATCGAAAAAGCCATTTGAAAAACATCCAAAGTTGCCGCGATTAGTAGAGCGTAGGCCGTATAGAATCCGACAAAAGTCCCCATCGATTGTGAGGGATCTACCGAAAGAGCAATTTTTGGGTTTTTTTGAAAAGAAACAATTGCGATCCAAAAAAGTAGGGTGGACATCACCAATGGTAAAATTCGGTAAACTAACCTTTCGATGGCTGTGACTAATTGCAATTTTAGATCGATTTTTTTCTTCTGAGTAAAAACATCTCCCCATAAATTGAAAAAGCGCCCTTCTGCCCCCGCTGTGCGAATTTTGGCGATACCACCAATGATTTGCACAACAATCCCTTGAAGTTTGGTTCCTAAATTAAAACTCCTCTCTGTAAGACGAATCTCAACATTAATACAAACAACAAAGATTAAAGCGGCTACAAAGAGGCCGATTAATCCTACAAAAGCAAATAAGCTATCATATACGAACAACATGAGAAGGTAGTAAAAACAAAAGATCGCGGAGACGCAAAGATTGATAAAATTTGAAGTGGCTTCCATTCGTATTTTTTCAAAAGCCATTATCCGTGTAGCAAGATCACCTGAATTGAATTTACGAAAAAAAGAAACCGGAAGATCTAGAACACGTAACCAGAGAGCTTCTTGCATGCCCGACTTCGACAAGCCATTGATGCGCAACACCGCATAGTTTTTACATAAAGTAAAGATCGTAGTACTTATGGAAACAAGGATAAGTCCCGCAAGGAATTGTTTGAAGAGGCTTATGTTGGTTCCAAAGAGGATTACATCGAATAGTTGGGTCGTAGCAAAGGGAAGGAAAAGATTGAGAGAACCAATCACAGCAGCAAGAAAAAGAAGCCAAATAGCTGGTTTTAAGCTTCCACGGAAAGCTCGTTTCGCGACTTGAAAAAAGGTTAGAGATCCCTCAGGAAAACCCTTGTAAAATACATAAGCGTTTTCATTCAGTTGCTCTGCAAGAGATTCGGAGAGATGCTTTTTTTTCTTTTCTACAGGATCAAATAGTTCATATTTCCCTTCTTGATAAGGGAATAAGGCAACCGGTTTTAATTCCGGTCCTAAAAACCCTAACAGGGGTTCTACAGCTTCCTTCCACCATTCTTTTTTTAAAGCAACACGACGAAAATGGATGTTACTATTCGAGCAGAGTTCATTTACTTTTGCATCGACTGACTTTCCAATTGTCGGAATACTGTTGAATTTAAGACCTATTTTTTGGCCGATGAGATCACAAGCTTGAAAAAGCGAGTCTCCTCTATGAAGATGAGGAATGGTAATTTCATCATTTAAAACCGATCCCAAATTCAATAAAGTTTGCTCAACTAGGTCTTCCTCTAGACTATGCCTTTTTTGTAAAAGAAGAAGAGTGCGTTCTAAAGTTTCATTCTTATGCATTAGAATCTTTTTAAACATTTCATGGTAAAGAATGTTAATTCCTTTCCAGAATTCTTTTTTTCCTAAGGCTTCACTCGTTGTGAATGCACGGAGAGTTGACTCTTCTTGGCTCTTAAGCCAATGAGTCTGGGTCATAGGGTAATAGACGCCGGTCTCTTTAATATACGAGGATGATACTTCCCCCTGAAAATCGCAGGAGCCTTTTAAGAGCTCAATCCATGCAAGATGTTCTTTTTCTTCGGGGATGTACGATCTTCGTGGCGCGCCTATTTCCTCGGAGGCCAGGTCAATACTCTTACCATAATCGAGAATCTTCTGGATTTGCGCTTCACGGGTAGGAAAGTGTAAGAATAGTTGATGAAGATAACGTTCGATGATCTTTATTATAGTGTCTTTAAGAGCCGGCGTTTTCACAATCTCTGCATAAAGTGCTGAAAAAGAGATTTTCCGTAGTGTGGTTCGCCTAGGAGAAAGAAAAAAGAGACGGTATTTAGGATCTGCTGAAGTACTGGCCCCGATGATAATACTGCCTTCTTCGCAGTGCTGAATAAAAATAGGGAGGAAATGAGGGTCTTGTGGATCATAGAAAAATAGATCGCCCATCTCTTTTTCGATAAGCCATATCGTTGACTCTTCATTCAATTCAAAGCGCGTAGTAGCTTCAAGGGTGATCTCTTCGCCGATTTGTAGAGGTAATGCCAAAGTGCTATCAGACACATCTTCACCGTTTTTTTGTCACAGTAGATAAATAGATGCATTTTGGCAAGAAAGCTGCTGAAAGTATCAATTGGCTTTAACTCGCGCTCAAGCTGCCCCTATCCAATTTGAGAGAAGCTGCAAAAGATAAGTAACACACTTAGAGTATAGGTAATTTTTGACGAGGAGTAGAGGTGAAAAGAGGCGATCGCTAGGTTTTTAGAGATTTCCTGTATTCACAAGATCACGGTAAGTCCCAGGAACGCTTTTAAGCTCGTCATGTGTTCCACGTTGGATAATTTTCCCTTTATCCAAAACGATGATTTCATCGCAGTCTCGTATCGAACTAAGGCGGTGGGCAACCATCACACAGGTACAGCCTCTTTGCCGGATATTTTGAACGATCGTTTCTTCGGTTTTCGTATCTAAAGAACTTGTCGCTTCATCGAGAATGAGGATTTTGGGATTTAAGAGAAGCCCTCTTGCAATTTCTAACCTTTGGCGTTGGCCTCCTCCCATATTCATTCCGCCTTCTGTTAAGACATAGGAATAGCCACCAGGTTTTTCGAGAATTTGATCGTGGATATCTGCGTCTTTGGCGGCACCGATCACCTCTTCTTCGCCGATTGTATGATCATAAAGGGTAATATTATCGCGAATAGTACCGCTGAAAAGAAAGATTTCTTGATCGATGGTTGCTAAAGATGCGATGAGATCTTCACGCGAACATTCAAGTCGATTTTTATTATCATACAGAATTTCACCTGACCAAGGTTGAATTAAGCCGGAGATCAAACGTCCTATTGTCGTCTTTCCACATCCAGAAGGGCCGACTAGGGCCACTTTCTGCCCTGGAGCTAGTCGCAAGTTAAAGTTTTCAATAAAAGGAGGATCGAGATTCGAATAGCCATAACTGACATCACGTAGCTCTAAATACCCCTTAAAGGGTTGAATGGGTATTGAAGGAGTATTGTTACGCGTTTTGAATGTTGTAAAAAGAGAGTCTATGGGATTTTTCATCACGTCATCAATGCGTGCCATATCAATTTTGATGGTTTGCACGGATTGTCCAAGATCGACAAGTTCTTTAACCGGAGCCGTGAAACTATTGATAAAAAGCATGAGGGCTGTGTAGAGACCGATGGTAAAATCCTCTGTCATAAGGAGCCAACCGCCAATACCGAAGAGCACTGTTGAAATTAAGGTTTGAACTAGGACAGGTAAGGTAGCACTGAGGACATTGATTTTACCTAGCTTCTGTTCGGTGTTAAGGGCCTTTTTGAAATAGCCGACCAGTTTTGTAAAAAACGCAATCTCATTCCCCATGGCTTTTGTCGATTCGATGGAACGAAGACCTCCGATCGAAATACCGACGAATTTTCCATAATCCTGTTGTAAGCGAGCATAAGCATCGTTACGACGTCTTTGCAAAAGCAACATTGCAAAGAAATTGAGAGAAGTTAAGAAAATAACTATTATCGCTATTGTTGAACTAAATAAAAACATTAAGGCTGCATAGATAATAACAAAAAGCGAGCTTATAAAAGCTGGCGCTAAGCGACCTGTTAATTCGTTGATAACAGCATCATTTAAAGAAATGCGATAGGCGATTTCTCCCCCAAAACGTTGTTGGAAAAAGTCTAAGGGAAGTTTAAGGATGTGCATTAAGTAGTTGTGCGAGAAAGAGAGAGATAATTTCATGTTAAGGCGCATCAATAGGTACTGCTGCAACCAAATTAACAATCCTGTTAAAAGAACTAGCAGAATCATGGCAAAAACAAACCAATACGACCAAGAAAAGACATGTTTTTCGACGATCGTGTCAAAGAATACTTTGTTAAATGCGGGGTAAAAAACCCCTGCAATCATGATCCCAAAGCCACTTACGAGTAAAAAAGTTAGTGCCGCTTTCGACCCTTGCAGTCTCGTTATGATGCCAGGCCAAATCGAGGGGGTGCTTCCTCCCTCTTCAAATTGTTCCGTTTTCTCGAAAGAAAACGCGACACCGGAATAATTACTTTTAAATTCTTCAATCGATATTTGTCTTGGACCTGATGCAGGGTCATTCAGGTAGACCAAGTTATTGCCAAACCCCTCGACAATAAGAAAATGGTCGAACCGCCAAAATATGAGATAAGGCGGAGTAGACTGTTTGATCAATTCATCTACGTCAGCGCGCATGGCGGTGACTTTTAGCCCATACTTTTCAGCAGTTTTTTTGACATTTAGAGCATTGCTTCCATCGCGGGAAACACCACATTCGATTCGTAGTTCTTCTAAAGGAACAAAGCGCTTGAAAAATCCCAAAACTATGCAAAGAGAGGCAGCACCACACTCGACAGCCTCCATCTGAATTACGGTCGGTGTCTTAACACGTTTTTTTCGCTTAAATAGAGAAGAAAAAAATGCGTTCACTTGGCAGCCTTCAAATGGCGATAAATATAAGGGGCTACTTCAGGAGGCAAGATATACAAAATAGGTGGTTTTTCTTCGACAAGTGCGAGTACTCTTCCTGTCGTACCCGCATCGATCTGCCAGGGCGGGCCCTGTCTTGTTGACCATTGATAACCACTTGGCGTACGCGGATCTTCTTCTAATCTGATGACAGCAAGATAGACGAGTTTGTCTTCGCCTTTAAGGTAATCTGCGATTTCTTTATTTTTCACTTCTGCTGTAATTTCTTGAGTCGTTACGGGATAAGGCGTGACATACTTGATTGTTCCGACTAAATAGCCATATTCTTTCGGATCGATACCTGATACTTGGATTTCTGCTTTAAGATTGACATCCAAGCTTTCTCCATATTGCGCACCAAATGCCGCAATAAATTGCAGATGCTCACCTACGACTAAGGGAAGCTCTAAAGAGGCGATTACAGAGCCAGGATCCACTCGATCCCCTGCAGAAACTAATAATTCCAATATTTTCCCCGCTCTATCGGCATAAATATCCAGGAATTTGTCTTGGAGTTCTAGGCGTGCTAATTCCCCTTTTAAGGAATCGATTTGATTTTGTTTCGCACCAATTTCATCTTGACGATAAGACTGCGAGAACTGCGCTTGTAAACTTGCAACGAGAGCGGCATTGGATTTGATGTCTAATTGGGCTTGCTGTAGGGCATTTTTAGCTTCTTCAACATCTTTTGGTGCTATAATGCCGCTTGCTTGCAACCGTTTTTTAGATTCTAGATCTTTTTCAAGAAAGGGGAGTTTGCTTTCAGCCGATTTTAGGGCGAGCTGTGCTGCGCTAATTTGTTGTAAAACCGTATTTTTACGAGCAGCATCTTCTTTTTCACTTCTAATGGTGAACAAAAGGAGTTCATTTTCTGATTGCAGAATCTCGCCTTGTTTTAATTGGATATCTAGGGCTAGGGAGACGTTTTGCAAACGTACTAGAAGAGTGCCAGTTTCAATTGTTTGACCTGGTAATACACAAACGTTGGTTACAATTCCTTGGATTTGAGAACTGAGGATATACGGCCCCCTTTCTGTAAGAGAGATGCCATTGCCTGTCACTTTAACGGGAATAGAACCTAATACACTCCACACGAGTGTAATAAAAATGAGGGCAAAAGCAGTGACAAGGGCCAATTTACTCTTGATCCCTACTATTTGCATCAATTCATCTAGATCCTCAGAAGAGGAGAGCTTTTTTAATTTCTCACTATCCGAGGCGATTGGAGAAGAACTTTCAGTTTCCATTCTTTACTTCTCCGCTACATCGCAATATTCTTCAATAAAGTTTTCCACAGGCTGGTAAGGGGGGAATAAAATACAAGGATAGGTGAATATATTCTCAACATCTGTCAGATTTTGATCGGATCTTTCCCAATCGACTAACGTACCGGATAGCAAACGCAATTGCAGAAGATTTTCTACAAAAAAAGCTTCTGAGTTGATTTTACTAATCAGCGCAGTAAGCCAATTATTCTCCAATGTCAAAACGACGAAGTAGGAGCTGAGACCATTTTCTAATTTGATCCTTTCTGCATCCACAGTCTGTTCATATTTGATCGCTGCGGTTTGGTTTTTTTTGACTTCCATCAAAAGTGCATTGGAAAATGTATAGGATGTTTTAAATGCGGAGCTGATTTGACTCTGTAAAAGGTCCTTGTTGACAATCGCCTGACCTTTCAATGCACGAGTCTGTTTGACAAGACCTTTGGCAGTATCATTGAATATGGGAAAAGAAAAAGTAAATCCAACGGTGTAGTCTTTTTCGGGATTTTGGGCTCTTGTCGAGTCAAAGACATGGCGTGCAGGACGAAAAGCCGCTGTATTCAGGTAATTGGCGCCCCCTACAAGATCAACTTGAGGAAGTAGGGAATTCTTGGCTGATTTGAGGTTAAGATCGGCGATTTGGATTTGTACATCGGCGGCTTGTATATCCGCTCGATTCGTCGGGATTTGTTCAAAAATGCTATCATACCATCCCTGATCCAACCCCAAGTATTGAGAGAAGTCGGGGAAATCCTCGACCTGAAAATCGGGGATAGCCTGGTTATCATCGGGAATGAACCCCATATTGAACAAGAGGTTATTGTAGGCCGCTCGTACATTTTGTTCGGCCTGCACGCGATTGGCAATGGCGAGGTTTAAATCGGCGCGGGGTTGAAAAGCTGTTGTGAAGCCCTCTTGGCCCTCTTCTATGAGTGCATCGGCGTACTTAGCGATT
>JABDCS010000026.1 GCA_013288005.1 Chlamydiota bacterium | reverse complement strand
ATTAAGTTCTGCAAAAAAAATCAGTATCCGATTCTCTTGCATACCCAGCGCGATCGCGATCTTATTCAAGTGAAATTTTCTTATGATCGGGTTGTTGATCACCCTCTTTGCTTTTACGATCAAAACTACATTCAGAATATAAAGAAAACCTATACACGAAAGGATTTTTGCAAAAATTTTTCTCTTGATGAAACGAATACTTATATTGGAATTTTTGGCTTTATCTCTCAGTACAAAGGGCACGAAACTTTAATCCGCGCTATGCAGTTCTTACCTCCATCATTTAACCTTTTGATATTTGGAGCCCAACACCCCCATTCTATTCGATTAGAAGAACCCATAAACAAATACATAAATTACTTGATAAAGTTAGTTACCACGATGAAATTAACTAACCGTGTTAAATTCTTTCGGGCGCTTAATGACGACGATTTCTTAAAAGCTATGATCAACTGTGATTTCAACATCCTTCCCTATATGGAAGTTAAACAGGGCGGTTCGGCGATCGCTGCTTTATCTTTAGAAACCAACTCCCATCTATTTTCTCCCAAAACCATGCATTTTTTGAGCTAGAAAAATATGCTCCCAATAGCTTTAAGATGTTTACAATTGGTAATTATCTTGAACTTTCTCACGCGATTCTGAGTTATAAGCCAGAAGATTATCAAAATAATCTCATGGCTTATCATCAACGCTACAACAATATAACCAGTGCTGAACTCTATAAAAATTTACTGAATAGCACAAAAGTTTCGTTATAGATCTTCTTCTACTTTCATGAAGAAAAGATCATAAAATTTTAAATCCATTAGCAAATTAACATATTTCCTCGGTAAAGATTTCAGAAATTAAAAAATAACAAATGCATTCAATTACACATCGATCGTTAAAATAGAATGCAAGTTGCTCTATATTAGGACATTTTTGTAAATTATTAGCTTAACGCAGAGCATCACAATAAGGACAAGGGATGAAAGTTGCATTGATTACAGGAATCACAGGACAAGATGGATCTTATCTCGCAGAACTATTACTTGAAAAAGGATACATCGTCCATGGGCTTGTACGCAGATCTTCATCACCGAATTTACGACGCATCCATCACCTTTCTGAAGATGCAGCCTTAAAAAATCATTTCTTTCTTCATGAAGGTGATTTGAGCGATGCTCCGAGCTTAAAAAGGATCTGCGAACTTGCTCAACCGGATGAGGTCTACAATTTAGGAGCTATGAGTGATGTAAAAGTTTCCTTCGATGTGCCCGAATATACAGCCGATGTGGATGCATTGGGAGTTTCTCGGCTTTTAGATATCATTCGTACCACAAGTCCTGAAACTAAATTTTATCAAGCTTCCACTTCAGAGCTTTTCGGCAAAGTACAAGAAACACCGCAGAAGGAAACAACTCCTTTTCATCCGCGTTCTCCCTACGGCATAGCCAAGCTCTATGCTTATTGGTCAACAGTCAATTACCGAGAAGCTTATAGCCTTTTCACATGCAACGGTATTCTCTTTAATCATGAAAGTCCGCGACGAGGAGAATCCTTTGTCTCGAGAAAAATCACTCTTGGTGTTGCGCGCATCAAGAGAGGTCTACAGGAAAAACTCATCTTAGGCAACTTGGATGCTCAACGCGATTGGGGCTATGCGAAAGACTTTGTAGAAGGCATGTGGCTTATGTTGCAACAACGTCAAGCCGATGATTTTGTCTTGGCAACAGGCAAAATGATGACTGTACGTGAATTCGCTCGATTAGCTTTTCAAGAAATCGATATCGAGATCGTATGGGAAGGCCATGGCGTCAGAGAAATAGGAAAAGATCGTAAAACCGGCAAAATATTGATTGAAGTATCAGCAGAGTTCTTTAGACCTTCTGAAGTCGATTACTTAATCGGTGATGCTACTAAGGCAAAAAAAGTTTTGGGATGGCAAGCAAAGACATCTGTCGAAGAGCTTGTAAAACTAATGGTCAAAAACGATTTAGAAAATATCGAATCGTGGACACATGCTTCTTTGTGTTCTTAGAGCGTGTTCTTAAAGTAAATTTATCTCGATTCTGAGCTTTTTGATACACTCACTCATGACTGATGTGCCTTCGCTTACTCGAAAAAGGCGGTCAATTCTTTGAGTACTGTTGAAGAATCTGCAAATGTATTTTTACACTTAGGCAAAACTCCTAGAATGCGTTTTCCATAAGATTTTGTGAGAAGTCGCGGATCGAGGCAAACGACGGCCCCTCTATCCTCTTTATTGCGCATCAAGCGTCCAAACCCCTGTTTAAATTTCATCGATGCTCGAGGAATGGTGAGATCGTAGAAGGGATTTCCTCCCTGCTTTTCAATCCTTTCATTTTGCGCAGCAACTAGCGGATCGTTCGGGACTTGAAAGGGAAGTTTAACAATGATAACACACCGAAGCGCATCTCCAGCAATATCAACACCCTCCCAAAAAGAATCGGTGCCAAATAAGACCCCTTTATTTGCATGCCTAAATCGATGCAGCAAGATGGTTCGTTCTTCATCACCTTGACGAAACAAGGTAAATCCTTTTCTATCTAACGGGGGTTGTAATTCTCGGTAAAATTGTTGCAGCATTTCATACGAGGTAAAAAGAACGAAAGCGCCTCCTGCTGAAATTGTAAGTATTTCTGCAAGCAAAGTAGTAGCTTCTTTCGTGAAGAGCGAAGAAGAAGGATCAGGCAAATCGCGTGGAATTGCTAGTAAGACGCGTGAGGTAAAATCAAAAGGTGAAGCATAAACACCCTCTGTTACTTCTTCATCTGCCATCAAACCTAGACTGCGTCGAAGCAGAGAAAAGTCTTTTCCTCCGCACAATGTAGCACTGCATAAAACCGCAGAATCAAGAGGAGCAAAAAGCTGCTGCGATAGATAGTCGGCAACGTTGAGTTTCGCACAAACGATCGCGTGTTGCTGTTCGTTTTCTTTCTCATACCAGCGAACTTCGTTATCATCCTCTGTATCCTCATGGAAAAATCGATGAAGAGCTTCCTGTTTCTCTTCTATGCGCTCGGCTATAAGCAAAATCTCAGCACTGAGAACGTTTATTTGTTTTTCTTCTCTTAAGGTAGGAATGTCACTTATGAGGCCCTGAAGCATAGCTACCGTTTTTTTTAAGCAGTCGATCAGATCGTTGAAAAGGATAGCATCCATTTTTTGTAGATCTTCTTTTTGTAATCGCCATTTTCTAGCCATTAGCTGTGTTTGATGTTTTTCAAATTCCTGAAAAGCAGCAGCAATTTTGGTGCCAATTTCGCTTTTAAGTTGAGGAAATTCTGTATCGAGTCGATAAAGTAATGAGGTGCTCAGTTTATCATGGGTGGAAAGCAATAAGCGCAATCTTTGTAATACACCTGAATGTCCTTCGCGTTCCGATAATAGATGGGCAAATAATGCCATCAAGTCACGTTTGCTCAGACGAACCGCTAAAATACCTAAAGCAATATCTTCAAGATGGTGAGCCTCGTCCACTATGAGCCGTTGATATTCGGGCAGTATGGATTTTTCTTGCTCCTTGTTCTTTTTTTTATCGAGGCAATCCAGAAGGAGCAGGTGATGGTTGACAATGAGGATCTGAGCATCCTCTGTTTTCTTGCGCGCCTTAAAAAAGAAGCATTTTTTGTAATGAGGACATTGATGATGCGTACATTGCTCACGTTCTGCAGCTACGCTTTCCCATGCGCCGCTGGCTAAGCCAAAAGGCACGGAAGCGCGAGTTCCATCAGAAGAATTGTCTGCCCACACCCGAAGTTTGTTAATCGTTTTATCCTCTTCCGCAAATAGAGACTGCTGCTCCTCTTTTTCTTCGAGCCGTTTCCAGCAAAGATAATTATTCATTCCCTTGACGACTACAGCCTGAATATCAAGATCTAGAGCATCAAGAAGTAGAGGTAGATCTTTATCGATTAGTTGGTGTTGAAGTGCGATCGTATGTGTAGAGATCACGGTACGCTCATGACTACGGGCAGCCCAGAGAACCGCCCCTGCAAGATAAGCCAGGCTTTTCCCCGTACCTGTACCTGCTTCGATTAAAGCGATCTTTTTCCCCGCATAGGCTTCGAAAATCTGTTCAGCCATAGCTTTTTGGGCTGATCGCTCTTCGTAGCGGGTATAGCTTCGCGCCAGTATTCCCTTAGGCGCAAATACCATATCGATAAGCTCTTGGCCAAACGCATTGTCCATGTCTATATCTAAAAGTAATTTTCGTCGATTTTAAGCATGAAATTATGACAGAAATAGCATCTTGGAAAGAGAGCCGAAATGATTTCGGCTCCATCTACATCATGAAGATGATCACTCTGTTAATCTGCTTCGAGCAGATCAAGAAAGGCTTGAAGCTGCTTAGAACGGGTAGGATGACGCATTTTCCGAAGGGCCTTTGCTTCAATTTGACGCACACGTTCTCGCGTTACTTTAAAGCGAACGCCCACTTCTTCCAAAGTTTTAGGTTTGCCATCCAAGAGACCAAAGCGCTCAATTAATACCGTACGCTCGCGGTCTGTTAAGGTTGCAAGAACCTCGTTCATTTTATCTTTAAGAATCGCGTAGCCGGTAGCTTCAGCTGGAGATTCGATAGCTGTATCTTCTAGAAAATCTCCAAATTGACTTTCTCCACCATCTCCAACTTCGGCCTGAAGAGAAATCGGATGTTGCGCAATCTTATAAATTTCACGAACACGCTCGGGTGTTAAGCCAAGCTCAACGGCGAGCTCTTCTGGAGAAGGCTCACGTCCCGTTTCCATCATTAATTTTTTCGCACCACGCAGCACTTTGTTGATCGTCTCGATCATGTGCACAGGAATACGAATGGTACGCGCCTGGTCGGCAATAGCTCGTGTAACAGCTTGACGTATCCACCAGGTTGCATAAGTAGAAAATTTATAACCTCGTCGATATTCGAATTTCTCCACAGCCTTCATGAGGCCCATGTTTCCTTCTTGTATCAGATCGAGGAAAGAGAGACCGCGGTTGGTGTATTTTTTTGCAATGGAGATGACAAGACGGAGATTGGATTCGACCATCTCACGCTTAGCTTCCATGCTTTTATCCATCCACCTCTGGAGCATCCGCACATCTTTTTTAAACTCTTCTAATGTGCGTCCTGCTGCGAGTTCTCGCATGGACAACTTGCGTTGCACAGCCGATAATTTGGCCGCAGCAAATTTATTTTTCTCCGCTCGAGGAGCGAGTTCTTCTGCTTCTTTTTCGAGAACGAGAAAACGATCATAAGCGCTAAGGATAACCTCGCCGAAATCTTCAATAATATTGTGCTTGAAGTGCATGCGGCGCAAATAGGCCTGCGTGCGGATGCGGCACTTTTCGATATCTTCGGCAATTTTAACTTTATCGACTTTTTTCAAATCGGGATCGCGCATGTCGGCAAGAAGTTTTTCTAGAACTTCGTCTTCATGTTTCAAGAGATTACAGAGCTTAGGAAGAATGACGAGGTAGGCTTGCTTATCCGCAACTTCTTTTTCTAAAATAATTTTGTCAAAGCGTTCTTTAGTCGAGATAAGATAATTGGCGATCGAAATCCCCTCTCTGTTGGAATAACGAAAACGCATGATGATCTTTTCGATCTGTATTTGTGCTTTTTCAATCCGTTTTGAGATTTCGACTTCTTCTTCGCGTGTAAGCAAGGGGACAGAACCCATCTCCTTGAGGTACATCCGAACAGGGTCATCGGAAGAACCTTCTGAGCGTTTGGGCAACCCTTCGAGTTCTTTGACTTCTTTTTTACGCTCTTTCTGCCGCTCTACCTCGGCTTGATTGAGAACCTGGATATCCATTCCACTTAAGAAGATCAAAACTTGGTCGATCTGTTCGGCCGAGTCAAATGACATCGGTAAAACTTCATTGATCTCTTCGTAGGTGATATATCCTTGCTCCTTGGCAATCGCCACGAGCTCTTCAACTTTTTGTTGGTGTTGCTGCGTAAACAGCGTAGTAAAATTTCCTTTACTCATGCTCTCAATAGAAAATTTGTAGACGTCGGCAAGCCGAGGGTGTTAAAAGATGTCGCCATTTTCTAGGGCTCCTCTCTTCTTGTCAAGAGAAGGAGTTACCTAAGAATGGTAATAGTGTTTTTAAACTCTAGTTTTTTGACATTTTGTGCAACTAATAGCTATCGATTCAACGGACAAACGCATCATTGCCCCTGAAGCTAAAAAACAAATTAATTATTCCTGTCCGCAGTGTAGCGAAAGGCTCCGCCTGCGTAAGGGGGCCTATGTCCAAGCCCACTTTTATCACTATCATGCTACCTCTAAGTGTCCACATCGCAAAAAAACACTCGCTCATCTCCGTAATCAGCTTTACATAGCGCAAGAGCTCCCTCAAGGTGAAGCCATTCTCGAGCATCCTTTTCCTTCGATAGGACGCATCGCTGATGTGTTTTGGCCCCAAAAAGGCCTTGTATTCGAAGTGCAATGCTCTCCCATGTCACTTGAAGAAGCAGAAAAACGAGAGCGTGATTATCGCCATCTAGGCTTTGAGCTTGTGTGGATTTTGCATGAAAGACGTTACAATCGAAGACGTCTTTCAGCAGCAGAATTTTTCTTTATCAAGCGCAATACCTATTTTTCATCGATTTGTGAGGCAGGAGCAGGAAAAATTTACGATCAATTCTCTATCATTAAAGGAGGAATCCGTTGCTATAAAGGGGCCCAATTTCCCATCGCACCGTCCCATCCATTTCCCGTTATTGAAAAACACCCTTCCCAATACCCCAAAACACTGCTTCAACATTGGGAAAGTCGCACTCTAGGATTCAATGGGGATATGCTTGACAGAGCCCTGCAAAATCCAAATTATGATTACGCGACGATTCGGGCTCTTGAAGAGCGCTTTTTAGTAAGAAAAAGAGTGGCTTTATTCGACTCCTTTATCCAGATCTATCGAGCCTTTCTCTATGCGCTCCTTGAAAAAATTGGATAGATTGGCTATCTCTGGAGAATGCAAAACTGGCGAGAAGAAAATCTCCAAGAAGCTGATGGTATTATTGTCGGCGCTAATCAAGATTTTGAACGCTTTCTTCCCTGGTGGTGGCACCAGTATAGTTTTCACAACGCCTATCCCGTAACATTTGTCGATTTTGGGATGTCGGAACGCGCTAGACTTTGGTGTGCCCTAAGAGGAGAGGTGCGAATCTTAAACTTACCAGAAAATTTTGTTGCACCCATACAAGCTGTTGATCCTACTTTATTGCTATTATGGAAGAAGATGTATAAGGATAATGGCTGGAATTCAAGACGCGAATGGTTCAAAAAACCATTTGCTCTCTTACAAACGCCTTATGCACGAACAATTTGGATCGATCTTGATTGCGAAGTGCGAGGCGACCTTTCTCCCCTATTTTCCCTCTGCGATAGTCTCGGAGGTATTGCTGTTACTCCTCTAAACCAAGATTCTCAACAAAAATTATTGGAGTGCCATCTTCGACTTCCTGAAGAACAAATCTACAGCAGTGGTGTCATCGTCTATAGACGCCATATCCCCCCTATAAACGAATGGGCCGAACGCTCTTTCCATGAAAATGTCGAGTTTTTTGGAGATCAAGATATCTTATCTCGCGTTCTCTATGAGCGTAAAACGGTTGTTTCACCTTTGCCAGATTCTTATCATGACACAGCTACAAATGACCCTAAGAATGTCATTATCCAACATTGGGGCGGTAAAGAGGGTAAGCAGCATATTTTAAAAATGATCCAGAAGATGAGCGCTAGCTTTCCTGACCTTCGCGAATTGCTACTTGATTGAGTACTCTATTCACTCAATGTAGAGAATGATTTTTCCGGCGTTCTGAATTAGTCCTTCCGTAATACAGATTAAGGATCCACAGATAGAGACAAATTCCTAACGTCAACACAGCTTGGAAGATCGCTTTATAGGGAAAAACGTGCGTCAAAGCCGAAATCTCGGGATGTGCAGGATTGAGGTAAACATCTCTCCAAGTTCCTTCGATACTATGCGCAGTTTTTTCTGCTGAATAGGGATTCAGCTGATAAGGTTTCCCTAAAGAGGATGTGCGTGTGAAAGTCTGCTCTTTCCAAACATATGTATAAGTAGCGAGAATATCAAAACTCGAAGTGGAAAGTTCATGCACATGAGCTTCTTGTATATGTCCCCTAGTCTGTTCGCTCAATCGCCAGTAATGATAAAGATCCTTGACGGCAAAATAGGCCCATACAGCTCCAAAGAGACCTACGGCGTAGCAGAGATAGCGACCTATGCGATTACTAATCATGTTCCATTAAAAATTAGAGGGTATTCTAAAATAATCCTACGACTCCTACGTGCGCGACGCTCTGTGGATTTCTTCCTGATAGTTTATGTAATTGGAATCCCCAATCGCCACGTAGAGAAAAATGCGTGTCGATTTGGTAGCGCAACCCCGGCCCAAGTCCGAGAAGATGTTCTCTCGACGGATTTCCAGAAGACGGATCCAGATTAAAGCCTAACCCATAATCGATAAATCCTAAAAAAATTAATTCATCTTTCCCTTTTCGTATTAACGAAATTGAAGGAAATCGAAGTTCTGCATTTACACAAAGAGCATCATCCGCATTTAACGTTCTTTCGTAGTAACCCCTGACCGTATTGTAACCACCGAGTCCAAATTGTTCTGAAGGCAAAAGAGGAGATGTAGCGAGTTGAAATCGTAGCAGACCTGCTAAGGAAAAATTGTGTGGCAATTTGTAGAGATCGCCCAACGTCCCCCTTACATAAATATATTTATTTTTTGCATGTGGACGTAAAGCACTAAAGCTTGAATCACTCTGATTCGCGAGAACTTTGCCTGGCGCAAGAAAAACTTCCAGCGCGCATGTAAGTTCATTTTTTTTCCAAGCCCGCTCTAAACTATAATTGATATACAGCTGTATGAGATTCACAAAATGTGTACGAATAGGCCCTGTATCAATAAAAAAGCGATTGGTATTGAGGTTTTTGTAATTCAACCCCATCGTTCCTTCTTGCTTGAAAGCTTTATTGATAGGCTCTAATGGAACTGTGTAACGAAAGGTAGTTTGTAGTTGCTTTCCCCCCTCTGTTTTCTCATAAAGCCCTGAAACGGTTAGTATGTTTTTCCAAGGAAAAAAGGCGATATAGGTTCCATAATGAGATTGGAATTTATGTAGGTTGGGATTGCACGAATATTGGTAATGAATAACATCGTCTAGGCCCAAAACATGGTCCCAGGTCAGACCGCCATAGATTCTCGAACGTCCCGTAAATCTCGTTCCACTGTTGTCACCACCTAAAAAGAAGCGAACAGGAAACTTGTCATTGATCAACTTAAGATCCGAAGTGCCTTCTTGACTATCCGGTGGGAAAAGGACAATCGAGCGTCTAAAAGGGTTACGATTCAAATAATCTACATTAGTCAGCAAGAGATCTTGCGCAATGTTTTCGCCCGTTGCAATGTCGATATATTTTTCTAAATGGCTTCTTGAGATTACCCGGCCCGATCGAAAAACACCTTCTTTATCCGTAATGATAAAAGCGACAAAACCATTTTTGAGTTCCCGGATTTGGACATCAACAGCTGGATGGCCTTCGCTCCTGTAAAAGCGAATAATAGCTCTTTTAACCTTAACCATTTCCTCTTCGGTTAATGGCTGCTCGAGATATTTTGCCCGAAGGATATCAAGTAGTTTTTTACCATTTCCAGGCAAGGCGACCTGGCAATTGACGACTTCATGGGGGGAAGTCGGGCAGTTTTTTAGAGATTCTTCATTCGGCGCTAAAATTATTCCCTGTAAAACACTCTCATTAGAGACAAGGGTTGCACACCCGATCAGCGCACTGAAAAGCAAAGATTTGGCAACGGTAAGCATATGTTTTCATATTAAAGACAATTTTTTTTGCGGGAATTGTAAAACTTCAGGCTAAAAAATTTAGCGCATTCTACCCTAGTATTTTTTTCTTACGATTACAATTTTTGACGTATTTTCCCTAATTCCGTATTATCTAGCTTTCTAACCGGAGAAAGTTACTATTTATGGCAGACGAGAAAGACAAAAAAGCAAGTAAGGCTAAACGACCTACTGCTCTTAAAAGAGATATGCAAAATGAAAAGCGACGCTTGGCGAATCGCGCTTACAAAGCGAAAGTCAGTACAGCGATCCGCGCCTTGCGTACATCTGATCAACAAGGTAATCAAGATCAAGTCAAAGAAAATCTTACCACCATTTACAGCTTAATCGACAAAGGCGTAAAAACAGGGGTTTTTAATCACAATAAAGCCGCTCGGGACAAATCTCGCCTCTCCCTGCGAATCAAAACGGCTCTCTAATTTTAAAGCGCATACATGCGCTATGTACAGCGTTGCAGACTGAATATCTGCAACGCTTTTTTTTGCCAAAAAAAACTCTCCGTTTTCAACCTGGTAACCAAGTATCGATGAGGTAGTCAATAAATCTCTCGATACGAGGTTTCATTAACTTGGCCCACTTTCTACATGTGTAACACCATCTTTTTGACTCCCGGTGTTGCTCGATTGCACGACGTTTTAAAATTGTAGAAGGTTTCTCGCCTTCTTTTTTTAACTCTACTGCTTCTTGAGAAGTTGATTGTTTCTTTAAACGTTTCTTTAAAGGTCGAGTTTTTTTCTCGAGATATTCCAATCTTTGAAAACTTGGATCAAAAAAATCCGCGGCCGAAGAAGCTGTTGCTTGAGAAGGCGAAAAGGCAGAATCCCTTGGGACAGATAAGGCTAACGATGAAAAAGGTCCAGTTTGTTGTTTAGGCTTTTTCCTATGCGTTGGTGGTGACTGATTATCTGTGTTGGAAATAGATCTCCATAAGGACTTATGAGCCGCTTTCTGCTGACTGCGGGAATGGCTAGAAGAAATAGTCTTAACTGTGTCTGCTTTGGGTATCGTGGTAGTTGTAGAAAGTCGTTGCTTAAAGACTTTTGTTGAAATTTCCTTTTCCTGTTCAGAGAGTTCTCTTCTTTGCAATCTCGCAGGAAAGAAATTATCATACGTATTGCTAGCCGTACCTTTAGGTTGCCTGTCCTTATTATGGTGATCAGGCAGAGTAGCTATGTGAGAAAAGAGCGGATGTTTAAATATTTGGTGAACTGCTCCTGAAGTGTGCCCCTTATGTCCTGCAGTAGCGCGGACCCATCCAACACGTTTAACAACAGATAGGCATTCATGATAACTCATGCCCATCCACTCTAACTTTGTTGGCAGATTTTCCATTTTGTACGTGGAAGATAATCCTGAAGACATACAAATCCTTAATAAAAATAACAAAAATTATATCTCAAAAATCCCTACGAACATGACGAGCTAAAGAGTAATGCCCGACTGTTTACGTAAATGATTTTTCTGCATGCACGCAAGAATTTCGGCGGTACTTACAACTAAGAGAGTTTTCTTCGCACGGGTCACACCTGTATAAAGCATTTCCTTTCCAAAAGTTTCACTTCCTGGGGGAACGATCAGCAAAACCTCCTCATATTCACTTCCTTGACTTTTGTGAACGGATGAGCAGAATGCATATTCATATTGAGGAAGAATGCCTACTGCAAAAGGTTCTTCGTGACTTGCAAAAAAAGCATATCCGCTCTTAGCTACGTGTAAGGAGGCTGCAGTTACTTTTTTTTGAACTAAAATACCTAATTCTCCATTGCAAAGACCTGTTGTAGCATCATTACGCAAGACCTGTATGGGTACGATGTAATGATCGCCGAATTCTGCAAGCTCGAAAAGATTATGAACTAACTTCTCATTGATACTCTCTGTGCCAAAAGGGCCTTGTCTTAAGACGGAGAGAATACGAAACTTGTGCAGCAACTGCATAAGCGTTTCACGTGAAGGAAAGTTTGCAGATGGCCTTGGCCAAAATGGCTCGATATATCCCCATAACTTTTTATAAAATAGATGAGGTTGAACAGGGTCCATTACCCAGTTAAGAAGAGGCCATTCGCACTCTTCATTCTTCAAGAGAGCTTTTGCAAGTTCGAGTAATGGTCGATCCTCCACGCGCAAACATTGGTGTAAATGGGCTCTTCCAATAGGCAACGGGAGTGGCGCTACTACTAGATCAGAAAAAAGACTGCCAATACCAACAGGATGAAGCTGATTAGGATCGCCCATAAGCACCAGCGTGCAAGTTTTTGGCAATGCAGCAAGCAGCGCGATAAAAAGTGGGGCATCGATCATCGAACATTCATCGACAATGACAAGGTCAGCATCTAGCCAAGGAACTTCAGCAGTTGCAGACTCTACTTTATAGCGAAGTAATTTGTGAAGGGTGCCGCAATTCTGCAAAATATGCGGGTCTACCCCACAACTGATCATTTTTTTTTTAAGATGGTCGGCAGCTCGAGCTGTCGGAGCAGCTAAAATAATTTTCTCCAAATTCGTAAAGGCCTGCGCTATAGCAGCAGCGGTAAAAGTCTTCCCTGTTCCAGGACCACCCGTTACCAGGCTAACCCGATGCTGCCAAACTGTTTGAACTGCATTATATTGTTCTTGGTTGAGCAGTTTTTGGAGTTCAAACGAAGGAAATGCGCCTGCAACACGTTGGCTTGAGAGTCTCTGCAGATGAAAAAGAAGGCTTTGTTCAAGAGCCCAATTTTTTGGCAGATAAAAGCATTCCTCCTTGCGATGAAGATAATGCATTAATTTTCTCCACTCAGATTCTTCTGTAAGGAACGCTTTCTCAAGAATCGATTGCACACTAGCTGGGAATAGATCTCGTATTGCTTTTCGAGAGAGACAAAGGTGGCCTTGTCGAGCTAGAGCCATAGTGGCTGCCAGAATAGCCGCTTGCTCTTCACTGACCTCTCCAACATGATGCGCTGTACGGCGTGCATAATACAAATCAAGCGGGGAAAGTACTCCTTGGTTTTGCCATTCATCAAGAAGAGGCCAATCCATTTTACACAGACTCCGGCATGAAACTTTCCCATTTTTTACCACGCATAAATAAATAATGCGCACCACCAAAACACGTTGCAAAAGGTCGATTGTCAAACAGTTTTACATAACGTCGTAAAGCATCTGCATAAAGAGCAGCTTGTAACCGATAGCCTTGATGTTGCATGACGGCATCGCAACTCTTATCATCATATTGGGGAAGCCAATTGGTTTTCCAATCGATCAAATAGTAAAATTCTTCGTGGACAAAGCAAAGATCGATGAATCCTTTTCGAAATTGCGCCCCATTAAAATAGCAAAATTCCATCTCAGGTAAAAGACTCTTTCCAGGAATCTCTTGCAGAGAAAAAGAAGCACCTCCTGGATGGGGAGAAAACAAGGGAAGTTGTAACGCTGCTATAATCATCGCCAAAATCGATCCATTGTAACCTGCGAATTTGGTATTGTAGGTAATCTGTTCAATGAATGCCTGAATTTTAGTGGATGCTAAGGGACACTGCCATTCGTTGCGGAATATTTCTTCCATGATCCCATGAATAAGATTGCCCGTCTCCGATCCAAGGGGCAGCTCCGATTCTTCCAATGAAGGAACACTATACAATGACTGCAAAGGTTTTTGAAAAAGTGATGAAAAAGAGACAATTTCTTCACGTTTCCAAAAACGTAAAAAATTCTGAGGAGGTGGTAAAGATACTATTTCAGCGATTTCATGTTTTACACAATCTGCGGTTAACTCACCGATGACTTCCCAGGTAATAGAAGCATTTGATGATAATTCGTTCAATGTCTGCTGAACCTTTTCCATGGTCAAAAAAGCCCCTGCAGCTAGCCAATCGGAATAGTTATCGATGAGTCTACCAAAGCGTGCAAAAAAAAGTTCGGCAGGTGAGGCAAGACCTGGTTTAAAGGCTACTTGTTTTTTATCGATTAAAAGAGGGACATAGAGACGTCTTTTAGCACGCGTTTTCGTTACATAGAGTAAACGCATTTTTTCTGCGTCTTTCTCTTTAGGATCAGCATCCTCATCATGAGTTGTGCGAATCGCCAGGCCTAATGCGAAGACAATGTCAAATTCCAGCCCCTTACTTGCATGCATGGTCATGATTGTGACAGCATCGTTCGACTCGGTTACACGTCTTTGCAAGTGTTTATTTTCGTCAGGGTCTTTGAATCTGAGCTCCTCTAAACAAGCAATAAGTTGAGCTAGGGAACGTTTACCTTGATTCGCTTCTTCAAATAAGAGCTCTTGAATTTGTAAAAAATCTTCGTAAAGAGCAGCTTTTTTTTCTGAAAAAAGTTTGTCGAACAATTTCCAAGTCGTTAGCGAAAAAGCTTTTTGTAAGCAATTGGCTAACCCTTGCGTTTGAAAGAGTTCTTTAAGACCCTGCATCACACTGAAATGCTCAAGTAAATGCCCCCTTTTCTCTGTCTCCACTAATTCATCCTGCGACCAATTGATAAGAGGTGACAGTAAAAAATGTTTGAGAAGATAGGTGTCATGAGGTGCATTTACCGCTCGTAATAATGCGAGAATGGTTACGAATACTGGAGAGTTTATAAGACCCTCACTACGAATAAAAACGGCTGAAAGACCATACTTTTTTAATTCTTCGATCAAATGAGTCGCTTGATTCCTATCTTTAACCAGAAGGGCGATACGAGAAAGAGGGAATAAATTCGTTTTTTGAAGATTAGAGATCTCAGCAGCTAGAAAGGGAACAATCTGCTTTTCTTGAATAGTTTCAATTGGAAAACGATCTCTTAAGCTCGAAGAAGTTTCGATTAAGAGAAAGTGCAAACTTCCTCTAGGGCTTTCCTTTTCTAACACCCCAAGAGAATCCTCCTCTGCCTTCTCCGATGCAGCCACAGGCATTATCTCAAGTGCACTTTGCTTTTTGGGAAGAGGCATCCAGTTCGGTAAAGCAAAAAGGGTATTGAGTGCGTTCACTAAAGATTTTTCAGAGCGATAATTGACCGAAAGATGCATTCTCTCATCGATTGTAAAAGCCTCTCGCGCTCGTAAATAACTATAGAGGTCTGCTTTTCGAAATGCGTAAATGGATTGTTTGGGATCTCCAACGAGATAAAGAGCTTTTAGTGGCCTATCTCTCAAGAATAGTTTTTCAAAGATTGCCCACTGCACCGCATCAGTATCTTGAAACTCATCAATGATAGCGGCATCAAATTCTTGGCGTACTTGTTGAAAAAAGCGAGGTTTCTCAATGGCTTTGCTCATAGCCGTTAGCAAATCATCGGGCGATTCCATCGCTCCTGCAAAACTCTCTCTGTAGTGTGCATAGCCGTTTGCAAGGGTTTGAAGAATTGAATGAGGATTTTTAGCTCGATCGAACAAAGGGGTTAATTTGTCCTGCATCGTCGTAAAAAGAGTGAGGTAATACAGCGGAGTATTTTGCTTTTTTTTCTTATTTCTATTTTCTTCACAAATGAGATCCCAAAAATAGGTATCCGCCAGCAAAAACTCATCAAGATCGAGCAATTCTGCCCTTCCTTTTTGCAACCAAATCGATATTTTTTCGAATTGCCACACGCAGCTGGAAATTTTATTGTAAGCTGCTTGAATGATCTCAAAATCTTCTGCCAGGATAAGTGGATCTACAGAACCGATCGATCCGAGTACTTCATTAACAGCCCTATGAAATGTAGGGAGATCATAGGTAACTTCACTTGTTTCTTTCTCTGCGATTTTTTCGAAAAGCTTAACGACTACGCCTCTACAACTATTCAAAATCACTTCCATTTGAGCCAAAGAAATCGACAGGTTTTCTAAATGTCCTTGGAGATAATTCTGGATATTTTCGAATCGCTGTTCTCGGCTTTGCCCCTCAAAAAAACTCGAGCTAATCTCGGCTTCAAAAGAAAATTGCCTAAGGAGCATTTGGCAAAAGCCATGGATTGTCGTAATTCTCGCTTCATGAAAAGTCTGAAGAGCCTCGTGTATGAGCCTTTTTTCTTCTGGCGTTGAATCTTTTAGACGGGCGAGCAGTCGTTGATAAATACGTCGTATAAGCTCTGTCTTTGCCGCATTCGTAAAAGTCATAACCAGTATACGACGTAAAGGAATCCCCTCAAGCACAAGACGCGTTACAAGGTGCTCGATAGCAAATGTCTTACCGGTACCAGCAGAAGCTTCGACAAAAGCATAACGCTGAACTTCGAGGTCCTTCTGCAAAACATCGAATGTGCCAGAATGCATGAATGAGCCTTCTTAAATATGCGAAATCAATCCGTTAAAAAAGACGCAAAGGTATTTTTCACATAGGGACGCCATACCTCGCACAAATTCCTTAGATAAGAAACTCCCCTCTGCTCTAGTAACCATCTAACATGGGGGTCGTGAGTTTCTTTCATCAACTTTTCTAATTTCTCTTGGGACCCAAAAAATTGTGAGGTCCACTTGGCATGAAAAGGAGAAATAAGGATTTTGGCCTTTTGCACATAGAGTAGCAGTTTGAGCATTTCTTCTTGCGGGTTCGCAAAAGCCCATACCTGCTTTTCCTTAGCCTTAGTTTGCTTAGCTACAGGAAGCAATGCTGCTGGAACTAGAGAGCGTAAATCGGGGTGTCCCGCAAGAATGAGATAATGGGGCCAATAGGGAAAAAGCGCGGGCAGTTTATTTTCTACAAAACAGACCAGTCCTTGAGAGGAGAGATTAGCGAGCTGACCTGTGATAGAATAGCTGCGGTTTTCCCAAACGATTTTCCAAGGAGGGAGGAGCAGTTTCTTTTGATCGAGCTGTTCTGGTTTCTTACAGCAGCTACTCAAAATAGCTGTGAAACATTCATCGGGGGCAACCTCAAAAAGAGCAAACTGGTCACGCAGTTCGAGACTTTTTTTTGTTACTCGCATCCTAGCCACTTGTTCAAATCTTCCCATTGGGAATTCCCCCTTAGAACGTGCTTGGCCCAAAACGTCATCCAGTGGAGCAAATAAGCTTTGACGGGCTAAGTCGAGAATTTTCCAGCTTGGGGAATAGAATTCTTCTTTAGCAAAATCTTCTTCCTCTTCTCGTTTTAAACGAAATTTCAATGTCTGATAAAAATAAAACGCGAGAGGATTTCGTAAACAGTCATGAAGATCTTCGAGCTTAATTTCCTGCGTCTCGGGCCACACATCTTCCGGAAGTTCTGGTTGTATGTGGGGTGCAATAACCAATTGGTTTCCATTTCCATAATAAGATTTAGCAGCTTCATAGCGAGTAGAAGAAAAATAAGGAAATAGCTCAAGACTAGGTTGAGAAATAGCGAGGGATGGAATATGAATAATATCCATCTTAGGATCTGTTTTTTTTAGCCAGTCTAAAAGCTGTTGTACGAGGGGACTTGGCATTAATTCTATTTTTTCTTCCACAGAGCGACTGACATAACTGATACGCAAATAGTCGCGTGCTTTCATGCAAGCCTCTAAAAAAAGATAGCGATCGCAGGCTATTTTCGATGGACGTTGTAAAGGCAGTTCGCAAAGAGACGTTCTCTTATCCGCAGAAGGAAAGGAACCTTCTTCCATCCCGATCAAATAAATAACGCGTGCCGGCTCTACAGTACCTTCTGCAAAAGATGCAAAGCGTAAAGCCTGTAAATCACCATTTACACAATGCCCATTGCGACGATTTAGAATTGCGTCCACGATCCGAAGAAAGTCTGCAAAGCGTAAGAGCAAAGGTTCAAGCGGTCTAGAAGCCCTAACGACTTGCAAGAGGGCAGAATGGAGCCAGTTTTCTTCTTCTTTCGAATGGAAATAACGATCGGAGGTTAATTCTATCCACGCGGTCCATTCGCAAAGAGTACGTTTAGTATCTTTTATCAAATAGGCTGCATCTCGGTGTAAGTCTTCGACAATCGCAATTAGCTGCCCAAATAAATCTGTATCTGTCCATTCGAGTAGAGGTAAACCAGAGTCTACCTCGCATGTTAGGCCAAAAAGCAGCCTATCCAAACCAAAGCTCCAACTTCCTTGTTCTTCTAAGGGTGCTGCAGAATGCGTAATCTGGGCTCTTTGCACACCATCATAACCCCAAGTAATGCCAGATTTTTCTATCCACCGTGTGATGAGAGTAATTTCTGCCTCTTCCCAATTGAATTTCTCTCGAAAAACATGGGTTTGAAAAAGGTCAATAAGAGCTCGTGTATCAAAGCGGGCTTCTAACAAGCTTAATAATCTACGCTGAGCTTGAGCTAATGGACTTGTTTGGATGCGCTCAAGTCCCGTAATGGCATAATCGAGAGGACTCTCTTCTGCCCCCAATACAGCTTGTATATAAGGCGCATAGAATGTGATATCCGGAGCGAGAATGAGAATATCTTTGGGTAAAAGAGGGGATTCATCTGCTTGGTGACGCTGCAAGAGTGCTTGTAAACGATCGGAAAGCGTTTCGATTTCCCTTAGGCGGTTAGGCGCGGAGACAATTTCTATAGAATCATCTTCCGCAAGATTAGGCGGGGCAAGATGAAGAATAGAAGCTTGTAATTGCTGTAAGCGGATACAGCTTTCTTTTTCTCTATAATCTTCGTCCCCTTGCATCTCTTCCGTTTGCAAAACATCTAAGATAAATCTACCGGCTGAGCCCCAATTGGCAAGAAGAGGATGTTGTTCTTCTATATAATCATCCAACCGGGCGATTTCTTGCTCTTTGATCCCTTTTTTTTGTAAGAAGAGAGCCTTGCGCGCATAGGAACTCGAACTTAAGAAATCTCCCCAATACTCAGCGCAAGGCGAAAAGAGAAAGAAATTTGCACCGCATTGCTTAAAAAACCGCGTTAAGGCGGTGGGAAGAGTCAGAAATCCGAAAATAGCCGGACGAACTTCCCATGAAATAGAAGATAAAAGTTGTAAGGGGTAGGTCAAGGGCCCTTTTTCAAAAACTTCCTCCCAAAGAAGGGCCTGCCATCCCCCTTTTTGTAACCATTTTTCGATTTGACCTTCCGCGTATTGGCCGTAATCCATAAAAACAGAGGCAAGTTCTTCGCAAAGGGGAAATAAACGCTCCTCTTTTCCACCTAAAAAATTCTCAAGCTCACTCAAGGGTCTATTATTATCTCTAAGTAAAGAGGTAGCTGCAGAATACAAGTACAAGGCGAGTTGAAGAGAAGTAGGTAGAATTTTTCTTTCCTGAGTTTGCGAAAGCCTACGCAAGACTTCAGGAATTTCCATGAATTGGACACCTGCAACAATCCCTAAATTATCTTCTCGCGCCCATTCACGCTGAATTAAAGTTTTCATAGTGTGATGGGGAACGATCACAACCCGTTGGTCAAAAGGTCGTGATCCTGGCGGGAAAAGATCTGTTTTTAGGCGTTCTGCAAGCAACACCATATCATCACTAAAGAAAACTGCTGAATCAGTCATGTGAATATAGTATAATTATGTTCCACTTAAATCAGGTATAGTATGCATTTATTTGAAAGAATTCGTAAACGTAATAGTTTATGGTTCCTCAACATCGCGCAGTGGGGTGCTGTCGTTAATGACAACATTTACAAATTTATCCTCGTCTTCCTTCTCATCGATGTCTATGGTTCGGAAAAAGCTAGCAACATTCTCTCCGGAGCGGGAGCGGTTTTTGTTATCCCTTTCCTATTGTTTTCTTCGGCAGCAGGTATTTTAGCAGATCGCTATAGTAAAAAATGGATCATTACTCTTGTAAAGATCTTTGAGGTCATGATTTTTTTAGGGGCTGTGTATGCAGTCAAATACCACAATCCCTATGCACTCTATTTTTTCCTTTTTTGCTTAGCTACACATAGCGCCATTTTCGGGCCTGCTAAATATAGCATTATTCCCGAACTTGTTCCGGCAGAAAAAGTACCCAAAGCCAATGGCTTAATCACTTCATGCACCTATTTAGGCATCATCATCGGTACTTTCTTAGCTTCATTCTTAAGTGAAATAACCAATTGCCAGTATACGACGGTCATCTTTTTTTGCTGCTTATTAGCTGTTTTTGGTCTGTTGAATGCTCTATGCATGACTTCTACGCCGCCACAAGGTTCGCAACGTAAAATCCATGCCTTCTTTATAAAAGAAATTTTTCACACTTTACGCAGTTGTCGGACTAAGCCCTACCTCCTCCTAGTTTTAGCCTCTTCTTCTTTCTTTCTCTTCGTTGGAGCGTTCACCCAACTCAATATTATTCCTTATTCTCTTCAAGGGTTACATCTCTCTGAAATTTATGGCGGCTATCTTTTTCTCTGCACCGCGCTAGGAATTGCTGGAGGCTCATACCTTGTAGGTAAAATCTTAAAAAGACCCATTGCTCTTTGGATTCCCTGCATGGCCGGCTTTACATTAGCGTTTTTCTTATTCTGCCTCGCCTTTATCTCCAATTATCTTCCACTTACGATTGCCTTGCTGTTTTTCTTAGGAGTCGCCGGCGGCATGTTTGTCGTCCCCCTTGATTCTTTTATTCAATTGGCCTGTTCTCATGAAACTCGCGGCCAAGTAATTGCGGCTGGTAATTTCTTAGGTTTTTGTGGGGTATTACTCTCTTCCATTCTTTTGTACGTACTCAGTTCTGTGTTGGGTCTTTCCGCGATGGTAGGATTTGGGATAATGGCAGTGCTTACACTCGCTTATACAATTTTTTTGTTTTTTCAACTTTCTGCGTTTACTCTTCCCTTCCTTGTCAAAGCCATTTTACGACCCGCTTTCAAACTTGAACTTACCGATCTCACTCTTTTAGAACCTGAGACACAAATGCCTCTAGTAGTGAAGAGAGGCACCGTTAGTGATTGTTTGTTGCTCACAACTCTTTTACCGCATTATCGTTTTGTCATTATGGGTGAGAAAAAAAGTTTGAGCACCTCTTTGCTTAGTCTTTTCGCGACCTTCTCCTTTTCAACACTCCCGGATGAAGTGATGCAAGCGAATACCCGTGTATGCTTTGTCATTCCAGATAAATGGCCTTCTTCTTGGCTCCCCCGTAAATATGCACAGGTAGAATTGTTACCCTCTTACCAGCAGGGGCCTATGCTTGTGCGTTTTATTTTGCCGAGCTAATATAGATATTCACTTTAACGCAGGGGTCTCATGAAAAAAAAAATTGCTATCTATTTGGCTGGAA
>JABDCS010000025.1 GCA_013288005.1 Chlamydiota bacterium | reverse complement strand
TGATCAGGAATTTCCAGAAGAACCGAAGATAGCGGTCGAAATGTCGGATAATGAAGTAGTTGCCTCCGATGAAGAGAATGTACCCCCTACAAATGCAGGAACAAAAAAGCCAGGTAAAAAAAGAAATACTACAAGTGCACCGCGCGAACTTTCTGAAGCTTCTAAGCAAGCTCTTGAAGGATTAGCTCAGCTAGGAACTCCTGAAGAAAAGATTCATCAAGCCTTAGAGTTTATGAAGGCTTCGCTTACACAATCAGGCAATCCTCGTTTTAAAGATTTTTGGGACATGCGACATTACTGTCTTTCGCTGTTCAAAGAAAATCTCAGCACTGCCTCGCGTGCTCATTTATGGTCCACTTATATTGAGCTTTCTACAGAAGCCCGCCGTTTAAAAGAAATTTTGGATGAACAATCCGCTTTTGCTTCGGAGCAAATTGAATTGGCGATTGCTGCATTAGAAAAAGACTTAGCAGATTATGACCAACTCGTTTTGCAAATGCGCCCCGTAGTAATCGAACCATCATCGGCGATGAAAGCTAAAAGTTCATATTACGAAAAAATACAGAGTGAACTTAATTTTTTGAATACTCTCGCCTCGCGTATCAATGCGTTGAGAAAAGAGATTATCAAAACTGATATGCGCATGAAAACTAAGGCAAAGTTTTTTGATAAGCTTTCTACAGCGGGTGATTGCATTTTTCCAAGACGCAAAGAGCTCGTTAAAGAGATTTCTCAAGAATTCCTGCAAGACATTAAGCATTTTGTTGAAGGCGAATTTGCAAAAGGCATGGAAAAGGTGGGTCAACCTTTATATATCCTTCGAGAAGAAATCAAAATTTTACAAGGCGTAGCAAAAGTTTTGACACTCAATACGCAGGTGTTCAAAGAAACTCGAGAAATGCTGAGTGCATGTTGGGATAAAGTCCGTGAAGGCGAGAAAAAGAAAAAAGAAGAGTATGCGCAAAAACGTCAAGCCAGCCAGCAAAATGCTGAGCTTGTAAAAGAAAAGATTACACTTTTTGCAGCTAACGCGCAAAAAGAGGATGCCATACTTGGAAATCTTCATATTGAAGCTAAAGAAATACAAGATTTCATGAGAAATTTAGATTTAGATCGAGAGTCTGTTCTTAGCTTAAAAGCCCAACTTAAAGATATACTTCAACCTTTTACTGATAAAGAGAAGGCCGAAGAGGTCGCTCGAATGGAAAAACTACGTCAGGTAGAACAGGACAAAAAGGATAAAATTCTCTCCCAGCTGCAAAAAACAGAAGACCTTCTAGCTGCATTAGATTCTATAGAGTTATCTGAAGCAATTGAAACCAAAGAAAATTTAGAAAAAGAATTTGCTGAGTTAGGGGCTGCAAAAGCAGAAAAGATGCGTTTTGAAAAAACAATACGTAAACTTTCTGATGCCATAGTGGATAAAAAAGAAAAAAATGTTCTCAATCTTCCTTCTGAAGATCGTGAAGCTTTGGGTCAACTTAGGGGGATTTTGCACGAGAGACTTCAAGAGCGCAATGAGATCAAAAAAAATCTTGAGATCCATCGGAAGACTCTCGGAGGCTCGGGATTTGATTTTGAAAAAGCTATGGCGATTAGAGAAGTGATGGATAACGATAAGGAACGTTTAGGGAAAATCAACGATTCAATCGAGGAACTTGAAGGGAAAATTGCCGAGATTGAAGGATAATAGCTGTGCAAAGTGGTAGAATTCGTGTTTTCGATCTCGATCGCACGCTTATCACGACTAATTCCAGCTATGATTTTTGCAAGTTTTTGCACCATCATAAGGCTTTATCTACTCTAACGCTTATTCAAGCCTATTGGTATCGGTTGAGAAATGATTTTTCATCCGTTGGACTTGAAGAGTTGCACAAGAATGTTTTTCAATGTTTATTGAAGGGATTTTCAATAGAGACCTTGGAGAATTACGCCGACAAATTTGTGGAAAATTCTATTTTCTCTTCGTTTTATTTGCCTGTTCTAGAGGAGTTAAAGTTTTCTCAACATCGAGGGGATTATACCATGATCATGTCGAGTTCACCTGCTTTCCTCGTTCGTCGTGTAGCGGAAATGCTCGAAGTGGATGAGTGGGTGGCTACGGAATATTGTTTAGATAGTGGTAATTGCCTTATTGACATCAAGCAATTTGTAGATGGAAAAGCAAAAGCTAAAACTTTAACGACCCTGGTTGAAAAAATAGGAGGCACCTTAAAAGAGGTGACCGCCTATTCAGATAGCTACCACGATCTCCCACTTTTAAAGCTAGCAGGTGAAGCAGTTGCCGTTAATCCAGATGCAAAATTGCTGGCTTACTCTCAAGAAAAGCGATGGAGAATTTTGTAAAAGTGTGTTCTGACAATAGGAATTTATTGATTCTCGCAATTCAATAAAAATTAATTTAGGGCAGTTTTTAAAATGCTAACCTTTTCTATTGTGAATTGTATTAAAATCAATAGTTGATAAAATTTTCTCTGAGATATCTCTCTATGAAAAAAAAGCGAATAGGTTTGTTAGGCGGGACTTTTGATCCTTTGCATTTCGGCCACATCCACCTAGGCATAGAAATGCAAGAAGCCCATCAGCTCGATAGCATCATCCTTTGTCCTGCAGCTGCTTCACCGCTAAAAATAGAGAAACCTCCTACAACCTCAAAAGAAGAGAGATTCCAAATGGCGCAATTAGCTGTTGCGGACATTCCGGGATGGGAGGTTAGTGATTGGGAGTTAAAAAGAAGCGGGGCTTCTTTTACGATTGATACTGTGCGCGATATGTATAGCGATGCAGAGAAAAATAAAGAAAAAATTGAGATATTTCTTCTTTTAGGTGAAGATATTTTGGATCGCTTCCATTTGTGGAAAGAAGTGGATGAGCTTGTGACGCTCGCGCCTCCTTTAATAGCCGTGAGAAACGCTAATAAGTCTAATCCTGTGCAACTTCCACTTGAATTGGAAGAAATTTGTCAAAAAGGAAAAACACCTTCCCGGGTTTTTGAAGTGAGTAGTACTTTGGTTCGAGATCGATTAAAAAGAAAACTTTATTGCGGCCACTTGGTGCCGGCAAAAATTCTGGACTTCATTTACCAGCATCAATTATATTTCTATTAATATGATAAATAATAATCAGTTTGTTTTAGATAAAATTGCACAAGCGATTTTTGATAAAAAGGGAATTAATATTTTAGTTCTTGATTTAAGGGGCGTTTCTTCGCTCGCCGATTTTGCTGTAATTGCCGAAGGAAACGTCGATCGGCATGTAATTGCAATTAGCCATTCAGTTGAAGAGACCTTAAAAAAAGAACTCGATATAAGGCCTGTTTATGTAGAAGGTATGCAAACAGGTGACTGGGTTGTTTTGGATTATCTCCAGATTATGGTGCATATTTTTATGCCAGGGATGCGTGATAAGTACGAGTTGGAAACTCTATGGAATGCTGGTAAAATTGTTGATGTACATATCAATACTAGTCAGCTACATTCTAGTGCTGCATTATAAAAACAATATTGGGGAACTGTTAGGAAGCGGAGTATTATGCAGAGACGAAGGATAGTGATTACGGGAATGGGGGTTGTCTCTTGTTTTGGCAGCGATGTCGACCATTTCTATGAACAACTATTAGCGGGCAAGAGTGGGATTGTTCCTATTGAAGAATTTCCTTGCCAAGACTTTCCTACCCGTTTTGCAGGTGTGATCCGTAATCTTGATACTGAAGGCTATATTGACAGAAAGCAGGCTCGTCGTGTTGACCCCTTTATTCGCTATGGTATGGTGGCGGGGAAAAAAGCCCTTGAATCCAGCAATTTATCGAGTAAGGAAGAAGAGGGCGCGTTCGCTAAACTCGATAAGAAACGCTGCGGTATCTTAATCGGATCGGGAATGGGGGGCATGTCCGTATTCTCCGAGGGTGTTACAACCCTCGTCCAACAAGGTTATAAGCGGATTTCACCTTTTTTCGTTCCCTTTATCATCACTAACATGGCAGGCGCTCTTTTAGCCATTGACTTAGGCTTCATGGGTCCCAATTATTCCATTTCCACAGCATGTGCAACCTCTAATTTTTGTATTGCCGCTGCTGCTGCTCATATCCAAAGAGGCGACGCCGATCTTATGTTGTGTGGAGGGGCAGAATCGTCCATTACACCCATCGGTTTAGCTGGCTTCGTAGCTTGTAAAGCTCTGTCCGAAAAAAATGACGAACCGCAGAAAGCTTCTCGTCCTTGGGACAAACATCGCGATGGTTTTGTAATGGGGGAAGGCGCAGGTGTTCTTGTTATAGAAAGTTTAGAGCATGCCTTGGCACGAGGCGCGCCCATTTTAGCAGAGTTGCTAGGAAGCGGCACCTCTTGCGATGCCTTTCATATGACCAATCCGTCAGAGGACGGTGTTGTCTTATGTATGCAGAATGCTATTCACGATGCTGGGCTATCTCCTAATTCTATAAATTACGTCAATGCGCACGCCACATCCACTCCAACGGGAGACTTGTGTGAAGCGCGTGCAATGAAAAAGATATTTGGCTCTCACATGACCAATGTCAAAGTCAATGGAACAAAATCCATGATAGGCCATTGCCTAGGTGCTGCTGGGGGCGTGGAAGCAATTGCGACGCTTAAAGCGATTCAAACGGGTATGCTGCATCCGACAATTAATATCGATTCACCCGAAGAGGAAATTGCAGAATTTGATGTTATTCCTCACGTAGCAAAGCCGCATCGTATAACAGCGGCTATGTCGAATTCGTTTGGATTTGGTGGCCACAACTGCTCGTTGGTCTTTGCCCCCTATGCTCCTTGATGAATCATTTGGTATAATTCCACTAAGACGTAGAGGGGATGGTGTTTGGGAAGTCTTTCTCATTTTGCATAAAAGCGGTCATCATTGGAGTTTTCCCAAAGGTCACAAAGATAATCCTGCAGAAGACCCTTTCGAAGCTGCAAAACGCGAATTGTTCGAAGAAACCGGTCTTGATATTGCCAATAGATTACCCTTATCTCCCTTGCATGAGACTTACGAGTTTCGCCATCATGGCACGCGAATACGGAAGAAAGTTGAGTATTTTGCCGCGGAGGTAATCGGCGAACCTATCCTACAACCTGAAGAGATCCGGGATGGAAGATGGATACCTCTTGCAGAAGCCCACATGCTCCTTACCTTCAAAGAAGCCCAATTCATTTGTGCTAGGGTCATCCAACAGTTAAAATAATTCCTTCCCATTTTTTTTTGAAATTCATGCTAAACGAGGTTATATGACAGCAATTTCGAATGTAAGGCAGCTACCCCAAACTATAGAAATGCCTAAATGGTTGACGAATGCCCTGCTAGTCGTAGGCGCTAGTCTCTTAATTTCGCTTTTTGCCCACATTGCCATCTATCTTCCTTTTACCCCTGTACCACTTGCTTTACAAATGAACGTTTGCTTATTTTTAGCCATGGTACTGGGAAGTAAGAGAGCTGCATTAGCCGTTATGCTTTTTCTCTTACAAGGGGCTTTGGGTCTTCCTGTATTGGCTACAGGTGGAGCAGGCCTCGTTAAGTTTTTTGGCCCAACCGGGGGATATTTATTAGGGTACATCGGCGGTGCTTATCTGACTGGATATCTTTGGGAAAAGACAAAAAACAAAACGGCAAGCCAGGCTTTCCTAGCGATGGCAGCTGGTAACTTGGTTGTTTTCGTTTTGGGCGTCGTCCAGCTTAGTCAATTTATAGGATTCCCCAAAGCTTTGCTTTTAGGGGTAGCCCCCTTTATCATTGGTGATATCGTTAAGCATCTTCTCAGCGTTCGAGTTTTGAAAAGCTTGAAACTACTTTCCTAAAAGAGTCAAGAAGACCGAACCCTTAACCCGAGTTCGGTCTCTCAAAACGTTTAAACCTTAATTTTAAAACACCCCTTAAGAACCGGCTTTTTTCCAACTGATAGCCGAAGGTCTTGGCATATTGCCCGTAGGAGAGCCTACGGCAATGTGATGTTGCCTGAGAGGAGTGGGGGATTTCTGAGGCAAAGCTAACCGGCGCAATTTTTTCAATGTAGCAACTAAGGGACTTGTCCCTAGAGTTGCTGTAGCTTTAGCGGTCAGACGATTATCGCTTTTTGTTTGGGGGGCGTACTGATGGTGTTGTAGGGCAGAAGTGTGAGGCGCATCCGAAACACCTAGACTTTTGGTTTTAGCGACCATTTGGCGGAGTGAATCACTAGGAAGCTGTTGTTGAGCCTGCTTCGAAGCGGATGCTCTTTGAGGTTCTTGTGGTCTTTGTGGTTCTTGAGGATGTTGTATCGGGCGTATCATAAAAAGATTCCTGCTTAAAAAATCAGAATAGGATTTCGTATTACATGAACAATCATTTATTTGCTAGTGGTGCTCGCGCAAGAGTTTGGCTGTTCTATTGATATGTCCTGGCAAAGATTCTTCTGTCGATTCAACCGAAAGCTGGCGATCTTTTAGAGGGCGGACGGGTGGAGCCGCTTTTTTTAAAAGAGCCCGCACTTCACGTACCTTGGCCGATAATTGCGAAGTGCTTTCTTTAATTCTCTTCTTTTTAATAGGTATAGGTACAATTTTATTGTTGTGAGGAGGTTCCCCAGTAAAAGGTTGTCCTGTTCGAATATCAATTTTCATAGCATTACTAATAAGTTTGTTCTTGTTATTTTTAACTAATTAAATTACTTTTAATCCGCAATGATTAATTCTGGAAGGTGCATGATTCAAAAACTTCTTACGTTCATTCTTAAGACTTTAATTGGTTTACGATACCGACTTATTTTTGAAGGATTAGAACATCTTGAAAAGGAATTAAAGAATAAGGGAAGTATTATTTTCCTTCCGAACCATCCTGCCGAAATTGATCCTCCTATTCTAATGAGCGTGCTTTGGCCTAAATTCCACACGCACCCGGTTGTGGTCGAAGAGTTTTATTACCAGAAGGGCCTCCATTTTCTTATGCGACTAATTGGGGCCTTGCCTTGCCCGAATATGGAGTATGCAGTTAATCGTTGGAAGGTCCATCAATTGCAAAAGCTCCAACAAACCGTAGTAGAAGGACTCCGAAATAAAAAAAACTATTTAATCTACCCCTCTGGAAAGTTGCGCACTCTCGAAAAAGAGATCGTGGGGGGGGCCTCTTTTATACCTAATATTTTGCAACAAGAGTCAAATGCCTCCATTGTTCTCGTGCGTATATCAGGATTGTGGGGGAGCCGCTTTTCTCGCGCTCTAACAGGCGAAGTTCCTGATTTCGGCAAAAACCTTAAGGCAGGGTTGTGGATTATTCTCAAAAATCTTCTCCTTTTTACCCCCCGACGAACAGTTAAAATCGAATTTCTTACCACTCCTTCAGATTTTCCCTATCAAGAGGAGAGGGCCGTTATCAATCGTTATTTAGAAAGTTGGTACAATAGGTCTCCTGATCCTCTTAAACTTGTTTCCTATTCTTTCTGGAAAAATGAATTGCCCTCACTTACAAGCGAAAAGAAAAAAACTTCTATCGATATTCAAGTTCCCAAAAAACTCGAAAAGGATATCACAGAAAGGATAGCCGAAATCGCCTCTCTTTCGCCTTCTCAGGTAACTGCTGATAAACAACTTGTTCGCGATCTGGGGGTTGATTCTCTAGACATTGCGCAAATATTACTTTTCTTAGACGAAAAATATCAGATAGGTCCTCTCAATTTAGATTTTTCAGCTACTGTAGGAGATCTTTTGCAGGCGGTGGCTTCTAAATCCGGGGCTCAAATTGAAACATCTCCATCTCCTTCTAACCAGAACCTAAAAGAAGAAAAAGAACGGCCGCCTCCTTTGCCGCCTCAGGGTAAAACCATCATGGAAGCTTTTTTTGCAGACCTGTGATCGTATGCCGAATGCGATTGCCTGTGTGGATGCAATATCTGGCGCTTTGACGTATAGAAAGGTCAAAATAGCTGTTCTTCTTTTATCCGAAAAAATCCGCAAAATCCCGGGAGAGTCGATTGGTATTATACTGCCGTCGAGCTCCGGAGCGTACATTGTCATTCTAGCAACTCTCTTTGCGGGGAAAATTCCTGTGATGCTGAATTGGACCGTAGGTTCAAAGCCGGTGAGCCATGCTATTGCAACTACGGGGATCAAAGCTATTCTCTCCTCTCGGAAATTTCTCAATCATTTACGGACTTTGGAAATAGGAGAAGATGCCCAAGAAATGATGGTTTTCTTGGAGAATTTGCGGAGCAGCATCACTTTTTTCCATAAGATTCGTGCTTTCCTACATTCTTTTAGAAAAACCGATATAACACTCCAACATCTGGGTTTAACTAAGATAGACGCCTTACGACCTGCTGTCGTTCTTTTCACGAGTGGAACAGAATCCTTACCAAAAGGTGTTCCCCTGAGTCATCGCAACCTATTGAGTAATCAGGGGGCAGCCATTGAAGTTGCAGGACTTAAAAATAGCGACTACCTCTATGGTGTCCTACCCCCTTTTCACTCTTTTGGGTTTTCCGTAACGGGATTATTACCTCTTCTGACAGGATTGAAGGTTTTTTATTCCCCCGATCCTACGAATCATCGGGGAATGGTCCGCGATATTGCGACGCACAAACCCACCCTTTTCTGTTGTGCGCCTACTTTTATACGCTCACTTTTTCATTCTGCTGATCCCGAACAATTGCAAAGCTTGAAGATTATCGTTACGGGAGCAGAAAAAGCGGGTAAAGAGTTGTTCGATTACGTTAAGAAGAATCTTCCTGATACAGAAATACGTGAAGGATATGGAATCACAGAGTGCAGTCCTATCGTGACCCTTTGCCGACCTTACCCTGCTGGAGAAAGACCTCAACAGGGTGTAGGATATCCTCTTCCCGGCGTTGAGCTTCTTATCCTTGATCTCGACAAACACGAACCTGTTGAACAGGGTCAAGCAGGCGAAGTATGCATTTCTGGTCCTTCGGTCTTTGCAGGCTATCTAGGAAGTACAAAAGTTCCTTTTCTCGAAATGCAGGAAAAAAAATGGTATGTTTCGGGAGATATCGGTTATTTAGCTCCTGATGGCGCCCTCTTTCTTTCTGGTAGGCTGAAGCGCTTTGTGAAGATAGGTGGTGAGATGATCAGTCTCGGTGGACTTGAAGAAGAAATCAGTGAAGTTCTGACAAAAACAGAGGATGGAGAAACTGGACGTTGTGCTCTGTGCGCAATTGAGAGAGAGGGGCAAAAGACCTCTTTAGTTCTCTACACGGTTCAAACGGTTGATAAGGAAGCTGTCAATTCTTTTCTTAAAGAAAGAGGACATAGCAACCTTGCAAGAATTAGTGAAGTAAGAACCCTTCCTGAAATCCCTTTAACGGGTACCGGTAAAACTAATTATCGCTTATTAGAAGAGTCTCTCACCTAAATTTAACAAAAGTCTGATCGGAGAGAGTTTCTAATGGGATTCAAATTGCAGAGGTAATACCAACTTTCGTATAGTTGTTCCACTATAGAAAACGTAATGACTTATTTAAAGGCCCCCAATAAATCTTCAAATGCCCATGACGCAGTATCCACCTCTTAAACTTTATAATACGGAAAGTCGTGCACTGGAAAATGTATATCCCAGCGACGGTGAGGTCGTACGTATCTATACATGTGGACCCACTGTGTACAACTACGCTCATATAGGTAACTTTCGTACATACGTATTTGAGGATCTCTTACGTCGTACAATCAAATTTTTCGGCATGAAAGTTTGCCAAGTCATGAATCTTACCGATGTGGATGATAAGACAATCAAAGGCGCGATTGAGAGGAAAGTGACTTTAGGGGAGTATACAGCGCCTTTTAAAGAAGCATTTTTCGAAGATTTGAAGTTATTAGGCATTGAGCCTGTTGAAGCCTACCCACAAGCGATTGATTATATTCCCTCGATGATTGAACTAATCCAGACCCTAATGGAAAAAGGGATAGCCTATCGAGGTCAAGACGGTAGTATCTACTTCTCCATACAAAAATTTCCTTCTTATGGGAGGCTATCCCATTTGCGTCTCGATGAGCTCAAAATAGGTGCTTCTGAGAGGATATCTGACGAATATGACAAAGAAAATGCAGCAGATTTCGTGTTATGGAAGAGTTACGATTCCGAAAGAGATGGAGAGATTTACTGGGACAGCCCGTTTGGCTTGGGAAGGCCAGGCTGGCACATTGAATGTTCGGCTATGGCCTTAAAAATTTTAGGGCCCAACATAGACATCCATGCAGGGGGCGTCGACAATATATTTCCTCATCACGAAAATGAGATTGCCCAGTCTGAATGCTGTTTATCGGAGCGCTTTGCTCGCATTTGGGTTCATGCCGAGCATCTTGTCGTAGACCATAAGAAAATGTCAAAAAGTGCAGGCAATTTTTATACATTAAGAGATTTACTACAGCGTGGTTATACGGGGCGACAAGTGCGTTTAGCCTTGCTTTCTACGCATTACCGCTCCCAACTCAATTTTACTTTCCAGGGATTGGATGCAACGGGGTCTTCGTTAGAGCGCTTAGGAGATTTTATTGTTCGTCTTGAATCGATTTCGGATAAAAACAACTACGGTCGCACGCAAGAACTTCTGAAGCAAGCCGAGGAGAAGTTTATCTCTTCTTTGGCAGAGGATCTCAATATTTCAGCTTCTTTAGGTTCTTTATTCGATCTCGTCCGCGCTTTACACTCATTGATGGATGAAAAACAAGTGGGTCAAGTAGAAGCGAGCGAGGCACTGGAATTCTTGCGACGTATTGATAGGGTCCTTGGATTTCTTTTTACCGATATTGTTGAAGAGACACCTTTTGAATTACAAGAGCTATTGGCCAAACGTAACGAAGCTCGAGCTGATAAAAATTGGCCTCTCGCTGATGAGTGTCGCCAGCTAATTCTTGAAAGAGGCTATATTATTGAAGATTCTCCTCAAGGTTCACGTCTTAAAAAAGTAGCAAAATTATGAGCCAAAAAGGATATACCAAAGACGAACTCTATTTGCTCAAGTTCTATAGTATGGCTCTTGAACAGGGAGATCTTTGTGCAGAGATCGATCGTTATGCTGTCGGCCGCGCAGTAGGCTATAATGATAAGAGCGTGGATGCTCTTACACGTATGCTTCTTCAGGCTAACTTCCTTAAGAAAGGCGAAGGAGATGCCCTATATTTTACAAACCATGGGCTCAGTCTTGTCGATGACCTTCACGCCTTGCGCAAAAACTAGCCTAATATTTTTCCATCTCTTGTAATTGAAAAAGAGGAGGTCACTTTCCAGCTTTCATATCGATCCAGACTTTCCAAGGGCAGCTTACGGGCCAGGTCTCCCAATTATCACGATATTCGGGGTATTGATCTTCTTTAACCCAATGGAGACGACCTTGAGGTCCAACACGGTCTGGAAAACGGATACCATTGAGATGGTCCGTTTCATGTTGGAAGATACGTGCAGTAAAGCCCGATAATTCTTTCTCGAGACGATTTCCTTTTCTATCGAATGCTTGAATCTTAATTTTTGCGGATCGGCGGACAATGCCACATATGTGCCTATCGACAGAATAACAACCCTCTCTTTCCTCTATTTGGTCTTCTGAGTACCAAACAATTTCGGGGTTGATAAAGACTTCAAGATTCCCCAGCTCACGTCGGGTGGCCTGGACACCAAGATCGACGAGAATAATTCGTTTGGAAATTCCAATTTGAGGTGCAGCCAAGCCTACCATAACACGTTTCTCTGTATCGCCTCTCTCTCCACGTGCAATAGCGTACATCTGTTCGATAATGCCTTGAATTTCTTCAGAGGTGATCTCTTCGATCACGACCTTTTCTGCCACTGAGCAGAGACTAGGGTCGCCGGGTGGTGTAAAAATCGACATAGTTTTCTCCTGAGCAGCAGCGAAATGGCAGATAAAAAGAAAAGTTAGAACGCGTAAAAGCATAAAAGGTTCTCCCATTGGCGGCTTATTCTTCTGGTTTCATCATGGGAAAGAAGAGGATGTCGCGTATTGAATAAGCATTACAAAAGAGCATAACCAGACGGTCAATCCCAATCCCAAGTCCTCCAGTTGGAGGCATCCCTTGACAGATGGCCTCGATAAACTCTTCATCGAGTGGATTGGCTTCCTCGTCTCCTGCAGCTTTTTTCTCGGCTTGTTGCAAAAGGAGTTTCCGTTGCAACTCGGGATCATTGAGTTCTGTGTAGGAATTGCAAAACTCCCTTCCCAGAATAAAAGTCTCGAAACGTTCAACGAGGCCTCGCTCCCGAAGTTCTGGCTCGCGATGTGGTTTACACAACGGAGTCGTTTCGATGGGATGATCAATAATGTGGTGAGGCTGGATCAGATGGGGTTCGACAAGTTCGCCAAAAATTTTTGCAATCAGAAGCCCACGAGGCAAGGATTTGATTTCGTCTAACGCTAGTCCCGCTTTTTCTTTAAGGAGCAGGCGCATTTCTTGTTCGCTCAACTTCTCCGTATCAATATGCGCATAGAGTTGGATAGCTTCTTCCATCCGCAGTCTCTTCCAAGGAGCTTTGAGTTCGATTTCATACTCATGGCCTCCTAATTCGGCTGCTAACTTCAGTTTGGTCGTCCCAAAAAGCTCTTTAGCCAAACTTTCAAATAAATTTTCCGTTAGAACCATCATATCTCGATAATCGATATAAGGCGCATAGGCCTCCAGCATCGTGAATTCAGGATTGTGTGTACGATCAAGACCTTCATTGCGGAAAACTTTACCAATTTCAAAGATTTTGCCCATGCCTCCCACGATCAACTTTTTAAGTGGAATTTCTAAGGAGATACGGAGGAACATCTCTTGATCTAAGGCGTGCAGATGGGTCGTAAAGGGACGAGCTTCTGCTCCCCCATAGATGTTCTGTAAAACAGGTGTTTCGACCTCAAGATAGCCTTTATTATACATGTAGCCGCGTACGAATTGCAGGATCTTGCTACGCATTTTAAAGGTTTGTAAGACATCAGAATTCGTGATGAGGTCGAGCCAGCGCTTTCTGTAGCGCACACCTTTATCGGCCAGTCCACAATGTTTATCCGGCAAAGGTAACAATGTTTTGCAAAGGAGGGTAACATTTTTAGCAAGGATAGTAAGTTCGCCTACATGAGTGCGGAAGATATGGCCTTCGATACCAATGATGTCACCCAAGTCGAGCTTTTTTTCTATGAATTTAATCGGGGTCACTTCCCCATTTTCGCGTAAATCCTGAACTTTTGTAAGATCTCGATTAAACATCACCTGGACTCGGCCGCTCTCATCTTGGATTTGAGCAAATGCGTTTTTCCCCATAGAACGGAAGAGCACCATTCTGCCTGCGACCTTTACAAAGGGGGTGGTGCCTGCGGAGGCATCATCGCTAACACCTGGATTTTTTTCTTGATATTCGGCGTGTAGGTCGCTTGAGGTATGACTAGGAGAGAAAGAATGGGGGTAGGGATTGATTCCCAATTCGTGAATTTGCTTGAGTTTAGCTGAGCGGTTCTGGAACTCCTCGTGCTCATGATATTCTGGTGAAGATAAGGACATGTACTAGCCTTGATAAAGGAAAAGATTGTAGTACTTCTCTAGAAAAATGTCGAGATAGGGTCACAATCCACAAAAAGTCGTGCCGCAGGGGGCACTAAGCGGCCAATCGCTGTTTCTTTCAACATGCGTATGACAGGTGGGCAGGAGGGGCCCTTAACAATTATTTGAAAGCGGTAGCACCCTTTGACTTTTGCATATCCACAGGGCACCGCAGGAAGGAGGGAATAGGTAGGGGGGAGTTTTTGGATGAGAACCTCTCGAAGTCTTTCTAATCCTAGATGGATGGCCGTAGCGTCTTCTCCACTGAGGATTATCCGTACAAGGCGACTAAAGGGGGGATAACCAAAGAGCTGGCGAGCTTCGATTTCTTGAGCGTAAAAATCTGTATAGGAGCCCGAAGCAGCTAAAGCAATTGCAGGGTGATTAGGTAGCCAAGTTTGGATGAAGACCTCACCTGCAAGGCCACTTCGTCCCGCTCTGCCTGCCACTTGCGTCACCAGTTGGTAGACACGTTCTGCAGCTCGAAAATCAGGAATGTGAAGACCACTATCGGCTTGAAGGGCCCCCACCAACGTGACATTGGGGAAATGAATTCCTTTTGCTACCATCTGCGTCCCCACAAGAATGTCGGCCTTGCCAGAACGAAATTGTTTAAAGGCCTCCTCATGGCTTCCTTTCCGACGTGTAGTATCGGCATCGAGTCGTAAAACCCGCGCATCAGGAAAAATAGCATGAAGCGCACGTTCGACTTGCTCTGTTCCCGCTCCTTTAAACTTTTGTTGGTCGGGATTATGGCAATGGGGACATACGGCCGGAGGCGTTAAATGATAATGACAGAGATGGCAAACTAAGTGATTTTCTTTTCTATGGTAGGCCATAGCTAGGTCGCATTGTGAACATTTAATTGTTTCACCACATGCATTACATAAGCGAGAGGCGTGGTACCCTCTCCTATTGAGAAAAAGAAGAGATTGTTCACCTTTTTTTAATCGACTTTCTACGGCATTCAGTAAGGGTTGGGAAAAAAGAAAGCTTCCCTTTTGTTTAGCGGTTTCTACGCGCATATCGATAATGTGCATATGGGGCATGCGCGCATTTGCAGGACGTGTATGAAGGCTCGATAGTATGTATTTTTTATCGAGGGCATTTGTATACGTTTCGAGAGAAGGTGTCGCGCTGCCTAAAATAACCGTAGCCCCAGAAAGCTTACCCCTCATGATGCTGACATCGCGTGCATGATAGCATGGAGACTCATCTGTTTGTTTATAAGCTCCCTCATGTTCTTCATCGACAACAATGAGTCCTAGATGGGAAAGGGGAGAAAAAATAGCAGAACGTGCTCCCAAGACAATACGAATATCGCCTTTGTGAATGGCGTGCCATGCATCTCTTTTCTCTCCATCGCTTAAGCGGTGATGGAGTAGCGCGACCTTATCGCGGAAACGGCTACGGATTCTTTCTACTGTTTGCGAGGTCAACGCGATCTCCGGTACAAGAAAGATCGCCGACTTTCCTTTTCGGAGCGTATAATCAATCGCCTGTAAATACACTTCTGTTTTTCCACTGCCGGTTACACCATAAAGAAGATGTGTAGCAAATTGTTCGCTTTCGATTGTTTGACTAATCTTCTCGAAGGCTACTTGTTGATCAGGCAACAGTTTTTTAGGCGAGGATGGTAGGTATTCTACATTTTCTAATGGGTCCCGATGGATTTCTCGATTTTCACAGCGTAAAATTTTTTGTTCGATTAATGCTTGATAACTTTTACGAGAACTTTTTGTCTGCAGCAATAGAGAGGGAAGCAATATTCCTTCTGGGTCATTAAGAAAGGCGTGTACAAGTCTAGCTTGAGCGGGATTTTTTTGCTGTAAGGAGGCGTGTAGGCGCGCTAGTTCTTCTCCCTCCACATTAGGAATAACAAAAGAAGTCGTTTTAGCTTCCATGCCACGGCGAACACTGGGCGGAAGAAAGAGTCTTAATATTTTGCGAAAGCTGCAACCGTAATAATCCGCCATCCATTCTCCAAGTTGAATGAGCGATGGCTCGATGTAAGAATCTGTAGAAAGAATCTCGTGAATCGCCTTTAGAGAAAATGAAGATTTTTTTTCGTGCAGCCCCATGATAGTGCCTAGGCGTAAGCTTGTGCGAAGAGGCACACGTACTCTTTTGCCAACAGCAACTTCCTCTCGTAAGGACATAGGAATGGCATAATCCAATTCGCGATCTATTCCCTCATCGAGGATGACTGTAGCAGTAAGAGTTAAGTCTGATGTTGGCGGCATATTTGTTGCCAAAGAAGTCGTTTTTGTTCGTGCGATTGTAGGTAGATATCAATATTTTGGATAAAATGCAGACGGCAAGACCCTATAAAGCTCTCTCCTGAAGCGGGAATGGTTTTAACAAGTTGTAAAAGATGTGAAACTCTCCAGGTTTCTAAGGGTGGAGCATAGATAGCTTGGAGATTGGGGATGTTTAAGACAGCCTCCCACATATTTTCTCGGTCAATAGCGCATGCATCGATTAATTGGGTTGGGGCAATGCTTTGATGTAAGGCTTTCGCGAGGTTGGTGAGAAAAGCGCGCACCAGGGGTTTATCGGAAAAGGTGAGTACCATAATTTGGGTTGTTGAAGCGCGAATTTTCCATGCTGATGCTATTTTAATCGCCTCCTCATCAGAAGGCGGAGATTCATGCAATTTCCACTGCGGATAGAGTTTTTGAGCCCTCTTAATGAGCAAGGATTTATCTAAAAATGACGAAGCATGCGGGAGTAAGGGTTCTAATGTAAAAGATTGGATCTTTTTAGTAGATGCCGAGCCCATATCGGAAGGACTCCCTACTTTCGGAGAGGGATGAAGGGACTTGCCGCCCAAAGGGGGATTAAGCTGAGAGGGTGTGCTTGTAGTTTTGGGATAGATTTCGGGTTTAAGTTCAGATTTTTTTCTCTCATCTTTAGTGGGGACTGTGAAGGGGACCTCTTGAAGTGTGCTTTCTGATTTCTTCGAAGGCTTGCTAGCTGTTCGGGGGCCTTGAGGCTTGAGAGGAGGGAGGTGAGAAGGTGACAACTCTACAGGAGGAAAATAGGTCGAGGATTTCGGAGATGAAAAAAAAGTTTTTCCTTCTTTTTCAGAGAGTTCGTCGATATGGGTGCGAAGGTCTGCAATAAGGCTATGCAAAGAAGTTAGAGGATTAAACATGATAGGACTGAATGTTGCGAAAAAGAGCTATGCATTCTTTTGCTACCATTGTAAATCCCCTCGCCGTGAAGTCACTACTCATTCGTAAACTTATAGTAGCCAGGTCTTCAGAATAAAGCTCTTGGAATAAGGCTAAAAGGTTTTTCGGCGCGTCTAAATGGTGGCCCTGTTTAACTAAAAACAACCATAATCCGGGATCACTTTTGCAAAGATGCAAAAAGGGGATAAACTTGCGTATACTTTCTCGTTTTGTACGTGGTGAGAGGGTTCCACTTCTGGGCTTCTTTTTTACATAGGAGGTCAAAGCAGCAATATTTTTTTCTTGATTCGAAAACGCTATCGTAAAAAGACGTAAATGTTCGAGTAAGGGGGCCCGCGAGGAATCATTTAGAGAGATTAGAGCAAATTGCAATAGTAAAGCTTGATTTTTAGGAGAAAAAGAGGAAGAACGGTCAAAAGGCGAGTGGGAATAAATCTCTTCATTTTCCATTATAGCCAGCCTTGTTGAATCTATACTAAATAGAAACTAAGTTTTATTACACCTCCCAGATTTTCTTCGCAACAGATTAGAGAGGCAATAAAATCTGGAAAGAATTATTCAGCTTCGAAAAGTGCTTTAACATAGGTTTCGGCATCAAAAGGCATTAGATCATCGGAAGTTTCGCCAGTCCCAATCCACCGAATAGGTATCCCTAATTTTTTGTAGATGGGAAGAATAATACCTGCTTTTGCCGAGCCGTCTAATTTTGTGATAATTAAGCCTGTTAAAGGTGTAAAGGAATGGAATGTCTCCGCTTGATCGAGGCCATTTTGACCTGTTGTCGCATCCAATATCAGCCAAGTCTCGTGAGGAGCCCCTGAAAGCATTTTATTGGCGACTTGATGGACCTTATGGAGCTCTTGCATAAGTTCTTTTTTATTCTGCAGTCTACCTGCCGTATCAATGAGAACAATATTGATTCCCCGGGCTTGAGCCGCCTGACATGCATCGAAAACCACCGCAGCTGGATCAGCACCTGGTTGTCCTTTAACAATGTCAGCTCCTACGCGTTCTGCCCAGGTAGCTAACTGGTCGATAGCAGCGGCCCGAAAAGTATCAGCAGCAGCTACAAGAACTTTCTTTTTTTTGTCGCGGAAGTCCTGTGCAAGTTTTGCAATTGACGTTGTTTTGCCACTTCCGTTAACGCCGACGATTAAAATGACGAGAGGTTCTCCTGCACGCGGTATTTGAGGAGTAACTCGTGGTGGCTCTTGTAAAATACCCAAAGCGTATTCTTCTAAAGATTGAATGATTTCCACACTGGTTGCTTTAGGATAGCTAAATAGGAACTCGCGCGCACGCTCGGCCATTTCTGCAGCCATTGTAGCCCCTAAATCTGCTTCGTAAAAAATTTGTTCAAGTTGCTCAAAAGTATCTTCCTTCCACGGCTGACCTAATAAATTGCGTAATTTATACGTAAAAAGCGAACGCGTACGTGTTAAGGCTTTACGTATTTTCTGGTAGCTCGATTGAAAAAAACTTAACATGTAGAATAGCAGTTGAATGTAATACTTAGGCTATCACATAAGAGAATTGAGGGGGTAGTTGCAAATCTCTTGAGACAAGCTGTTTTGAGTTCGCAATTATCTAAAAGATTATAATTGGGCGTTTATGAACCTTCATGAATATCAGGCTAAACAAATTCTTGCAGATTATGGCATTCCGATTCCTGATTACGGAATCGCTTCGACAAAACAAGAAGCAGAAAAAATTTGTAAAAGCCTCAATCTTTCACAAGGTGTGGTGAAAATCCAGGTCCATGCGGGTGGGCGCGGAAAGGCGGGAGGCGTTAAATTTGCAAAAACTCCTGAAGAAATCATCCGAACAGCCACTTCACTGATCGGAATGAAAATGGTCAATAATCAGACCGGATCAGAAGGAATTATTGCCCATAAAGTTATGATTTCTCGACCTGTTGACATAGAAAAAGAATTTTATCTCGGTGCGATTATTGATAGGGGACACGCACGACCTGTTCTTATCGCTTCGCCTGAAGGTGGGATGGAAATCGAAGAAGTAGCAGCCAAGACTCCTGATAAAATTTTGACTGTTCCTATTGATTTAGATGGGCATGTAAAATCTTTTTATCTTCTTCGTTTGGCTAAATTTATGGGGTGGCAAGGTGAGCGCGCGCGTGAAGGCATGCAAATTGCAGCTGGTGTCGCAAAAGCCTTTATGGAAAAAGACGCCTCTCTTTTAGAAATTAATCCTTTAGTCCTTGCAAAAGACGGAAGACTTTGGGCGCTTGATGCTAAGCTAAGTATCGATGACAACGCCTTATTTCGCCAACCCGAATGCAACGCTTTTTATGATCCGACCCAGCAATCAAAAAATGAAGTGGCTGCCAAAGAGCATGACCTCGCTTACATCGCTCTTGATGGAGATATAGGGTGCATGGTGAATGGAGCTGGCTTAGCGATGGCGACGATGGATATCATTCAACATTTTGGAGGCCAGCCAGCGAATTTTCTTGATGTAGGTGGAGGCGCTTCTAAGGAAAAAGTAGCTGCTGGCTTCAAGATCATTCTAGCCGATCCGAAAGTGAAAGGGATTCTCGTCAATATTTTTGGAGGGATCATGAATTGCGCTACTCTTGCAGAGGGTGTTTTAGCAGCTGCAGCCGATCTTGGCATTACCGTCCCCCTTGTCGTCCGGATGGAAGGAACAAATGTAGCAGAAGGTAAGCGCCTACTCCAGGAATCGAGCCTTGCCATTACAACGGCAGATGGTCTAATGGAAGCAGCGGAAAAAATTGTTGAAGCGGTGAGAAGGGGATAGCAGCATGGCAATTCTGATTAGTAAAAAGACTAAAGCAATCACGCAAGGGATCTCGGGTAAATCGGGACGTTTTCACACCGAGCAATGCGTTGAATATGGCTCCCATTTCATCGGAGGAGTAACTCCGGGGAAAGGTGGTCAAGAGGTATTGAACCTTCCTGTTTTTGATACTGTTTATGAAGCGCAGAAAAGCCTAGGGTCAATTGACGCTAGTTTGATTTTTGTACCGCCTCCTTTTGCTGCTGAAGCCATATTAGAAGCTGAAGATGCCGGGATACCCCTTATCGTTTGTATTACAGAAGGGATTCCTATTCGGGATATGTTAGAGGTGAGTCATGTCATGCGACAGAGCAAAAAAAGTCGTTTGATCGGACCCAATTGCCCCGGCTTAATTACAGTGGACGAATGCAAACTCGGTATTATGCCTGGTTACATCCACAAACGGGGTCATGTAGGTATTGTTTCAAAATCGGGCACTTTGACTTATGAAGCCGTTTGGCAAACAAGTGTTTTAGGTTTGGGACAAACAACATGCGTGGGGGTTGGTGGTGACCCCTTAAATGGTACCAACTTTATCGACATCCTGAAACTCTTCGAAGAAGATCCCGAAACAGAAGTGATCCTTCTTATTGGTGAAATTGGTGGTAAAGCAGAAGAAGAAGCTGCTGCATGGATACGAGAATATGCAAAAAAACCCGTAGCGGCCTTTGTTGCGGGTGCTACAGCTCCTCCAGGCAAACGTATGGGACATGCAGGAGCCATTGTATCTGGAGGTGAAGGAACCGCTGCAGGCAAGATAGCAGCTTTAAAACAAGCAGGCGTATTTGTAGCAGAAACGCCAGCTGATATGGGCAAAGCTGTTCAGGCAGCACTTGGGAAAGGGAGGAAGTAATTGATTCGCTTCAATTGGCCTATCCCTGTATCTATCCGCCCCACTTTTTGGATCTTCGCAGCGATTATCGGTTATCTCTACAGCAAAAGTTTCATGGGGACTTTGATCTGGATAGGGATTATCTTTTTTTCGGTACTTTTCCACGAGCTGGGCCACGCTCTAACCGCTATGATCTTCAAAAGAAAACCGCGGATTGAACTTGTCGCTCTTGGAGGATTGACGGTGCATGACGGTCAACACCTAAGTTCTTGGAAGCAATTCCTCATCGTATTGAATGGACCACTATTCGGACTGCTTCTTGCTCTTTTAGCATGGCTTGCCATGAAGCTTTCTATTCTCTCAGTCGGAATTCCCATGCAAATCTTACGGGATATCACCATCATCAATGTTTTTTGGACAGCAGTTAACCTTTTGCCCATCATGCCTCTTGACGGGGGGCAAATGCTTCGCATCATACTCGAAGCTGTTTTTGGGACTAAGGGGTTGCAATATTCATTGATTGTAAGTGTTGTCTTGTCAATTGGAATTAGCCTGGCCCTTTTCTTTTTCCAAGATTTTCTATTAGGCGCTTTCTTTTTTCTTTTTGCTTTTCAGGGTTTTGAAATGTGGAAGGCAACGCGAGGCATAGCCGATAGTGATCATAAGTCCGATCTAAAAGAGCTTTTTGTAAAAGCTGAAGAAGAACTGTTAGCAGGTCACAAAGAGCAGGCTATGCAACACATGTTATCACTGCGGTTACAAGCAAAAAAAGGTCTTCTTTGGAAAACGGCTACACAAGAACTCGCTATTTTGTATTACGAAGGTGGTAATAGAGAAGAAGCCTATGCTCTGTTGCGCGAAGTTGAGCGCGACATCAATGATGAAGCTGCTTGTGCACTTCACGATCTAGCTTTTGAACACGGTAATTATCCCCTTGTCGTCTCTCTAGCCCCAAGAGTGTTTCGCATCATGCAAGAAGGCGCAATTGCACTTCGCAGCGCCTATGCCTCCGCCCAGCTCAAGCTAGTTAGGGAGGCAATAGGCTGGCTTGAAGCATCGATAGAACGTGAAGACGGGACAATAACGGATGCAATTGGAAGTTCTTTATTTGATCCCATTCGCACGGATCCGCTATTTTCTGATTTTTTGCACTCCCTTAAGTTAAAAAAACTCCTATAGCTTTGAATAGATAATTATTTAAAATTCCAAAATCTATCATCGAGCTAATATTTTCATGCTTTTTTAATCTCTCGTAGAGTAAGGCCGCAGGCAGTCATTTCTCTCGATCAAGATTAAAATTTCTTTTAAATATTGTTTTTAAAAAAGTGCAGTATAATTATTTTGACCTTAATTTTAGAAAAAATAACTCATTTGTAGTGTAAAAATCTTTATTTCTGTTCTTTTAGTTAAATACCATCTATAATTACTTATTTATTAATATTAAAAAGATTGGATTGTTATGTCTTTACGCAGTGGTTTTTCCGGTTCTGTTCAGGCTCAGGATTGGTCGATTATGAGAAGCGAATTAGAGTGGGAGCTAGCAAAGGTCCGCGATTATCAGAATGCACAACTCGCAGGAAGTCGTGTTCATATCGATATTACCTCTGTAAGAGCACTGCTAGATAATCCTAAAATGTCTGATCCCAAGATGCCTCCAGAACTTCGCGACAACTATCATTGGCTGAAGAGCACCTATGAGGTCATAAGATGTTTTGAGCGGCTCAAAGAAGAAGGGGGAAGAACTAGCAAGAAGCCATTAACCAGTTTAAGAAATCCCGTAAAAGAGGGTCTTTCTCTGCTTTTTGGAAATGCGTTCCACACCCTTGCTACACACCTTGATCTCGATGAGATTGCGAAGCTTGGTGCTACCTCTCGAGCGGCAAGAGGAGCCCATGCCAAATTAGAAGGTGACTCGTACTTTAAGAAGATTAAAACCGAAATTCCTTATAATCCTGAGAAGCCGGAGAATCCTCTTTGCACAGGTTCTAAACGTTATCTTCCTTTAAAATGTCTTCCTACGGGGAGTCGAGATTATGAAGCGGATCTGGAGAATGGGTTATGTAGCACTGGTGCCCATTTTCCACCTCTCGATATGGATATTTGTTGTCCCATTCTTGAGAGCCGAACCTGGATAGATGGTGCTAAAGCGGGAGTTTTAGGAAAGTATCTTGCTAAACGTCTTAATTTTTCGACTGATTCTATATCTACGCCGCTTTTTATTTTTTCTACTTTTATTGGCAAATCTAAAGTATTTTCT
>JABDCS010000024.1 GCA_013288005.1 Chlamydiota bacterium | reverse complement strand
TGAACTACAGGCGCGTAAGAATATTCACAGGAAGGAATGTAACCTAGGATCGGTTTTTTTTAAAGAGAGAGTTTTGAATATCTTCTAAGACGGTGATTTCAAGTTCAATTTTGACAGCAATCCCCCTTCAAAAACCTTAAAAATCTAAAAAAATATTTTACCCGTTAGTAAACAGAATTTTTCTACCTCTGAACCCATGACTTTGATTGTCTATAGCCAGAATTTCTTGAGAGTAGTATAGATGTGGGGTATACACATCGCCGTTTTCTTGTGAATTCAAACGAAACTACCACATCAAAAGTTAGCCGCGTTCTCAACGTGATTGTGTTTTGCATGATCGCGATATTGGTTCGCGTTTGGTATTTGGCTGTTGTGCAACATGAAAAACATGTGGAAGAAGCGCACAAGCCACAGAGACGAACATCCATTGAACATATGGGTCGTGCCTCAATACGAGACCGATTCAATATTCCGCTGGCTCTTAATAAAGTACAGTTTCATGCAGCTGTTTGTTACAGCCATTTACGACAAATTCCCTCTGTGCGTTGGGAAACCGATAGCTCGGGGAAAAGGGTTCGTGTACAAGCTCGCACGCGGCATATTAAAGAGCTTTCTGAGAAAATGGCCGAGATTCTGCATTTAGATCCTCTCTATATTGAAGATGTTATTCACGCGAAGGCCTCTCTTATTCCTCATGCGCCTTTTCTCGTTAAAGAGAATATTTCTGAAGGAGAATATTACCGATTACGTGCCTTAGAAAAAGATTGGCCAGGATTAGCCGTTCAGCGCTCTTCGAGGCGGTTGTATACGCATGGGAAAGTGGCATGTGACGTTCTAGGGTCCATGGGAGCCATCAGTTCTCATGAATATCAAAAGTTCACTGAAGAACTATCTGAACTCGAAGAGTATGTTAATAAAAGAGAAGCAGGCGAAACACCTTTTCTTCCAAAAGGATTTCAAAATCCTTATGCGGTACGCCAACGGTTACTTGAACTCCAAGAGAAGGCTTACACCATTCAAGATTTTATTGGTCGAACGGGAATTGAGGCCGCCTTTGATGAGGAATTGCGGGGGTATAGTGGAAGGAAGATGTATGAAGTGGACGTCAAAGGGAATTTTCTTAGAGAACTTCCTGGATCACGTCCTGCTCTTCCAGGACAGCGGCTTTTGTTGACAATTTCTTCCGAACTCCAAGAATGTGCCGAGCAGCTCCTTTCGCAGTCAGAAGCAACGCGTATCAAACGCGCGGGGGGCTTGGAAGAGCCCTGGATTAAGGGAGGTGCTATCGTCGCTATGGAGCCTTCGACAGGAGAAATTCTCGCGCTTGCCTCCTATCCACGCTTCGACCCCAATGATTTTATCTCTATTCGTTCTGCTCTAGATGATACACATCAACGAAGCAAGGTGCGCAAGTGGTTAGAAAATGAAATGCACATTGGCGAAATCTGGGACGGAAAAATTCCCTTAGAGCGTGAATTTTATGAGAAAGAGGCAAATTTTTATAATGAGAGCATGCCCCTAACTTGGAATATTTTTCTTGAAACAATTTTTCCTGCAGGGGCTGTTAGAGAGGTATTGAGTACGAAATTGACTCTGCGTCATGCAGTTGATCTTCAGCGATCTCTCATGACACTGATGCGGCACTCAGGGCAATATAAAGCAGAAGCTATTCTCCGCTGCCTTAGCGACCCCGATCTTGCTAAAGAAGATCCTCAGCTACATAGCTGCCTCATGCAAAAAGAGCTGCTAGAGTCACGTCGCTCTGTAGAGCATTTAACAAATGGCGCAAGCGAAATCGGAGACAAACTACTCCTTATCGATCTTTGTCGACTAGTGGCCTCCCCAGAAAAAATGCCTCCCTCTCTTCTAGAGAGCATGGGTTCGATGACGCTTGAACAGCATTTTCTTCAACGTCAAGCGTTTCTTTGCCTTGAAGAAGTGGTGCATAAAAAAGTGGAAGAACTTTTTATTGCTCATGAATTTGCTGAGTGGCGCGCTAAGCATTTCAAAGTGTTATTAAAGAAAAAACGAAAGGAAGAAAAAGAAGAAAAACGCTACGCCAAACCCTATACCGATTATTTAGACCAAGTTGAAAAAAAAGCTTTTTCGGAATTTTGGCATGAATTTCGTCTTCCTCTTATTCATGCTTTGCTACGCAAAACTCCTTTAGAGAGAATCATAGGATTTGAACATGCAAAAGCGTATTTCGAAGAGATTCAGCCTTTATACGAGAAATTATCTTCGACTCATCAAAGTCTTGAAAAATTATCACAAACAGTGCGCTACCTTTCTGATTCGCAAGGACAGCTTTTTCTTAGGTCGCTACGTGGCTTTAGGGAGTTGAATCGGCCACTTTGGGGACGCTATCCACGCTTAAGAAATGAACAAGGGATCCAGTTAGAACGACACCTTGCCGCCGCATTTTATCCAGTAGAGGGATTTGGGTATGGGCGTTCACAAGCATTCCGCCAGTCTACTCCCGCGGGTTCGGTATTTAAAATTGTCATAGCTTATCACGCATTACTAGAAAAATATGAACAGTGCCTAGCTATGCAGGAGAGCATGCGAGATTTAAATCCGTTGGTTCTAACGGATTATTCACCGCAGCGAAGAAAAAAAAATGATCATGACACTATTTTTGGCAAAACGAGCGATGGTAAGCCTATTACACGTCTTTACAAAGGAGGAAGGCTTCCACGAAGTAGCCATGCTGGGATTGGCGAAGTCAATATTCTTGGTGCTCTCGAACAGTCGAGCAATATTTACTTCTCTATTTTAGCAGCAGAAGAAATCAGTTCGCCCGAACGACTTTTACAAACTGTCCGTCAATTTGGTTATGGCGAAAAGACAGGCATTGAATTGCCCGGTGAGATCGAAGGACATTTACCCGATGATATTGGACATGATAAGTCGGGGCTCTACTCTTTTGCAATTGGTCAACACAGCCTTATAGTGACACCCCTGCAAACAGCTATGATGATCGGAGCTTTTACAGGAAATGGTCAACTACTGCATCCCTCTATTGTTCAAATAAAAGCTGGAAAACAGCGCCTAGTAGAAGAGGAAGAACTGTTTTACAGAACAGATTTTGTCTATCACGATGAATTTGCTGCGGTAGGGTTAAACTTCCCTCTTTTCACCGCTTTAGCAGAGTACTCCCCGCAACTTGCTTTTTCTTATGCGCCTGTACAAGTGCGTCGTTCGATTTTTCTTCCGCCAGAAATTCGTGACATACTTATGGAAGGAATGCGGCGGGTGGTAAGTGGTCCTCGAGGGACTTCAAGACCGTCCGTTGTTCGGCCGATTTGTTTTACTCCGGCCATCGCCCAAGATTACCTAACTTTTAGCCGAAATATTGCAGGTAAAACAGGGACAGCTGAAATTCTCTACAAACCGACAATCGATCGTACAACAAAAGCTATTATGCGTAAGCATACCTGGTTTGCTGGCGCCTGTTACCCGCAAAAGGCGAATAATGGAGGTGTAGATTGGGATAATCCCGAGCTTCTCGTCGTTGTTTACTTACGTTTTGCTGATGCAGGTAGAGAAGCTGCTCCACTTGCTGTCCAAGTTATGAAAAAATGGCGAGAGCTACTGGTTAAACATGGTGCATCTTCCCATGTTCAAATACCCAATTAAGATAATGTAAGAGTAAATTGAGCGAAGTTTCTCAAATAGAATCCCACCTGTGAACCTGAGAATTGGTCTGTTATCTCGATAATAAGCTCAAATACTATAAATAAGATCAGCACAGTCAGGAAATATTTTCCGCCAAATAGCTGGCGCGTATCATCGTGATAATGGTGAACATGCCTGCCGACCCATGTCATAATGGGTGGGAGCAGGCCGAATAAGATGGCGCAACTGAATCCTCCAGCATAGCCTAGAGCTGAAAGAAATATGTGAGGATACGTAAGTGCAATCACTGTTGGCGGTACAAAAACGATTAAACAAAGCCAGAATTTATGGGTAGCCGTTTTGGTTAATTTAAGTCCGTCAGCAAGAAAATCTAGAAAAGCCAAAGAGAGGGCGATGTACGATGCGGTCAGTGTGAAAAACGCAAAAGCTTTTCCGATGCCGAAAAGATAAGGGTTTTGCGTAACGGTTTTCAGGGGCATGACTGCATTATTGCCTTGCTGTGCGGCTTCTTGTAAGCTTCCCGGGCCCTCATGCGGTATGATGCCAAGAATTAAAAATTGCCATACGAGATAGACCACAAGAGGGATCAAAGTGCCTATAAAAAGAGCTAGGCGCACTTTTTTAACATTGCGACCCATGTAATTCATAACCGTCGGAATGATAACCTGAAAAGAAAATGCTGTAAAAAGGACAGGTAATGCATACCAAACTTTAGACCAGTCACTTCTTTCCAGTAGTTTGAATTCCAAGTGTGGTGCAGCTACGAAAACAAAAAGCAAATAGGAGAGGATCAGTCCCGTCATTAAAATTATATTGAAGCGATCTACTGTTCGTGTGCCGAAATACACAAGCGGTATAAAGGCTCCGACATAGACAATTTTAGCTACCCACCGAGGGAGCCAGTCTCCGAAAATTTGGACAAGAATATCTCCGCCCCCCGCAACGTGAGCGATCATAATTGTGATGAAGAGGAAGAGATACAAAATCCAGACGATAAATTGTCCCCCTCTTCCTAAAAGAATGCGGGACATTGTGATAAAGTTAGCGTCTTTGGGCATCCAGATGCAGATTTCCAAAGTAAGCAACCCTGTACACAACATGAAAAGCCAACAGATTAAGTAGAGAGCGACTGAAGGAAGGAAACCGCCAGGGGCAGTGACTATAGGAAGGGCGAGCATCCCTACCCCAATCGTTGTTCCCGCGATTAGGAAGGCGCCCCCTAAAACATGGCCAGAAGAGTTTGATATTCTCATAAAAATTTTAATACTGAGGATTGCCTTTTCTATCGAGAGAAAAGAGCTTCCTTCAAGAGTTATTTCTTATAGTTGTGAAAAATTCTCGTCTGTAGCGCTTTTTCTTTTTATTCAGTAAGATTTGCACCATGGCAAAAATTGTCTGCATGATTCCAGCAAGGCTTCAATCGAGCCGATTCCCTCGCAAGATCTTAGCAGATCTAGGCGGACGTACTCTTTTACAGAGGTCGTGGGAAGCCGCTTGTCGCACGGGTTTTTTCGATCGCGTTGTCGTGGCGGTCGATGCAGAAGAGACCGCCGAAATTGTGCGGGGATTTGGCGGGGATGTAGAGATGACGTCTGTCGATTGTCTTAATGGAACTGAGCGTCTGATAGAGCTCGTGCAAAACGACCGCATTGAAGGTGAGGTGTTTGTCAATTGGCAAGCAGATGAGCCTTTTCTCGATCGTAGCATTATGGGAGATCTCCTCCAAAGCATTGATAAAAAAGACAGTGATGTTTGGACCCTAAAGAAAAAAATAGACGATCCTGTGCAGGCTTTATCTCCTCATATTGCGAAAGTTGTAACAGATGCCGAAGGACGTGCTCTTTATTTTTCTAGAAGCCTCATTCCCCATTACCGTGATGATCAAGCGGATTGTGAAAAAATTTTTTACAAGCACATTGGGATCTATGCCTTTACGTATGGGGCTCTTTTGAAAATCGCCGCCTTGAAATTATGCCCAATAGAATATGCCGAGCAATTGGAACAACTTCGCTGGCTCTACAATGGTCTTCGTATTTGTGTCCATCAGACCCAACAAGAGGTTATGGGTATCGATTTACCTGAGCATTTGTTCGCAGCACAAGCCAGATTAAAAATCTCTCTACATGCTTAGAAGATGGATCAAAAAAAATATTTCCTCATTATTCCACTACAAATAGGCCAAAAAGCTCATAAATCGATCCAAATTTACTTTTGATGCACCCTCCTAGTCGTGAAAATTGACTAGATGATTGGAGGGAATCTCTTCTATCAGGTATACTACTTGTCTCAGCGAGTATTTTCTAATTTGTTTCAGTTGATTTTGGTTCTTTTGCGTGATCGTAAGAACAAAAAAACCGGCTTAAGCCCATTCCGATCTACTCTCTTAGTAAAGGATATTTTATGACAGCACATGAAGCCTTTTCCTCTGAGTACAAATATGGATTTGTTACTGAGATTGAGTCGGAGAGTCTTCCTCCTGGGCTGAATGAAGAGACAGTTCGAGCAATTTCGGCAAAAAAGAAAGAGCCTTCCTTTCTTTTGGAATTCCGTCTTAAAGCCTATCGCCGATGGTGCGAGATGAAAGAACCGGTCTGGGGAAATCTTCAGTATGCCCCGATTGACTATCAAGCAATTTCTTACTACTCAGCCCCTAAAAAAAAACAATCTTTGAATAGTTTAGATGAGGTCGATCCTGAGATTTTAAAAACATTCGAACGTCTTGGCATTCCTCTTGAGGAACAGAAGCGTTTAGCGAATGTTGCTGTCGATATTGTATTTGATTCGGTTTCAATCGGGACGACTTTTCAAAAAGAATTACGTGCTGCGGGCGTTGTCCTTTGTTCGATATCGGAGGCGGTTCATACCCATCCCGAGGCCTTAGAAAAATATTTGGGAAGTGTTGTCCCAATCGGAGACAACTTTTTTGCGGCCCTCAATTCTGCTGTTTTTACCGATGGTTCTTTTGTCTACGTGCCTAAAGGTGTCCGATGTCCCATGGAGTTATCGACATATTTCCGTATTAACGACAAGCAGACGGGGCAATTTGAGCGGACATTGATTATTGCGGAAGAAGGTTCCTATGTAAGTTATCTCGAAGGATGCACAGCTCCTGCCTATGACAATAATCAACTCCACGCAGCTGTTGTGGAATTAATTGCTGAAGCTGGGGCCGAAATTAAATATTCGACTGTTCAAAACTGGTATGCGGGAGATCCGAAAACAGGAAAGGGTGGGATTTATAATTTTGTGACGAAACGAGGTCGTTGTGCAGGTTTTCGTTCTAAAATTTCTTGGACGCAAGTCGAAGCAGGGGCTGCGATCACCTGGAAATACCCGAGCTGTATTCTGCAAGGCGATGAATCTGTAGGCGAATTCTATTCTGTAGCCCTGACGAATGGCCATATGCAAGCCGATACAGGAACTAAGATGATCCATTTGGGCCGTAATACTCGATCTACAATTGTCTCTAAGGGGATATCGGCAGATGTATCGCATAATACCTATCGCGGCCTTGTTAAGATTGCACCACGTGCAGAAAATGCACGTAATTATACGCAATGCGACTCAATGCTAGTGGGTAATAGATGCTCAGCCAATACCTTTCCTTATATTGAAGTTGCCAATCAATCGGCCGAACTTGAGCATGAAGCCTCGACCTCAAAAATGAATGAGGAGCAGCTTTTTTACCTCCAAACACGAGGAATTAGCCGAGAAGATGCTGTGCATATGATTGTGAATGGTTTTTGTAAGGAAGTTTTTCGCGAACTGCCGCATGAATTCGCTGCAGAAGCGCAAAAGCTGCTAACCTTAAAGCTTGAAAACTCTGTGGGATAAAGCCCTGAAAATCATCAAAAAAAACTTTTAGAACACATAGAATTTACGAGGGATTACATGCTGGATATCCAAGAACTTGTCGCTATCATCGACGGTCGCCCCTTATTAAAAGGTGTGAACTTGCGTATTTCTTGTGGTGAAATCCATGCGATCATGGGACCCAATGGTGCTGGAAAATCCACGTTAGCGAAGGTCTTAGCAGGACATCCTGACTACGAGACTACAGGCAAAGTTCTATTGGATGGCCAAGATATTTTAGAATTGGACCCCGAGGAACGGGCCCATTTGGGACTCTTCATGGGATTTCAGTACCCAGTAGAAATCCCCGGTATCGCCAATGCACAATTTTTGCTCGCAGCTTATAATGCTGGTCGTAAAGCGCGTGGTGAAACCCCCATTTCGGAAGAGTTATTTGATGAAATGCTGCAGAAAAAAATGGCCCTTCTTGGTATGAAAAGCGACTTTGGCACACGCAATGTGAACGAGGGCTTTTCTGGAGGAGAAAAGAAGCGCAATGAAATTTTGCAGATGGCTGTTTTAGAGCCTAAACTGGCTATACTCGATGAAACAGATTCGGGCCTAGATATCGATGCTCTCAAAAGCGTTGCTGAAGGCATTAAAATTTTACGTCGTCCAGACAATGCTCTTCTTTTGATTACGCACTACCAAAGATTGCTCGACTATATCCGGCCTGATTATGTTCATGTTCTTATAGATGGGCGGATTGCTTTATCTGGTGGGGCTGAACTTGCACTTCAGCTCGAAGCAGAGGGATACGAGCAATGGCAACGTTAAGTCCTTCTTTAGCTCCTTCTTTTCATGAATTAGAGCTTCCCCAAGACGCTTTACTTGCAATCCGTAAACAGGCTTGGGAGCTTTTTGAAAAACAGGGATTGCCCTCGAAAAATGACGAAGCTTTTCGTTATTTTCCTACGCGGATTTTTCATGAGAGGCCTTTTGTACTAGCTCAGCAAGCAGAAGCTCCTAACTTTCAACCCCATATTTTACCCGAATGTCAAGACAACTACCTTGTCTTTATCAATGGGTATTTTTCTCCTACTTTGTCGCGATCGCCTCTTTCTCTCTTTACTTTGCACGATGCGACGCGAACATATGGTCATTTTTTACGTAGCCGTTTAGCTAAAATCTTAAAAGATGAAACAGATCCTTTTGCGCTTCTGAATATAGCTCTTCATCCTCAAGGCGCATTTCTTTATATTCCGCCCAAAACTGACTTGGGTCTCCTCCAGATTCTTCTAATTTCTACCGAACCCAAAGTTAGCTTACCTCGCTTGCAAGTGTTTGCAGGGGGGTGGGCGCAAGCAAAGATTGTCGTGACAAATCTTGGGTCAGAAAAAAAGGTGATAATTCCCTCATTCGATTTTGCTTTGGAAGAGGGAAGTAGAGTGCAGTTTCATCAGGCTGAAGAAGCTTGTTTCGGGTCTTGCTCACTTACCTCTTTACGTGCAACCCTCAAAAAATCGGCGAATTTTGCTTCTCTTCAATGGAAGAGTGGTCAAGGTATCACACGAAGTCATTCTCGTGTTTGGTTGCAAGGCGAAGAAGCAAATGCAGAGTTGAAAGGCATTTGGATGCTTAAAGAGAAAGCCCAAGCTCACGCATGTGTAAGAATTGATCATGAAGCGCCCCATACGCAATCGATGCAACTTTTTAAAGGGGTCCTGGGCGATAATAGCCAATCGACTTTCGAAGGAAAGATCTATGTACGACCGGAAGCGCAGAAGACCCAAGCTTATCAACTCAATAAAAATCTGCTTTTAAGTCCTCATGCTATTGCGAATGTTAAACCGAATCTCGAGATTTTTGCTGATGATGTTAAAGCCTCGCATGGCGCAACTGTTGCGCATCTCGATGATGAGCTACTTTTTTATCTTAAAACTCGGGGCATTCCTGCCAGTGAGGCCAAGCATTTACTAATTGATGGCTTCTGTCGCGAGATTCTCGATGAATTTATCACGAGAAAGGGGATGGATGCACTCCACTGTTATTCCTCTTAAACCTCTCGATGGCCATCTCATAAAACGTGATTTTCCCATCTTTTCACGTGAGATCAACGGTCATCCTTTAATTTACTTAGACTCTGCTGCGACTGCGCAAAAACCTTTTCCTGTCATCGAGGCTATGCGAAGATTTTATGCAGACGAATATGCTACTGTTCATCGCGCTGTCTATGCGCTCGCTGCAGAAGCAACAGAGCGTTATCATCAAGTGCGCAGAAGTATACAAAGATTTATCGGAGCTAGACGTCCTGAAGAGATTATCTTTACGCGAGGAACGACAGACGCTATTAACCTCGTAGCGCGCTCTTTTGGAGACACTCTTGAGCCAGGCAGTAGAATTTTATTACCTGTTACTGAGCACCACTCTAATTTTGTGCCTTGGCAGATGCTAGCTAAAAGGCGTGGCATCGATTTAGTTTTGCTTCCGGTCGATGAAGAAGGCTGTCTTCTTCTTCCAGAGATCGAAAAACATCTTTCTACGAGTAAAGGGAAAGAGGGATTGCTTTCGCTGGCCCATATTTCAAATTTTACAGGAGCGTGTCAGCCTTTATCGCAAATCATTCCGATGGCGCATGCGTATGGTTTTAAGGTCTTGGTCGATGCTGCACAAAGTATTCCTCATATGCCGCTCGATGTTGGGATGCTCAATGCAGACTTTCTAGCTTTTTCCGGTCATAAAGCATTTGGTCCCACAGGTGTAGGGGTGTTGTACGGTAAGTATGAGCTGCTAGACATGATGGCTCCACGTGAGGGGGGGGGGAGATATGATCGAACGCGTTAGTTACGATCACAGCTCTTTCCAGCAACCACCGCTCAAATTTGAAGCGGGCACGCCGATGATTGCGGAAATAATGGGTCTAGGTGCAGCGATCGATTACATTGAACAACTGGGCCGCAAGCGCATAATGGCTTACGAAACAGAATTAGTGCAAAGCGCTACTCAGGCTCTTCAAGAAATCCCTGGATTGCGAATTCTCGGGAATGCTCCCAATAAAGGAGCTATTATTAGTTTTGTTATAGAAGGCTGTCATCCTCTTGATGTCGGATCGTTGCTAGATTTGAAAGGGATTGCCTTACGCACTGGCCATTTGTGTGCGCAACCTGCCATGCAGCGTTTTGGTATATCTTCTTCCCTAAGAATCTCATTTGCTCCCTACAACACTGCCGAAGATATTAGCTATTTCGTAGATTGTCTTCGCGCTGTTTGTGGCCAGCTCCTCCAGTATTCTTCCTCTTCCATCTGAAATATTTAATCTCTGTCAGCAAATAACCTGCTAAAAGAGTCGCTTTTTTTGAAAAATATACAAAACAAAAAACCCAGACCTTTTGAGTCTGGGTTTTTTTTTATCAGCTTTTAACGTTCGACTAGAAACCAAATTCTAAGGTCAAAGTCACACCTTGTGTGCTCAAGTCACCTTGATTAGTTACGAATATAGTTGAAGGAAGTCCTGTAGTGCTTGTGTAGGTTTTTTGGATTTGGTTTTGGTTCACAAACATATGTTGCTCCCAACCAAGTTGCGCCATAAACTCATAACGCTCACAGCAGAAAAATTGCTGGTAACGAATCGCCATACCGAGGTCATACACAAAGCGGGTTGCGCGGAATTTTTCGCTGAAAGAGGTTGTACCAGGTACTACACCTACAGTATCGAATCCAGATTGGGATTCAAAAATATTGAAATGGCCAAGAAGCAAAGATCCTGACATTTCGGTGTAGAGACTAATCCCTCTTCCTAAGCCCCATTCTGAATCAAGACCAGCACGCAATCCCATACCCCAGTAGTTGTTTTTCAGGTTCACATCCACATTGATAGGAGTAACAACGGCAGTAGTAACACTGTCATAATCAACTTTAGTGCGCTGGTGAATCCATGCGCTACGAAGACCAGCAAAAGGACGGAGGGTTAGCCATCTGCTCGTGTAGAACTCACGGCCGAGCTCTAGATCTAGCATATCGAGGCGGAATTTCCAGCTAGCTGAAGCAGTTGTTGTTTCGTCGCCAGAAAGTTGTGTATTCGGAGAGAGTAAAGGAACAACGGCATTGCCAGCTATTGCAGGAACTGAAGAAAAACGATGTGTTCTTGAAGGGTGGAAGCGAGTCCATTGCAAGAAGAGATCCCAACCATCATGAGGTGTGTTGTAGCCTGCACCTAATTTAAAACCCCAATCCCAATCGAATTGTGGTTTTTTGAAACTATTGCTGCTGGCAGTATTATCGGTATTGCCCAAAGTTTTCTGCGCATATTCCATACCGCTTTCTGTTGCTTGCCAAACGAAAACGCTAGCATCGATAAAAACGTCAGCTCGGTCACAAGAAAAGCAACGTGCTGGAGGATTGATCACGCAGTTTGAACCTCTACGTTGTTCTAAAGAGCTAACGCGGTTTTCCAAATTACGAAGTTGCGTATCTTCAGCAGCGTGCATAAAATTCGTAAATGCTGCGCAGGAGACTGCCAAGGCAGTTGTCATTTTTCTAAGATTCCAATTCATAAAAGTACTCCTAAAATTTGGATCACTCAAGATGATTGCATTTGTGTTTTGCTTTTTTTCAAAAAGAAAAAAAAGCGTTGCAGCTACTTTAATTTTTTACAGTGATTCCACTCAAGGAAAAAACAACTGGTTCTATCTTGTGAAGAGAAGAAGAAGAGGAGGTTTTAAATGCTAAAACTGGGAAGCAGTTTCATGATATCCCGGAAAAATTGCTCTGTCTGATTGGAGACTTGTTGGAGAATAAAAAACCAACCCGCCCAGAGCAAAATAAGGCCGAGAAGAGATTTGATCGCCATTCCGAGAAAGGCAATCTGTACTTGAGGTGCAAGGCGATTGGCAACGCCAAGAAAAAGATCGGCCATGAAAATAGCGACAAGGGCAGGGGCAGCAAATTGAATTGAAAGCAGGGTAAATTTTGTGAGAAGCCCCATGAGCATTTGCCAAAATGGTGTTTTAAGATTAAAAAAGTGATCACCAAAAAAGCTGTCTACAGGGATGTAATGAAAAGATTGCATGAGCGTGTCGATGAAAAAAAAGGGGCCGCCAATCTGAAAAAAAATCACAATGAGAAGATAATTGTAGAGAATTCCAATAGGCGAAACTTGGGATTGCAAAACGGGATCAGTAGCCTGCATAGCCGATGATCCGCGTTGAAAGTCAATCAACACACCCGAGGATTGCACCACGTGAAAAGGAATCGAAGAGAGGAAGCCAAAGATCATTCCGATCATCAGCTCTTTGATCGAATACCCTATGTAGTGCGTATCAAAATCCAAATTTAGAGAACTCGTCGCGACAATTTGAGGAAGAAGAATAATAGTGAACGAAACTGCCATGCCAACTTTCACAGCATTCGATAACTTTGCACCAAAAAAAGGAGCAAGTACAACGATAGGAACCAAACGCAAAAAACCTAAAAAAGCAATTGTAAAAAGATTAAGGGGGGTGAATCCTTCGATGCTATCGAAGAAAGTCATATAATCGATAGTCAGGCTAGGGCTTGCGCCTAAGAGAGTGTGCATAAACTAATTTGACCCACCCTATAAGAGTGTGCTCTAAAAGGTCCATTTTGGAAAGTTAATGAAGATATTATTGGAAAACTGAAGGATTTGCGCTCCGAGCCACCCTCCAAGAGCGATCAGGGTAAAGATAACTGCAATAAGTTTTACTGTAAATGACAGTGTCTGTTCTTGAATTTGTGTAGCCGCTTGGAAGATTGCAACAAAAAGACCGACGACCATGCTGATGAGAATGGGCGGTCCAGAGAGAAGCAAGATCAGAAGAAGGGCTTGGTAACAGAGTTGATAAATTTCTGCAGAAAACATGTTCGTCTCACCTAAATGTCAAGACTAGACCTTGGATGATGAGCGTCCAGCCATCAACCATGACTAGTAGAAGGAGTTTTAAGGGGAGGGCAATAGTCAAAGGTGACAGCATCATCATCCCCATCGCAAGCAAGATATTAGAAACGACAAGATCGATGACAAAAAAGGGAAGATAAACAAGTACACCGATTTCAAAAGCGGCTTTTAGTTGCGAGGTGATGAAAGCGGGAACCAAAACAATAAAATCTGTGGGTTTAAGGCTCTGCTGATAAGGTTCAGGAAAGGAGCGGTAAGCGAGTTGATAAAAGCTGCTAATATGTTTAGCAATGGTGTTGCGCTGTAAGAAATCTCGTAAAGGTTCTTTAGCGGTATCCGCTACCTTCATAATATATTCAGCGCCTGTGTTCGAAAAAAGAGTTTGTGGGGGTTCTTTTCTCATCAACTCATCACTTACTTTATACATAGCTAATCCGGTCGGGAACATCACATAGATCGTCATCAGCAGAGCGATACCATTCAACACTTGATTCGGAGGAGATTGCTGTACGCCAATGGCATTGCGTAAGAGTGAGAGGACCACTGTGATTTTCATGAAGGAAGTGAGTAACATCACTGCAAAAGGAAGTATCGCAAGTCCGGCGAGAACGGACATTTGCGTGAGGACATTCGGTGGCTGAGCTCCTTCTGGATTTAGAAGTGGAGATGGCTGCTGATCGTCGAGGACTTGGATATTAGGAGGCACATCTTGAGCTTGAGCAGGCAAAGGAGTAGTTGGGTTTGTAGGTGCAACAGAAGGCGTGGTCTGCGTTGTAGGAGGTACTCCAGGAAGATCCATTGTTGGTGCTTGTAAAAAAGAGCAGCTAAGAAACAAGAACGTAGTTAACAGAAGTGGGGAGATGCTTTTAAAGCTTATAGAAATAAGATTCTTTACCGATAGGTTCGATTCTCTTATTACCGATAAAATCTTGCCAGCGAATCTGCGAAAAAGAGTAGGGAGAGTAGTTGTCATATCTTAAGGCATCTTCATATAGCGTTCGAAAGCAGTTTCCAATGCGCGCCATTGGTTTTCATAAGTTGCGTTGATAATACCCGTTTCTGTTTCAATAATGCACCCACCAGGTGTAATGTCTGCCCGATCCAAAATAGTAAAACTTTCAATTTGCTCCATAACATTTTTTAGTTGTGGTTTGGCAGCTTCGAGAGCTTCACGATCTGTTTTGGAAACAAAAATAGTAATTTGCTTACTTTGCGAAACAGTGGCTAAAGTCTGCAAGACGATATCGACAATCACTTCAGGATGCATTTCAAGTTCTTTTGCGACGATTTTTCTCGCAGCTTTTAGTGCTATAGGAAGGATTTGCTTTTGCAAGTCAATGCGCATTTTTTTGAGTTCATTATCGAACCAAAGCAACTTCTCGGTAAATTGGTTCAGCCCTTCCTGAAAGCCTTCGGCTTTTGCCGTCTTGTAGCGTTCTTCTGCTTCTTTTTCGATATCTTGACGGAATTGAGAGGCGTCTTCCCGTGCTTTTTCAAGGATTTGGGAAGCTTCCATTAAGGTGCTGTAATCCTCAGCGGGAATAATTTTTTCCTCATCTGAAGAATGAACGTCGCCTTTATAGATAAGTGAAAAAAACTTCATTTTGTCACTCCTCCTTTTTGGGGCGTTCTAAAATTTGTGGAACCAGAGCGAGAACTTGATGTTTAATCGTCTCATTGAGCTCAGGTTTAGCCGGGGGGGTACATAAGGTAGAGAGGAAATTCGCGCGTTTTTGGTCCATACGTAATAGAAGATGCCATAGCAAACTGCTATCTTCTCCGTAAAGAGCTTTCCCAAGTCGGTTCATTCCATATTGTTCAATGGCTAGCCGCAACTTCAAAGGTTCATTCATGACTTTCTTCAAAGGCATTCTTCCGAACGTGAGGCGTTCTTTTTTTGTCTGAAAATTTTTTAGCATTTGCCATTCGAAAGGGGTAAGGGTCTCTTCGATGAATTGCAGAGTCTGTTTATCAATTACATACCGCAACTCTTCGGCAAGATCATAAAGGCCTAATCGAAAAGATAGAAGGGAGAGTTGGCGAGCATCCAATTCTAATAAAATATTAAAAGCGCTCTCGGAAAGCGCATTTTGGGGGAATGCCTCTCCACGTTCTTTTTTTATCTGTCCAAGCCATTCTCTTCTTAGGTAGTTTTTCCCAAAAGGAGTCAAGGAAGGTAGAGATCTAGTGATAGCCAGTTGTTTTTTTATTTCTTTCCCCAGTACTGGCTGAAGAGCAGCAAGAAAAAAAGAGCGTTCATTTTCATTCTCGGTGTGCCTTTGCAACGATTGAACGAGCCATGAAGGGTGTATGAAGTCCAAAATTTCAGGAGATAAAGAAGAGAAAAAATTAATATGAGTAGGTGCTTTTTTAATCTCTTCCTGTTGACTAGGAGGCAAAAAAATCAATAACTCGTTGCGCTGTGAATCCGGCTGCTTTTCGAGGAGAGCCTTGCAAGCCGCCCAACAAAGAGTGGTCATTCTTCCTCTTCTTCTTGAGGAGGTTCATCATCGTCATAAGAATAGTCTGGACGGGGAGGGGTATAGGGTTTAGGCCTAAGCAGCTCGCGCCAACCGCCTTCTTGACGAAGAACGGGGTAAAATTTCCATAATACCCATGCACCAATTGCAATAACGACCAAGAAAGCAAAGGTTAGAGTAAAGAATAAGAAGCGGAAGCGTGAAGCCGATTCCTTATTCATGACAATTGACCAAATGCTGACATATTCTTTAGGTGCTGCGGTTAATGCTTCAGCTCCTACTCCGAAAGTCATATCTGTGTAACGAGAACGATCGGGAATAACAGTAACGTCATTGATATCGAGACCGCTGACACTGGCAGCTACAAGCCGCTTAATTTTGGTGATAAGGTGGCTGTTGGGATCATCTAATACGCCCTGGTGTTTAACATAAACGGAAGCAGTAATCCGCTGTTTTGTAGCACCTGGAAGAGCAATGCCCGTTTCGACTGGGGGAAAAGCTAATTGAACAGAAGCATCTAGAACTCCATCGATTTTGCGGATCATACCCGCAATCTCTTCGCCCAGCCCAGCTTGATAACGTATCGTTTCTTCCTGAGCAGAGGACATCAAGCCCTGTTTCGCGAATAAGTCGAGAAGAGTAGTGCCTTTTTTGCGAGGCAGACCCACCTGATTGAGTAGGGCCATCGACTCTGTAGCTTTATCCGAGGAGACAGCGATATTGAACATGGGATTAGAGTTACCACCTCCACCGGGGGCATTACTCGTAGCAGGGACTTTGCTAGCAGCTATGCGACGGCTGGCGAGGAAAACTACAATTTCGTTTGCCTCTCTTTCTTCGACGTCATTGATAATGACCATATTGGTTTCGCAACTGGCTAAAAGAAGCATGAAAAGGGGAAGAAGCCATGCTAGAGAAACAAAGCGGCGATAAAAGGAAGTGCGGGTCATAGCGTTTTAACTTGATGGTTTAGATACTGGGTGCAATTACTGATATAACAATTTATCTCGCTGTTTGTCGATAATTGTTTTCCTAAAATTGAGAAAAACAAATTTTTATCATAATGATAAGCAGCGAAATCGTAATTTATGCTCAGTCTCATTTAGTAAATTCAAACAATGCTCGATTGGGAACAGCCCCTTGGCGATTTTGATGCCCAGAGCCGGCATTCATTTTCGCTGAGCTGCTTTTTATCGTCCAGGTCTTCTTTCTCAATGAATTTAATTTCTCTTACTTCTACTCTTTTTCCGAGATAATTATGTTTATACGAAAAATAAATTATTGAAATTGTGTGGGAACTACGTAGCTCAGATTAATTTGCAAGTTTCAGCAGGGCTGCGTGATACACATCATCCACGGAAATTTGCAGCATACAAAAAGGATCTCGGCATTTTTTTTGTAGACAAGGGGTACAGGTGCGTGGTTTAGCCAGTACCGTCGATCGCAAACCTGTCAAGGGACCGCATAAAGTAGGATCTGTGGGGCCAAATAAAGCTATAGTAGGGGTTTGCATAGCAAAGGCGATATGCATGGGTCCGGTGTCGTTGCTAATAAAAACCTTCATTCTTTTGATAAGAGATGCACTCGTCCGTAAGGGGAGTTGCCCCGCGAGCGGTGTTGCATGAGGAATGCTGGCAGCGATTTTATCGACAAGAGGTTTTTCTTCCTTATTACCAGTAACTACGATATGGCAACCTGTCGTTTCATAAAGACGTCTGCCCACAGCAATAAAACTTTCAGGGTGCCATTGCTTATACTTGTCTTTAGCCCCTGGATGAAGACCCACGATTGGGAGAAAGGAAGGAAGTTGCCATCTTTCGATTAAGGCGTTCACAGCTAGTTCATCGTCTGGCGAAAGAAAAAATTCCATTTCGAGGCCTGCTGCTTGGACATCAGTCGCAGCTACCATACGTAAGCGTCTAAAGATTTCATGCTCTCGTACTTGAGGAAGTCGGTGGGTTAAAAGGTGGTCAAGACCCTTATTTAAGCCCTCGGTCCCGAATATCTCTTTAGTTCCAATCATCTTACAAAACGGAAGTAGAGGGCGCTGGGAAGCATGAAAAATAAAAGCGGTATCGATATTGAGTTTTTTAAGTCGGCGATAATGTCGCATCAAAGAATATATAGCAGGGTCCCCTACGGTAAAAATTTGGTCAATGTGGGGATTATGTTCGAGAATTTGATGCCCGATTCCACTTGTCAAAACAGTGATATAGCTTTGGTGAAAATGCTTGCGGAGAGCGCGAATAGCCGGTGTGGCCCATAATGTATCGCCTAGGCCCGTTGTCGACACAATGAGAAATCGTTCTCGTTCTCCTAAAGATGGATTTTCTCTGCCCAGTTTCTGCAAAAACAGCAGTCCATTGATAATAGAATTTTTAATATTCATAGACAGAATTATGGATGCGGTTAAGAGAGTATAAGGCTAGCAATACAATGGCGATAAAAAATGTTCAGAGGAAAAATTATAAGTATTTCTGTCTAATCATCAAGATCAATAGTAGAGGGCTTCACACTAATACACTTTAAGGACTACTTTGCCGATGGTTTGGTTAGTTTGCAAAAGATTGTGAGCATATTCAACAGATTCAAGAGGAAGAATGGAGTGGACGATGGGTCGTAAAGAATGGTTAATAAAAAGAGGAAGGGCAAAGGCAGCGAACTCCTTTGTCAAAGCAATTTTATAGGCTAAACTGCGATCGCGTAGTCGTGTTCCGATGAGATTACCCCATTTTTTTTGTAGTAAGCTAAGATCAAAATCGGGTATTCGAGCCCCCCCTAAATAGGCCACACTAATTAGCTTTCCTTCTTGTCTAAGCGCTTGGATATTCTCTTTCCAAAACGCTGCTCCTACAGTGTCGAGGATAATGTCGACTCCCTGTCCACTTGTCCATTCAAGTAGAGAAGAAGAAAATTCAGAACTGGAGCGGTAGTTAAGGGCATTCTTGGCTCCTAAAGTGAGGCACGCATGCACTTTTTCTTCTGTTCCTGCAGTAGCAAAGACAGTCGCTTCTAGTGATTTAGCCAATTGAATGGCCGCAGTTCCTACACCACTTGCTCCACTATGAACGAGGACAGAATGTCCTTTGTTAATTTGCCCGAGCCATTTCAATGCCTGAAAAGCGGTAAGAAAGACTTCAGGAACAGCAGCAGCTTCTTCAAAGGACAATCCATTAGGGATAGGCATAGCAAGATCTTCATGGACAGCCGCGAATTCGGCCTGAGCTCCCCCGTCGACAAGAGCCATTACCCTATCGCCCGGCCGATATTTCTTAGAGCATGAATCTGCGTCGACGATAACGCCGGAGAGGTCAAGTCCTAAAATGGGAGATGAAGAAGAGGGATAGAGACCTTTCTTTTGTAAAAGATCGGAACGATTTACGGATGCTGCATGGACTTTTACAAGAAGTTCACCTGGCTTGCAGACAGGAATCGGAATTTCGCGCAAGACGGCATTAAAAGCTCCGTCGATCTCTTCAACGACAATGCCCAACATTTATCATCATCCCCTATTTAGGGCTTCACTTTATGCCCGGCTAAAGTGCTCAGAGCATCGTAAGCCGCATATTTATAGAGGTCATGAAAAGTTGGGTAATTAAAGATCTGGCTAATGAGAAAGTAGAGGTCTTTTTTATCTTCAACGAGATGGGTGCCATAATGGATGAGTTCGGTTGCGATGTTACCAATAATATGTACACCACAAATGGAAAGATTTTCTCTTTTCACAATGAGTTTTAAAAATCCTCTTTGAGCGCCCATGATTTTTCCGCGTGGCATATCGGCATATCGCGCTAGTCCAGTTACATAGGGTATAGCTTTTTTCTGCGCTTCTTGTTCGGTCAGGCCGACCATGGAGATTTCCGGAATAGTGTAAATCCCGTAAGGGAAGAATAAAGAATTGTGCTCAAGATCTTGAGTGTGAAACATGTGGGCGACTGCAATACGCCCCTGTTCCATACTTGTACTAGCAAGAGCAGGAAATCCGATTACATCTCCAACAGCAAAAATATGAGGCACTTTCGTCCGATAAGAGGCATCGACATAAATCTGTTCTCGTGGGCCAACAGGAATTCCGACTTTTTCCAGATTGAGGGAGCGGACATTGCCACTACGACCTGCTGCCAAAAGGAACATATCTGTTTCTAGAACGCGATTGTCCGATAATGTAATCCGCAAGGGGGCTGAGTCTGATTCTGGGACTTCAATAGAGTTAACGGCTTTATTAAAAAGTGTCTCGATTCCATTTTCCTGAATCTCTTCTAAAAATGCTTCCGTAACTTCTCGATCTAAGAAGGAGAAAACCTCGGTTTTATCGTTTACAAGATAGACTTTACTGCCAGCAGTTGAAAAGATAGTGGCGTATTCACATCCAATTACCCCAGCTCCAACGACGCAAAGGGATTGGGGAAATCGTTTAATTTGCAATATGGTATCCGAGTCATGTACGCGATGACCATCAAAAGGAATATGAGCAGGATGATGGGGATAGGAACCGGTTGCTATAAGGATAAAATCGGCGACAAGAGAACAATCTGCCGGTGGACTTACGCGAATGGTATGTAAGTCTTCAAAAGACCCCGTCCCATGATAGACATCGATCCCGTGACGTTGAAGATTTTCTCCGATAGCCCTAGCTTCTGTGGAAGTGATGAGATTTTTACGGAACATGAAATCTTCGATCGACGCCTTTCGGGAAAGATCTCGCTCGATACTGAAAAGGCCTTTTTCTTGTTTTCCACTGAGAAAAAGTGCTGTTTCTTTCAAGGTTTTAGAGGGGAGAGTGCCGGTAATAACTTCTGCCCCTCCAAATAAACCTGCATGCTCAACAATTGCTACTTTATGCCCAAAATAAGCCGCCTTTACAGCTGCTTTTTCTCCACCAGGTCCTGTACCAATAACAATTAGATCGTATTGTTTATTTGCCATATCCGCATCCTAAAAAAAAAGGATTTCACATAAAAGCTAAAAGAATACGACTGATTAAAATTTCTCGTATTTTAGAGATTATTTTGGTCTTTTTTATTAAATAATAAAATAGCGTTCAACTAACAAGAACCTTCGTTACACCGATACAAAGAGCAGATGCTATGGCGACAGATATCAATCTTCAAGCAGAAATATTGGCTCAAAAAATTAAGCACTATCTGATTACAAAAATGGGTGTAACGATTGATGAAGCCAACTACCAACAGTTTTATCACGCTCTTGCTTTGACACTGCGTGAAGAAATCATGATCAATTGGACGGCAACCGAACATACATTTCGTCAAAATCATGTCCGCTGGGTCTATTACCTTTGCATGGAATACATGCCCGGCAAGTTCTTCCTCAATAATTTGATTAATATGAATGCTGTGCCTCTTGTTAAAATCATTATGCAAAAGCTCAATCGCAGTTTTGAGCAGGTTTTGCGTGATGAATATGAGCCTGGATTAGGCAATGGAGGATTAGGGAGACTCATCTCGTGCTTCTTAGATTCTTTAGCTACTCAGCGCTATCCTGCTAGAGGCTATGGACTTCGTTATCAATATGGAATTTTCGACCAGGAAAATTGGGATGGAGTACAAGTTGAAAGGCCGGACCCTTGGTTACTGCATGAAAATCCTTGGGAGTTTCGTCGTGATGATAATGCCGTTTCTGTTTCATATGCAGGGCGTCTGGTTCCCCGAGTTAATAGTTACGGGGTGGAAATAAGCGATCTAACGGATTATGAAGAGGTGCGCGCCCTCGCGTATGACATTCCGATTATCGGATATAGTGAAGTTGCGGATTTTAATGTTGTAACCTTACGTCTTTGGACAACAAAAGAATCTCCGCGTAATTTCCAACTTCAACGCTACAATGCAGGGCAACTGGGCCAAGCTGCAGAAAACGCTTCTTTAACGGATGTGCTCTATCCCAACGATCATAATGAAACCGGTAAGCGAGTCCGCCTCAAGCAGGAGTTTCTTCTTGTTTCGGCTTCGATCCAAGACATTATTAGTTACTATCTGCGTATTTATCCCGACCTCTCATTATTTGGTGATAAGGTGCGCATACAGATTAATGATACGCACCCAGCCCTTACTATCGCGGAACTCATGAGGATACTCCTCCATGATCATGACTATGGGTGGGGAGAGGCGTGGGATATTGTTCGGAGTTGTTGCAGCTATACCAACCATACTGTTTTACGAGAAGCACTTGAAGAGTGGAATAACAATCGACTCACTTATCTTCTTCCTCGTCAATACCACATTATCGAAAGATTGAATTTAGAATTCTGCACCGATGTGCGAAGGCGCTTCTCGGGAGATGAGGAACGCGTTAGACGCATGTCGATGATCGAAAATGGACAAGTTCGCATGGCGCATCTTGCGATTTACGGATCTCACAAAGTCAATGGTGTGGCGGTGCTGCATTCGGAAATCCTCAAATTTACTGTTTTTCGGGATTTTTACGAGATGTATCCGGATCGTTTTCTCAATATTACGAATGGGGTCACGCAGCGCCGTTGGTTACTTACAGCCAACCCTCAGCTTGCAGAGCTTTTGGGCCAATCGATCGGTAGAGAATGGATAACCAATTTTCCTAGGATTAAAGAGCTCGCTACCTATGCAGCAGATTCTTATATTCAGAAAAAGTTTCTCGCTGTCAAGCAAGAGAGAAAACACATTTTGATGGAGTTCTTAAACGAAAAAAACCCCCTACGTGATGCTCACGGCAAAGTATTGGGGAATTCTGGTGCACTCGATCATACAGCTCTTTTTGATATTCAAATCAAGCGCATCCATGAGTACAAACGTCAACTGATGAACATCTTGCATGTCATCATGGTTTATCATGAGTTGAAGTCCGATCTTAATGCACGCCAAATTAAAAGAATGGTTATTTTTGCAGGTAAAGCAGCCCCAGGCTACGCGATGGCTAAAAACATCATTCATCTTATTTATTGCCTAGCACGAAAAATCAATCAGGATAAGGACGTTAATCAAAAATTGATGGTTGCTTTCATCGAAAATTACAACGTCTCCAAAGCAGAGATTATTATCCCTGCTGCTGACCTTTCCGAGCAAATTTCTACTGCGGGAATGGAAGCGTCAGGTACAAGCAATATGAAAATGTCGATCAATGGAGCGCTCACTAT
>JABDCS010000023.1:25043-25444 GCA_013288005.1 Chlamydiota bacterium | reverse complement strand
GTGCGTGTCATTTATTCGAACCCCAATGATTTTATGGGATATATGGGGCATGTGCAGATTGCGATCGGTATTATGTCTACCGTGATTGCAATAGCCACAATTGGAATGATTCAAAAAGCGCGATGGACCTTAAATGCGATGATTCCACCGGCTGTCATGCTAGTAACAGGTGTGGGATTCTTTTCCTTTCTTCTTTTTAAAGATGTTTCTTTCCTCGGTATTTTTTCTAATATATTAGGATACGCTCCTTTAGCGATTGGTGTTTTTTTTGGTTCTCTGCAAAATTGTTTTGCCCGCTCATCTAAATACACGATTTTTGATACGACCAAAGAGTTAGCCTTTATCCCTCTGAGTAAAGAATGTAAGCTCAAAGGAAAAGCCGCAATTGATGGTGTGGGTTC
>JABDCS010000023.1:0-25033 GCA_013288005.1 Chlamydiota bacterium | reverse complement strand
GGGTAAATCAGGTGGAGCCGTGATTTATCAACTCATCATTATGGCTTTAGGGACGGTAGCAGCGAGTATTCCTTACGTAGCGATTATTCTTCTTTTTGTGATTGCTGCTTGGATAATTGCTGTAAAATCACTTGGTAAGCAATTTACAGAATTGACCCAAACAGGAGTTGTTCTTCAAGAACCTTCGCTAACGCCTGAGACTCCCCAACACCAGCCTTCAACATCTCCTTCTTCTGCTTCTTAAAGGGTTTATTTATGAAGCGATGGTTAATCGGTTTAAGTTGTAGCGTTGTTTTAATCACTGCCTTTCTTTTTTTCCCTCAGGGACTCAAGAAGAAACATTCCGTCCATGATGAAGAGACTTATACGCATTTCTGCCAGGAAGTCGTTACAAATCCTCAGCTCTATCAAGTATTCCGCTCCCACCCTCTTTATAAAATTTTCTTAGAAGATCTAAATGAGAAGAGTGCCAAGTGTTGTTTGACCTATCTTCAGACCCACTATGATAAATTATTAACCAAAAAAATCTCTTATCGATTCGCTCGATGCGATAGGCAACCCGACAAAAGTAGAAGGAATTGGTTATTCTTCACTCCGTAATCTAAAAATTGCTGGCGATATCGAAAAATATTGCGGAGTCTTCACCGATAAAACAATTGTTCAGATAGGCGCGAGTGACGGGACGCTCTGTAAAATTCTAATGGAGCTTCATAAGCCAGCCAACTATTGCATAATCGACACTGCCCCTTCATTAGCCTTAGCAAAGAAGACTTTGTCAGATTGGGGAGTGGATGATGTAGAGTTCTACACCCCTGAAGATTTTATCGCGCCTTCAACGATTCACCTTGTCGTGAGTCCTTTTGTTTTTACAGAGTCTCCTAGAGAATGGCAAAAACATTACCTAAAGAGAGTTGTAAGCCATGCTGAGTGCGGGTACTTGGATTGCCGCTTTCCCCTTCGTCACTTTGGATTGAAAGTATGGTCGAAGGAACAAATTCTTAGAAAATTGGCCAGTCTTGATAAAGAATGTCGTGTGCTCGAAGAGCAGCCTCTAACGGATATCGACCGTTGTTCGATCTCGTTTGTCTCTACTAGAGAGTCGATGAACTGAGTTTTCGAGCTCTTCTCGCGAACATTCCATAAGAGCTAGCTCCTCTCCAGAAGGTAATGACAGCAGTTCCATACGATGGTTCATTTCTTCAATTGTAATATCTCTTTGCGCCAATTCTTTAAGAACCCGAAGGCGAATTTCTGTTGCAGCTAGCGTAGCGGGTAATCCATAAGAAGAGAGTGCCTCCAGGATTGCACGACTATTTAGAGAAGCAATCTTGTGACGAATAGAAAGAGAGAGCGGAAGTTTTGCATTGGGAGCGTACGCTAAATAATTGAGAAGATATTTATTCTGCGTAGGAAAAGAGAGACCGCTATCTATTTTGATGAGACCATAAATGGCCTGATTCTGCTCATTGAGCGAATGCAAATAAAGCAGGAAATTCCCTCCATGACCATCACAATCGTAAATTGTCCAAACAAAAAGATTGGCATTTTCAAAGGATTCTTGATCTAGAGGTAGTAAATCTTCTGTAGGGCCTTGATCAGCTTCAAACCACTCATGCATAGCCTCGCCGAATTCAATTGTTTCGGGAATGTAGGGTTGCACAATGCAAAGCTTCTCTTTATCGATATCGCCCGTCTTTTGAAGATAAAGGGGGCGACTTTCAAGATCTAGAGCTTCGGAAATATCATAAAAAGAGTCCGATCGTAGTATCGTGATCATTACCCACGGGGTAATCGAAGGCATTTTCAATATAGAGGCAATTGTCGCAGCCGCCATTTCTCTATGAATTGTTTCATAAAGGGGTATAGCTTCGCGTACACGATGTTGAGTATCTAGAAAAGGACTTGCACGACGTTTAGCATTATGTAGGCATAACATATCTTCATCGAAAGGCTTTACGACGTAGCGAATCTGATGGGATCTGTCATATAGGAAATAGGCGCACCCACTTCCATGTTTAGACCGTAGGAGTTTTCCCTGAGCCAGAACATCTTGGAAATCAGAGACTCTTTCTCGCCAGGATGCGTCAATTTGCGTTCTTTCTTCAATTAAAGGACGCCAAAACTCTTTTATCTCGGCAATTTCTTTTTTTCTTTCCCTGATAAGAGTATATAGCTGCTCCATTTCATACTCTTCTCGAATGAGGGGCCAGAGGAAACCAAAATGGAATTTATCCGAAGAGTTGATAGTAGAAGGTCCGCTTTGTGAAAGAGAGGAAGGATCATTCGCTCTTAATAGAAGCGGAATAGGGAGTAAAGTAAGGAGTAGGACCACATAGAGTAAAGTCGCGTTTCTCGTGCGTAGGCTCATTAGAAATCCTGGCGTAGCAGAGGTTGCTGGAGTAGGGAGAGATGAGATTTTTTACATAGGGCTTCTTTAAATAGGAAGCATTCAGATGATAAAGAGGAATAATCGGCATTTCATCGATCAGTTTTTTTTCTGCTTCCAGTAGAGTCTCCATTCGCCTAGAACCGGCCTCATACGAAGATTGCACAAGAAGATTGGAAAAATCGGGATCTTCCCAACCCGAATAGTTTTTTGCGTTATCTTTAGATTTAAAACGTTCGAGGATGTTCATCGGATCATTGTATTGAGCAACCCATACTGTTTGCACCATCTCGAAATCTTTTTTCTGAATTGCGCTGAGCAAACATCGATGTTCAAGAGATTGAAGAGAGATATTCAAGCCTAGGGCTTCATGGAGTTGTGCTTGTATAGTTTCTGCGGTCTTTTTATTGATGTCTGAGGCTGAGTAAAGATAAATCAGAGGGGGGAGCTCTTCTGTTGATGAAAGACCTAATTCAGCTAATGCCTCATTTAAAAGCCCAGCTGCATGGGGATGGGGGCCATCTAGAATAAGCGCATCATGAGTATTATTCTTTAATACCGGTGGTACAAGACTATAAGCAGGTATTTCATCGAGTTGGGTAATATTATCAATAATGGCCTTACGGTTTAGGGCTAAACTGAATGCTCGACGTAATTTCTTATTGTTAAAAGGAAATTGACGTGTGTTGAAGGCAATAATTACCGAACCAGATGAGGGCTCTGTATAAAATTCTTCTTTCTCTCGTAAAAAAGAGAGCCAATCAGCTGGCATTGGACTGAGCGAAAATTGGATAAGATCAAGCTGATTATTTTCGAATAAATGTAAGGCCGTCATACCTTCGGATAAAAGGAATAGGTCGATCAGTTCTAGAGAAATTTTGTCTTTATCCCAATAAAAAGGATTACGTTCTAAGCGTATACGCTGCATGTTTTGCCACTCGGCAATTTGAAAAGGACCGTTACAGATGAAATGTCGATCGTGTGCCAACGCCCAGCCAGGATTTTTCTCATCTACTTCGCGACATATGGGAAAAAAAGCAGAGAAGGCGACAAGTTGTAGAAAATATGGGGTCGGAGTTTCTAGTTCTATGAGTAATGTTTTATGATTTAAAGCATGTACTCCAATGGTGGCACTGCTCGATAAACCTTTTTTTGCGGATTCTGCATTTTTAATAGGATAGAAAAGGTGCGCGTTGGGTGAAGGAAAAGAAGGGTCAAGAACCTTTTTCCATGCATAGACAAAATCGTGTGCAGTTATGGGGGTGCCATTCGACCACTGCGCATCTCGTAGAGTAAAGAGATAGGTTTTCTTGTCTTCAGAGATTTCGATGTTTTCCGCAAGGGAAAGAGTGATTGACCAATCTGCATTAAAACGCGTTAATCCTTCAAAAAGTAAAAAATGCAAAGCAGCAGAAACAACCTCCGCCCCTTTACGAGGATCGAGAGACTGCGGCTCGCGGCCAATACTCATCCGCAGATGTTGAGAATTTCTTTTTTCTTGAGGGGGACGATCGCATGCCGAAAAAACAATAACGAGAATAACCCATACAGCTGTCAATTTATTCATGCTCGTTCCTAAGAGGTATATCGATAGAAACCATTTTTAGGACACTCACTGACAGAAGAGATTTAAAAGAGAAGCAGTTGAAGAAAACTTTTCCTAATAGTCAAGGTTAATGAAGAGTTTGCTTTTCAAGGGAGAGAAATAGAAAAATGATGGAATATTAGGTCTGTCGTAAAACGAGATGTAGACAGACCTAAAATTATGCATACCCAATTCTTGGTGATTTACCTTTAATCCTTCATGGTAAGAAGGAACTCAATATTGCTATTGGTTTTCTTCAATCGTCCTGTAAGAAGGTTCATGGCATCAAGTGGTGCTAAGTCAGCAAGCGCTTGGCGCATGAGATAAATTTTATCTTGTTCTTCAGGATGGAATAAAAGTTCTTCTTTACGAGTTCCGCTCTTGATGATGTCAATTGCAGGATAGACGCGTCGGTCAGCTAAACGGCGATCTAGAACGAGCTCCATGTTACCGGTACCTTTGAATTCTTCAAAGATCACTTCATCCATACGGGATCCCGTATCGATCAAAGCCGTAGCGATGATGGTGAGGGAGCCGCCTTCTTCAATATTCCGTGCAGAACCGAAAAAGCGCTTGGGTTTGTTAAGAGCATTCGCGTCGATACCACCCGTAAGGATTTTACCTGAATGGGGCTGGACAGTATTGTAAGCTCTTGCCAATCGTGTCAAGGAGTCAAGTAGAATAACGACATCATGGCCATATTCAACTAGACGACGCGCTTTTTCAATAGCCATCTCTGCAATCTGCGTGTGACGATCGGGTGGTTCGTCAAATGTTGAAGAGATAACCTCGCCCCGTACACTGCGGATCATGTCCGTAACCTCTTCAGGTCGTTCATCTATGAGAAGAACGATCAAAACTACTTCGGGATTATTCGTTGTCAGCGCATTAGCGATGTTTTGCAGAATAATCGTTTTACCGGTACGAGGAGGCGCGACGATAAGCGAACGCTGTCCTTTACCGATGGGGGATGTTAAGTCGATGATACGTGTTGTCAACTTATCACGTGTTGTCTCCATCACCAGACGCTGGTTAGGATAAAGAGGTGTTAAGTTTTCAAAGATGATACGTTCCCGAGCTCGCTCAGGAGGTTTGCCGTTAATTTTATCGACTTTTAAAAGGGCAAAATATTTTTCTTTTTCTTTAGGCGAGCGAATCGTGCCATAAACTGTATCTCCCTTTCTAAGATCGAAACGACGGATTTGAGCTGGAGAGACGTAGATATCTTCTGCGGAAGGAAGATAGTTGTAATTGGGGGAGCGCAAGAAACCGAATCCATCGGGAAGTACCTCAAGTACTCCTTCTCCTACAAGAACATCGTTAGAACGTTCAGATTTAAATTTGACGATTTCGAAAACGATTTGCGACTTAGATAGAGCGCCCAAATTTTTGAGCCCAATATTACGAGCATACATATTGAGATCATCTACAGACATTCGCTGAAGTTCAGCGATTTTAATGATCTGTGAGGGTTCGCCTGCCATTTGTTCGGAAGTCATTGGCAATCGCTCATGATCTGAGGGGGGTGGGGGGATGAGTGTGTCTTCCTGGTTCATCGAAAATGCAACTCCTTACATAGTTACCAGTGTTTCATAGAGAGCTTTAACTTTCTCTTCAAGGGCAGCGAAAGTGCCATCGTTGACGATAACAAAGTCAGCTCTTTGGGCTTTTACTTCAGCCGGCAATTGCCGACTGGCCCTTGCGGAGAACTCCTCGTTGCCATGACTGGTCGACATGGCAAAACGGACGCGAGAGATCTCTTCGGATGCGATGACAGCAACGATGTCATCGAAATAGTCTTCACTCGAACTTTCAAAAAGTAATGGGATTTCTGCAACAAAGAGAAGTGGGGGGTTGTTTTGTTGAATTCGTTGATATTCTTTTTCTATTTCTTGTTGAACCGCCGGATGAAGCAACTCTTCGAGTTGGTGCAATAAGTGGGGATCATGAAAAACTTTTTTAGCTACTTTGGTGCGGTTAATACACTGTTCATCTAAGATGTCTCGGCCCAACAGGGTAACAACATTATCATGAATCTCGCTAGAGGGGGAAAGCAAACGATGAACAATTGCGTCTGCACTTATAACATGGGCACCTAGGCTATGCAATATTTGGCAAACAGAAGTTTTGCCCGCGGAAAGCCCGCCTGTGACGGCTATTTTTCTCAATTCTAGCATTCCCCCCAGTTTTTGCCAATAGAAATATCGACAACAAGGGGGACCTTAAACTTCATCACACTTTGCATGCAACTCTTGGTCAGTTCGGCTAAAGCAGTCATCGAAGTGTCGGGCCCTTCTAAAATAAGCTCATCATGAATCTGGAGAAGAAGACTGCCTAGTTCTTTTTGCTCTTCAAGGCGCTGATCGAGTTCGATCATGGCTAGTTTTATTAAGTCAGCGGCAGCTCCTTGGAGAGGCGTATTGACCGCAAGACGTTCAGCAGCAGCACGAATCATAGCGTTTTTGTTGTGGATGTCGGGAATAGGACGTTTGCGGCCTGTTATGGTTAGGGCATAACCTAACTTCCGAACGCTTTCCTTGCAAAATTCAAGAAAATCTTTTACTCGGCCGTAACGTTGAAAGTACGTATCGATAAAGCTGCTGGCCTCTTTAGGGGAAATCGTGAGTTGCTGAGAGAGCCCGAAAGCACTCTGTCCATAGAGAATGCCATAATTTACCGCTTTGGCTACATGACGCATGTCATCAGAAACTTGGTGAAGGGGGATATTAAAAACAAGGGAAGCGGTGTAGGCATGCACATCCTCACCTTGAGCAAAGGCAGTAATCAAAGCAGGGTCTTCACTCAAATGGGCCAGCAATCTCAACTCGATTTGTGAATAATCAGCCGATACTAAGGAAAATGAAGGTTGCGATGGAATAAAAGCGGTTCGTATTTTTCTTCCTTCCAGACTGCGTATAGGAATGTTCTGTAAGTTAGGATTTTGACATGACAATCTTCCGGTTGCAGCTACCGATTGATTAAAGGTGCAATGGATGTGATTGGATGGTGGGAGAACTTCATGAGGCAAGGAATCGACATAGGTTGAGCGTAGTTTTTCAAGAAGCCGATATTGCATCAATAAAGGCATAATGGGAGATGCATCTTTTAAATTTTCTAACACATCGGCGCTGGTCGAATAACCTGTAGCTGTTTTCTTTCCTCCTTTAATTTGCAATTTTTCAAAGAGGACCTCCCCGAGTTGTTTGGGAGAATTTAGATTAAATTCCATGCCGGCAAACGAGAAAATGCGGGATCGAATTTCATCGAGTTCTTGATGCAATTCTTTCGATAAGTCCGCAATTTTCTGAAGATCGATATGAATACCTCTTCTTTCCATTTTAAAAAGAACAGGAAGCAGAGGAAGCTCAATGGTCTGCATCACGGTTGTTAAATCGTGCTTTTGCAATTCTTTGAGAAAGAGTTCATAGAGACGGAAGGTATAGTCAGCATCTTCACAGGCATATTCGGCCACCTTCTCAATGGCAACTTCTGCCATGGAAATTTGTTTTTGTCCTTTACCAATGAGTTGTTCGATCGGGATTTTGACTTTTCCGAATTTCTCAAGACTGAGTTGATCGAGATTGTGACGCGGGTTGTGAGGAGATACGAGATAGGAAGCGACCATGGTATCAAATGCGATTTTTGGTAAATCCACACCTTCATTTTTCAACACATGTAAGTCATACTTCATATTATGCGCAATCCACCCAATAGAATCTGAAATGAAGAGGGGGCGAAGGAGAGCCAGGGCTCTTGCTTTTCCTAATTGGCCATTCATGGGCACATACCATCCTTGGCCTGATTTTTGGCTGAAGGAGAGGCCGACAAGCTGAGCGCGCAAGGGATGAAGATGTGTTGTTTCGGTATCAATAACGAGTGTGGGAGCTTGGGTGAGTTCTTCCACTAACGCATGTAGAGTTGTTTCGTCGTCGATAGTTTTATAATCAATCGGCGTTTTGTCAATTGGAGGAGGCAAGGAAGCATCGACTTCTTTCAACAGACTAAGGAAGTTGAGCTGTTTGTAAAAGCTTTTAATCTCCTCAACTCGTGGTTCTTCTAAAAAAAAGAAGGACTCATTTTGGGGGAAGGGAACATCAAGATGAAGGGTAGCCAGTTTACGGCTTATGAGGGCGTTTTCTTTACCTTCAATAACTGCTTGTTGTTTTTTTGCTCCTGGAATTTTTTCGGGATGAGCTAATAGCTCATCTAAAGTACCAAATTCTTGAAGCCATTTGGCGGCTGTTTTAGGTCCTATGCCCGCAATACCAGGAATATTATCTGAGGTATCTCCCATTAGAGCGAGAAGGTCGATGATTTGGTCCGGACGAACTCCATGGAGCTCTAAGACTTTAGCAGGATCGATATGGAGATTGTCTTTATAGACGTTCAATAGGTGAATCTTATCATTAACGATTTGGCACATGTCTTTATCGGTTGTGCAAATAAAGACTTTCGCATTTTTTTTGCCTGCCCATTGCGCAATTGATCCCATCGTATCATCCGCTTCCACCCCGGGGACTTCTAATTGAGGCAACCCTGCTTTTTGGCAAAATTCACGGGCGAGTTCAAGTTGGGGAAAGAGATCCTCGGGCATCCCCACACGATGCTTCTTGTAATCCTCATAAAGAGCTGTTCTCATCGCTTTATTATCGGGGCCGTCAAATACAACAACCATGTGTGTGGGCGAAAAGTCCCGCATGAGTTTTTGTAGCGTTCGAATAAAGCCAAAAAGAGCGCCCGTAGACTGCCCGTGAGAGTCCGTCATAGGACCAATAGCATAGTAGGAACGAAAGATGACGTTGAGGGCGTCGATTATATAGAGTTTTTCCATGAAAATGTGCGGAGGGGAAATATCCCCTCGCATGACTTAAGGTTGATAGAGATAGAGGAACTTGCCGCTCATATCGGATGTCATATAAGGGCCGATATCAAAGCGATGGGTAATTTTCCCTTTGAATAAGGAGTTGTTGCCAAAGATTTGCCGGACAAGATTGTCAGGTTTATCTAATTGCACGACTTGATAGTGTTGATTTTCACCAATTCCCGCGGCTTGTGTCAAGGCTCGTAATGCGGTTTCATATGAGCTATTACCATCATCGACAAAGCCTATTTTTTCGGCTTCATCAGCAATGTAAACTTGTGCGCCATAGGTCTCGATCAATTTTTGTCGGTCTATTTTAGGCCTTCCAGCAATGACAATATTAACAAATCGTTGGTAAAGGGCGTTAACGATATTGCGTACGGAATTGTCTTCGCCTGGAATCCAAGGACGGAAGGGGTTGAACATATCTTTATCTTTACCAGCCGTTAAGGTTGTAGAGTGTACCCCCACTTTATCCATCGCCTGAGCAATATTGAATGTAGGGCCAAAAACTACTCCTACAGATCCGATGGTACTAGGAGGGCTTGCGAAAATTTTGTCGCATATCGATGTAACGAGTACGCCTCCGGATGCGCACAAACCATCAACATACGCATAAACGGGAACACTATATTTTTTCTTATAAGCCATGAGTGAGCGATAAATATCATCAGCATCGGTTGCGGTACCACCTGGGGTGTTAACATGCAATAAGATGCCTTTAACACGATCATGCGCGAGAAGATTGTGTCGTGAATCTGTTAATATATCTTCAATTCCAGCACCGTCGAGCTTGTTATCTCCGATGACCCCATGAAGATTGATGCGAAGGATCGCAGGGGCGGTTAGGGGAAGCACGCTTCGATTTCCTTCAGCATCAGCGGCGATAGTCGTTTCAGTTAAGGGAGACGCTAGCTCAGTTTTCGAAAATAAAGAAAAAATTACTACCCCGATCACCACAGCGACAAAAACACCAAGCAATCCTGCTAACCCTGTGCAAAATGAACGTACAGCGCCGACAAATATGGATTCCCTTGCAAAATGCATCTAATCCTCAAATTTTTAATTAGATATATGAACGTGATCTTAATGCAAAAATACATTACAATAAAGATGATTCCGGAGGATATGATAAAATGGATTTTAAAATTGATGACTTTTTATGGCTAATCCAGTCTATAGGAGTGCTTTTTGGCGTTGTTTTTACTAATTGGGTATTAAAAAAAATTGTTCACAATTTTAAGGAAGATGCCCATGGGTGGAGGACAAAACTTGATTTGATTATTTTTTCGCCTATGAGATTCATCTTATGGGTATTGGGTGTCACCTATGTATTTATGATACTTAACTATCATTTTGAATTTGTTGACGATCTTTCCGTGATCATAAGAATTAGGGAAATAGGGGTCTTTTTTGGTGTCACCTGGATTGTCCTTAGGTGGAAAAAAGTCATGCAGGTCCAGCTTATCTCGCATGTGGATAGGAGTAAACATGACCCAGCAACCCTAGAAGTCATTTTCCGACTCGTGACGATGACGATCGTTGTCATTGCGGCTCTTGTCATCCTCCAAATATCCGGTATTAATGTAATGCCCCTTTTGGCTTTTGGGGGAATTGGAGCTGCTGCTATAGGTTTCGCTGCGAAAGATGTGCTGGCTAACTTTTTTGGCGGTATGATGCTCTTCATCAATCGTCCTTTTCTTGAAGGAGATGTGATTCTTCTATTCAAAGATAATATCGAAGGTTCAGTTGAGAGGATTGGCTGGTATACGACGACGATTCGGGATAAGAATACCTGCCCCGTCTATTTGCCTAATGCGATCTTGATTAGTGCTCTTGTCATCAACCGCTCTCGTCGAAGCCATCGGGCTATTGAAGAAACTCTCTCCATTCGCTACACCGACGCAGATCGTATTTCTGAGCTGTCGCAGGAGTTGAGAAATATGCTAATGGCGCATCCGGATATTGATCAATCTCGTCCTATTTTGATAGGAACAGATTCTTTAGGAGATTATGCCCTACGTGTTTCTCTAAAAATGTATACAAGTGCTATTAGCGATCCCGATTATACAAGGGTGCAAGAAGAAGTTCTTTTAAAAGTAAATGCGCTTTTACAACGAGCCGGAGTGGAAATGCCTATTCCTACTCAGTCAATCACTGTGGTTTCGCCCAATAATTTAATTTCAGGCGGAGCCTAAGCCCGGTCATATTCGCGTCTCAAATCTCAGAAGGTGAATAGAACTCTAATTGGTTTTAATGCAAAGCAATTAGAAGCTCTATCCACCTTCTAAAATGATCCTTAGAAGGTTTTTAAGTCGTCTTCTTGTTCTCTGTGCGGAGAGTGTCTCGGAGTTGGCAGAGCTCGATAAAAGCAAGGCAACCGAAGACAATAAATAGAATAAAGATATACCAGGGGAAAACAAATCCAAGGGTTAGGCCGATAAGAACGATGAATTGAAGAGCAGTCGTAATTTTACCCCATCGAATCGCCCGATATTGATATTTTTGCCAACGACCCGCGATCGCTAAATAGATAGCAAATAGACACAAGAAAAAGTCACGAGAAATCATAGCACAAGCTTGCCAAGGTAGTAGCCTAGATTCTAGCATTAGCACGCCCAATGCGAAGAAAACAAAAAATTTATCCATAGCTGGATCGAGAATCGCACCGAATTGGGTAGCAGAACGCGATCGTCTAGCTAAATACCCATCGATACTATCTGTTAGCATTGCTAATAAAATAGCGATTAAGCGCAAGAGGGGTTTCTCTACGAGAAAAAGCAAGGCCAGAGGTGCTCGCAAAAGCGAAAGTGCGTTCGATATACTTAGCATTAGTAGTTTATTGAGATTGTGATGCGGTTTTTTTGTGTTTCTTATACCAAATAAAAGCAATTACAGCCACTGCGAAAGCCCCAAAAACCAGGATATTGAAGAGGTGGACGTAGCCTTTGAGTCTTTGGTAATTGTTTCCTAGAAAATAAAAAGCGCTAAAGCTTGTGCTAGACCAGACGAAGCATGCAAATGCATCTCGTAAAGCAAATTTACCAAAATGCGCTTTGCTCATACCGGTTGTCATGAAAATAGCATTTCTCACCCCAAAAGGGATAAAGCGTCCGATCACGAGTGTGGTGAAACCATGTTTTTCATAAAAGCGTTCAATTTTTTTTAAACGATCAGGATGAAGAATTTTAGCGAAATAGCGAAGTCTTTGGAGTTGAGGCCCAATTAACCTACCCACCCAATAAGCTAATTGCGCAGATAAAGCACAGCTAATGAATACACTAAAAAATAAAAGCCAGAGTTTTTCGGGGACAACGGTCGCAGCCAGTATGGCGCTTATGATGATGATAACATCAGCACTGATGGGGATATTTAATCCCGCCAGAAGAATACTCCCAAAAACAAACCAATGGGCATTTTCTGCATGGCTAACAATCCATTCGACTAGGGTGTCCATAGCTTTTGTAATATCTGCTTATTTCTCCAGCATAACGATTATAATGGAATAAAAAAAAGGGATTAATTTAATAGAGGAAGTAAGAGCTTATCTCAATAAAAAGTAACAGACACTCTCCAAGCCTAATAGTTTTTGTATGAAAATCAAAAATCCAATAAAAATTTCTTTTTACAGCGCAATTGCTATTGCCTCCATTTTAATTTTAGCTGCTTTGGCTAAATGGCTTTATCCACAGCCCCAATATTTTTTTTTAGGGAAAATAGCTATTTTTGCTGATGGGGTCATCGCAGTGGCTGTTCTTCTCTTTTATCGCAAAGTGATTACGTGGCAAATTTTATCTTGGGTATTCTCTGTTTGGCTTGGTTACTCTTTCTTTTGGCTGGTACAAAATCAGTCTTGTGGTTGTTTTGGCTCCATGGGGACCAGTTCTTCTGCGCTCGCCATGGGGTTAGACCTTTTTATGATCGCCCTCTCATGGATCAATATGGCCCTTTTGGGCGCTAGAAAAAGGCTTCTCATTATCACCATGGTCTTTGCTCTTCTTTTTGCTCTTGTGGGAATTTGGTTAGGTACGGACATTTTTCACTTGAGAATGATGCCGCCACCTATGCCCGCTCCAGCTATCCCTGTTCAGTAAAATCGTTTTAAAATAAATTTTACTATTCAGTTTTCTTATTATCGAATCAAATTATTATTAATATGTATATATTGAAATTTAAATAATTAATAATTATTTATTTTTCATTAAATTCGGGATGTTAATTATAAATATAATCAATATTAATTAAATATGTAATATGTTATAATAATAAAACTAATAACATTATATTAAAATAATTAAGGATGTTGATTATGGCTATAAAAGTATTTGGACCCGTGCCTGTGGCTATGCCTGTTGCTGGTGAGCGCTCAATTGTTGAGACAAGAAAAAACTGTTTGGAAGCACTATGTGGACGAATTTTTCGAGCATGCGGAGAAGCTTGTAGGTCTATAGCGGAATGTCGCTGCTGCAGAAAACCTGAGAAAGAAGCGTCTGTCAAGGGTGAATTGGAAATGCTAAAGTCAGAAAAAGGCGCCGATTTCCCTCCAGTAACTACTAGGAGTGTAGAAGCTGGAGCCTCTTTTGTGGCCTCTTCTAAGCTGGAATCCATTGTAATTGAGTCATTACAGGGTTCCTCTGCTTCACCACTATCAATTGTTACATCCTCTTCTTCCGATACTTCCTTACGTAGTAGTATGAGTGATCGTGCATCACCACCATCCATTACTGCGCAAGAAACTTCTAGTCCAATTGATGTTGGAGCTGTAGCACCGACACTAAGCTCTTCTTCTTCCTCTTCTTCTAGTCCTCCCTCGAAAATGACAATGCCGGCTAAAGTAACAGAAGCCTTTAGGAAAATTATTGCACCTGCATCTGGAGCTAGCCGGACAACTCTTTCTCTTGAAGAAGCAAACTCAGTATACAAAGCCTTTAAATTCGCTAAGCCTGTAAAAGCGCCCACACTTTTGGATACAAGAACATCCACAATTGCTCGAATGGTGATTATGGGTGCCGGTGGAACTGGCTATGCATGTCTTAACAATGTAGAAAAAGGAGATAGACCGATCAACTCAGGTTATTTTAAAAACGTATACCATTGCATTGGTCTGCATGACGGAGAATCCTATGCGGTAGCAGAAAGCGATGTCAATAAAAGCGCGGAAGGCGAAGTTTTTTCCGACCAAGCTCCTGTTACAAAAGATTTGGCAAGAGCGCTTTTACAGCGAGAGAAGACTTTTGCTGAGTGGTTAGGTAAATCTCCAGGAATTATCCACACTCCAAGTGTTTTAGAAACTCTGGATAAATTTTATTTTGTCATGGATTTGTGTGAGGGTGGAGATCTTTTTGATTTTCTACAAGCTATGAGGAAAGATCGTTGGGCAGGTAGGACGCCACTACCAGTCGAAAAGAGACTTGACTTAGGTCGTCAACTTTTAGTGGCTCTTCAGAAGCTTCATCACCATCGAATCATTCATCGCGATCTCAAACCTGAAAATATACTTCTTGATCGCGAAGGGCGCGCTGTATTGACAGATTTTGGGGGGGCCACTGTAGACGATGATACTAGTGCGCTCGGTGTTTATCGTTTATGTGGGACACCAGGATTTATGGCACCTGAAGTAGTAGGTAACAAACGAGCAACAATTAAAAGCGATATGTGGGCCTTTGGTATGATATTGTATACGTTAGCTACTTTGGAGGAGTTGCCGTGGGCAATACCACAAGCAGCTGACGCTCCAGCACAAGTCACTCCGTTTAACGATCCTTCTTGGCGCCTCAGATTCCCTGGGACACCTATGTTGCCTAATAACCCGCGAGAAAATAAAGCGTTGAAGGCCCTTATTACGGATCTCATTCAGGTTGAACCCGGCAGGCGAATCTCAAGTATCGAAGCTTTCAGCCGGCTAGATGACATTATAAAATTGATAGAGACTCCTGCCGAAAGACCAGACGGTAAAGAAGAAGCGTAGTAGCAAAATTTGAGGATTTCATCGTTTTTTTGATTCCATGAGAACGATGAAATCCCTATTTAAGATAGTGTCTTGTAAATCGTTGATCCTAATGTTCTTTTGCCAATTAGGATTTTAGTGATTATTTTTTGAATTCTTTTCTTCTTCTCTATAAAATTCATTTGCATCGTGTGTGCAATTAATTTGCTATAATTACTTATTTTGAATTAATTAAAAAATCAGCATATAATGATAAATTAATTTAAACAAAATAAATAAACTAGGTATTATGTCCCTATCTGCCCTTTCTGCTACTCCCATTCTAATCACGGCTCATAAAGTGCCAATATCCACAGCATCCAAAAAAAGTTGCTTACGACCCTGCATTGCAATTTTTGAAACCATTAAGAATTGCAGAATGAGGTGGATGTGTTGCAGAAGAGACAAAAGACTAGCGGATCACGAAATAGAGATATTAACCTCAAAAATTAGTGTTCCATTAACTCCCATACTTCAACCTCTAGTTGACCGATCTATTACTATAGAAACAGCACCATTAACATCTATTAATATAGAACTGCCCGCTAAAGTCGCCTTGCACACACCTCCTTTAGCCTCACCTGCGTTATCTATTTCAGCTCCTCCAGCTTCAGCTCCTTGCGTGGCTCCCTCTCCCCGAGCCGAACATTTTTCGCCAGCCTCAAGTCTCTTGACAGAAGCTTGTTCTTCGACAAGCTCTCCCCTTTTGTCTTCTTCTTCAAGCTCAACACCCTCTCTTTTCTCCATGCCAGAAAAAGTAAGGGAAGCATTTGCCAAGGTCCATTCTTTAAATATCTCGCCCCTTACGCTTGAAGAAGGCGAGGGTCTTTTTAGAATTTTTCATGAGGCCGTCCCTATAACTAGACCTACTTGTTTAGACGAACGTGTAACAAGAGCTGCTCGTTCTATATTAATAGGTCGGGAAGGTGGTGTGGGTTTTGCGTGTCTGAATAAGGGATGCGACAAAATAATTAATAGGGGCACCTTCAAAACAGTCTACCACGGGGTAGGCCTTCATGATGGTAAAATTCATGCTATTGCGGAATGTGATATTGAAAAAACATCTCAAGTAAAAAAATGGAGTAAAGAGCAGGTGATCGCACTTCTGGAGAGAGAGAAAGAGTTTAATGAAGAGTTTACGGATACTCCAGGGATTATCAAAACCTATTGCGTAGTTACAACTCCTGATAAGTTTTATTTCGTTATGGATTTATGTGAGGGGGGAGATCTTTTTGATCACCTCAATATGCTGAGAGCAGGTAAAAAACAAAAAATTCCTATGCGAGATAGACTTATATTGGCGCGCCAATTGTTAAGTGGTGTTGTATTTATGCATCAAAAAGGAGTTATCCACCGCGATATTAAACCTGAAAATATTTTACTTCATACTGAGAGAGAAGGTGGATTGATAGATTTTGGCTTTGCAACTAAGGCAGATGACCAGTCAAGGTTCGGTTTTAGATACTGGTGCGGATCACCCGGATACATGGCTCCTGAATTAACTATCCGTTCTCCCGCATCACCAAAGGTTGATGTGTGGGCATTCGGTATGATCCTCTATCATTTGGTTACACTTGTGGATTTTCCCTGGCAATGCGAGCTTACTAATATAGGTAAATTAGATAAAACTCCCCGCTGTCTCACTTGGAAGCCACTTTTTGGAACAATGCCTATTTTAGCTCAAAGTCACGATGATGATCAGGCTCTTAAAGAACTTATTATTGGTATGATGCGTGTTGATCCAGAAAAGCGATTATCTAGCGAAGAAGCTTTAAATCGTCTGGATGCTATCCTAAGAAATTTGGATGCTCATTTGGAAAATAGCTTGGATCGCAAGCGAGAGGCCTAGATCTAGGCTCACTTTGTCCCAGACTTCACGACAAGCGACGAAGGATACTTCCAGAAACTAATATAACGATTAATGTCGCGAGGTGCAGATGAGGTGAGAGTCTCTCCCATGTACAACGTGAGGAGAGGTCATTCACCAAGCAATCCTATAAAGTGGATATAATCGAAACTTTTTATTCTGCTTGTATAGAGCAAAAATTTCTGTAAATTAAATAAAACTCTATCTGATAATAACTAATCCAAATTAAATGTTTAATGTGGTTAGGTATTATGTCATTACGTGCGCTTTCTTCGTCTCCAACTTTAGGGACTGTTTCTCTTCCATCCCCACCCTCTTTAGTTGCAAAAAGTCGACAACGGGGATGTAAGGGTGTTTTAGAAATTATTAGGAATTGCGGTAAGAAATGTGCGTGCTGCCGTAAACCAGAAAAAACTATTTGTGATGAAAAGTCGCCTCTTCTGCATGCAACAATAATTCGGTCACCACTTCGAGCTGGCTATTCGGCTGATAATTTATTTATTCCAAAAACAACGTCATTAGAATCCATGAGTCTCGTCGAAACTAACGGGGACGTCTCCATTGAAATAGCTCTCATGTCTTCAAAGGTTGCCTTACCGATTATAGCCTCTCCGAAAAAACCAACTCATCCTTTAGCAGAGGCTTCCTCATCGACTTCAAGCCCAATGGGGACCCCCTCTTCCTCGACTATGACGATGCCTACGATTGTAAGAGATGCTTTTACTAGGCTTCGTGATGGGGGCCTTTCAACAATCTCAGTAGAAGAGTGTGAAGGTCTTTATAGAGTTTTTAAGGATGCGGTAGATGTAACACAACCGACATGTTTGGACGAAAAGGTGACGAAGGCTGCTCGTTCGGTATTAATAAGTCCAGTAGGTCCTATGGGTTTCGCTTGTCTAAATAAAAAGGATGACGCAGTCGTTAAGAAGAGTGTTTACAAGGTTATTTATCGAGGTGTAGGTCTTCATGACGGGAAAGTCTATGCTATTGGTGAAAGTGATATTGAAACAATTGCTGCAAAAAAAAAATGGGAGAAAGAGAAGGTAATGGCTCTTCTAACTCGAGAGAAAGAGTTTGCAGAAGAATTATCGGGCGCTAAGGGGATTATTGAAACACTTTGTGTTGTTGCAACTCCGAATAATTTTTTATTTGTCATGGATTTGTGCGAAAAAGGCGATCTTGGTGATCTTATCGAAGCGTCATATGGGCCAGGATTTTCTTCTCCCATCCGAGATAGACTTATAATGGCAAACCAGCTCTTAGTAGGTCTTGAATTTATGCATCAAAAGGGGCTAGTCCATCGCGACCTTAAACCCGAAAATGTACTAATCGACCCAAAAAAAGGTGGCGTGCTAATCGATTTCGGTTTTACGACTCGTGAATCTGATACATCGCAATTTGGTGTTAAATACAGGTGTGGAACTGCTGGATATATTGCTCCAGAAGTCCTATTAGGAGCCCCCACGTCCACCAAGGCGGATGTGTGGGCCTTTGGTATGATCTTCTATCAGTTAGTAACGTATAAGACTTTTATCTGGTTAGGTGAAAAAACCAATCAACTTATGATAGCCAAAACTCCTAGACATTTCACCTGGAAGCCAAACTTTCACAAAACATCTTTTTTAGAAGAGAGTCCTGAAAATGAAGATGCCCTTAAGATTCTTATGGAGGATATGTTGCAGGTGAATCCTGAAAAGAGAATATCGTGTAGAGAGGCTATTTGTCGCCTAGAGACTATTATAGATAATCTCTCTTCCAAATCTTCTATAAAGTGTTCGTCTGAAGGCAAGCGAGAGGCATAGATCTATATTCAAGGACTTTTGATCGCGGACTCTAGAGCGTAGAATTTTTTCCCTAGGAGGCGGACTGCAGTTACCCATGCACCTATTGCAATTAAAAGAATTAAGGCTACATAGGGAGTGCTCGCAGATACAGTTCCAAGAACCATAAGCAGGCCTTGGTGGATCAATGAGCCTCCTGATTTTCCCAGGCGTGATCCTACGCCATCAATGGCAGCCTTGCCCTTTAGTTTAGATTCGCGGTTGAGGGGAATAAAGGCCATTTCTTTTGTCGCATCGAAAAGGGTGTATTTCGAGGCCCTAGCTAGACAGTTTTGCAAAGATCCAAAGAAGACCGCAATCATCATCGGTGTTTGATGGCCTAAAAAAGCGGCTACTCCTAACGGGACTTCTCTAAGAAATTTAAAAGAAAAGAACAAAAGACCTGTCACTCCTACGATGATAGGGGTAATCAAAGCCCCAGATGTCCAGGAAAATCGACGAAGAACATTTCCAGAAACAAACACCGCGATTAAGGTCGCGACGATACCGATCGAGGTAAGGACCTGTCCCATGTAGGCGTTAAAATCGCTAGGATTGGGATAGATCTGCTTAACTTGGTCCTTCCACACGACTTCTACAATGTTCAAGGAAAGATTGTACATAACTACAATCACAGCGATGCAAATCAGATAGGGTGAGCGGGCAAGGTAAGTAAAGCTTTTACGTAGACCCATACGGAAAGTGCCCTCTTGTATAGAGGGCGCTTCGGCTACAGGATAGCCATGACCTTTTCTATGTAAGTAACGATAGAGAATTATGCAAATGATGCAGTTCAAAATTACAATACCACAAAAAAGAACAATCGTCTGTCCCCAAGCATCGGTTCCAAAGGGAAGTTTTTTATTGAACTGATGATAAGAAAGAGAGGTGGCAGCCCATCCTGACAGAACCCCAGCGATGTTGGCCCCGATCCCTAAAAGCGCGTAGAATCTGCGCGCGTCTCGGACGGAAGTAACGTCATTGGCAAATCCCCAAAAGAGGACCGTCATAACAATGGTGCTCCACATTTCCGACATGATGTAATAGACCGTAAAAGTCCAATTTCTCAACATGGCGATAAACCCGTGACAACCGATAGGCCAGCTTTGCTCTAACTTGTCGGCAAAAGCATGGGGGTGTAAATGTTCGCGATGCGGGTAAAGAAAAAATGCAAAAATCAGAAAAAAAACGAGAAAGAGACTGATCATGGCATAAAAAATTTGTTCCCGTTTTAGATAATTTGAAAAACGGGTGTAGACAAACGTCATGCCTAGTGCACAGGGAAGAATCGCCCAGACTTTGATAAAGGGAATGGCTTCTGCCCCTGAGGAAGGTGCAGTGATGACTAAGGCGTCTTTCGTAGCGCGCAATATATTATAGTTAAAGCAGATAAGGAAGAAAATGCCGAGCATGGGAAGAAATTTGGCGAGTTCGTGTCTGTGGATGGGCCACAGAAAAGCACGTACTCGACCGAATTCTTTAGCGTACGACATAAGCCGTTGTTATTGTTCGCTTCCTTGCGCATGAAGTATTTATGACGGACAATTTGCTTTAAAAGCTCAAATATTAAGTTACTACTTTCCGAATTGCGCTGTAGCTAACGTATATTTGTTTTGTCGTTTGGAGAAGATCCCTAAAATAAACAAAAACTAAGTTAGGGGCACTCTCTTATACAAGGAATTTAATAGTTAACTCCCCGTCATAACTAGCAATATGACCAAAAATCAAATGCTAAGATCTTATACATACCTAGAAGACGTCAAAAATTATAGCGAAAAATGGTTATTGCACAAGATCCTTTCTATAAATGCACATTGAAAGAGATGAATTGCGGTTTTTTTTAACAAGAATTCTTTGAAAGATTTACTAAAACCAAACTATTCTTTATATTTCTTTCAAATTTTTTTAGAAATGGATGTTCTCGTGAATATCATTTATTTTTTTGTGCTTTTTGCAATGGCTCTGTGTCCCATCAGTTGTCAAAAGAGAAAGGGTAACAAGCCTTGTAGTGGCCCGAAAAAAGAGAATAATTGGCTTTATGTCAATTTCAGCGTCGAACCTCCTAGCTTTGATTTTCGTAAAACATCTTGTCGGACGACCCCCGTACTCGCGGAGATGATGTATGAAGGGTTGATGAAAGTAGGACGAGATGGCTCTCTTATACCTGCACAAGCGGATAAAGTCGTAATTTCACCGGATGGCCTTCACTATACCTTCTATCTACGGGATACTGTCTGGTCAAATGGAACTTCGGTTACAGCACAAGACTTCGCTTCAGCATGGCTTGAAAACCTTAATCCGAATTTTCCTGCCGTTTATGCACATCTTTTTTACTGCATTCGTAATGCGCGCGCAGCAAAAGAGGGTCGCTGCCCTTTAACGGATGTAGGAATTCGTACAGAAGGGGAAAAAACATTGATAGTCGATCTTGAAGTGCCGACCGCCTATTTTTTATGTTTGACGACATCAGCGTGGTTTTTTCCCATTCGGTTGCCTAATGAAGATGCTAAGGGGAATTTATCCTCTGGCGAACTATTATCGAATGGCCCCTTCATGCTTGAAGGGTGGCAACATGCTAAACAAATTTGCGTAGTTAAAAACCCTCGTTATCGATGCGCACAAGAGATCCAGTTAGAAGGGATTCGCATTAGCCTCATCACAGATGAGAATACCGCTGCAGAGTTGTTTGAACATGGTGATTTCGACCTCTTAGGGCTCCCTTTTTCTCCGCTACCATTTGAGTTAGCCAAAAAATTAGCCGATAAAAATAAAATTTCACCCAATCCTATTGGAGGGGTGACGGTCTGCTGTTTTAATTCAACACGTGCGCCTTTTGATAATCCAAAAATTCGCCGCGCTTTTTCCATGGCGATCGATAGACGTCAGTTAATGGATGTTTTTTGCCCCTCAGCTTATGCTCCCGCATTCACTTTAGTCCCTTCGGTTTTTTTACAAGCAACGGGCATAGAGACAATACCTTCTAGAACACGTGCTGAAGAAATTGAACGCGCGCGCCGAGATTTCGAAGAAGGTTTAAGTGAGAAGGGGTTAGATCCGAATACCTTTCCTAAAGTTCAATTAAATTATCACCAATACAAGGGACACACCCTATTTCAAAAAGTTGCTGAGGTTATCCAGCAAGATTGGCAGGATATTTTAGGTGTAAAAGTGGAATTACGGGGATTTGAAGTGCATTCTGTCATCAAACACATGCTAGCTAAAGAATTTGACTCGTCTCTAATTACCTGGTCGGCCAATTACCAAGATCCCATGTCTTTTCTCGATAAATTTCTGTCTCCTAGTAATCCAAAAAATTATCCAGGATGGTTTCATCCGAACTTTAATGAAGCAATTATGAAAGCCAATGCATTACTCGACATCAAAAAACGAGCCGAATGCTTATGGCAAGCGGAAAAAGTCTTTCAAGAAGAGGCCCCATGCGCCCCTCTTTTCCATTGGAGTTACCCGTTAGTTATTAACCCTCGGTTAAAGGGTATGCACCTATCGCCCGCAGCATCCATTGACTATACGGCTTTGCAAATCGTGCCTCATGGTAAGAATGAGCATCGTAAAATTGTGAAGAGGTCTTTGTGAAAGGATGGCGTTGAGGTGAAAGGGGTGAGCAACCTCTTCCTTCAAATCAAGTTCGGGTCTTTAGTTTTCAATCTCACCAAGTCGTTTATGCGATAGTTCCGATGGCTTCAGAAATTCTTCACTAAGAATTTCTCCTGGGAAGTCAGTTTGCTTTTCCTGTAATTCCCAGACGCAATAGGACTTGGTTTTTGTCGGTAATATTTTCATTGACGCTCAGCTTTTCTGCCTCATTCAAAAGCTGCCCAATTCTAGGACCTGGAGATAACCCCGCCTTTAGGAGGTCTCCAGCTTGAATGAGGGGCTGGCGTGTGCGAATACGTTCGATATGTTGGTGGAGCCCACTTTGACGTTCTTCGTGCGCAGAAAGCCAAGTTTCTTTCTGCGAAGGTGGTAATTGGGCCGCGAAAATGGTCAGGCATAGAGCGCTATTTTTTTTTGCATAGAAACGGGCCCATTCAATTGGCTCTAAGGCCGTCAGCCAGGATGTTGGCATATGTAAAAGAGCATGGGCTGCATGCAAATCTTCGGCTACTACCCTCTCTTCTTTGGATACTTTAAGGAATTCGCACAGGCTAAGAGTTTCATCTAAGGATAGATCGGGGAAAAGTTGAAGCAGTTCAGCAATAGCAGGGGTGCCTCTGGGGAAGTGCTCGAGAGGAGCTACTCGTTTCGCGATCTCTTCTTCTGAAAGGCCCTTTAGCCTAGAGAAAATTCTCGGCAGAAGATGGAGGCGATGAAGTTCGACCAGCCCCTGATCGAAATGGGCAAAGTGTGACATTTTTTTAAATTCTTGCCATATCCTTTCCATCGCTACAGCGGGAAGAAGATCTTCAGCATGAGCGAGAATGGCCGAACGCGTTGGGGGGTCAATTTGGAAGTTAAAACGAGTCGCATAACGCACGGCGCGCATCATCCGGAGACGGTCTTCTCCAAATCGTGCATGAGGATCTCCTATTGCACGAATGAGTCCTTTTTTTAGATCACTTTGACCATCGACATAATCATAGAGCTGGTTGGTCAAAGGGTCATAAAACATGCCGTTGATCGTAAAATCTCGGCGAAGGGCATCTTCTTGCGGAGTTGCAGGATCATATCCTTCAGGTCGCCTCCCATCGATATAATGTCGATCTTTACGAAAGGTTGCGACTTCAAAAGGATGGCCCTCTTCCACGACAATTAAAATACCAAATGTAATTCCTACAGGAATCGTCTTAGGGAAGAGTTTTTGGATGGTTGCAATAGGGGCATTAGTAGCGATATCGATATCATCAGATGGATGCTGCATTAAAAAATCTCGCACCCACCCTCCGGCGAAGTAGGCGATGAAGCCCGCTTCTTGCAACCGCTTTACAATTTGGGTGGCAAGAATGCGAGTAGGCATAAAATTCCTTTTTTATAAGAGTATTTTGTAATTATAAAACATTCGCTAAGAATTAATCCAAAATGAAAAGTTGGTAGACACTGCGTGAAAGAATAGAGTATTGTAAGCGCCCCCCATACTAAGAAACGCTCTCCAATATTTTTTTGGTGGATATGCCGACAAAAATTCGAGTTTTATCCGATCATCTCATTAATCAGATCGCTGCAGGAGAGGTGGTTGAAGATGTCGCATCGGCTTTAAAAGAGCTGGTAGAAAATTCCTTAGACGCTGGTGCTACTCGTATTGTGGTCTCCATGGAAAAGGGTGGTTATCAACTACTCTCTGTAGTGGATGATGGCTGTGGGATGAGTCCGGATGATGCAGTGTTGTGTTTCGAACGCCATGCAACCTCTAAAATTCGAGTTTCTGAAGATTTGGCCCAACTCTACACAATGGGCTTTCGCGGAGAAGCTCTCGCTGCACTTGCTTCGATAAGTAAAGTAACACTAACTACAGCTGTTGATGAAGCTCAAGAAAGAGGCACACGTGTCGAAATTGTGGGTGGCAAGCTCTTGAAATCAAGTCCTTGTGGCCGATCACGAGGAACGAGTATCGAAGTGCGCAACTTGTTTTACAATGCTCCTGCACGCCGAAAATTTCAATCTTCCCTTGCTTCAAGTGAGCGAGCCGTTACTCGCCTCATGACAACGTTTTCTCTCGGCCACCCGAAAGTCGAATTTGTTTTACGAATTGAAGATGAGCAAGTTTTTTTTGTGAAGAGCTGTCACGAAGCCCATGAACGCGCGTCCCATGTTTTAGGGGAAACGGAATTAGTTTTTGACAGGCCACTTCAAAAAGAGGATAGGGGCTATCACTTGGAAGGTTTTTTGAGTCCCCCTCATTTGCATCGCACCCAACGATCGGGTCAGTATCTTTTTGTCGACGGTCGTTCTGTGACATCCCCTTTGGTGAGTCGTAGTGTTAGAGAAGCCTACAGCACTCGACTGCCTGAAGGGCGCCACCCTTCCTTCGTCCTCTATCTACGCTGTCCTCCCGGAGAGATCGATGTGAATGTACATCCTCAGAAAACACAGGTCCGGTTTCGTGATGAAGATTTTCTCCATCATTTTATTCAAGAAGCCATACACAAAAACTTTCTTCAGAATGAATCTTTCGCTTTAGCTTCTCCTTCTTTGAATAAGACAACAAGTCTAGCAATCCCTAATCATAATTCAGTTCCCACCTTTACTTCTTTATTGCCCTGGGAACTGCAAGAAACTGCAGAGCCGACCTATCGCGAAATAGGGGCTCAGCAATTAGAATTACCCCAAGAGAAGCCTCCACTTCACGTCGTCGGTTTTTTTGATAAATATCTTCTTATTTCTGCACAAAGTCTTCTCGCATCGGCTCCTCTTTTTATAGGAAAAAAAAGAGAAGGACTCATTTTTATCGACCTTTCATTAGCAAAAATGCGTCTTGTTTTTGAAGAGCTTTTGGAAAGATCGAGCCTAACAACCACGACGCAACGTTTGTTGCTGCCTCAAAAAATTCAATTACAGAAACCGGAAGCTCTT
>JABDCS010000022.1 GCA_013288005.1 Chlamydiota bacterium | reverse complement strand
CCAATACCCCCCGATCGGAATCATGAATGTTAATAGATCTTATTTTTGGACAACATTCGATAAGCTTTTCTAAGTGCTTGGCATGTTCACGATGATTGTAACTGAAAGAGATTTTCTCTAACTGGGAACAATTTGCCGCAATTGCTGCCAACCCTACTGAGCTGATTCCGCTGCATGACACAAAGCTGAGATTTCTGATCTTAGGACAGCTTTCAACAAGCTTTTGGATACCACCATCTGTGAGGTGGGGGCAATGACTAACATCCAGAGAAAATAGTTCTTTGTAAAGAGCGAGGGACTCAAGGCTGGTATTCGTAATATTCTCGCAAGCGGAAAGCCCTACAGATCTTAAGCTTGGAAGAAGACGCAAAAATTCTTTTAGCCTATCGTCATTTACATTGAGGCCTCCTAAGTTAACTGAAGTTAATAATGGGCACTTAGAAGCGATATGTATAAGTTCCGGAGAAAATTTCGTACATGTATGAAGTCCTAAAGAGGTTAGATCAGGGAATCTAGCGACAAGATTCCGCGCAGTCCGCCTTGTAAGGTTAAAACAACATGAAAGATCAATAGCTTGTAGATTAGGAAGGACTCTAAGAAGACGACCCAGTTCTTTATCTTTGAGATTAGTTAGATTGCTCAAATCAATAGAGGTGATAGAGGGAAATAGTTGCAATGGAGGTCTTGCCAAAGTCCGAAATATGTCACCTATGTAAACACCAACAGGTTGATTTTTGTTGGAATAATAACTCAAACCACCAAAGGTGAAATGGGATACCTGAGTGCATCGTGCTAAAACACCTCTCCAGTCAAGGGGTGTTAAATTAAGCACTGGTTGATAAAGCATAATTTTGTCAGGATCGAGACTTTTATAATTGAGTAGATGCGCATTTAGAATAAAATCTTTAAGTGCATGTGTAGCTCGATTAACCCCCCTAGCTATACCTATATCTTTTATTGGCAAACATGCCAAAATTTTTGTGTCGAGATCTGCAATGCCCGTCAGGGGGGGAGTTGTTATAGCAGTGGGGCCTGCTGCTATAGATGGTGATCTGGATGATGAACTACCCGAAGATGAAGGAGGGCTAGGAAGAATAGTGCTGCTTGAAGAAAGAGAGGTGCTGCTAGAAGCTAGCGGAAGTACTTCAGTAGCTCGAAGTGTAGGTGTCGAAGACATTGTTGCACCAGAAATGGCACTTGTCGCTATAGAAGTCACAACTCCTGATTGCCCATGGGGAGTTGCAATGGTAGTTGATTCTCCTTCTCGTTGAGGAATAGAAGAAAGGGATACATGTGTAGATACTTGGGGTGCTCCGGAAATACCTGAACAATTAGATGACATAATAATTGCCAATTTTTTAATTTTAATAATTATATATTATATCAATATCTTTTTATTTTTTAAAGTAATTATATCTTTTATAAAAATTTAATTACTCAATTAATAAAATAAAAAAAATATTTATTAATATAAAAGTGTAATTTTTAAGGCAGGGAATAGACACTCTCTTCAAAATGGCTGATTAAGACAGTTCTTTACAGCATCTGCGCTCCGAGCTGGGCAATGATATTTTTAAGAGAAAGTCTATGCGACATTACAGCCCTTGAGGCTTAAGAGAAAGGCACTCTACCGCAGTAGTAAAAACAATTTAAGGAGATTTCTTAGATTCCTTCAAAAAAAATTTACAAGAGTAAATATACTCAAAAAGCTCAGAAAATCGTCTAATAAATCTTTGTAAGCTCAAAACAACATGAAAGATCAATAGATTGTAGATTGGGAGAGACAGTAAGAAGACAATCTAGATCTTCATCCCTTACATTCACGTCGGTTAAATCAATCGAGGTCACGGAGCTAAACGGCTTCAAAGGAGGAGCTAGCAAATCAGGAGTTGGCAAAGGAGGGACTCTCAATTGTAGCAATATGTCACCCACTAAAAGATTCGACCCAGAAAAAGTTAAGTGCGATACCTGAGTGCAACGTTCTAAAACATCTCTCCAGATAAGAGACTCTAAATTATATCCTCATTGATAAGGCATAATTTCCCTAGGGCTCATGCTCTTAAAATTGCGTAGATGCGCATCTAGAATAAACTCTTTAAGTGCATGTGTAGCTCGATTAACCGACATAGCGCTACCTATATCTGTTATGGGCAAACATCCAAAAATTTCTGCGTCGAGAGATACAATGCCCGTCAGGGGGGGAGTTGTTATAGCAGTGGGGCCTGTTGCTATAGTTAATGGTGATCGTGATGATGAACTGCCCGAAGATAAAGGAGGGCTAGAAAGAGAGGTGCTGCTTGAAGCTAGCGGAAGTATTTCAGTAGCTCGAAGTGCAGGTGTCGAAGACGTCGTTACACCAGAAATAGCGCTAGTCGCTATAGAAGTCACAACTGCTGATTGCCCATCTGGAGTTGCAACGGTGGGTGATTCTCCCCCTCGTTGAGGAGTAGAAGAAAGGGACACATGTGAAGATGCTTGGGGTGCTCCGGAAATACCTGAACAATTAGATGACATAATAATTACCAATTTTTTAATTTTAGTAATTATATATTATATCATTATCTTTTTATTTTTTACATTAATTAGGATTTTATAAAAATTGAATTATTCAATTAATAGAATAAAAAAATATTTATTAAAATAAAATGTAATTGTAATGCAGGGAATAGACGCTCTCTTCGAATGGCTGATTAAGGCAGTTTTTTACAGCATCTTAGTTATGAGTTGCTCGAGTTTGATAATATCTTTTGCGAAATTTACGATCCCTTCATCGAGTTTTTGACTAGCCATAGGATTATTGCACATCATCCAGCGATAAGTTTTTTCATCGAGATCGATTTTTTTCGTGGTTAAAGTTTTAGCTGCTTCTGGTGAGAGTTTACGAGGGACAGGTGAGTCAAGAGTTTGGAGTTCGTTAAGGAATTTAGGCGCAATGGTTATGAGATCACAGCCAGCAAGTTCAAGAATCTCTCCCACATTGCGAAAGCTAGCCGCCATGATCTGTGTCTTAATCCCCATTTTTTTGTAATAGTTGTAGATTTCTTGCACAGAATGTACGCCAGGATCTTCTTGAGGAGAAAAGTCGCGTGCTTGATCTTTTTTATACCATTCTAGAATGCGTCCAACAAAAGGAGAAATAAGGGTTGCACCTGCTTGAGCACATCCAATCGCCTGAGCCAAGCTGAACATCAGGGTCATATTACAATGAATGCCTTCCTTTTCCAAATCTGCAGCGGCACGCATGCCTTCCCAAGTTGAAGCTAATTTAATAAGCACACGGTCTCGGGAAATTCCAGCTTGTTCATAAAGACTAATGAGATGGCGAGCTTTGACTAAACTTTTTTCATAGTCAAAAGAGAGACGAGCATCCACCTCTGTGGAAACTCGGCCAGGGACGATCTTTAAAATTTCTAAGCCAAAATTGATAAAAAGTTTATCTATAATAGCTTCAAGAGCTTCTTCACTCGTAGCTTGTTTTTTGCCGCATGAGATCGCTTCGCGGATAAGGTGTTGATAGTCTTCCTTGCCAGAAGCTGCAAGAATGAGAGAAGGATTTGTAGTGGCATCGGTCGGCTGATATTTTTTAATCTCTCCAATTTCTCCGGTATCAGCAACAATTGTCGTTAAGGCTCTTAGCTGATCGAGTGCGCTCATAGAAATCCTATTCTTTTTAACTTCAGAATAATCAAATTCGATTTAGACAGTATAGTTAAAACACTCTCATGATGATTTTTCTGAATTTCTTTTCTGTTGCTTCTATAAAAAAATAATTTGCTGATAATAATCAGATGGCACTTTATTATTATGCATATTCAAAATTGATACAAGAGGAATTACAAATGAAATTTCATTTTCTTGGTACGAATCAATATTCTATCGGAGTCGAAATTGAACTGCAAATCCTCGATGCGTCTACTTATGATCTAATCCCCCAGTCCGAAGAGTTGTTGAGCGTCTGCAAGGAAATTGGTCTTAAACGTGTGAAGATGGAAATCCATCAATCGATGCTCGAAATCGATTCTGAAATTTCCTCCAACGTTAAAGAATGCCGAGAATTCTTAGAAAACCGATTTATTCAATTAAATGAGCTGATGGAAAGTTTTGACTTGTTACTCGGTATTACAGGGACTCATCCTTTTCAAAAATGGAGTGATGGGTTGATTTCCAAAGGGGCTCGTTACCAAGTTTTGCATGAAAAGTTTCAGTGGTTGGTAAGGCGTATGAATGTTTATGGACTCCACGTCCATGTCGGTATGCCATCAGGGGACCGCGCCTTAGCTGTGAGCCGAGCGATGATCCGTTATCTCCCACATTTTCTTGCGCTTTCAGCCAATTCACCTTTTTGGCAAGGGGTCGATACCGGTATGCAGTCCTGTAGAGTCAACATTATGGAATCTTTTCCCTCGGGAGGAATACCTCCAGTTTTTAAAAACTGGCAAGAGTTTGAATATTTTTATCACACTTTACACTCTTCAGGCACTATCAGCTCTCTCAAGGATCTATATTGGTTCATTAGACCTAATCTTTCTTTTGGCACTATTGAATTTAGAATCTGTGATGCGATGTCCACTCTTACAGAGACAATGGCATTAGTCGCTTTAATTCATTGTTTATGTGTAAAAACAAGTCGAGAAATAGATGAAGGGGTCTTTCATGAATGCTCTTTGGAGGACCATTGGATTGCCCCTCATAATCAATGGATTGCAGCCCGTGATGGTTTAGAAGGGGAGATTGTGGTGCTCGATAGAAAAAATGAGAAAATTGGCGACGCTGTTTTGGAACTTGTTGATGAGCTTATGCCCATTGCTAAAGAATTGAATTGCAACGAAGAACTATCTTACTTGAGAAAAATCGTTTGTGAAGGCAATGGGGCTCAACGACAACGTTCTCATTATGCAGAAACACTTTCGCTTCAGCATGTGGTAGCAAAGGCGAATGAGGAATTTAAAGCGGATTTGTGCAAAAAATATTCCCCATTTGTAGGTCAGCTCGGAGAGAGTGTTCGAGAGGAATGTGGTGCCCATGTGTAAAGAGTAAGATGTAGTTTCTTAAAAGGCAGATTGTTTCATTAAAGTTACCTCGTGTAATCTTTAGCTTTTAAAAAGCTAGTTGAATGGGATTTTGGAAGTGTGGAGGAGAATCTAACATTTTACAGAAACCAGGAAAGTTATCGGCGTCAATTCTCTTTTTATAGCCTGCCAATTCAATTTCAACGAATCCCCCCGCTCGTAACTGAGCCAATATCGCTTCTTGAAGAGCTGGCGATAGCTTGACTCGCTGACCACCCGAATGAAGAGAAGCTAGTTCTTTAAATGACTTGTCCGCAATTTTCACGTGAACTGGTGTGTGATGGGGATGATTCTTAGAAGGAGTAAGGGGTTGTCCGTGAACGCAGAGCATCACCGTGCACACAAGATCGGTTTTCAAAACTTCAACTTCGATGTCATTCACTTTGTCTTGAGCTGGGCAAACAATACGTAGAGAGTCGTACTGCATTTCTCCGGTGGCAATGCGTTGACATTGCCACACGCGTGTTTGCGCACAGCTAGCGAATAGGAAAGAAAGCAGGACTAATGCTTGACTAACAACTCTCATAGAGAAGTGTATACCCTCTGTGAATCAACAACGCAAGGGCGCTTTTTGTAGCGAAGATAAGCTTATCGCTATTTAAATACACCTTAGTTAGGTGCATGTCGACCTTTATGCTGCCCTACAAGAATCAAGGCAATCGTAGCAATTGCAACGGCTCCCGCGGCGATAGCAACTCGTTGCCATCTTTGACGCGAAATAGCATCTGCTGATTCGGAAGAAGCTCTACCCACCTCAACAACGGGCTCTTCGTCTGGTTCTGATACAGGCACGCTATGATATTCATTAAGAGGCGGCACCTCGACAGGAGGTGTTGGCTGAAAATTAAGCTCCTCATTCTCTTTAATAATTTCTTCGGTTGTATCGGGTTCTTCAGAATCATTATCCGGAAAGGCTTCTGGTTCTTCTATCGGACTTTCATTAACGGATTGGGGAGCAGATTGAGGATAACTCTCAGCAGAATAACCATTGTCAGCGCGAAGAGGGCAGTGGAGGGACATTGTAAGGGCAATTGCGGAAAACATCCATTTTTTCATAAAAACTCCATGAATAGGGCTTAATTTTATAGGGATTCTTTAGAAAAATGTAAAGTTTCCCATGGGGAATGGAAGAAGATTTTTTCATGAGAATAAGAATAGGGCTGTGTGTGCAGTTCCATCTCTGTCAAAGCGGTCTTTAGGAGAAAAAGTTTATTCAGGCCTACAAGAGACTGTAAGTGGCGCTGTGCATTAGCAATAATCAGAGCCTGCCAATAAGGACCTAGATCAGCATGATCCTTAATCGTCGTATTTTGGAAAGCTTGCCACTCTTTAGATTCCGTACGGAAAGCACCATGAAGAGTAACGGCTTTTTCGGCCCTTGCATAAAGAAGCTGAATTTTTTGACGTTTTTTTTCGTCTTCAATTGCACTATAAAGGTCATCTTTTACTTGAAGAGAATGAAAGGTCTTTCGAAATGTGGGAAGAATCTGCGTGAATTCGTTTTTCAAGCAGGCGGCTGTTATAATATAGGCTTTATTTTCTTTTAGAAGAATCAATTGCAAAAGTCGTAGAGGTCCCGAAGGTGAAGGCAGGTCGATTTGAGTAAGAGCCGCATCTCCTGCTAATGTTTTGATCGATCCAAGATGGCTCCATTTTTTATGACGATTCGATGTGTGAATTTTTTTCACGCTATCTAAGTATTCTTTTAGCGTACAGTGGACCACTTCTTCAGCCAAATTGATAGATGGACAGAAACCAACCTGTTTTCTAGGGCCATAAAACCCCACTTTAACCAGAGGTGATAAAGCTGACCGTTCGGCGGCCATCCAATTGTCGGGTGGCCGGAAAAAACAAGTCGGCTCATTCCCGAAAATATGTAGTCCGCAAGCTAGAAAAAGCAATGTGCAGTTAACGCGCAGAAAAGAGTATGTTCGATCAAGAAAAAATGATGCCATAGAGGAGATGGATAATATACCATCTTCCTATTATTCATCCATTCTCAATCAAAATAGAAAAATCCTCAAGGAGAGCGTAAGTAATTTGAACATTCTCTAGAGAAGTTCTTAATTACAATGAGAATGATGGGAATTAGTCGAGCTGCCTTGCACTAAAATAGCAACTAAAGCAAACACGATAGCTAAGCCAAGTCCCCATCCCAACATAGACATGGCCGATGCTGTAAACGCACCATCTTCTGCACCAGCGCCCGGTCGCCATAAAGTGTCCGTATCTTTCGCTAGTTTATCTAGCTCATCGGCAAATACTGCGTTAGGTGATGATACTAAGAAGGCACATAGAAGAAATGAGAAGATCGTCTTTTTCATTAGTGGGCAGCATATCTAGTGTTAAGAAATGGTTTTTATGACACATACAAGCCATTATGTGCAAATGATTTCAATTCATTTTTTGTTCACCATTAACATAGGGCTCAAACCCTCATTGCTCCCTACTTGCACGCACTCATCTACTAGATGAATGTCATCTTTTTCATCTTTTCTTCAGGAATGTAGCAACATTTTTTTCACCAAAACTAAAAAAAAGCCGCGATCGAGCTACAGCGATTGAGTGCGGAATAGTCGCAATGAAGAGCATAACCTTTTTTTTTCAGTTGTAGTGTTCGTGGAAATTCTTATATTCTAAATAAAGACCGCAAATTTTTCGAAGGATGTCATGAAAGCTGTCGAAACAGGCAAGGATAAGGTAAAAAAAATCTGCGAAGTGCTCCGGCGCGAAACGCTTGAACCTGCAGAACATGAAGCCGCTACCATACTTGAAAATGCAAGAACAGAAGCTGATGCCATCATCTCTAAAGCGAATCAGCAGGCTGAAGAACTCAGAAAAAAAGCTCAAGATGAAGCAGATAAGCTTAAGCTGAGGACGCATAGCACCTTGCAACAAGCTTGTAAACAGACCTTAGAAACTCTTCGACAGACAATTGTCGACAAAGTTTTCAATCCAGAACTTACAAAATGGCTAACGACGGGTTTGCAAAATGAGAAGGTCTTGGCCAATCTGATCGAAGCGATTGTCAAAGGGATTGAAAAAGAGGGGATCGAATGTGATTTGCAGGCATCTATATCCTCTGCAGTTTCTGCACGCGATGTCAATGCTCTTTTAGCTCCTCAGGTAATCAAAAGATTACGTGAAAAAGGAGTTTTAGTAGGTACGTTTTCTGGAGGAATCCAAGTTAAGCTTTTAGGCCAAAATCTCATGATGGACCTCTCCGAAACCGCTCTATCGGAACTGCTCGCAACGTATGTTCGCAAAGATTTCCGCGAAATGTTTTTTAGTGACACCCCTGCTAAATAAAAAGGCTCATGATCGGAGATTACGATTTTTTAGCAGCTTCTCTTCCGCCGCTGCAGATTGGAGCTGCTGTAGATATCACATTCGAAGAATTTAAGAGTCGTTTAGAGATCAATCTTTCTAAAAACGACTTAGAAAAGGCGAGTAAAATCCGCCAGCTTATCGATATATACAATGTCCGAGCCTTACTTTTAGAAGACGATGTAGATCCTCGCGGCAATCTTTCTAAAAAAGAATTAGATGAGGCCTTACTCGTGAAGGCAGGCCTTCCGGATTTTGTTTTTGATATACTCGATCGTTATACGACGACTAACGAAAAAATCAAAAATTTCCCGGGCGTCATTGCTGCTTTTCTCAATTATGCGATTGCAACGAGTAAAGGGTTTGTCAAACGCTATTTCATTTTTGAAAGAGAATTGCGACTCGTCACAGCAGCTCTTCGTGCCAAGCAATTAGGTAGAGATCTCGTGCGTGAAATGCAGTTCGAGGAGCCCACAGATCCTTTTGTCATGCAAATCATGGCTCAACGTGATTCATCTCAATACGAACCGCCTTCTGAGTATAGCGAATTAAAAGAGATTTTTATTTCTTGCGGACCGGATCCATGGCAGCGCCACAAAACGCTCACCGAGTATAAGTTTAAGAAAGTCGAGGAGATGCAAGGTATGTTCCCACTTTCTTTGGATGCAATTCTGGGTTACATGGTACGGCTATTACTTTGCGAAGATTGGCTCGCGCTTGATAAGGAAAAAGGGAATAACATATTGCAAACAGTTTATGTCAGGTAAATCATGCACAAGACCGTAGCGACAGGCAAGGTAGTAAGAGCCTTGGGGAACTTGCTTCAAGTTGAATTTGAAGGCGATATCCGACAAGGGGAAGTAGCTACAGTTAAGGTAGGCAACGTAGAGCTTAAAGCGGAAGTTATAGAAATTGCAGGGCATGAAGCGAAGATTCAGGTCTTTGAAGATACGCATGGAATCGGTCTAGATACCCCTGTAATCTTTTCGCAGCACTTGCTCGAAGCGGAGTTAGGGCCTGGACTTATTGGAGAGGTCGTAGATGGTTTGCAAAATCCCTTAGAAAAAGTAGCGGATGCAACAGGCTTATTTTTAACGAGGGGAGTTTATCTGCCCCCCCTTGATAGAGCTAAACATTGGGATTATACCCCTGCAGCCAAAGTCGATGATTCTTTAGAGCGCGGTGATACTTTAGGTTATGTGATGGAGGGCCGTTTTCATCACAATATCATGGTGCCTTTCGCTCTATACGGCTCTTATAAAATCACATGGGTCATTAAAAGCGGTTCCTACACGATTGATACGGTAGTAGCCCGTGCGGTTGATGAAAAAGGGGTCGAGCATCACTTTACTATGCTCCAAAAGTGGCCTGTTAAAAATGCTTTGATTGCAGGTGAAAAGATAAGACCTGTGGCCATGATGGATACGGGATTACGGATCATCGATACACAATTTCCTCTAGTTAAAGGAGGAACATTTTGTTCGCCGGGGCCTTTTGGCGCGGGTAAAACCGTGTTACAGCATCACTTATCCAAATACTCTGCAGTCGATATCGTCGTCATCGTCGCATGTGGAGAAAGGGCGGGTGAGGTCGTCGAAGTATTACGCACATTTCCTCAGCTGACTGACGCCTCTACGGGCGAGTCGCTTATGTCGCGTACTGTGATCATTTGCAATACTTCCTCGATGCCGGTAGCTGCTCGTGAAGCATCGATTTATATGGGAGCAACTATTGCCGAATATTATCGGCAGATGGGCTTGAACGTCTTGTTATTAGCCGATTCTACCTCTCGTTGGGCGCAAGCGATGCGCGAAATGTCGGGGCGATTGGAAGAAATTCCAGGAGATGAAGCGTTTCCTGCTTATCTTGCATCACGTATAGCTGCCTTTTATGAACGTGCGGGTGTTGTTGAACTGCGCAATGGCAAAACTGGTGCACTTACGATCGGTGGATCCGTTTCTCCTGCAGGAGGTAACTTTGAAGAGCCTGTTACACAAGCAACGTTAGCAGTTGTCGGAGCATTTCTTGGTCTATCACGTTCTCGTTCTGATGCGCGGCGCTATCCTGCTATCGACCCTCTTATTTCCTGGAGTAAATATGTCGACTTAGTCGGACAAGAAATGGAAAAACATTTAACCGATTGGTCAGGCAAAATTTATCATGCAGCTAAAATGCTCCGTTCGGGTGATGATATTGGCAAACGTATGGAAGTAGTGGGTGAAGAAGGGATTTCGATGGAAGATTATATTTCCTATCTTAAATCAGAACTCTATGAATTTAGCTATTTACAGCAAAATGCTTTCGATAAAGAAGATGCTTACTGTTCTTTACAACGGCAGCTGCCTCTTTTTGAGCTAATTAACACTATTTTTGAGACTAAGTTTGTATTCGCTACACAAGATGAAGCGCGTATGTTTTTTACTGGTCTACAGAACGAATTGAAAAATATGAACTTCCTACCTTTCAAATCTCCCCAATACTATGCGATAGGGGAAGATATTCAGAAACGGTTGGAGCGCGCACGCGTGAATGAGCAGATGTCAGAAACTGTATATTCCTAGTATTTGATAGGTGTGAAACGTAAACCTAGCTAACAGCCTTGGATCCATTGCAATCCAAGAGTTTATTTAAGTAGAAATGCGGTTGCTAGAGTTGAATACACATCTGGGATAGTTTAAAGAACGTCGTTTAAGAGGAATTGGATGAAAAAAATCTACGAACGAATTCTCGATATGCGGGGCAATCTCCTAACTGTTCTTGCCCGAGGGGTTTCTTTAGGCGAAGTTGCTCGAATACAAAAAAGAGATGGCCGTTCTGCCTATGCGTCTGTTTTACGTATTGAAGGCGAGAAAGTGACTCTTCAGTGTTTCGAAAATACTCGAGGTCTTGCTACAAATGATCATATTGTCTTTCTCGGAAGACAGATGCAGGTAGCCTACAGCGATGCTCTTTTAGGTCGCATCCTCAATGGAACCGGCGATCCTATTGACTCGGGTCCTGATATCATAGGTGAGGAAATACCCATTGGTTCACCTTCATTTAACCCGATTCGACGGGTGATCCCTCGGGATTTGGTACGCACAAATATCCCCATGATCGACGTCTTTAATTGCCTTGTTAAATCACAAAAAATTCCTATTTTTTCGATTGCTGGCGAACCCTATAACCAGCTCTTAATGCGGATTGCCAACCAAACAAATGCTGATGTCGTGATTATTGCGGGTATGGGCTTACGTTTTGATGATTACCAAGCGTTTATAGAAAATGCACAACAAGCGGGTTCTATGGAAAAAACCGTGATGTTTATCCATAAAGCTACCGATCCTGTCGTAGAATGCGTCCTTGTACCTGATATGGCTTTGGCGTGTGCAGAGCGCTTTGCGACTCAAGATAAGGATGTCCTTGTTCTGATGACCGATATGACAGCCTTTGCAGATTCATTAAAAGAAATCGCCATTACGATGGACCAAGTTCCCTCTAATCGCGGATATCCGGGATCCCTTTATTCGGACTTGGCCTCTCGCTATGAAAAGGCTGTTGATATCGATGGTAGCGGCTCCATTACAATCATTGCGGTTACTACGATGCCCGGCGGCGATGTCACCCATCCCATCCCTGATAATACTGGCTACATCACTGAAGGGCAGTTCTACCTGCACGGAGGACGTATCGATCCTTTCGGCTCTCTTTCTCGTCTTAAGCAACAAGTCATAGGTAAAGTGACCCGTGAAGACCATGGAGATGTAGCCAATGCGCAGATTCGCCTGTATGCGGAATCTAAAAAAGCCCGCGAACGGCAGAGTATGGGTTTTAAATTGTCGCGTTGGGATGAGAAATTATTAGCTTTTTCTCTTCTTTTCGAAGATCGGATGATGAATTTACAAGTGAATTATACTTTGGAAGAAGCGCTAGATCTCGGCTGGAAAACCCTTGCAGAATGTTTCGAATCGGAAGAGGTAGGGATTAAGCGTTCTTTAGTTGAAAAATATTGGCCTAAGGAGGCCCGTGGCTGAGCTGAAATTAACTAAGACCGAGTTACGCATCCAGCAAATACGTATGGGCCAACTCCAAAAGTATTTGCCTACGCTACAACTCAAAAAAGCTCTTTTGCAGATTGAAGTTCAGCATGCTCATGCAGAAATTGAGCAACTCAGTAAGCAGCTGCAATTTCTCACCGGTCAAGTTGAACATTATTCGGCTCTTTTTTCGACACGTGACTCGCGCGATCTTATACAAGCGGTTACCGTTACCCATGTGGAAAAGAAATACGATAATATTGCAGGAATCGAGATTCCCTTACTCGAGCGAGTCCTATTTGAAGAAGCTACGTATGCGTTATTCGACACTCCGGCTTGGCTAGATTCTGCTGTAGAAGGAGTTAAAGATCTCATCACCCTTCAAGAAAAAAAACTCAGTGCAGAAGAAAAAAAACGCCTGCTTGAAAAAGAGCTGCGCGATGTGTCGATTCGCGTGAACCTTTTTGAAAAAATTATGATACCCCGAGCGCAAGAGAATATTAAGAAGATCAGAATTTTTCTGGGTGATCAGCAGCTAGCAGCGGTAGCACAAGCCAAAGTATCAAAAAGAAAAATCCTACAACGCAAAGAAGCCAATTTTTCAAATGGAAAAAATGGCTAGAAATTTTTCGAGAAACAGGTTCAACAATCGATGATTATTGGCATCAAAAAGTATATTTTTGTGGGTGTGCAAGAAGATCTCGATCTCTTCTTTGAAAAGGCGCAACAGCGAGGAATTATCGAATTTATTCCTACTGATGGTAGACGCCCCATCGAACCTTCTCCCGCAATTCAAACCTTAACAGCTGCCCTTAAGATCCTCCGAAAACAACCTGTTGTGAAACAGAGTGAAAAGCGTGAAGAGGCTCAGGTAGCGATTGAGCGTGCTGAGAAAGTTATCCGCCTCAAATCACAAATTGAAAGCTTTTACGAAGAACGTAGGATAGCTACAGCAGAACTTGCGCGAGTTGCTCCTCTCGGAAATTTTTTCATGGAAGAAGTCCAGGAGTTGGAAAAATTGGCGCATCGGAAAGTGCAATTTTTCTGTGTGAAGTGCTCGAAGCGTGACCAACTACGTGCACACGAGGAACTGATTTATATTGGGACAGACTACGATCTCGATTATTTTATAACGATTACTCCCTCTGGTGTTTCTTTTCCAGAAATGATCGAGATGCATGTAGAAGAGGCAGCTCCCACGTTGCGCCATAAATTAAGAGAAATTGAGCATTCTCTCCATAGTGCAGAACATGAGCTTAAGGCTCTAGCCGATCAAATGGACTTTCTCAATGTTATCTTAATTCAGGAACTCAACGAGTTTAATTTAGCTAAAGCCAAGAAGGAAGTCGGTTTTCCTATAGAAGATAGCCTATTCGCTATCGAAGCTTGGGTGCCCGAAAATAAGATCCCCGACTTGTTTGGAATTTTGCAAGGGTTAGCTGTCCATTGTGAAACGGTCTTGATTGAAGAAGGCGACCGAATCCCTACCTATATGGAAAATAAGGGATTAGCAAGAGTAGGGGAAGACCTTGTTAATATTTACGATACTCCTTCTCCCCGTGACAAAGATCCTTCCTTGTGGGTCTTGTGCGCTTTTGCTGTTTTTTTTGCGATGATCATTGCGGATGCAGGTTATGGGTTTCTCTTTCTTACTTTAGGACTTTTCCTTTATTGGAAATTTCCCCGGCTTAAAGGAATGGGAAAACGCTTCATCAAGTTGCTTCTTATCCTTGCAACTTCTTGCATCATATGGGGGGCGCTCAGTACATCCTATTTTGGTCTTGAAATTCTCCCCACCAATCCTCTAAGTAAAATCTCTATCGTCAGTTATTTAGCAGAAAAAAAAGCGAATTACCATCTGGCAAAACGAGATGAGGTCTATACAGAATGGGTAAAAAAATACCCGAATGTGGCGTCAGCGAAAACGGGTACAGATTTCATCGATGGAGCCGCTATTCATGAAGGCAAACATACTGTTTATCCTATCTTAAATGAATTTAAAGGGAATGTTCTGCTAGAGATATCCCTTCTTTTAGGATTGATCCATATTTCCTTATCTCTGCTTCGCTATGCAACACGTAACTGGGCTGCAATTGGGTGGATCATTTTCATGGTCGGCGGCTATCTCTTCTTTCCTTATATGCTTCACGCAACCTCTCTCTTAAATTTTACAGGCATCATTGATAAGCCGCTGGCTTTTCAAATAGGCTTACAAATGATCTACGTTGGGGTTTCATTAGCGGTTGTTCTTGCCCTCATTCAGCACAAATGGAAAGGCTTACATGAGGTAATGAATGTCATCACGATTTTTGGAGATGTGCTTTCCTACCTTCGTCTTTATGCTCTCGCTCTTGCAGCGACTATCATGGCGGAAACTTTTAATAAAATTGGCGCCGAAGTCGGGCTCGTTTTGGGTACTCTTATTATCATTGCAGGCCAAGGCATCAATATCGTTCTGGGAGCTATGGGTGGTATTATCCATGGACTCCGTCTTAATTTTATAGAATGGTATCACTATTCATTTGAAGGAGGTGGACGCCTTTTTCGTCCTCTCCGAAAACTTAAAGTCAAATAACAGGAGGCAGTTTATGGAACCCTACAGCATGGTAGGTCCTGCGATCGTACTTGGATTAGGGTGTATCGGTAGCGCGATTGGTTGTGGCATTGCTGGCATGGCGTCACATGCTGTCATGAGCCGTGTTGAAGATAACCATGGTACCTTTATTGGTATGTCGGCTGTTGCATCCTCACAATCTATTTACGCTTTCGTTCTTATGTTGCTCATGAAAAATAGTATTATAGCGGGTACATTAACCCCTTTAGGCGGACTTGGAATTGGTTTTTTTGTGGGTTTAGCCCTCTTGATCTCTTCGATCTACCAAGGAAAATGCGCAGCCACAGGGATTCAAGCTGCTGCAAAACAACCGGCTATTATTGGTAAATGTATGGCAGCTTTAGGAATTGTCGAATCCTTTTCGCTCTTTGCGTTTGTATTCGCGCTATTGCTGATCTAAAGAAAAAATTAGAGGTGTTTTAAAAATTAGCAGTTAAAACACCTTCTTTCCCTTTCCCACTTTTAGTCTTTGCTATTGATGTGAATACCCATCCGCGTAAGTAAGAAACGCACAACAATTACAGGGTGCCGGATCATCAGTTTGAACAAGATCCAGTAGGAGACCCCCTCAACCTCTTTGGAAAGAATCTCTCTTGTGAGGGGTAGTGCATCTTGAATCCAAAATGGGTAAGGTGGGGGGAGCACAGGTAGATTATCTAAAGGAAAAAAGCGTACACAGCGTGATTCAGAAGTTGTTGTTAACGCACCTCCTATCATCCCGCATTCGAAAAAATGTGTCCGTTTGGCCAACTTGTTGCGAGGCTCATAAAGGGCGATTTTCCTTACAATTTTCACCTCAAGTCCAGTTTCTTCGCACACTTCGCGACAAGCTGCTTCTTCGGGTGTCTCATTTTTTTCGATACCTCCTCCAGGCAGCACCCATACCGGGATATCTCTACGTCGGATGAGAAGAACCTGAGTACGTGTAGCATCAAAAACAATCCCGGCAACAGATTCCATATTTTCACTCTCTTCTATTCAATTTTTTAAGATTCTTTTGAAGGGGGCTTTTGTTTTTCTAAGAGCTGTATAAAAAAATAAAATTTATCAAAATTTCTGAGCTTTTTGGCCCGATCTTGGGTTCGCCATAGAGAGATATTATCAAACTTTGTATATTACCCCTCTATTAAAGTAGCTTAAAACACCCTCTAAGGTTTTCACAAACACTCATGATAAATAAAACCCTTACATGGATCAAGAATTTGAAAAATCCTAAGCCGCTTTTCCCAAGTTTTTCACCATCTATGAGACTTTTATATATTCTGGGACTGTCGGTGTTCTTATTCTCTTCTTGCAATCGTTACTACGTGGAAATCCATCGCCAGCGGATTAATGCGGGTTACCTAGCAAGCACTAGCGTCAATACACCAGATCCTCGTCGTTGCGATCCTCCTCTAGGAGAAATGTTAGTCATTGAATGGCTAGTTTCGATGGAGATTATGGAAAAAAATCCTCAGATACGGCTTTATGCAATCTCCTGGGATAATGAAGAGCGTGTCTATACATGGCCTATAAAAAAGAGAAAAGGCTACCGAACATTTTCTGTTCTAAATGACGATTTTATTCGTACGGGCGGATTATTGACCTATCGAGCGGAAATCATTACGGAAGATGGCGAGGTTTTTCGCGAATGGAAGCATCAGATGTGGGTTAATCTTATCAAAGCAGAATGACTTACAATCTCCATGCTACGTGTGGGTATGCCTCTAGCAAATGCTGTTTTTGTTTTAGTGTGATGGGTACTAAAGAAGTTACAGGAACTTGGAGGCTTTTTAGATCCGGGCAACTTTGTGCAATAGCATGTAAGTCTTCAAATGTAAGCTGATAACAACCGGATATGTTTAAGGTTTGTAAATGAGGACAATGCGTAGGAATAGCCCTAAGCCCTTTCCCTTTAACAGCCGTATGTGAAAGATCAATATGTCTAAGTCGGGGTGAGGAAGCAAAAAAACTTACGAACCCTTTATCGCCTAATTGTTGATTGAGAGTAAAGTTAACACCCGTCAAGTTCGGTAATTTAAGAGTGGACAGGGTTATTTCTTGAAAATTACTGCAGCCTACATTGAGAGATTCTAAACGATCAAGATCTAAGGGATCAACGTCTTGCCCGATTCTTTTGACTCCTTGAATCATACATCCATAGAGGCTAATCGATCGTAAATTGGGGTGTCGTAAAAGATCATTGATTCCATCTGAGGAAATAGTCAGTTCTATCGATTTATTACCTTTTTTCAGCGGCCAGCTACCCATAGAAAGATCTACAGATGTTAAATTAGGACAACCTTTTGCAATTCTTTGGAAAATCTCTTGGTCAACGGAAAAAAATCTGTAATCCTCAAGTGCTTTCCAACGAAGAATCTGTGTGTAACGCATAATTTGCGGATAATTCAAGGCTTTTTGACCTTGTAAATGCATAGGGTGGGAAATTGCTTTTGTCCCGTTCATAAATGGAGTGATGCAAATGTAGCTCAAATAGTCCGGAATGGAGAGAAACGTCGACATGTAGTGTCTAACATCCGTATTTCCATAAGAACCTAATGTTTTCTCATAAGAAGTAATGGCGGGCATTCCATACCATTGCACACTACAATGCTCTATCTCATCACGTGTAGTGGTTAAATAGGCTACTTTTTCTTTTTTGAGTTCTTCTAGTTTTGTCTTGAGAGAGTCAGAGGAAGGTTGTCTTACTAAGGTCGTACTCGCGTCTAAGAATCGATCAAGACCTTTTTCCCTTTCCATCCTTAAAGCCCATAAATCTCGGGCGACCTTTGTTGGGGCTGCTTCACGATCCCTAATTGTATAAAATGAATCTAAGTTAATTCTTAATAAATCTTCAGGTAATGAAGTTGAAGAAGTTAAAGACAAAGTCATGATCTAATCTCTTTTTTTATTATCTTGTAAATGATATTTTAATTATAAAACATTAAAGTTTTAAAATAAATGTAATTAAAATATTCACCTAGTATTAAATATAATTAAAAAGTTTTTTAATAAAGCAAGACAATGTGAAGGAATATTATTCAGTAAAAAAGAGTGATTTATGCGACTAATTCAAGGCAGTTTTAATTAAATTATATTTAAAGGGAGATAAGTTGATGCGGTAAACACATTAGAGTAAAATGTAAGAAATTTTTTTAGATAGGCACCTTCCCTATAGGTAGGTGCCTTAAGCGATTTCCGTCTAAAATTCCTGAAAAGCGGCAAAGATTTACTCAGGACAACTAAACGTGATGTGAGGATAAATACTTCTATGACGTTCTGAATTACACACTTCTAGACCTATTAAGTGCGCTTTTATATTTCTAAGGTTTGGACATGCCTTTGTAAAACGTTTTAAGGTGACCGGACCAGGAATGTCCGTGCACGCTAAGGAGACAAGATGGGGGCAATAACACGCAATGGTCACAAATTTGTCATACTCCATAACTGTATTTTGAATATTGAGATGTTGTAATTGCGGGCAGGCGTAAAAAAACTGGGGAAATTCATTAATAATTGAAGTATCTCTTATTCCTGAAGCATGGAACTCAGTTAAATTAGGAAACTGCAAGGATGCAAAAAGTTCAGGGCGGGCTAAAGGGGGTGCTTGACCCGCTCCTTGACCCACTCTAGGAGGATTGGAAAAAGTGATTTTATTGACATTCAAATATTTTAAAGGTGAATCCTCCAAACAAGCAAGCGCTGCCTCGCCACTCAAAGTAGAATTTTCAAGATTCAGAGATTCCAGTTTCGGACATTGAAGAAGAATGTTCAGAACTTCAGTAGAAATTGTGGGACGAGGTGACATCTGGAGAGATCGTTGATCTGGGCTGAGATTTAGAGAGGTCAGATTTCGGCATTGTGTACGAATTTCCTCAGCCATTCTAACAGTTAGCGTGGAGTTTGTATGTTCTTCAGCGGTACACCATTTTAATGCACGCGCGTAATACAGAATTTGAGAAAGATTGAGACTAGATCGATTCGCTAAATATTTGTTAAGAACGCCAGGCATTGTGTGAGCAGAATATCTATCTACGGCTGCATGTGCAGAGAAATCTTTTGGCGAAAGGAATTTTCGCACTTCGGCATTGAGAGCGGCAACTCCAAGCTTGCCTAAAGCAGTATCATAAGAAGGTTGTAGAGAGGAAGGAAATTCCTTTATCTGACTTTCTATCTCTTTTAAAGATTCACGAAGGTAAATACCTTTAGCTGCTTTTAGGTTTACGAGCATCTTATCTTTGTCTGCAGAATCAGGCTCAGAAGCTGTAGCGTCATACTTAGCGCTGTATTCCTTTCGCGTTTTTTCTCTCTCATCACGAAGTTCCCATAGAAAAGAACTGATTGCTCTTTCTCTTGCTGTTACAACTTTTTTAGCAAATGCAGCCTTAGTGTCTTTTAATATTTGCTGAGAGACCTCATAAGGAGAAGGTGGATGGCTGGAACTAGATGATAAACTGGATACAGAACTCATATTTATAAACCTAATTAATGATTAATAATCTTATCAATATGCAAGATGGACAATAATATAATTGAAATTATGCATGTATGGTAATTTCATTTGTATTATTGAATAAATCAAGTAAATTATATTTGGACATTGAAGTATAAAGCAGGCGGGAGTTAATAGCCTTCTTTTTATTGATCTTGTTGCAAATAAAGGATCTCAACATCAGAAGCTGGGTTTTAATGGTGATTATTTAAATGACCAATATAATTCATAACGAATTCTTTAAAAAGCTACTTGATCGTCTGATAGGACTCATGCACTCGAAAAAGATCCGATGATCTTGTAATTTGCTGCATTAAGTGCGATCGGATTGAGACCATCATCGGAAATATTGCTACTGCCCTAAACATCCAATTCTATACAGCCATTAGCAAACATTCCAAGGAGATGTCTCTAATCTTTAAATCCTCCCTACCAATCCTTCTTAATTGTGGAGTGAGCAAAAAAAGCTCTAACAATGGATGAAATTAATCAATTAGTAGTAATTTTTAAATTAGGATAGGCATTTTTTAGATCAATTCGATCTTTGGATCTAAGCTCACCGGTGCGTATCTCAAATTTTTCTTTCTTTTGGTATTGTGCTGCAAAATCACGAATACCAATCGCTGTAATTTGGCGACAGCCTCGAATGCTTAGATACTTTAAGTGGGGACAATAGGTCGCAATAAATTGTAGTGAAGCATTTGTTAGAGGTAAATCTGCTAATATAAGAGTTTCTAGCTGAGGCGAGGTAGTTAAAAACACAACCAGAGCTTGCTCACTAATATCCATGTTGTGGGTTAGGTCGAGGTAGGTCAAATTAGGTAAGGGGGCAAGATCGCGTAAGCCCTCTTCACTCAAGCCGCACCTCGTCAAATTGAGGTGTTGTAAACGCAATTTCGCTTCAAAATTAAGGGCGGGGGTAAGAGTTTGTAAATTTTCGCATCCTTCTAAAGAAACGGTTTCTAAACTATGACATTTCATGAATAGGCTACTTAGAGCTTTGATTGTAATGCTATGCTTTATGGGTGCAAATTGGCCTAAATGGTGAAAAACCCACACATCGGGAAAAAAATCAATCCATTTTAGCTCAAGACATTTGTCGGCGATAAATTCCAAAATTTTGTCCGTTAAGCGGTAATGATAGTGCTGCCTTTTTTCTCGGGGCTCTTTAGGAATAAATCCAAAAGCCGTTGCATAACTTACAATTTCAGAATATCTCAATCGCTGTTGGGATTTTAAATTTATGGAAAGAGCAAGTGCTGTTGTTCGACGTGCTGCACGGTTCACATTGGAAAATTTATAAAAATCAGTAAGAGAGAGAAAAGAACGTGTATAGCTATCTAAGGAAGCAATAGCCAGTGTACCCCGTATTTGATCACGGGGAAAAGAAGTCAAGGATCCTCGTAATATCGTACAAAAATTCTCTATTTGCTCACGCGTGTAGTTCAAGTAATTTTTGTTAGCAATTTTTATATCACGTAATCGGTGATTTTTTGAGGAGCTATCGGGCTTTTTTTCAAGCTCGCGCTGTTGGTCTGCAAAAATTCCTCGGCCTTTTTCCCTTTCGTTGCGTAAAGCCCATACATCAGCTTTATCGTTCTTGATGCGCTCTTGCTTTAGAGTCTGATCAAAACTAAACGTTAAGTGGGAATGGGAAGCCCTCAAAGAGCTTGGGGAAGAAAGATGACCCAAGGATATGCTCATAACTATTCTTAATTTTCGGATGAACGTATTTTAAAAAGGGAATTCATCCCTGAAATATAATTACTACATGATTATAAAGATTATTAAAGCGTCTATAGTCCACAAAGGAAATTGAGGGCTTCATTCCATATACAGTGCTGAGAAGGATCTTTTTTAGGCGAGGGCACTGGTTTGCAATTTTCTCAATGCCATCGATTGTAAAATGAGGGCACAATCTAAGATTGATACTTCTTAAATCTCGATTATGGGTTGCAATGCTCTTTAGAAGATTATCTGTAAAATCATGCTGGGATACCATCGAAACGGTTTGCAATTGGGGAGATCCAGCTAGAAAGGCACTACATACCTTTTCACTACAATGAATGCGTGATATATTGATATCCGTTAAAAGCGGTAAAGGGGTAAGTTCTTGCAATCCATGATCCTCGAAACCTGAGGATTCCAAATTGAGCGCGCGTAAACGGGATTTCATAGCTAAAATAGTCTTAGCAGTAAATCTATCGATTTTCTCGCAACCTCCTAAAGATAGAGATTCTAAACTCCGACATTCTGTAAAAAGTGTTTCGATTCCTTTGTTTGTAATGCGGTGCTTAATATGTTGCCTGGTAGGCATATAATGGGATGCCCATTCAGTAGGAGTAAAATCGATCGATTTTAAATTAGGACATTTTTGAGCTATCCATTCAACCATCCCATCACTTAATTCATAGTCAAAGGTTCTCCTATCTTCTCTTTTGTCTTTAGCAATGAATTCGTGAGAGGCCTTTGCGTAATCGATAATATCGCGATAGCCTAGGTGCGTTTGGTTTCTTAAAAAGGCAGATAAAGTCTCACTTTTATTTGCATGAGCTTGACGGGTGATGTTGGAATATCTGAGAAAATCGATAAAGTTTAGGAAAGAGCATATTTTCGAATTGCAATCGGTTAATCGAGTGAGAATTTCAGGCCTTAGCTCCAAAGAATAAGGTCGATGTAATGCAACACAGAAGTCCTTAATTATGCGGCTAGTTACATCTAAGTATTTATACTTTGCTGCTTGTATATCTTGTATAGCTCTAAAATTGTTTTGAGGGGACTCCAATTCTCTATAGCTAAGTTTTCTCCGACCCTCTTCTCTCTCTTCACGTAGAGCCCCTACATCAGCTTTATCACCTTTGCAAGACTCACTCTTGGTAACACTATTAAAGCGGGAATAAGACTCTTTCAGTAAAGAATCGGAATAAAAAGAAGGTAGAGGTTGGAAAGGAACTGGGGTAAGGGAACTCATGTTTTGCCAGCGTTACGTGTGTTCATGGAGGTAGAGGATCTCGACTTATCCTACTGATTTTCCTAAACATAAAAGATAGATACTCATCTATAGATTGGGTATTAAAGTTCCTATGTTTAAAAAATACTTAAACCAGGATTCCTGTAGATCAGAGCAAGGCTCTCACCTGAAGTCATCTTTGTGCCCGAAACTAAGAGAGTTCTCATATGCGGAAGGATTCTTGTAATAGACGAAATGCAACGTCCAGTAATTTTACTACAATCCTTCACATTTATGGCTTGTATTCCTACACAGGTATCTGCTACAGCTTCCAAGGTCTCATCCGTAAGCTGGTTTTGACCTTCCATTACAAGGGTTTGCAATCTAGGAGAACCTGTAAGAAATGTTCTCAAAACTTTATCAGATAGATGCGGATTATAGGAGAAGTTAACGTAGGTTAAATTGGGTAGAGGGGTGAGTTCGTGTAGTCCATTATTATCCAAGCCGCAACCGGAGAGATCGAGATAACGTAAGCGTAATCTTAAGTCAGGAGGAAACGTGCGAGCGAGGTAAGGTAAAGATTGGCATCCACGCAAATCAAGAGATTCCATTTTTGTACATCTTGTTAAGAGCGTTTCGATACTCTTGGGTCTTACTTGATGCAATAAATAAGGTCTTAGAAGGCCACGGGCATAAAGATTGATCGATTTGAGTTCTGTAAAGTGTCGAGCAACCTGTGTAAGTATATCATCCCTAAGTGGTAAAGTTGCGGCATCTTCTCTTCTCATCTGAGGAATCCAACCAAGTGCTACTGCATAGTCAATAATATCAAGATAATTTAAACGCTGCTGACTTCGAGAATTTGCTTTTAGCCCTTCGTCTTTTGTGGCTTGTGTTCTTCGATTAAGACGTGAGTGCCTATGAAAATCCGTAACTGAAAGAAAAGCCTGTAGGTTGTCATGCACCTTAGAGATATTTAGGAGGTCTGTATAGTCGCCTTTAGCAGAAGCACCGCTTAATTGGGGTTTAGGAGAAACACCTCGTAATGAGGTAGACAACTCCTCAATTTTCTCACGAGTCTCCTTTAAATAAATGGATTTTGCTTTCTCATGAGAAGTGCTTACCGACTTTGTTTGGGGCTCTAAGGCTTGGCCTGCAAATTTTCTTCGGCATTCTTCTCTCTCTTTTCTTAGAGCCCATAAATCTGCCTTCGGTCCTTTGCAGGCTTCTGCTCCAGCCACTGCATTAAAGCACGCATAAGGGGTCTTAAGGCGAGAAGATATTTCAGCAGGCTCGTAGCGGGAATAGAGAGGTGTAAAAGGAAGTGGTTGTAATTTTGAAGTCATATTTTTTTTGTGCTTTTAGGGTTAATAATCCAGCGCATTTGGCGTCCATAACCACGCGATGGCATTTTGAATAGTAGATCGTTTGTTTACCACTTGTGGTAGTGGAATGAACATAGGAAATGCCCAATACAGTAATTTGCTGTAATCGTATGATAGTGAGCAATATAGCACTATGAAAAATGAGAAAAATCTAAATGAAATCTTTGTATATCGATGGCGAATGGGTCGCTGCAGAAAATGGCAAGACTTATACGCTGAAAAGCCCGGCAAATGAAGAGTTGATTGGTGAGATAGCCGATGGGGGAAAAAAAGAAACGCAAAAGGCAATCCTAGCTGCCCGAGATGCAGGGCCCACATGGAAAAAAATGCCTGCAAAAGAGCGAGGTATTCTTCTTAAACGTGCTGAAAGTATTCTCGTATCCAGAGCTGGAGAAATTGCGCGTCTTATTACAGAGGAAAATGGGAAACCTTTGGCAGAAGCCAAAGGAGAGGTTCTCTTTAGTGCGGGTTATTTAAGCTGGGCAGCAGAAGAAGGCCGTCGTCTTTATGGCGATGTCATTCCTTCTCCCTTTGCGCATAAACGTTTGTGGACAAATTTACAGCCTATCGGTGTAGTGGGCGCCATAACTCCGTGGAATTTTCCTGCAAATATGGTAGTAAGGAAAATTGCTCCTGCTTTAGCAGCGGGCTGCACCGTAGTTTTAAAGCCTGCCGAGAATACGCCTCTTACCGCTTTGGCCATCGCAGAAGTTTTGCATGAAGCCGGTATTCCACCTGGTGTTTTTAACATCGTGACAGCAAAAGATCCTCGTCCTGTTTCTGAGGAGTTCCTCACAAATCCTCATGTTAGGATGTTGACCTTTACAGGATCTGTAGAAGTAGGGAAATTACTGATGGCGCAAGCTGCTAAGCAGCTCAAAAAACTCTCTTTAGAACTCGGAGGTAATGCGCCTGCCATTGTCTTTGAAGATGCCGATTTGGAAAAGACGATTGAAAGAGTTGTCGCGATTAAGTTTTTGCGCGTTGGCGGACAATCTTGCATCTGCGCGAACAGAATCTATGTACATCAAGAGATCTACAGGGATTTCAAAACGAAGTTTCTTCAACGTGTCCAATCTCTTAAGGTGGGTCAGGGTTTTACCGAGGGTGTACAGATCGGCCCTCTCATCAGCGAACATGCACGTGAGCATCTACACAATTTAGTTCTTTCAACCCAAGAGAAAGGAGGGAAAATCCTTTTAGGCGGTCATCCTTTGGTAGTAGGAGATTGTGCTAAAGGTTTTTTCTACGCTCCAACCGTAATCGAAGGATCGCAGGAAGAGTGGCCGATTTGTCAAAACGAGATTTTTGGACCCGTGGCTAACCTCTTGCCTTTTTCAAACGAAGAAGAGGTTATCGAGCGCGCGAATAAAACCGAGTATGGATTAGCGGCTTACATCTACAGTCAAAACCTTGCTCGTGTTTTTCGTGTTTCTGAAGCATTAGAGTATGGTTTTATCGGTATCAACGATGGGGAAGGTTATACACACGAAATTCCTATCGGAGGATGCAAGCAGAGTGGAATGGGAAGAGAAGGAGGCAAAGAAGGCCTCCGCGAATACACGGAGACCCAATCTCTTATCCTTAATATGAACCACTAGTATCCCACCATTC
>JABDCS010000021.1 GCA_013288005.1 Chlamydiota bacterium | reverse complement strand
CCATTGACACCAAACGGAGACTTTTGATGAATATCTTTCGATTTTTTTTAGCTACCTTGTGCACAGCTTCTTTTTTTGCATTTGCCAATCCACCCACTCCTAGCCCATCTTTGGATATTCGCATTCCTGTGGTGGATATGCGCGACTTTTACGATGGAAACAAACGCGACCAATTTCTCGATACGCTCTATGAAGCTTTAACCCAGGTTGGGTTTTTCGCAGTTCGTCACACGGGAGTCAACCGCGATGTCATTCGTGAAGCCTATGCACAATCGGAAGTTTTTTTTAAGCAGAGTCAAATTTATAAGGAAAAATGCTTTGTCGAAGGGAGTAAAGGACAAAGAGGTTTCGTTGCTAGCGAAATAGCGAAAGGCAATCAGCATAAAGATCGGAAAGAATTTTACCATATTGGGCGCGAACTTGGGACTCCCAAAAATGTATGGCCCGATCAACCTGGTTACAAAGAAGCGATGGTAAGGCTTTATGAAGAGCTGGAACAGTATATCATTCCTTTACAACAGACTATTGTTGAAACAATCAACCTCCATGCGCCTGAAGCCCATTTACCTGTCGATTTGCTCAATAACACCACTAAAGATGGCGATACTCTTCTCCGCGCTCTTTATTATCCTGCACTACCTAAAGAACAAATTGAGGCATCGAATCAACCGATTTATTGGGCAGCAGCACATACCGATATTGACTTGTTGGCGATTTTACCCTTCGCAACCGAACAAGGCTTGCAGGTTGAAGTAAAAGGGCAATGGCTCAATGTTATCGTTCCTGAGGATGCATTCATTGTTAATGTTGGCGATATGTTAGAAAATCTCACAAATGGCTTATTTGTTAGCGCTCGCCATCGCGTTCTTGCACAAGAACCGCAGAAAGAGCGTTTCTCGATGGTTCTTTTTGTTCATCCAACAGATAAAACTCCTCTTGATCCCCTACCCGCTTGTATTGAACTTACTGGAGGCACGCAACATTATGCCTCAGGTACAAGACAAGAGTTTCTTTGGGAGCGTCTTCTAGAACTGAATATCGCTCCGAGCTTGCTTATTCCCTATTCACAAAGTGGGCATACCGAGCGCCAGATGGACTTTAACCGTGAAAGTTCGCAAGTTGTAGACATGCTTATCAATAACCACTTAGCTAGTGAAGAGCTTCTTCAGAAACTCAAAGAGCGAAAAGATAGATCTTAACTTACCAGACTATTGAAAGGCGCTCATTGCGCCTTTCAATAGGTCAGAGAAATGATTTTACTTATCAGAAGAAGTCGACGTGTTATCGGTAGAAGAAGGAGGGGAAGGCGGTTTACAGCTACAACATCCGCCACCAGGCGTATGCTGATGACCCTCGGCCGACTTAGGTTTGTTCTTATAATCGGTTAAATAAAATCCCGATCCTTGAAACCTGAAAACTGCACATCCTCCAGCGATCTGACGTTCTGTTTCACTGTGTGAGCATTGCGGGCAGACAGCTGTAGGAGGATCTGTGATTTTCTGAAAAACATCAAAACCGTGCCCGCATTGCGGGCACTTATAGGGATAAGTAGGCATGATTTAACCTAACTACATGAATTTAGGTGAGTTTACATCATTCCCATTCCGCCCATACCACCCATGCCGCCCATTCCCATTCCACCCATCCCCATACCATCCATAGATGGAGCAGATGCTTTGGATTGAGGCTGAGGTTTATCTGTGATCATTGCGGCAATAGTAATGAGCATACCTGCTATAGAAGCCCCATGTGTTAAAGCGCTCTTCGTAACAAGAACAGGATCGATAACGCCGGCTTTCACCATATCGCAGAATTCATCGGTAAGACCATTATAACCAAATGCGCCTTTAGCCTCGGAAATCTTCTCGGCAATTAAATTCCCTTGTTTACCACAATTGGTTGCAATAGCGGTTGCAGGAGCAAAAGTGGCTAAACGGACGATTTCAACGCCAATTTGTTCATCATCAGGAAGTTTAAGGTTATCAAGAACAGGCATCGCTCTTAGCAATGCTACTCCTCCCCCTGGCACAATACCTTCTGAAACAGCTGCTCGTGTGGCATGAAGTGCATCTTCTACTCGAGCTTTTTTCTCCTTAAGCTCGGTTTCGGTTGCTGCACCTACATTAATGACAGCTACTCCACCGACCAACTTGGCCAAGCGCTCTTCTAGTTTTTCACGATCGTAATCAGAGGTGCTATTCGCGATTTCGGCACGCACTTCTGCAATACGCTTCTGAACGAGTTGAGAATCACCGGCTCCATCAATTATAGTTGTCTCTTCTTTAGCAATTTTGATCTTTTTTGCCCGTCCGAGATGCTCGACGCCTGCATCTTCTAAACGAATGCCCACCTCTTCGCTAACGACAGTTCCACCTACAAGAATTGCAATGTCTTGTAGAATTGCCTTACGTCGGTCGCCAAAAGCGGGAGATTTCACTGCACATATAGGTAGGCCACCTTTGATCTTATTAACGACAAGGGTCGCCAAAGCTTCGCTATCGACATCTTCAGCAATGATTAGAAGAGGGCGTGGACCTTTTTCCATCACTTTTTCTAAAAGTGGGACAATATCACGCGCAGAAGAGAGTTTTTTATCTGTGATAAATACAAGGGCATTATCCAATTCAACCGTCATCTTCTCTGCATTCGAAATGAAGTAGGGTGAGAGATAACCTTTATCAAACTGCATTCCTTCCACAACATCTAAAGTCGTTTCAATAGACTTCGAATCAGCAATTGTAATAGTCCCATCTTTTCCTACTTTACTCATCGCTTCTGCAATAATGGCTCCAATATCAAGATCATTGTTGGCCGAGATTGTCGCTATTTGCTTAACTTCTTCAGGCTTAACTACAGCAGTGGCCAGTTTGTCTAATGCGGCACATAAAGCTTCAACGGCTTTGTCGATACCTCTCTTAAGACTCATGGGATTTGCACCTGCAATCACATTCTTTAAGCCCGCTGTATAAATGGCTTCTGCTAAAACGATTGCCGTTGTTGTACCATCGCCAGCTGTATCGGAAGTTTTTGAAGCTGCTTCTTTAACGAGCTGTGCTCCCATATTTTCAAATTTATCTTTCAGCGCGATTTCTTTGGCGACTGTTACGCCGTCTTTAGTTGAAAGAGGGGCACCAAATCCTTTGTTGATGACAACATTACGTCCCTTTGGACCGAGAGTCACGATGACGGCTTTAGCTAATGTTTTGACGCCTTTGAGGATGGACTTCAACGCCTCTTCATGAAACTGTAGCATTTTAGTCATAGAAAATTCCTTTTTACACTATTTAGAGTTGAGGGACCTCTACTCGAGAGTGATCAATTTTTAGAGGTTGTTTTACAATTAAGCAAGCACGCCGAGGATATCGTCTTCCGACATAATAAGGTATTCAGTCCCTTGTTCTTCGGTTTTTACTTCTGTCCCTGCGTAGGCTGTGAATAGAACTGAATCTCCAACGCGGACATTCATTGGCGTGACATCCCCATCTTCTTCCATTTTGCCAGGTCCAACTGCCACGACCTGTCCTTGACGAGGCTTTTCTTGTGCTGTGTCAGGAAGGATGATCCCGCCTTTGCTCGTTTTCGCTTCTGCTCGTTTGACTAAGACTCGATTGCCAAGTGGCTTGATGTTTTTTAGCGACATAGTTGATCTCCAGAAAATAGGGACAAATTTTGCTTAAGTCTACGACCTATCCTTTTTAATGTCAATTGAAAGACCCATTTTTTAGCAGACTCAGTTTTAGAGTGCTAAAAAAGCAAAATGGACATAAAAAGAGATAATATAGATTAAAATTGAGAATAGTAATGAGATTAAAATAAACTTTTGAAATAATGAGGTTTAGTTAAACCAACTTAAATATTGGTTGTATAGATTTATGGCTAATGTTCCAGATCATTCTCCCCGCATTCAACGCGCCCGTGACATTTTAAAAGCAGCTAGAGAGCGGACCTTAACGTCGCAAGAACGTGAAGATATGTCGGTAGAGTTAGCAGCACAGATGCTAACAGAAGCGGATTCGATTCAAACAGCTAAAGAAAAATCGATCCAGTCTCAGCTTGCCCGAATGATGGATGATCCGAGGGGCAAAGTCTTTACGATGTACATGACAGATCAGTGTTTCCGCAGTCATCGTCCATCACGAATTGCTAATCAGATGGTTTATCTTCTTCGTAAATTAGGAATACCTCGTTATTTATCTTGGGTGAAACGTTTTCAATTATTTCTTTTTACGTGGTTAGGGAAAGCTCTTTCCTTCCTTTTCGTTCCTACAGCCATTTTGGCTCTTCGGAAAGAAACTTCAAGCGTCATTCTTCCTGGGGAACAGCGTGCCTTAAGTAAGCACATGCAACGAAGACGCAGAGAAGGTGTTCGTCTCAATATTAACCACTTGGGAGAAGCCATTTTAGGAGAAGAGGAGGCTCTAAGACGCCTAAAAATCTACTCTGAGGACTTAAAAAAAGACGATATCGAATACGTATCTATCAAAATCTCAACCATCTATAGCCAAATTAACTTGCTAGGGTGGGATCACACGATGCATCAGCTCAAAGAGCGGTTACGTCAACTCTATCGCTTAGCAATGAGCCACACGTACACGCAAGCCGATGGGACAAAAACGTCTAAATTTGTCAATTTAGATATGGAAGAGTATCGCGATTTGATTCTCACTAAACAATTATTTATTGAGACATTAGATGAGCCAGAATTTCGCAATTTTGCAGCTGGTATCGTTTTGCAAGCCTACTTGCCAGATGCCCATAGTATTCAACGGGAGTTAACCGAATGGGCCATGCAACGCATCCAACATGGTGGTGCACCGATTAAGATTCGCATTGTAAAAGGCGCCAATCTTGCGATGGAACAGTTTGAGGCGAGTGTACGCGACTGGCCACAAGCGCCCTATACAAGCAAAAGTGATGTCGATGCCAATTACAAGAGAATGGTCATCTATGCTTGCGAACCTGCACATGCGCATGCTGTTCACATCGGTATCGGTAGTCATAATTTATTCGACATTGCCTATGCTTTAATTATGCGAGCGGAAAAGAAAGTGGAAAAGGAAATCACTTTTGAGATGTTAGAGGGAATGGCTGACCACATTCGTCGTGTCGTACAGCAGATCGCTGGGGGGATTCTTTTATATTGCCCTGTTGCCACCAAAGAAGATTTTCAGAGCGCGGTCGCCTATTTAATCCGTCGCCTGGATGAAAATACAGGACCCGAAAACTTCTTACGCCATACGTTTGGACTTAAACCAGGCTCTGTCGAATGGAAACACCAGATAAAATTCTTTAAAGATTCCTGCGAATCGACTTCAAGAGTATTAGCAGAGCCAAGAAGAACACAAAATCGCTTATTACCGACCTCTATGCCCGCTGAGAGCCTTCCTTTCGAGAATGAACCTGATACAGATTTTGCATTAGAGGCAAATCGATCATGGGCGCATGCCCTACTAGAGGAGTGGAAAAATAAAAGTTTCCCAACGATTCCTCTTGTTATCGCCGGTCAAGAAATTCGTGAATCCTTAGAAAAAGGAAAAGGGGTCGATCCTTCAAGACCAGGAAAAACCTATTATGAATATTGTCTTGCTGAATGGGACCAAATGGATCGCGCTCTTCAAGCCGCTAAAACAGCAGAGGCCCGATGGCGAGCTACGCCCGTTAAAACGCGTTGTCATTTACTGGCTGTAGCCGGGCAAAAAATGCGCGAAAAACGAGGAGATCTCATTGGGGTTATGGTTCTTGACGGAGGGAAAACCGTTTATGAAGCCGATCCCGAAGTCTCCGAAGCGATAGACTTTGCTGAATATTACCGCCACGCTCGGGACAAAATGGAAGAATGTCATGACATAGAATGGAGTCCCAAAGGCACAATTTTGATCACGCCTCCCTGGAACTTTCCGGTATCCATTCCTGCCGGCGGAATATTAGCTGCTTTAGTCGCTGGAAACTGCGTAATTTTCAAACCTGCCCCCGAAGCAGCCTTAACAGGGTGGGTGCTTGTCAATATTCTTTGGGATGCAGGCATTCCCAAAGATGTTTTACAATTCGTCAACTGCGCCGATGAACCTGTTGGCACGCGATTGATTAGCGATCCTCGTTTAAATGAGATAATTTTAACAGGAGCCACCTCAACCGCAAAACTCTTCAAAAAAATTAATCCCCACGTTGTTCTCTCTGCGGAAACTGGCGGAAAAAATGCGATGATAATCACCGCTATGTCGGATCGAGACTTAGCCATTAAAGATCTTACACATTCAGCCTTTGGCCATAGTGGACAAAAATGTAGTGCCGCAAGTCTAGCAGTACTTGAAGCAGAAGTTTATGATGACCCTCACTTCTTAAAGCATTTAAAAGATGCAGTCGAAAGCCTAAAAGTGGGCTCTGCTTGGGACCCTTCTTCAAAAGTGATTCCAATGGCCCGCCCTCCTGAAGGAGCCTTACTACGCGCTTTAACAACCTTGGAAGAGGGAGAAGAATGGCTTGTCAAGCCCCGCTCCTATCCTGAAAATCCTCATCTTTGGTCTCCAGGCGTTAAGCTCGGTGTTAAAAAAGGCAGTTTTACCCACCAAACAGAACTTTTTGGCCCAGTTTTGGGACTCATGCGTGCTAAAAATCTTGAAGAAGCACTTGAGCTTGCAAATTCTACACCCTATGGCCTTACATCAGGACTTCAAAGTCTCGATGAAAGAGAACAAGCCTATTGGATCCAACACATCATAGCAGGAAATTGCTATATCAACCGGACAACGACGGGAGCTATTGTTAGAAGACAACCATTCGGGGGTTGTAAAGCGAGTAGCTATGGGGCGGGCGCCAAAGCCGGTGGACCTAATTATGTTGCCCAATTTTGCCATCCTAGGCAGGTCGGTCCTCCTCCAGAGCAAGATCCACTTATTCCACAACTCAATGCGATGACACAACTGATTCACAAGTGGCATTTTAAACATGATGAGCTAAACATATGGCACGTTAGCCTAGCTAGTTATTCCCATTGGGCAAAAAAATTTACACAAGATCAAGATCCTAGCAAATTAGTGGGACAAGATAACCTCTTTCGTTACCGACCATTTAATGGGATTGTTTTACGAATTGATGCAAATTGTGCACCCTTAGATATTCTATGCTCTTTCGCAGCTGCGATAGCTGCGGGGTGTTGCTTAGAAGTCAGCTATTGTTCAAAAATGACTTCCACATCTTTTGACCCCCGATGGAAAAAAAAATTCGATCAATTCCATTTTAAAGAAGAAAATGAGGAGGCATTTCTTGAGCGTGTGCGGAATGGGCGTTTTGTCCGTATTCGTTGTCTTACACAACCAAGCGAAGAACTTTATAAAGCCGCTGCCGTTCATGCAACCACTCTTCTACTGAATCCTGTCCTTGCCAATGGACGTTTTGAAATGCTCTATTACCTGCGCGAAATCAGTCTCAGTATAGATTATCACCGTTACGGAAATCTTGGACTACGAGAAGGCGAGAAGCGAACAAGGATTCTTTAATCACAAACGCGTAATTTAGCGTATTTTCCAACAAGCGAACGTTCAATTTCTGCGTCGGAAAAGTAGACATCGTATGTGAGCCCAAGAGAAGTTGAATAACTTTTTAGAATGATCCCTTCTCCAAAGTCGCGATGTTCAACTCGAGTACCATTGGCCAATCGTATTTCACCATCTGAACTCTGTTCCGCTTTTTGATGTAGTTTTTCTAGATACTCGTTGGGGATTTCGTAGAGGAATCGACTTGGCCTCATTATACGTGGAGTTCCCCATAAATACCGATTTTTTGCCGCGGTCAGATAAAGGAAATCTTTTGCTCGTGTCATGCCGACATAAAAAAGACGGCGCTCTTCTTCTAATTGGTGTGGTTCATCGCGTGAATTCACATGAGGAAATAACTCCTCTTCCATCCCGACAAGCATTACACAACTGAATTCTAAACCTTTGCTATTATGAAGAGTCATCATTCGCACGACTTCATCAGAATCAAGTGTTTCTTCGGCTGAAGACTTGAGTGATAACTCCTCTAAAAAATTGCATAAATCGGGATGTTCTCTCTCTTCTTCCCAGGTCGCCGCTTTTGAAATGAGTTCTGCCACGTTTTCTTTACGTTCATTGTAACTTTCAGGATCTTCGCGTAAGTGCTCAAGATATCGACTGTTTTCGATAAGCGCGTGGAGTACTTCGTGTATCGGCATTTTAGCATGCAGCATCCCACGAGCCGTACGAATAGCTTTTACATATTCTCCTAGTCCTTCGCGTTGCTTTTGTGACAAGGTACAATCAATGGTTCTTTCTAAGATCGCTTCGCATAAAGGATAAATGGAGAGGTTTGATTCAAAAGCCAGTTGATGAAGCTTATTTAAAGCTACTGCGCCAAACCCGCGACGAGGAAGATTAATGGTCCTTTGAAAAGCTAAAAAATCAGCGCCGCCATCTACAATGCGCAGCATGCTTAGTACATCTTTAATTTCGCGTCTTTGGTAAAAAGAAATTCCTCCAATGATGATGTAGGGAATTCCTTCGCGCAATAAAAGATCCTCAAAAGTGCGGGATTGCGCATTGGTCCGATAAAAAATCGCCATTTCTCCTAAGGAAACATTTTGGCGATGATGTTTTTTTAAAGTTCTTATGACAAATTCAGCTTCACCCCTATCTGTATCGGCAATAAAGAGCCCGATTTTTTGCCCCGCTCCCTTCGCGCTCCATAAGTTTTTTTCATAACGCGCGGTGTTATGACTAATCACCGCATTTGCAGCTTGAAGAATCGTATTTTGACTACGATAATTTTGTTCGAGGGTGATAACGCGTGCACCAGCAAAATCTTGTTGAAAATTCAAAATATTATGAATCCTGGCTCCTCGCCACGAATAAATCGATTGATCCGGATCACCCACCGCAAAAAGATTATTTCTGGGGAAAGCAAGCAAACGCACAAGTTCGTATTGGGCAGCATTTGTATCTTGATATTCATCGATTAAAAGAAAGCTCCACTGATTTTGATATTTTTGTAAGACCTCAGGATGTTCACGAAATAAGGTGACGGTCAAAAAAAGGAGATCATCAAAATCGACTGCCTGATAATTGCGAAGTTTGTCTTGATATAACCTATATATTTGTGGAAGTAGCTCGTGAGCGTTCGCCATGCTTTCAATATCTAACAGATCGTTCTTTACCTGCGAAATCTGGCTACGAACACTTTTAACAATTCCTTTTTCCACCGGAATATTCAATTGCGTAAGACACTCTTTGACAATTTTTTCGGTGTCGTCTTCATCATAAATGGTAAAATTATTTGTGTAATTTAACGAAGTAATATCAGCGCGAAGAATCCGAGCGCATAAACTATGAAAGGTACACGCAAGCACCCGATGGTGAGCAAGACTATGAATACGATTTTGCATCTCTTCAGCCGCTTTATTCGTAAACGTAACGGCCAAAATTTCTGTAGCAGGAACTCCCATTTGTAAAAGATGCGCCACGCGAGATGTGACGATGCGAGTTTTCCCCGATCCTGCACCTGCAAGGACAAGTAAGGGTCCTTCAATATGGTAGACAGCTTCAATCTGCTGAGAGTTCAATTCTTGTAGCATGTGAATAGTATAGCAATTCTCAAGACCTTTGGAAATAGAGAGAAGCGAATGAGAATGAAAAAAATGAGAAGTAGATGCAGTGCGTAGCAGAAAACTACGCACTGCTAGAGCCATTTAAGATCTTAAGGGGCGATGCAAGTGCGCTCAGGAGCGATCAAAACATCCCCTACGGTGGAAGAATATCCATTATCGTAGTCAGCTATCACGTAATATTGATAGGTTTGTCCCGGCACAAGATTTGTATCAAAAAATTCTTGTGTTGTTCCAGGCACACTACCTAATAAACCATTCACGAGATTATCGCGATATACCCGATAGCTATGGGGAAAACCCGGGGAAGCGGTCCAAGTCAATGTATTCAGAATGCCCGTACCTTCTCCTGATTGGCATGCATTTACCGTAGAAGTAGGGGTATTGTTTACTGTAAGTGCGATGTTGGAAGGATTCGAAAAGCCTTTGAAAGCATATTGGATGCTATTATCTAAAGTGTACACTTTGAATACTAGCCCTGCGCTGCTTCCTATGTAAAGATAAAGCCCATCTTTAGATATAGCAATACTTTGTGGTCCAGGTAGGGGAAATGTACGAATAATAAAATTATCACTTAGACGCAAAATTGTAACAGTATCATTTCCTTTATTGCTTATATACGCTCTATTTTTGTCTGGTGTTACAGCAATATAAGCAGGATCATTAAATCCTAAAACAACATCCGTTACACTATTTGTCGTAGTATCAAAAACATAGAGAGCATGATGTGACGTATCTGTTACGTACCCTTTAGTTCCATCTATATTTAGAGCAAGGCCTATAGGACTTTGAAAACCAGTGATTGTTTGAACAATTGCTCTCGTCTGTGTATCGATAACACTTACGCAACCACCATTTTTATTTGTCACGTAAGCTTTACTACCGTCAGGATGAATTTTAATATCTTGAACGAAGTCAAAACCGCTGATCACAGCTTCTGTTTCATAGGTCCCAGTTCGGATTACACTTACGGTGTCATCTGTACTTGCAACGTAAACAAATTCGCTATCCGGAGAAACAGCCAAAGCCACAGGCTTCACTACATTGATCTCTATCGGCAAAACCAAATTATTGAGTGTATCGATTACACGTAATGTATTGTTATCGCATCCTACATACGCCTGTGTACCATCGGGTGATACTTTTACTACTCGGCATCCCGTAATCCCATAAATTTTTTGTACTGTATCATTCGATACATCGATTACAGCAAGGGTATCTCCTTTTTCATCCGTTACGTAGGCGTGGGGGAGCGCTCCAAATGCAAATTGAGAGGAGAATAAAAACGATAAGAGAACAAAAAAGCTAAAAAGAATATTCATAGTTCCTCCATGGCTAAATCTTCATTAGAGGATAAGATATTTCTTTAAAATCGCAAGAAAAATCACAAAAAAAAATTTAGAAAACCAATAGGAAAATTGCTCGTTTGTGATTGAAGTTATTTGGGTTAGCAGAAAGGGTTCAAGCCGTGATACAGCTTGGTAAAAACTCTTTGGACCTCTTTTACAGAGATTAAGTATTTCCAATACTTATCACGCAAGCGGATGAATTTTAGATTTGGGATCCAGGAGGGTGGAGTTAAGGTGTTGGTGGGAGCCCAACCTGGGCGCCAAAAAGATGACTGCTGTTTATTGCGAGAAATCGTGACAGAAGGCAATCCTAAGCAAGAAGCCAAATGGCCAATACCGGAATCATTGCCAATCATCCCCCCAGACTCAGCAACAAAATGCGCTAATTCTGATAAATTTTTAGTACTAGGGCTACGACAGGCAGGGAATTGTATTTTCTCTGCAGGAGATAAGACAAACCATGGCTCAAACCCACTTTTTTCTAACCTATTCGCGAGTATTTCAAACCTCTTCCACGGCCAATTTTTTTCCTCTTTAGAACTTGTGGGATGTAGGACAATTCGTTTGGGATAACGTTGAAAGACAACATCGGCTAACGGAGTAATACCATTAGAATCTGTAGCATTGTGTAGTTGAAGAGAGTGGCGACAAAAATTTACAAGATTTTCTACAAAGGTGAGCCGACCATCGAACTTGCCACCTTCCCAATAAGGATAATCGCAATTAGGTGTAGCAATTGGGTTAAGAACAGTCAATTTTTGAGGCGCTTTTTTCTGGCACCAATCGAGAATTTTAAACATCCAATCGCTTTTTTCATAAAAAAGAAAAAAACGATCATATAGAGCTAAAACTTCTTCTATTTTCTCTTCAGAAGGAAAACTCTTTAGAGGAAGATGAGGAAACCAGGCTTGGAGACTGTGCAGCGAGGGGTGGAAGGTATCAACCTCACAATGATTCTTAGCGAGGTTATTGGATAAAATAAGTGATATCAGGCCATCTCCCAAGCCTAGACAACTAAAGACAGCGATACGCATGCGGATTCTCTCGACAATTTACCTGAACTCTTCTATGGAAATGATTGAACCTTGTGAGAAGGCCCATGTCCCCCATCTCCTTTACGCAAAATTCTTCGACTTCTCTGCATCTAGCTCCTATTTTATCCCCGAGTTTAATACAAAGTTTGAGCATATTGCAGATGCCTATTTTAGAACTTTCGGCATGGATAGAAAAACAACTCGAAGAAAACCCTCTCATCGAAGTCATTCCTGAGAGTTTTTCGACAAGCTCTTTCAGGGTAATAGAATATCAACCACTTGTCGAGCAAAGAGATTTTTATAAAGAAACGAGTTTATATGAATACATAGAAAGACAAGCTCGTCTCTTTTTTAAAGATCCTGAAGATCTTCATAGGGCTCTCACCCTACTAGCCGAACTTGATGAAAAGGGGTTTCTACCTTTTGAAACACCTTATGATGATATCGTTAAAGCCATGCAGCATTTTGACCCACCCGGTATCTGCGCTCGATCTTTAAGGGAATCGCTTTTGCTGCAATTAGGAGCTCGAGATCGAAGTGAATCTTTGGCGTTTTCCCTACTTGAAAACCATTTTGAGGATCTGCTCTATCACCGAATCGCTAAAATCTGTAAAACTCTTCGCTGTACAAGAGAAGAATGTTACCAAGCTTTATATGACGAGATTGGCTCTCTTTCCATGAACCCCGCAAACCGCTTTTCTCTTTCTGAGACAATTTTTCCGACGCCTGATCTTTTTTTGCGAGAAGAAGAAGGGGCATGGCAATTGGAAATTAATCAAACTCACCTTCCGCGCCTTAGGCTCTCATCTAGGCTTCTTTCGCAAGTCAAAGAGAGCGATACAATGCGATATCTTCAAAAATGCCATAAAGATGCGAAACAATTACTGATTGCGGTTAGAAAAAGAAATTCGACTCTCCAACTTATTGGGCGCCTTCTTCTTACTTCTCAACGTAGTTTTTTAGAAGGAGTTACCACTAAGCCTCAATACTTATCCGTTCGGGAAACAGCAGAGGCATTACAATTGCATCCTGCTACCATAGCGCGCACAATTGCTAATAAATACATTAGCTGCGCCCATCTAGGAATCGTTCCTCTAAAATTTTTCTTTCGGAGCAATCAATCGAAGGAAAATAGGGATATTGGAGAAGCCATCATTGAGGCGATCTCAAAAGAAAATCATCTAAACCCCTTTTGTGATGAAGAGATCGCAAAAAAATTAGGGGCTTCAGGAATAACTTGTGCCAGGCGAACAGTCGCTAAATATCGAAAGCTTCGCCAAATCCCGGCAGCCTCTATAAGGAAAAATAAGTCGCGGCAATGACTGTCCAGCGCAATTCGCTTTGCCCGGATATGTAGGAGATTATTTTTTCTCTGGATGCGTTCGCAAATAGAAGGATTTCGCGGTCACTTAACCTAAGCGCTACAGCTAACGCCTCCGCCTTTTCTTTCAGCAAAGGGCTTATGTTCTTTAGACAACGGCGAAAGATAAGATGGTCCCGACTAAGTCGAACTAGAAAAAAGCAAAAGGGTAGCCAGGGAGTAATAATTGCAAGAGGAGTAAAGCCTAGAATTCCCCATATCCAACCCAACACTATCGCACTTAAGCAAATCGCCGCTTCCCAAGGGCGCCGAAAAAGAGGTCCCAAATATTTTCTCCAGGTTTGATAAGAAGTCTGGTAACAGAGGAGTTCTTCAAAACGACTCTCTCTAAAAGCCATACGGGAAGCATGAGCAGCTTCATGAGCTAAAACTTCTTCTCTCTTCACCAATCCAAATTGACCCTTTTTAAATCGATTGCGAAGCTGTACTACGGAAATTCCCTCACAATCCCAAATGGCTGCCCCTTCCCATAAAGAGAGTTTTTTATTTTGATAAAAAGCAGGAACCCAAAAAGGTTGAATATCTAAAATGGGTTGCAAAAGGTGGTGAGCTTCTTGCCAATCTTGAGGGGTGAGTGGATGTCCAGGTAATGGGAGAGTTGTACGCAATTGATCAATTCTTGAGATAAAATTTTCTTCTGTCTCCTCAGGTCCAGGGAAAATTCCTTCTTTATTCAGAAGTAAATAATTATGGCTTTTTAAATTCATATTTTAATAGAATTGACTAAAAATCCGTAATTGTCAATTAAAAAGTAATGAATTTGAATTTAAGTCTCGATACTATTTTTGCTATGCATCTTGCTTTTCCTTTTCAACCCGAAAAGGGGCATCTACTCCTACAAAAAAAAGAAATTCCTGAGACTGTCGAGAAAATACTTCGCGAGGGCGGTGTGGATCGAGCAAGAGCTACAGCCCGAGAAAATGCAGTCGATATTATTGAATATGGAAGTTCGGCTTATCCAGCTAGTTTATGCGCTCTTCCCGACCCACCCTTAGTTCTCTATCGCAAAGGACAACTTCCCTCTCTCTCCAATCCTTCCATCGCCATTGTAGGCACAAGGACAGCTTCTGTATATGGACGCAGTTCTGCTAAAGAATTTGCTTCAATCTGTGGACGTAGAGGAATTCCCGTCGTAAGTGGATTAGCGCGCGGTATCGATACCGAAGCTCATGAGGGAGCCTTAGAATATGGCCAAACTATCGCCGTCATCGGTTCGGGCCTAGCCCACATTTATCCTAAAGAGAATAGAGCGCTCTCTGAGAAAATTTGTGAACGCGGAGCTCTTTTTAGTGAATACCCCCTTTTTACCCCTCCAGATCGGTTTCAATTTCCACGTCGAAATCGACTGATTGCAGCTTTAGCTGAAGGAACCTTGTTGATCGAGGCGCCTATAAAGAGTGGGGCTCTAGGCACCATGAATTGGGCCATACGCCTGGGTAAACTCTGCTTTGCATTACCTGGTAGAGCCGATTGTGAGACATTTAAAGGTAACCACCATTTAATTAAGCTTGGTAAAGCAAAGCTTGTCGAAAATGGGGATGAGATGATATCCCTCTTGAGGCCGGGAAAATTTATAGAACCTCGATTGAAGGATTCTGTCGTCGATCTCAGTCCCGCAGAAAGCGAGCTTCTTCACAAGTTCCCCCAGAGCGAAATATTTTTTGATGAATTAGCGCTCTTGACTCAATTGCCTGTAGCGACATTAACAGCGCTATTGATGAGACTTAGAATTAAAAACATCATTCGGGAATTTCCCGGAAAGCTCTTTAAAAAGGTTAATTAGATGGCCAAAGCGCTCATCATCGTTGAGTCTCCAACTAAAATCAAGACACTGAGGAAGTTCCTCGGTCCCGACTACATTTTTGAATCTTCTTTAGGGCATATCCGGGATTTGCCGGCTAAAGGATTTGGGATCGATGTGGAAAATGATTTTGAGCCCAATTACGAAGTCCTTAAGGAGAAGCAAGAAGTTATACAAAAGTTAAAAAAGGCAGCTAAAGATGTCGATATCGTTTATTTAGCGCCCGATCCTGACCGTGAAGGAGAGGCGATTGCTTGGCACATAGCCTCCATCTTGCCACCCGGGACTAAATACAAACGCATGACGTTCAATTCAATTACTAAAGATGCTGTTGTCGATGCTCTTGCCCATCCCCGGAATATCAATAATGCCCTCGTCGATGCCCAACAAGCTAGGCGTCTTCTCGACAGGATTGTCGGATATAAAATCTCTCCCATCTTAACTCGGAGAGTGCAAGGATCACGCGATGGAGGCTTATCTGCTGGAAGGGTCCAATCTGTTGCTTTGAAACTCGTTGTCGACCGTGAGAAAGAAATCGAGAAATTCATTCCGATCGAATATTGGAATATTAGTTCGCTACTCCAAGGCCAAAAGGAATCACGCTCCTTTACAGCAGCTCTTTACAGCGTAGACGGCAAGCGTATTGATAAGGAATTACAACAAGATAAAGACATCCAGACAATTCCTAACAAGGAAACGGCAGAAGGTATTGTAGATAGACTCAAAAAAGCCCACTATAAAGTGGACTCTATTGAGAAAAAGGAAAAAAAACGCAATCCCGTACCTCCTTTTATCACGTCTACATTGCAGCAAGAAGCAAGTCGTCATTATGGATTTTCCGCCTCACGGACGATGAATATTGCCCAAAGTCTTTATGAGGGTATTGAGCTAGGTAAAGATGGCGCAGAAGGTCTTATTACTTACATGCGAACGGATTCTGTGCGAGCTGCTCCAGAAGCTATTCAAGCGGTTCGCGGCTTCATCGCTAAAGAATTTGGCAAAGAATACCTTCCCGATGAGCCCAGAGTTTTTGCTTCCAAAAAATCTGCTCAAGAGGCCCACGAAGCGATTCGGCCTACAAACCTTCGCCTACCTCCCGATCGCATCAAATCCTCTCTTACTCCCGATCAATACAAATTATATTTATTAATTTGGCGCCGCTTCATTGCTTCGCAAATGAACCCTGCGATTTATGATACAGTTGTTTGCTCTATCATTACGGATCAAAAAATTGTTATGCGCGCCACAGGTTCAACAATTAAATTTTCGGGTTTTCTCGCGGTTTATGAAGAAAAAGAAGACCGATCAGGCGAACTCGATGAGCCAAAAGAAGAGAGCGAAAATTTATTGCCCTTTCTTGAAGAAGGCCAAAGTCTCCATTTACTCGATGTTCAGGCTCTACAGTCTTTTACGCGTCCACCACCCCGATTCACTGAGGCTTCATTAGTTAAAGAACTGGAAAAATCTGGAATAGGTCGACCATCAACCTATGCGGCCATCATGAATAAAATCCAAGGCCGTGATTACACAGTTAAAGAGAAAGGATCTCTTAAACCGACCGAACTGGGAAAAGTAATCGCACAAATGCTCGAAGATAATTTCAAGATGATCATGGATATTCGCTTTACTGCGGCTATGGAAGATGATCTTGAGCTTATTGAAGAAGAGAGAATGAATTGGAAAGAGATCATTCGTCTTTTCTGGAAAGACTTTATACCTTACGTCGATGTTGCGGAAAAAGAAGCCTTCGTTCCCAAAATCCCGACGGATATTCTTTGTCCCCAATGCAAAAAGCATAATCTTCAGAAAATTTGGTCACGGCAGAAATATTTTTATGGATGCTCGAGTTATCCAGAATGTAAATACACCGTCCCGATTGAGGCGCTCGAATTTAAAAAAGAAGAGTATGACCCTAATTTCGATTGGGATCAAAAATGCGCTAAATGTGGAAGTGCAATGCAACTCCGTTTTGGTAAATTTGGCCCTTTCTTAGGCTGTTCGACTTATCCTGAATGCAAAGGCATTGTCAATATACCAAGAGCGGGAGAGACTCCTGCAGCTGAAATGCCGAGCTGCCCAGCTATAGGCTGCGACGGCAATATGGTTCAGCGCCGTTCGCGTTTTGGTAAACCCTTCTTTTCTTGTTCGACTTTCCCCGATTGTGATGTGATCGTTAACCACCTCGAGGATCTAGACGAAAAATACCCTAATCACCCCAAAACACCCTATGTCAAAAAAACCAAAACTTTTGGCAAAAAGAAAGCAGCTAAAAAAGTAACTAAAGAGTCTGCAGCTGCTAAAAAGAAGACAACTAAAAAGAAAAGCGCAGGTCAACCTGCCAAACAGCTATCCAAAGAACTTCAAGCAATTGTAGGGGAAGAACCCCTTTCCCGACCTGAAGTTACAAAGAAGCTATGGGAATATATCAAAAGCCATAACTTACAAGATCCAAAAAATAAACGCATGATCATCCCTGATGCGAATCTTGCTAAAGTTTTTGGCTCTAAAAAGCCAGTCGATATGATGAAACTGGCAGGCCTTCTCACTAAACATCTATCCTAATAGCAAGCGTGATTGCATCAGGATGGACTTGATATATTCAAGTCTCCCCAATGTTTGGGAATTACAATGAGTTTTGCTCGGGGATTGGGCCCTTGCTGAATGTAATAGTGCAGAGTATATTCAGAAAATATCTTCTTCAATAGATGACTGGTATATTCATATGAACATTCGGCAGCACCATATCTATCGTAATCAATCCCCGGGAACCCTGGAACTTTAATATCATCAATTACAACAATACAATTATCTCGATGAGTATGGCTGATTTGTTCTAATTCATCTAACAAAGGCCAGTATTGATACCAGTGAGCATCTAGATAAAAGAAAATGGGCTCATGGAGCTTGGGTAGAATTTCGTGAAGGACTGCAGTAGACGAACCTAAATAACAATGAACATGTGGTGAATCGGCAAGACGGTTTTTTGCTATTTGGTAGTTTTCCTCTATAATTTCGACAGTATGAACTTGCGTAAACTTGCCTGCCAGTAGGGCTGTTGTATCCCCATATAGCGTTCCTGTCTCCACAGCCGTCGGTATTTTATATTGGGAAAGCAGTTCACCTAGAAATTGGCTAAAATCTGAACGGAAATGGTAGTTTTTCGGAAGTTCCAATTTCTGATGTTTGATCTTCTTTTTGGGGTTTCCTACCGTGTTTCGAAGAGATATTATCTGATTCTGTTTGAACTCTAACTCATTACTTCTCTCTTCAACTTGTTCTTCGGAACAAAAGAAATTTTCACAAGTAGGTATTTGAGACTTTAGACTTTTTTCTGCATAACTCTTTGTCGAAATAATACAAGCCAACAAAATCAACATTTGTTGTAGAAAATGACCATGTCTCAACATACGCAACCTATTGTGAAAATATATTCCAAGTCCTAAAAATAGACCGCAACTTAGTGCATCGCGCACTCTCTTAGCAATTAGAAAATTTTTTACTGCAACATAAGTTAATTTTTTTTGCGCTCCACGGCTCGAAAACCGCAGCCTTTTAAGAGGCGAGGATGACCAAAGTGTTCAATGATAGGCCATTTTCGGCATACAAGAGGACGAAATCGATATTGACCACATTTCCCATCTTTTCTTAAGTGCCGACAGCCCATGACATAGATTTTTTTGCCTTCATATTCCTGGGTATCTGGCATTCTTTTGTAAAACCCAATCACTTGCGTGTGCCATGCAGTAAAGAGCCATCCGAAAATGCCCCACCCTTTTTCCATCATGATGTAATGACAACAGTTACCCCGTTGTTTGCAACCACCCACTTGAACATAGGGGGTTCTGAAGAATTTAGAAGCTAAGCACTGCACATGGTAATCGAGCAAAATCCAAGGAAGCGCCAAAATTTTAAGAGGCCATCTTATCCACCCTGGTAACCATTGTCGAGGCAGGCCTTCATTTGGAAGAGGTGGCTCCTCTTTAGCATCGCCAACCGTTTCCACTAAGAGGTCCAGTTGATGACGTTGCGATTGATTGGTAACCATAGGAACCTTTTTTTCTAAAATGAAGTTTTTTGTATTCAGTTTTAATCGATTTGGAGGTTCTTTAAAATTAACTTTTTTTCATTTTTAAGAGTAAAGCAGTAGCCTAGACAAATTGCAAGATGGACCCAAACATAACTCCGGAAGAGGTTTTGATTGAACTGCAAAACAATGAGCATGACCCCGACTGAAATAATTAAACTATAAATCGTACTTTTTTCTTCCCGAGATAAGTGGGGTAGTTTTGCTGTTTGATGTAAAATCCGCAAATAAAGAAAAAAGAAGTATCCGAAGACAAAAAATCCTACTACACCTAAAGAAGCCAATAATTCCCAAAAAACATTTGTCGGATCGAACATGTCGAACATACAAGAATAAGGTTCATGAAAAGAAACCGCACGTCCCTGAGAAAGGCATTGCTGATAAACAAAAGGGCCCACTCCACCGATACCTACCCCCAGTAGAGGGTGTTGAAGAAACGCCTCGTGTGAAGAGATAATCCCATATAACCTATCTACAAACGAACCATGCTGCATAAAACCAGTATGGAAAAATTTCCAAAATGAGCGAAGGAATAGTTCTGGCATTGCGAGAGCTATAGAGACGAAGAGTAGAGAGAAAAGACTCATCATCTTGAAAAGCTTTCCCACAATTTTTCTTCGAGATTCACGCACCCAACGAAAACATCCCACGAACAGAGTCACAAGAAAAAAAACAAAATAGGCAAAAAAAGCGCCCGTAGATGTAGAAACGAGGAGGAATAAATTTTTAACGAATAATCCCTTTAATCGTGAAAAATCTATAACTTTCTCGCAATCAAATAGAAAACGTGCGTTCAAGTACATGACATAAGGCACAAGAAAAAGAGCGTAATAGGAAGGCTCGTAGGCTAAAGCTTGTCCCCTCGCGATTGTATCTAGCATGTACTGAGTAACAAAAGGGGTACTTATATCAATCAAAGAGAGAAAAAATTGCAACGTGCCTATGATCCCCGTAACGACAAACGCTAAGAAGTAAAGCTTAAAAATCCTCTCCTTTCCATAAAGAAGGAATAAGTTGAAGGGGAGAAGAAAATAAGCGAGGAAAGTAAAGATATAGACCAGCAAATAAATAAGAGAACGATAGGGATAGATCCCCCCTATTGCCGATAATCCCATTGCAACTATTGTAGCAAGAAAAGCCAGAAAGAGTTTTTTATCTGGCAGCACCCAGCGTTTTTTTTGAATAGCGCAGAGAATAAAAAGAACAAGTGAAAGCGCGTGGTTCACCTTGAAATGAAATAAAGATACTTCAATGTGCAAGAGATCAGCTGAAGTCGTAAAAAAGTATAAAAAAATCAGAGGAATTATCCAATTCTTCTGAATCAAAGCCGTTTTAGATACCGCTAGGCTCATCTTGATGTTGGTATCCTACCATAAACATCTTCTAATCGGACGATATCATCTTCGCCGACATATTCTCCCACTTGCACTTCTATCATTTCTAAGGGCATTTTTCCCGGATTCTCTAAACGATGTATAGCGGATTTTGGCACATACACACTTTCATTTTCATGAAGAAGTTCTTCTTTTTCTCCAATTGTCACTTTCGCCGTTCCTTGAACAATAATCCAATGTTCACTTCTATGGTAATGCAGCTGTAAACTCAACCTAGCTCCAGGATGTACTTCGATTCTTTTGAGCTTATAGCGAGTTCCTTCTCCAAGAACCGTATAGGATCCCCAAGGACGATGGACCTGAACATGATCAATGATTTCCTTCATCCCTTTTAGTTGTAAAGCTTCAACAAGCTGCTTCACACCTTGGGATTCTCCTTTTTTTGCAATAAAAAGAGCATCGGGAGTATCTACGACCAGCATCTCTTGAATGCCTAATGTCGTGACAAGCCGTTTGCCTGCGACGATAAGACTATCTTGTGTATCGATAGCGTGAACATTTCCAATGGTAACATTTTGTTGATTATCTTTATCTAACACCTCATGAACACTGTCCCATGAGCCCACATCCGACCAAGTAAGATCGAGAAGCATGACACAAGCTCTTTTCGTCTTTTCCATAATGGCGTAATCGAAAGAGAGGGAAGGAAGCTCGGAAAAAGTTTGTTCGATCTCTGCAAGACTCTGTGTCTGTAAACGTGCATAAGGAGAAGCGTACGCGTGACATTCTTGCCAGAGTGTTTCTGCTGTAAAAAGAAAAAGCCCCGCATTCCAAACATGCTTGCCACTTTCAACATAAGCTGAGGCTTGTTCGAGTGGTGGTTTTTCAATGAATTCCTCAATCGTATAGGGCTGTTTTCCTGACATCTCCGCTTTTATGTATCCATATCCTGTTTCCGGGCGTGTAGGGCGCACACCGAAAGTGACTATTTGACCAGCCTCTGCAAATAGCACCGCTTGTTGAATGGTCTCTAAGAAACGATCTTTCGGCGCCACAACTTGATCTGCAGGACAAATGAGCACAGCTTCATCGCTACCTAGGCCTAAATTTTCTTCCATATACCGCACACTAAAAGTGATTGCAGTTGCCGTATTCTTTCTCATGGGCTCGAGAATGACTTGGCCTGACAATTCAGGATGCAAAGCGGCCAGTTGATCATGGACAATATGAATATATTCTTGGTTCGTCACAATGAGCAAATCTTGGATGGGTATTTCCGGCAAAAAGCGATTCACCGTTTTTTGCAATAAGGACCCGCCGACGCCAAATGTAAGAAACTGCTTGGGATGACTGCTGCGAGAAAGTGGCCAGAGGCGACTTCCACTACCGCCGGCTAGGATAACGACTTTCATAAAACTCACTTAATTTTGAATCGATAAAGTTTTTAAATTCTTTTTGAAAGCGAACATCACTGAATAACTCTGCATGCTGACGTATAGTGAGCGGATCAAAGGCATCCCTATTTTTTTCAAATTCCAAAATGGCATTATGGAGACTAGGAACTGTCTGTTCATCAAAAAAAACTCCCGTAATCCCTTCTTTTACCGTTTCCACCACTCCGCCTCTTCCAAAAGCTATTACAGGTGTTCCACAGGCTTGTGCTTCTACGGGAACAAGACCAAAATCTTCTTCTGCCGCAAAAATAAAAGCGCGGGCTCGGCCCATGTAACTTCGGACCTCTTCATCAGATAATTCGCCGCCCAAGAGTTCAATATTGGATGTGGCATATTTCTTTACACGTTCCATTTCGGGCCCATCGCCGATTACTACTAATTTTTTATCCCGCATTTGGGAAAAGGCACGAACGATGAGGTCGATACGCTTGTAAGGCACCATACGCGAAACGGTAAGATAAAAGTCTTCTTTAGCGGAAGCAAGAGAAAATAAATGTAGAGGTATGCCCGAATAGATTACTGTCGATTCCCGTCCATATACTTTTTTAATCCGACGCGCAACATAGTGCGAATTGGCAATAAAATGATCAACGCGACTGGTTCCTGCACTATCCCACATACGCATATAATGGAGTACAGCTGCCGCTAAAGTTTTTTTAATGCACCCAAGTTCTTTCATATACTGGTGATAAAGATCCCAAGCATAGCGCATCGGTGTATGACAATAACAAATGTGTAACTGCCCAGCATGGGTTATGACATTCTTGGCTACAGCATGAGAAGAAGAAAGTATAAGATCGTAATTAGCGAGATTGAACTGTTCAATAGCTATCGGAAAGAGAGGAAGATAATGACGGTAAATTTTTTTAGCAAAGGGCATATACTGAAGAAAAGATGTTTCGATCTTCTTATCATGCCAAAAGCTTGTCTCGATTAGTTTTTTATCTTTTAGTAATACATGAACGCGAGCGGGAAAGAGCTGGTAAAGAGCTTCCAGGAATTTCTCCGCACCACCTTTACTAGTCAGCCAATCATGAACAATTGCTGTTTTTAATTCCGACATAGTCTTTCCATCACTTGTAAATGCTCGGACGCGCATTTTTCCCAGCAAAATTTCTGACTGTGTGCAATGCCTTTTTCTTTTAGCGTCAGCAATAACTGAGGATGAGTAGCGAGTTGAATCAGCATGCGTGCAATATCTTCAGGTTGATGAGGGTCAAAATAAAGAGCCGCATCTCCGCATACTTCGGGCAAACTTGCTACATTTGACACGGCTAAGGGCGAGCCAGCACTCATCGCTTCTATCGCTGGAAGGCCAAATCCTTCATAGAGAGAGGGGAAAATTGTCGCAGTCGCTAGTCGATATAACGAAGGAAGATCCTCTTCTGGAACGAAATCTAGAAAACGAATTTCACCATGAAGAGCAAACTGCTCAATGAGCTGCTGCGATTCTGAATCAGCCTGCAAAAAGCCTTCCTTCTTTCCCACGACCATTAAAGGAAAATCTTTCAGTTGATCTCCTGCTATACGATAAGCACGAATCAGTCCTGCAAGATTTTTGTGAGGCTTTAAATTTCCGACAAAAAGAAAATATTTATCGGGCAGTCGATAACGCTTTTTTATCTCGGCTCCTCGCCCATCATCTTCGATAAAGAATCGCTTCACATCCACACCCAAGTGCATGGCGGTGATTTTATCTGCGGGGGCATGGATGTATTTACATAACTCTTTCTTAGAAAATTCTGAATTCGTAATGACATGGGCCGAGCGTTTCACCGCTTGACGCATGACGACATGGGCGTAGAACCTTTGCGCTAAGCTTAAATTTTTACGAAACACTAAATGATTCACATCATGAATAGTGACAAGACGCTTGCGTGCTCGTAACCTAAGAAGAGGTATATTGTAATGGGGAGACCAAAATAGGTCGCAATGGCCCACTAGCGCGGGTAATTGAAGTTGTTCTGTGAATGAGTAAATGGGGGCTTCTAAAATTTCTAACGAAAATCGTGAAAGCCAAGGAAGTTGTTCAACAAGAGTTTTATTGACAATCAGTCGCAACCGAAAGGAGCTCTTAGCGATAAAAGGCAGTAAAGAACGTAAATAGGTTCCAATACCAGATGATAATAGCATGCGGGCGTCAATACAAAGATCGTGCATATTCACCTCATCTCAGCAAAATAGAGGTCAGCTAAACTATTTCCAATTGAAAAACTAGCGGTTGCAGCAGGGGAAGGGGCGTTAATAACGTGCAAAATGCGGCCATCCTCTTTAAAAACAAAGTCATCAACCATTTTTCCATCTTTGCTCACAACCTGCGCTCTAACGCCTGTCATTCCACGAACTAGATGGCGCTCTTGTACACAGGGGAGAAGTTTTTGAACATCATGGACAAAAAGTTTTTTGATTGTCGATCGCGCCATTTCATAAAAACCTTTATCCCAATAGCGTTTAGACATTTGCCAAAACCCTTGATAAGAAAGGATATCCCAGCAATCGCGAAAATCAACTTGGCTACGGCGATAGCCTTCTCGCGCAAAAGCTAAGACAGCATTAGGCCCTACTTCGAGTTTGCCGTTCATCATCCTCGTCAAATGCACACCTAAAAAAGGAAAGCGAGGATCAGGCACAGGATAAACTAAACCCTTTATCCAGTGTTGCTTTTCAGGGATTACTTCAAAATATTCTCCTCGAAACGGAATGATTTTTAAATTCTTATTTTCACCCGTCAGAGCAGCAATACGATCAGAGTATAGCCCCGCACAATTAATGACCGCTTTCGTCGAGTAAGAAGATCGAGTAGTCTCAATCACACAGGTGGCATTCTTACGATGCAGTTTTAAAACCTTTTCTCCGTACCGCACTTCTGCACCTTTTTTCGGCAACAGTTCCGCAAGGCGATTTGTAACGTCGGCAAAACGGATAACATGACAATCCGGAATATATAAAGCCTTAACTCCCGCAATATGGGGTTCAATTTCTCTCATTTGCTCTTTAGAGATGATTTCCAACTTGGACAGACCATGAGCGCACCCATTTTGCATTAAGGCTTCCAGCCTTATGAGCTCTTCTTTTTTTGTTGCGACAATGAGTTTGTGCGATTGTTTATACGGTATTTTGTGTTCATCGCAAAAATCAAGAAGGATTTGCCTACCTTCTCGACAATTTTTAGCCTTTAATGATCCTGGCTTATAATAGACACCCGAGTGAATAACTCCACTATTGCGACTGGATTGATGCAAGCCAGGTCCTAGTTCTTTTTCAATGATTTGTAGGGAGAGAGAGGGATCTCTTTGCAATAGAGCATAAGCTGTGGTCAAACCGATAATCCCAGCACCTACGATAGTTATATCTACTTCAGTTGACATAGGATTTTCCAAAAGATCTTCTGAAAGGCGATGAAATATTTCTTTTAATGCGCTCTCTGAGGGAAAAAATGTTCCCGGCTGGCTGTGAACCAATCGATGGTTTCCTTCAAGCCTGTCTGGAGATCTATCCAATTAAAATCAGGTAAAGGTTGGGATAATTTTTCTGTTTGTAAAACTTTTGATCGAGCCCCCACATACTTGTCCTGATTAAATACTATAGCCTCATTAGGGTAATCGACTAGCTCACAAATCATGGAGGCAAACTGTTTAATTGAATATTCTTTCCCAGAGCCAATGTTAATGTGCGTGCATTTTTCTTTTTCAGTGAGCTGCAAAAGAGCTGCCACAAAATCTCTTACGTGAACAAGTTCTCTTTTCTGCTCACCATCACCCCATAATTCAACGGGCTCGTTATACCATTTTCCTCTTAAAATTTTACGGATGAGATCAAAGATGAAGTGCATTTGTCGCCCATCTGTGTGGTATCCGGGTCCATATAAAGTCGAAGGAATGAGGTAGAGATATTCTAAATCAAACTGCTTTGAAAGCGCTATAAGACCTGTCAGTAACATTCTTTTAGTCATCGCATAGGTGAATAGGCTATCGATCGGTTGGCCTTGAAGATAATAATCTTCATGCAAAGGAAGGTTAGGGTCATAGCTACAGCTGGTCCCAATAGCTATTAATTTCGCTTGAGGTTGTTTCTGGAGCCACCACTCCAAAACGTGAGTATTAATTTTTTGATTGATTATCCATTGTTCACCTGGATGATGAAGACAAAAATCACCTGCCTGTGTCCAAGCAGCCAAATGAAAAATGCGATCCAAAGGGAAGTTATCAAAAGCGGATAAAGCGTGTGGATTACGTAAATCACATGTATGAGAATTAAGAGCGATAACCTCATTTCCTTCACGCAATAGAGATTCGTGAAGAAAAGTGCCTAGAAAACCGCTACTACCCGTAATTAATACTTTCATGTCAATGATTGGCAAATTGATTATTTTTGATAATGCTATAAGCGCTTATCAGTTCGCGAATACCATGTTCTAAGGAGTATTGAGCTGACCAACCCAATTTCTCCAATTTTTCATTGCTGACGATATAGTCTCGTTTATCGGGATCTTCACCGATGGGAGCATGATGGATATACAGAGACGGAAGAAATGTCTTAATCATTTCGCATAGTTCACGCTTACTTAAATTCGCATTCGACAACCCTACATTATAAGCTTGGCCCTGCATCTTCTCATAATGGGTGAGTCCAAATAAGAAAGTAGCAGCTACATCGCGCACATGGATATAATTACGCTTGAAATGTTCTTCAAACAGAATGACCGAACGATCATGGACAGCACGATAGGTAAAATCATTCACCAATAAATCGAGTCTCATCCGAGGGGAAACCCCAAAAACTGTTGCAAGACGAAAGCAAATAGCGCGCTTAGAAGCCAACAATTCTTTTTCTATATCTACTTTTAGCTGACCATATAAAGAAATAGGCCGTAAAGGCGTCTCTTCCGTACAAATGATTCCGCTCTCCCCAATTCCATACCCACTATTTGTGTTCGGAAATACAATTTTTTGTTGAGCCGTTGTGTTCTTAAGAATGATTTTTACTGCATCATAATTCACACTTTTCGCCAGTAAAGGATTCATTGCACAGGCAGGGGCCCCGACAAGAGCAGCTAAAGGAATTATAGCATCAGCATCCTTAATCAAGGTTTTCATCAATTGTTCGTTACTAGTATCTCCTTTCACAAAGACAAAGTTAGGAGCTCCAAAACAATCGAGAAGGGTAGTTTGTCGATACATAAGATTATCGACAACGGTCACATGATAATCGTGATGGAGCAAAAGCGGTGTTAACACAGAGCCGATATAACCAGCTCCTCCTGTAATCAAAATTCGTTCTTTCATACTCAATGAACCAGCGATTGAAAAAATGTTTGTGCCAGAAAATAGGAATCAGGTGTTCCGATGTCGATAAAAGCGCCAGAGCAGTAATAAGCTCCGATGCCATGAGAAATTAACAAGGGGAAAAAATAGTGTTCTAAGGAAAACTGCTCGGGCAAAACAAAACCTTCAAATAGGGTATGCCGAAAAAGATAAACTCCCGCATTTATCAGTCCTGGCTCTTGGACCCCGGTTTTTTCTGTGAATTTTAAAACTCGTTTATTTTTTTGATCAATCTCGACTTGGCCAAATCGAGCAGCATCTTCCACTTGAGTATAGGATAGGGAAGCGATATGACCGAGTTTTATATGTTCACAAAGGAATTTTTCGAGAGAAAATTCCAGATAGGAATCTCCATTAAGAACTAAAATATTATCAGAAGATGTTTTTTCTAAGGCTTCTCTAATCGCACCTCCCGTACCTAGCAATTGATGCTCTTGGGAAAATTCTACAGGAATCGAAAAACGATTCTTTGTGAAATATTCCCTGATAGCATCTGCACGATAACCCACTGCCAAGACTATTTTGCGTACAATCCCAGAGGCTTCAAGGGACTGCATGAGAAAATGTAAAAACGGCATCCCGTTGATTAAAGCTAAGGGTTTGGGTCGGTCATCAACAACAGAACGTAGACGTGTGCCCAAGCCACCAGCTAAAATGATACAATCCAGCACATGCACTCTTTGTAGGTTTTAATCTTTCATGTAGATAATCGTACTGCCCGCATTCTCAAAACGTACCGGCACAGACATCATTCCCGCAAGTGCTTCCCGAACGGCTTGATGTTTTTCGGGGGGGACCAACAAAGCCATAAATCCCCCACTTCCTGCCCCACAAAGTTTTCCACCTAAAGCTCCGGCTTTCTTCGCCGCTTCATACCCCTGGTCGATGAGAGGGTTCGTGATTTTACTCGACAGTTTTTTCTTCAGCGACCAACCCTCATTGAGAAGGGCGCCTAAAGCAGCGATCATATATTCGGGGTTTTCATCAGCAAATAATTTTTCCGCTTCGCCTACCATCTCCTTCATACGATTGAGATAAAGATCATTCGTACGATTTTCGGTTCGCATCATTTGCTCTTTGAGAATATCACTCGCAAAACGGGTAAGCCCGGTATAAAACATCATAAGATGTTGCTCGAAGTAGAGCAGATTATGACTCGATACGACAACAGGACGAACTTGTACTTGATTCTTCCGAAATTCGATAATATTCAAACCCCCGTGAGCTGCATGAAATTGGTCTTGCGAGCCAACGTTTTCTTGAATAAGCTTTTGTTCTACATAACACGCTTCTTCGGCTAATCGCTGCTTAGAAGTCTTCTGTCCTTGTAGAGCATAAAGGGCATGCAAAAAACCCACAGTAAAAGAGGAAGAGGATCCTAAACCAGTTTTGGCCGGCAAGTCAGAAAAAATGTGAATGTCGAGATTTCCTGTATAGCCTTGGAATTTTAAGCATTCTCGTACGCTGGGATGTTCAATCTCTGCAATATTGCGCACGAGTTCGGTCTTGGAGTATCCGATGCGGATTTTATGATCAAAGTAGTTGCCAGGAGTGCTGATGCTTACGTGTGTAAATTTATCGATCGTTGTGCCCAGAACAGTTCCTTCATGCCTATCATAGAATTCAGGATAATCCGTACCACCACCAAAAAAACTCAGGCGCACAGGTGTTCGCGAAATAATCAGCATGAACTCTCCTTTTGCAAAAAAAAAGGATAGCAACTCCCATCTATGCAGAAAAGTCTTTTTATAGCATGATTTTGCATAATTTCTTCGAGAGGAAAACATGGATTGTCGAGTCTGTGATGCCCATGATTTTAGCTTAGCCATTGATTTGGGCCACCACCCTTGCGGCAACCTATTTTTGACGCAGGAAGAAGTTGGACAAGAGGCTTTTTATCCTTTACGCGTTCTCTATTGTCATAATTGCTGCACTGCCCAACTTGACCATACGGTTAAGAAAGAAATCATTTATTCCGATCGTAATACCTATCTTTCCGGCGTTACTCAGACCCTACGCGATCACTTTCTAAAAACAGCACAAGAAGTTGATGATCGCTTCTTCCGCACTACTACAACGAAAAGAGCGCTCGATATAGGGTCGAACGATGGAACTCAGCTACTCTATTACCAAAAATTAGGTTATGAGGTTTTAGGAGTAGAGTCCTGTAAACGCATTTCAGAAATTGCCAGCGAGAAGGGAATTCCTACCCTAAATGCATTTTTCAATCTTGCATTGGCGGAAAAAATTCAAAATTCTTTCGATGTCATCAATGCATCGGGAGTATTTTTTCATTTAGAAGAGTTGCATTCAGTAACGCAAGGCATACAAAAACTTCTCAAGAGAAAAGGCGTGTTTGTCGTGCAGTTTCTCTATATGAAAAATATAATGGAAAATTGTGCTTTCGATCAGATTTATCATGAGCACCTTCTTTTTTACACACTTCACACTTTAAACACCTTGCTCCACAGGCATGGCCTCTCTCTTTTTGACGCTGCTTTTTCCACGATCCATGGCGGTTCTATTATCGCCTACGCGTCTCACACGGGAGACTATTCTGCTACACCTCAGCTTCAAAAGCTCTTAGAGGCCGAAGAAGCATCCGGTTGTAACACTTTAGAAGCCTATCAAAGTTTCGCTAGAAGGATAGTCAAATTAAAAGAACAAAATTTGACCTTTCTCACAGAAATGAAAAATCAAGGTAAGACTATCTATGGAATGGGCGCTCCAGTAAAGGGAAACACTCTTTTGAACTATTTTGGTATCGATAAGCGTTACATTGATTTTCTCGTCGAGAAAAACGAACTAAGAAAGGGGCTTTACAGTCCGGGCATGCATCTTCCCGTAATCTTAGAAAAAGAGGTAGCCTCTCCACCGGATGTGTACTACGTTCTTGCTTGGAATTTCAAAAAAGAAATTTTGAAGAATAACGAGAACCTGCTCCGTCAAGGCACACAATTTTATTTCCCTATAGATGTGAAAGACTAAGAGGGAGCGTCAAAAATAAATTTTAAACACCCCTCTAAGAGGATGTTCTAGGAGCCCTGATTGCAGGGGCATTTTCTGTTCAAACGAAATAGTAACTTAGAAGTTGCTGGCCAACTAAAATTAAACGGTGTGGGAATATCACCGAGATGAGAGGTATTTTCACACGCAAAGCCTTGATTGCGCAGATAGAGTTGCCATTGTTTTAATGTTTTTACGTTGCAATGAGGCTCATAAATTCCTGGACCTCCCCAATTAGCGGCCGTACAAAAACAAAGCGATTTCTTAGAAATGTGTTTTCTGAGGTTATTTAAAAAAACAGGAAAAGAATCATGTTGAATATGTTCAAAATGTTCAAAGCTGAGGACTAAGTCAAAAATTACCCGCTCTCCGTTTTCATAAAAGAAATCTAAATCCTTGTCGGTACGTGCAATAAAATGTGTCTCCTTATCGATATAAGGCGACATTACTGTGTCTTGGTTACCATCTACAGTGACAATAGTGAGTGTCGGATCTAACTGACGCAAATGATAAGCCAAGCTACCAGCACCTGCACCGAGTTCTAAAATCGTAGTAACATTTTTTTGGGCAATGAGATGTTGATAAATATGGTTAGCTAAAGGCTCATAAGAAAGATGCTCTTTAGCATCAAACCAAAGACCATCATGATGCTGGTATCCAGGTAAATATTCTTCTACTGCAATGCCACCATTCTCCTCATTTACTTGCACAATTTTTGCTTCGGCATAGGTCAAACCAAGAATAAAAAAAACGAAGAGTCTAAAAATGGATGTCGCTTTCATGAGTTTTTTATTTTCAACCTAGTAATAGATGAATGATGGCTTCTTCAAACTTTAACGTGAGAGCTGAGAGGCTCAGTGAGATTTGAAGAAAAATTTCTATGTAGCAGTTTTCTTATTCCGTCCCGAAATGTAGACATGCAATGAAATTCTGCATAACTGGTTTGCATTTTAGCAAGTTTTTTCTTTATATTTTCGTCCTCTAATAGGCTTAGACAATGAGCAAAGAAATCTTCTCGACTCCAATCCACAATGAGAGCTTCAAGATCAAACCTCATAAGCTCGCTGGCAAGCCAACTTCCCCCTTTAACTAGGGGCATTTTGTGGGCCACAATCGCTTCGACAAAGTTTCCCGATGTATTGCCTTTGTACAACTGGGGATCATAAGGCAAAAGAACAAGCTGGCATTCTGCTAATTTTTGTTCGTATTCTTCATTTGATAATTCATTTTTTAGTAGATGAAGAGTGAGAAATTCGCTTCTTTGTTCTAGACCAGAAGATGCAGCTGCCGACAAGCAAAAATGTCGCGCCTTTTCTTCTCCTGTAGAAGTGAGCCTGCGAATCTCTTCCAAACCCTTATTTTCACGAGGCGGTCCAGGCCACCATGCTAGTATTTTATTTTGCTCGGGACGCTTGAAGGGTGGTACGTGACGCGTGTGAGGAATAGACCATACAGCAGCTGAGTAAGGTTCTGTTGCTAAACTTTCTCGAATCGTTTCGCTATCGGTAAGAACTGTTAGTCTAGTTCTGAGTTTATAATGGAGTATACGAGTAAAAACCCGATAGAGATCAAATTTCTTCGGAAAAAGCAAACGGAAAAGAATCCAAAACTCGTCCTTAGGTTTTCCATGTCGCAATATACTTAGGCAAAGTGCAAGTAAATCTAATCGAGAAAATGTGGTTTCGAGAAAAAAAATTCGCGTCCTATTAGACGGTAATTCTCGAAAAATACCGGAAAAATCGCGGTATCTTCTTCTTAGTCTTTGGATATAAGTAAGCGGTTTTTCTGCCTCGTGAAACCAGCGCTTCCAAACGGAAGGTAACTCTTCAATTACGCAATCAGCTGTTACATAACCTACGTTTTCAATATGGGCTTTGTCTACTACCTCTTTTACGCAAAGATTGTAAATATAATCGTGGCGCATGCGATCTTTGAGATGCGGCATTAAAGACACAAAAAGAAGATTGTTTTCCGACATAGGTAAATGTGACTTTCTTATTTATAGGGGGATGACTCTTAATCAACAAAATTGAGCTTGCTATATTCCCTAATAGCTTGAAACAAATAGATCCTGTTCTGCTCTTGCGTAATGTGGCTCAAGGCAAATTCACGAGCGTTCTTAGCCATTGTTTTTGCCTCATCATCATGACTTTTGATCCAGGTAAGATTATCCAAAAGATCTCCTAGTCCCACTTTTACAGGAATATAATGGACATGAGGCTGCAGAGCATTGTAGTACCATTGGATAATTTCAGAGTCTTCTTTGAATATTACAGAATTCGTGAACCAGCGCCATCCCGATGCAGAGTAGGAACAAGAATTACCATCGATTAACATGTGGTATTTGTATTTCAAAAGGTCCTCATAGGGAATGAATTCCCCTTGGTACTGCCGATGTGTAGGACTACGCTTAGCTTCTTCAACAAACAAAGTAAATTTTGCATCGATTTTCTCCGGAAATTTTTCCGAAAGTTCGCATAATTTGACCCTTGAAAAGCCATGGCTATTCCCTTTGTCGACCGAAGCTTTTTCTTGAGGGTGCTGCGCTGTTGATCCACGCCACACCAAACGATTACGTTTATCTTCCCAAGGTATGGTATA
>JABDCS010000020.1 GCA_013288005.1 Chlamydiota bacterium | reverse complement strand
GTAAGCACTTGCTAAACTAATGAGTGCTAAACAAAAAACGAGGATTATTTTTTTCACCTTATGCCTCTTACTAAAAACATACTTTAGAGAGCTTACAAAGTTTTGTTACGAAATGCTAGCTTGAGATACTTGTAATAAGTAGCATGAGCATTGTAAAGTGAAATGATCAAACCCTCCTTGCCACCTAGAAATCCTCTCTTGAAAATATAGCTCCGTAAAAAAGCTGTGCATCCGTGAACTAGTGCCTTGCCCAATGATGAATTCTTACCCGCATTTTGCTCGGCAAAAAGTGTAGAATAAAGTTGCATCTTTTGTAGAAAGCTTTCGATTGAACGATAGGGGGTATGGCTTAATTTTCCTTTTAAAGCAATTACACGCAATTGGTCAGCTAGTACCTTCTCATGAACTTCATCATCAGTAAACGCAGTCACTTCACGATTATAGAGTCTAATTACAGGGTCTGGATACCATCCCGAACAGCATTTCATCCATTTATCATTGAAATAGTTATGTCGGTTCAAAGAATAAACTGTCCCGTTTTCTAAAGAGAGAGAGAGTATTTCTTCTGCAAGTTCAGCAGATAGAACCTCATCGCTATCGATCGATAAAATCCATTTGTGTGACGCAAGTGACGAAGCTCGATTGTGCGTTTTTCCAAAGCCCATGAATTTTTCTTCTATAAGGCGGACATTGGCAAAAGAGCGAGCGATCTCTTTTGTGTCATCGATAGATCCCGTATCCATAACGATGACTTCGGGAAAGCGCTGGACACCCTCGAGGGTTTTACCCAAAGTATCGGCGGAATTTTTTGTAAGGATAGTAACTGTGATCATAACAACGAGGTCAATTGGTCGAAGTCAATGTTTTCTTCGACAAGAGTTACCGCTTCCTTAATTTTTTCGATATCTTCTTGTCGAATTTTAGCCGTGAACGAGGTGATTTTTTTCATGGCTATATAGCTGCCAACAGGCGCGTAGAGCATAGGGATGTCAGCCTCATTGAGTTTTTGGATAAGCTCGGGCCGAGGAGGGTGTTCTCCAGTCAAAATCATGCCCGCTTCGAGATCAGCAGAGGGATTATGAGCACGAAAAGATCTGTATTTAGCAAGTGTCGCAAAAATAATATCTTCGCGAATCGCAGGAGTAATAATAAGTTGACTGGGTCCTAATAACTCCTGAAAATCTTCAGCAGAGGTAGCGACTAGGCGAATAGTGCGGAAATGGCGCATGTGGTGGCGTTTACCAGAAAGAAGAGTTGTATCGAATAGGGCTTCAAAATCTTGCATAGAAGGATTACTTAAAAAAGCGTCATAAGGAATACACCCCAAAAGAGGGATATTCCATCGAGATAAGGCTTTTTTCATGTATGTTTCGATCATCTCTCGCTTTTCAGGTAGAACACGATTAAGAATAATACCAGCAACTTTTGCCCCTGTTTGCTGGCAAAGTATCCAATTCAGCGCAAGTTCATCAAATGAAGAACCAAGGCCCCCTGAGGCGACAATGATGATAGGTATGTTGAGCAGAGCAGCGGCCTGAGCGTTGTTAAGGTTGACAATAGAACCTACGCCGCAATGACCTGTGCCTTCTACGATGGTAATATCATTACTATCTGCAATATCACGATAGGCCTTTGTAATCTTTTCCAGCATCGCTTCATGCTCGATTTTTCCATCGAGATAGTCGCGTGTAAAACCCTGCGGAAAAAGTACGGGGCTCATGCATTCTTCGGAACTTTTTAAATGGAAATACTCTTTGAACAGCACGACATCTTTGTCAACATGCAAGCCTCTAGAGGTTTTGACATGTTCCTGTCCAACAGGTTTCATAAATCCGACATTCGCGAAACGTTTTTGCATGCCGGAAACCAATCCGAGGCAGATGGTAGTTTTTCCGACATGTTGGCCTGTGGCGGCGACAAAGAGGGCTTTATGAGATGTATTCATAATCTATCGGTATTCTCTAATAATAACTTAATTTTCATTCAATAGAGGAAGTAAAATCACATAATGCAGGATACCATAGCGGAGGTTATAAGGAAGGCTCCAAAATTTTTCTAGTTCTGCCCCTCCTTTTTCCAACATTTTTAAAGTGAGGGGAACCCCACGCTGATCAATTGCAGAATGGACAGACCCTCCCAGCCAGCGCGTTAAGATTTGGGAAAGTGCCTTTTTTTTATTCGGCCACGAATTCATTAAGCTGAATTTTCTATCTATTAAAGCCTCAGCTTGTCGAACTCTTTGGTGTAGTTGGTGGGAGATCAAATACGAAGTAATTTTCTTTATGGTTTCTTGTAGTTGGGGTAGAGCCTCATAATTGGGTGTCGAATCCATAAACCCCTCATTTAAAGAGAGCGCAAGGCGTTCGAATAATTCCTCCACAAACCCTTTTTGCTTAAGAGCTTCCAGAAAAATTGAAAGTAATCCATCGACCAGTTTTTCTAATTCAGGCAGGGCGTAACGGTTTTGCAATTCATTCAGCGCTTGTTGAAGGGTTGACTCCTTGAGTGCCATTCTCAAATCACGCTGAGAAGTATTTGCGCACAATTTAAGCATAAGAATTTGCTGTTGTAGACAATGCTTAAGGAAGGTTTTTTCTACACCTAGAGAGGTCACTTGGGAAAAGTCTTTATAAGAGGAGAGTTTCAGAAAAAATGTATGCAGAATATGATTGAAGCTATCGACAAAGGCACAAATAAGTGGGTGGTGAATGTGTTTGGCTAACCTTGTTGTAAGTCCATTTTGGGACTGCTTTTTCAGCTCCAGACATATGCGCGAACGCAGCACAAAAAAAAGGAAAGGAACATATGACCTAATGCCAACCATGACTTGCCGAATCAGCATCTTTGCTGGGAGTTGAATGGTTGCCGAGTATTTTTTTACGTAACTGTGAAGAAGCTCTTCAATGGATTGTAGCACCACATAGATCCCTTTAAGGGCTAATTGTGTGTAGAGGATATCCGTGCTGCAGGTAGAAGATTGCGCTACTTCGAGTTCTTTTTCGATGTGTTCTTCAAGGGTGCCAGTTATGATGTTTTCAACAGAAACTCTTTCTAAGGCGCCATACAAGACCGTGAAATACTGGAAGAGGTTGCTAAGTTTTCTCGCTGCAAAAGTCTCCTTGGAAAAAGTTCGAATTTTCAAAGTCTCTATGAAGGCTTTTCGTATTTTATCTACGCTTTTTTCTATGATGGCGGGGGCATATTTTTCACAGAAAGGAAGGATGATTTTTTTCAAAGCTATATTTTGAAAAAAAGAAGGTGGCGACTTATGCAAATATTGCTGAAGATCGCGAAAAAAGTGAGGTGATGAAAGAAGGGGGAGCTTTAAGGCTGAGACAGGAGGCGAAAGCTGTCCCACCGCTTGCAGTGCAAGCCAGCGCGCTCCACGATCTCCTAGCAAGGCACAGCGTGGCATTAAACCTTACCTCTTCGAGGCAAATGAAGAGACGAGGCTAATAGGTTAAGTAATTATAATAAAGTTTAGAGTATTAGGGGGCGTACAAAGCTATACACCCTCTCTAGTTCAAAAGTCCCAACGATAGGTAAGACGCCCATGACTGAGTAGGCTTTTTCCCTAAGTAAGGAAGAAAGAGATTGTGATGGAAAAGGCCATAACGGAAATTGTAGGGTTGTCGGCCAAATTTTACTAAGCTATCGCCTTTTGCTTTTAATGAATCATAGGCGAGTTTTTTTCCATGACGAGCAATTACTCCCTGTAAAGGGATTTTGCTGACTGCTAATTTTGGCGGAGTGAAGCTTTTATCTTTTTGCACCCAATCGCAAAATTTAAGAAAACTATTTCGGACATCGCTGAAGATATTGGTAGAACGTCTGACAGTACGGAATTTTGCTATTTGCTCTAACCGTTCTTGTGCGTCTTCTAAAATCGTTCGAATTGTCTCTTGCTCGGTTTTGCTTTTGCTAATGAGCTCTTTATCAATCATCGTTAATTCGAGGAGCCAATCTTTTTTACTTGTTGGCGAAGTTTTCATTCTAACGAGTAATTGATTGAGTCTAGCTTTACGATCTTTAGAACAGGGAAGTTTTGTAATATAAGCCTGTAGCTCTGCTAAAAGAGATGTTCCACTCGTAAGAGTACGATTGGCAAACCAACGATTAAATAAGCTGTTGTCGTTATTTTTCAGTTTTTCTCGAATCAGTTTCATTCCCTGTGCAATTTCAGCGTCGGCTGCCGTGTGTGCTTGGGCTTTTTCCAGATGTTCCTCTAATTTTGTGGCAATAACCTCTATCGCACTATGCGCTTTTAACTGACGAACAAGAGTAAGCGAATTGTCGAGATGAGGCATGACTCTAGTCGTTAGGCGATAATGGTCAGAAGCAGTTTGAGGAAGCATTCTTCTTATTAGCTCAAACTCTTTAGATAATTTAGCAATAAAGGGCTTAAGCTCTTTACCAAATTCCTTATGCAGCTTTTCTACTTGTAAATTTAGACTTGGCCGCACAAGCTCTTTTAGTTTCTCATCGAGTTCTTTACAGGCTTTAAGAAGTTTAGGTCGAGCCTCACTAATATCTTCCGCATCTTCTATTCGACGCTTTAATTCGTCCATTTTTACCAGAGCATCTCGTGGTACTTGCAAGGCTTTAGTAAGACCTTCCTGTGTACTTTCATTCTCTTCTTCTAGAAGAGAGTCAAGCTGATTTTCAAATTGATCGACTATCGAGAGGCAGATCTCTTGCATCTCTTTTGTGTACCCAGCTGCAATGGCCATTTCGTTTTTGCGGTCAAAATCGAGGCCATTTCTTAAGCTTTTTTCAAGAACGAGATTGATAATAGTGTGACACAGGCGTTGTATTCCATCTTCAGTAGCTTTCATGACCTGTTTAGGAACAGTTGCGTTAGGCTGGTAAATGTTATTGAGTACAGATACCAAATCGCAAAGTAAACTTTGCATTTTTCCTTTTTCGAAAATTGTTTGGAATCCAGCACCTAGAACTTCCATCAAACCTTCTGCTAGACGCGTATTGAGTTTGTTATCTAGACTTTCACTTAGCTCCGACCAAAAGGGCTTGTTACCGAGTAGTTTTCTGAGATCGGTAGGTGATCCGCATTCACTCTTAGGAAGAAGATTGAAGGCTTCTCTAATAAAAGTGAGTAAATGTTGCTGTTGGATCTTCGTCATATTCTTAAGACTAGATTTTTGCGTATCTACTACTTCGACATCGTCACCAGGAATCAGTCCATTGTGTTTTTGCAACGTCATTAAGACGTCCTTTAACCAGTTGTAGATCACACAATTTAGACCATGAATGTAGCTTTCCATGTGTAAGGGGTCTGATGTCTGGTCAAGCATAGATTCTATGGACTTCCCTCCACCTAATAGCCATTTAACGATAAAGGTGGGGACCCAATCGGGTTTGATAAATTGTTCTATCGCTTTTGAAGCTACTCGATCATAAAGTTGCGAGGGAGTGAGGTTCCCGTTTACCGCTCGCAGGCTCAATTGTTTGTTCAGTTCATGGTTTATGGTGCCTGTGGTCACCTTTTCTTTGGCAACTCTTTCAAAAGCGCTATGTAAGATGGCAAAATATCCCGATGTGTTTTGGATGACTTCGTAGCTGAATTGGGACGCAGTATCAATGTTGTTTTTTTCAATGAAGACCTTCGACCAATTAATAAATTTCCCCATTGCACGTTGTAAGCTTTTTTTAGCCAGCCAAAGACTAATAGGGAATGTGACATGTTTTACCCAAAAAAGTGACCATCCATTTACGCCTTGTCTTTCTAGGGACGCCATGAGTAAACTCTTGATCCTCTCATCCTCGTGTTCAGGTCCAGCCGCTTCAGCTTCAAGGATCATCTCGGTATAGTAGCTCAGTTCCTTGGGTCCAAGGCCAAGCGAAGATTCCTGAATATACTTAAGAGGAAGTAGAAAACGCGTGTATTTAACGAAACGATCTTTCTCATTCTCGATCTGTGTTTCTATAGGAACACGAGTATCACGTCCTGAACGAAGATTAAAGTTTAGTACTTTATCGATCTGATCTAATGTTTCTATGAAGTAGTGGTCGGTTGCTTCGGATGGTCTACTTAATACCCCAAAGTAGACAAGAGCTTCGCTTACAGTTTCTCCAGCTTTGTCAAAAGTGCCTTTTGTAGCCGATTCTTTAAGAGCAGCTAATACGGGTTGTAATTGCCCAATTTTTTCTGCCTGCTCTTGAGGATTTAGTTTGGCAATATACTTTTGAAGATGCGAGTGAAGCGCTTTCGAACCATTTTTAATGGCATACTGAGGAATTACTGAAACACCTTTTTTCTTTATTTCTCTATAAAATTGATTGCCTTTTTTCAAAAGAGAAGCAATTGCTCCTAAGGCGCCTTGAGTAGGCGCTTGGGTTTCTTTTCTACTGCTGCGTTGTCCGGTAATTGTTTCGTAGCCATAGCTTGCAATCGATCCCCAGCTATTTCGACCATGTCTTTCTGCCGACCCAGGAGCTGAAGACGAGGCAAGTTTTTCTTTTTTGGGTCGCTTGCTGCCTCCAGAAGAAGGGTTTGCTACGGTCACGGACCGGCCAGACAGGGAGGGAGGAAGACTTATCAGAGAAGGAGGAGGATTGGCTGATTCTCCTGCCGGTACTGGACTCGATCTTCTTCTTGAGGAAGCAGGGGAGTCGGGAGAGGCGGCGGTGCTCGGTGGTGGGGATGGAGGAGGATCATCGGGTGGATTAGGAGGACCGCCTCGAGGTGGCCGCGCTGGAGGTCGTGGTAGGCTTCCACTAGAAGGGCCGGGCACGCTCGCTGTAAGGCGAGCTGGAAGTTGTGTAAGTGAGGGATTCGTAGGCGTTCGTTCTAACAACCCATGCTCTTCAAGAGATCTTTGACTTGCCTTTTGTGCTTTTTGCGCGTAAGAGCGCGCGTTTTTTTGAATATCCGAAGCAAGAGAGCCTGTAAATCCCGCGCTAGAGACAAGCGCATCCGCTGCTTTTCCTGCAAAATTGGCAATGGCTCCATCGGTTGTACTAGAGATACCCTGTCCTAGAGATTCAAGTGTTCCTAAAATTTTTGCCGCTTTTTTACGAAATCCTTTATCGATTACTTCTGGAATGTGTTGGAAATGCTTTTGTGCTTCTGCGACAGTAAAAGATTGCTTACGCGTTAGCGTTTTTCGTTTTATAGAACGTAATTCATTATAGCGGTTCGTGTAAAAAGCATGTTCTTCTTCTTTGAGACTACGAAGGTAATAATACAAGCGATTTTGAAGAATATGCACATCCAACGAGAGGGGAGATTGTTTTGTCCCAAATAGGGATCTTCCAAGGGAAGGGAGTAGCCCTGATGGGGCTGAAGGCAAAACGCGACATAGCTCATTCAACATCTTTAGCGATGGAGAGCTAGTGGGTGTGGAGGTAAAGTGGAAGCGGCGGCTACTAGGATTGCAGGATCCATGAGCCCTCTCTTGAAGTATTTGAATGAGAGTCATGCGAAAAGCGATTAGTTTTTCAGCAGTGTCTAAGTCAATATGGCAATTGCTCGCAAGAGACTCACTATTTTCACGACTCTTAGTCATAAGGGCGGCTATAATCGCATAAAGTCTTCGGACAGAATCTATTATTGGACCCGCTTCAGGTTGTTTAAGGGCGTTTTGTAAGTCGGATAAATCGCGTGCGAGCTGTTGCACTTCAGCCGGGTAGCTCGAGGGGCGGAGGCTACTTGGAGGGATGGCTCCTGGTGTTACTAGCCCTACTGTATGGTCAAAAACGTGTTTTCTAAGAGGACCTTCGGGTAAGCCTAAACGAGAATCTACCTTCGAAAAAGCCGATGATGTGACTGTTTCTGCTACTCGTCGATCTTCTTCAGTTAGGGTATCGGTACCTGTAATACGATCGAAAACTGCACTGGCCAACACTCCCGCTTTTTGCAGTGTGCTAGGAGCTGTCGGAGGTGCTGCAGATGGAGTAGGGGAAACTGTTCTTTGAGGAGCTCTTGCAGGGGAAGGAGGAGAAATAGGTGCTGATGCTGTCGCAGCGATAACAGGCGGAGGGGGTGTTGTTAATGCTGCAAAAGCTTGTCTCTGATCACCCGGTGGGGCTATCCTGCGAATGACACGTCCCACAGTTTGCTTATAAATTTCATCCTTAAGTCCCCCAGAAGGAATAGAGGATGTCGCTTTTCTAAAGCCGGCATCCATTCTTTCTTCTAATCGTCGAAAACTAGTAGGTGACAGCGTTTTTTTGCCTTTATAACCGTCGTAAACAACCGCCCCTAAAGTTCCTAGTAAACTAGGATTGGTCGGCGTTGTTTCCGGAGCTGGGAGGGTAGTGTGAGAGGAGGGTGTAGGAGACGTAGCTGCTTGAGAAGAGGAAGAGGAGGTGCTAGCAACAGATGACAAAGCTAATGGTATTGGAGGGTATGCTGGAGGTGGAACTTGTTGGCTCGTCAAAGCGGCAAAAGCTACTCTTTGATCGCGAGGTAAAGCTTTGCTTGGAAGGATTCTTCCTATAGTTTGTTTATGCAGTTCTGTCTTAAGTCCACACTCGGGAAGATAAGGAGAGGTTACTCGGTTAAAACTTGCATCCAGTACCCTTCTTACTTGGTCGACGTTCTCGCGCGGTACACTCTCTTTTTCTTTAAGACGATCATAAATAATCCCTACAAAGGAGCCTATCCAATTCGGGGATGATTTAGGTGCTATAGGAGGAGATTCGGTAGAAGGTGCTGCGGGTGGGACCGTTCCGCTTCTTAAAGTAGCAGGAAGGGGAGCGAGAATGGGAGCTGAGGGCTGCTCTTGTGGGGCTAAAGGATGAGGTGGTAGAGGCTCTTGGGGTGGCGGAATCAGGCGTAATTGTTCTAGCTTGTCAAAAACTGCTTTTCGTAGTCGATCTTCCGTTGTATGCATAGCCCCACCAACCTCTTTTCCAAGGTCTCCGGGCAGATGCACTGTCATAGAGCTACTAGCTGCAGCTATTAAATTTCCTAAGCCTCCCCGTGAATAAAGTAATGCACTTGGACTCTCGCAGGTTTCAAAGGCGGTTAAGACTACAGCTGCGGCTTGACGATCAACATCGTGAATAACAGGTTGTCCCCTAATAATTTTAAGACAAAGAAGAACATTTCCACGCGCAGCAGCCTTAGCAGAACTAGTGCTGGAACCCTCTCGTTCTAGCTTTTCCATCTCCAAGATTTTGGCCTCATAATAGGGTCTTTCTGCATCTTGGAGACTAACGAGATAATGGTACTTAAGCCGCTGAAGAAAATTCTGGGATAGGGGTGAAGGAGAGTAATCCCCAAGTCCCTTTTTCAGTGCCTGAGGGATAAGAGGCATAGCATCGATATCCGCTTGATGCCAAGCGGTAATAATGTTCAGTACATCTTCCAATGCTTGTAATGTGCTAGTCGGTTTAGGAAGGGTAGAAAAACAAAATCGAACATGAGAAGGATTACAGGTTCCCTTGTCGTAATCGCGAATTGTCCTCGAAAGAAAGCCGCGTAAATCGACAAGCTTTTTAACAATAGGATGAGATGTTTGATAGTGAGCAGCAATACTTTTTCGATCTCTAGAGTCAATCTTAGGACGGATTGCACCTGCAAATTCAAAAGAAGTGTTGAGTAAGGCATAGGCTTGACGTACTGCTTCAAGGGTGCGGTCAGCATCTCGGTTTGAAACTACTACTTTAATTGCTTGTAAGCTTTTGGCAATATGCTGGAATTCAAGGGGGCATACAGCTTCTTGACTCTTTTTTCCGACTTCTGAAGGAGGTCGTGTGGGAGTAGGAGGCGCAAGAGGTGACTGGCCTTGGCCGACAATCATTCTATGAACGGCGCCATGTCCTGAATCCACAATCCCGGCAACTAGCTGACGCGCTCGGTCAAGCACAGGGCCTTCAGGTACACCTAGAACTCTCTGATTGAGCTGATCCAACATTCCAAAAGCAACTGCTCCCAGTAAACCTCTTGAAGCTGGCGCATGAGAAATTTGTTCTCGGTCGATTCGGCGTCGAGTATGTAAGCTTGTATGGTAATCCAAAGCAGCCAAAACTCGAGAGGCCTCTTCGGGTGAAGGAGGAGTCCTACTTGTTAAAACAGCTAGCGCTTCTCCTCTTGCCTGCACAAGGTTTTTATCTGCATCATCCCAACTATTTTGCGTTTTTCGTATAGAGTCGGCGATTGTAGCATACATATCGCAGCATTCTTCTTTGCTTCGATGAATAAGATCCTGGTACATAATGCGCTGAATTAAGGCTTCCGGGAGTTGGTTATCTGTGCCTTTCGATCCAGCGGCTTTACTAACCCATTCTTTTGCTTGCTGTTTATGCTGGCTTTCGCGTTCTATCCAACCTTTAATAATGGTTTGGAGAGCTGCTGCTTCTTCCATGAGAGGGGAATTTGCACCGGCAACCCCTGTACCTGTACGAAAGGAAAAATGAGGATTGCTCGGATCGCAGCTTCCGCTGGCTTCAGTTGCAAGGGCTTGTTGAAGGAAGGTGTTAAGTGTAAGCAATTGTTCGGCAAAAGCAGTTGGTATTTCCTTTTTATATTTGGCCACAATGGCTGCAGGGTCTGATCCTGCAAGATCGAGTATCCCTTGAAGCAAGATAAAAGCGCGTCTTGCTCGTAGGAAGATTTCCCGAGGATCTCCCCCCTTAACGGCTCGATCTAGTTGTGTCAATTCTTCAGAAAGAGTCCGAAATTCAACATAACAATCCTTAGCGGTTATATGGGATAGCTCTATATGGCTATGGGTTACAGTGCGGCCTGTTTTTGCCAGTAAGAGGCTTTGTAAACTTTTGCTCAAAGGTTCAAGATAACTGCGCATTTCTTCGCGCTGCGCGAAACTGGCACTACCATCTAAAGGGAATCTTTCAAAAGGACAGGCTATTAGTTGTGAGCGGAGCGTATCACGGAGGGGATCGGGAAGTGAAAGAAGGGGAAGCTGTGTTAACAATTCTTGAACTCTTTCTACAAGCGATCGATCGATAGGGCCAGGAAGTGCTCCCACGGTAGCGCATGCTGCTCCAAGAGTCTGTACAGCTTCAAATGCACGGACAACAGGGGCTAAAGAAGGAGCACTATATGTTAGGGGTGCTTCGCCTAGAGTATCTTTTTTCCATTTATTTAAGAGATGGCCTAATTTTTTTAGCTTAGAAAATAGTTCAGGCTTTTGTACTTCTTCGGCATCGAAAGAGGCCAATTCGAGTTGCTGGGAAAAGCTATAAAGATCAAAGCGTTCCGCAGCCGATAAGATAGACTCTTTTCTGGCCAAAGCAAGAAACTTCTTAATGGCAATAGCTGCTTCTCCAGCTGTAAGCTGAAGAGCCTGCAGAGAGGTGTTGTAATCGGCTGAATCGCGGCTTGCTCCAGCATGCGCTGCTAAAAGGTCTCTAGCTGTTGAAAGCTTCTGTACTGCATCTGCAGCCTCTCTAGCCTCGGAGGTAGGCGTGTACTTTAAATTCCGCTCTACCTTGTGGTACAAAGAGCGTCCAAAGTCTAAAAGATTGAGGTTAATAGAAGAGTCGTGCGGTTTTACGATCAAACGGCCGCTATGTTGCCTTGCAATTTTGAGGAGGAATTCCTGCATAGCTGCTGCACTATCTAAAGCTCTCATGAATAGATCAGAGTCTCCAACAGTAGCTTCAGTAACTGGTTGCATCAATCGGATGGCCATTTGTAGATTCATTTCATCATCAGCAGATAAGGAAATCCATTGGGGAATGGCAAGATGGAGAAGGCGAATGTTTTCAAGCGCTTGCTGCAGACGGCGGAATGCTGTACGTACATCCGGAATCTTAATAGCGAGTAATGCTGCTTGTCTTCCGGTGTTAGAAGTTAATAAGGCAGCAATGATATCCAGAGGTTGTTGGATTTCTGGAGGGGCGGTCTTTCGAGCTGGAGTGGATAGACGTTGCCAAAGACCCCCTGTGCTCCACTTCGTGACAAAAGAATGTGCATGATTCAATGAAGAAATAAGAGCAGCCCTTTCCCTCAAAATGGCGTCAGATAATTCAGCTGGACGGAGTGTTTGCAGTCTCATGAGTAAACCACTCAGTTCTAGTAAAGGCTGCATTTGCGTAGTATCAAATGCAGCTCCTGCATCTCGTGTGTGAGCGTCGATCAAGGAGTGAATTTCATGGGCAGATTCTCGGATCAGATGAAGAGAAGCCTGTGTTGTAGCTTCATCTTTTGAAAAGAGATTGTCTATAATGTTTGTACGCAAGCCGTCAATTAATCGTGTGCAGCGTTCCATGATCGGACGATAGGCGGGGAGATAACTAAGATTTTGGAAGAGATTGACCGTTTTGCGCTTTAAGAAAGCACCCCTTCCCTCTGAATAAGAAGTCGCTATTTCAAACCCTTTGTAAAAAGCTGTCCAGAGCTCTTGAAGTTGCGCTTCTGTTGTCTCCGGATTTTCTACGCTGCTGAAATTAGGGGTTATTAAGGCACGTCTACACAGGCGTAGGCTTTCTTGGTCGGCGGCAGATAAACTATATTGATCGCCTTGTAAAGTAATATGATTCAATAGCCCTTCAAGTCTTGCTACCAACTCTATACGATCATCTTTTAACCTTTCAGAAAGAGAGGCTATTTGTCCTCGCAATTCTTCTGTCGAGGCGCCCTCTTTTTGGGCAGCTTTGAATTCAAGAAGTTTTTTAATAAATTCAGTTAAGCGTGGTTCGAAATCCCGTAAAGCGGTGGCTGCCTGTCGTAAATGAAGCGTAGGGGGCTTGGATAGTTTTTTTTGAACTGCTTCTTGAGCAGGTGTGGATAATAGGCCTACGGTGTGGTCCCATGTCCAAGCACGAACTCTAGCAGCTAATCCTGGCTGGCCTTGAGGCCTAGCTGCTGCTTCTGGTACAGCTACTGCTGCGGCAGCCGCTGGAGGAAGGGGGGGGGGAGAAGCGGATCGCTCTCCTGATGAACCTATTGCAGCCATATTAATTTTATTCTTTGATTATATTTTTATTCATACAGATTCTAACACATTAATAAGTATAGATCAATTCTAAGAGATAATTACGTTTATAAATCATCATATTTAATTAATTATAATCAATATAATCGATGTTTTTATTGTAACTATGTAAAGGAAAAATATATCTATATAAAAATTAAAAATTTCATCAAGATATATTAGTAAAAATTCCATTCCTCATCTACCAAAAAAAGCTTAGATCGGTTTGAAAAATTGCTTACTTTACTGTTCAAAGAAATATTCTGGTCGTAAAAAAAAAACTGCGATATGAAAGAGGGTTATCGCATTCAAAGCGAATCTTCTTGAAGGTCCTAATATGCTCAAATGTATTTTACTTTCAGATGTAGCAAAACCTCTGAACGAAAATATGTTTTTACTTTGTGCGGAAAAACACTCATGAGATCTCTACGTTCTTTTCTCCTTATCGCAGGTACATTAGCGAGTTCTTCACAGCTCCTCGCTCTATGCAAAACTTATCCTTTTCCAAATGGAGAATTGGGACTTGAGGGCTTATATGTACAAAGAAGGGGTATTCGTAAAGAAAATTTGATCAAACCTCAATGTCCTTGTCGCAGCCCATTAACCACGGCCAACACTGTTCATGATCAGAACGGGGAGCCTGGAGTAAGGGGTTTTTTGCGATATATGCCCAGCAAAAAGCGAACTGTTGAAGGAAGCTTAACATGGGTGAATAAGTTTCAATCTTTTGTACATCGCTATTCGCCCACAAGTAGCTATAGTTATCCTTTCCCTTCAGGATACGCGCAAGACTTTACCAATGCTCAGGTGGTTAAAGCCCGTTATACATCGCAATTTTGGGAGGGGGAGGCAAATTACTGGGGGCACTTTACACCAAGAAATGTCGATTATTTTTCTGTCTCAGGAGTAATCGGTCTTAGAGGGATGTACATAGGAGAGCATTTTCATCTCTATTACACGAAGTTAGTCAACACGAGTAGCTATCGCTCTTCAAGCCTCAATCGATTAGTAGGTGTTCAAATAGGCGGTAATATCCAATGGAACCCTACTTGCCACTGGACATGGGAATTTCAAGCTAAAACAGGAATTTTAGCTGATTTTGCAAGACAACGTTTGCGGCTTACAGATGTGAATAATACGGTGCTATTAAAAAGCTTTCATCCTCATAAGACTTTTGCTTCTTATTTTCTTGAAGGCAATATGAACTTATATTATCGCTTCCGGCCTACTATTTCTATAGATGCAGGCTATCGTCTGCTTGGACTTTGGAACGTCGCGCTTGCGCCTATGCAACTTACGGCTCAAACACATCCCGATTCTGGGAATACAGTTGATGATAGTGGAAAATACTATCTACACATTGTTTCTTTGGGATTGAATTTTGACTTCTAGGCTCAAATTCAATTTAGCGCGAAAAAAAAGAGGAAAATAGAAAGAAAAATGCCGGAGATTTTTCGGAGCTTAGAGAAGATTTCCTTAAGGCTGCTACCTTCCGGTCCTGACCTGATTCGGAATTTCCCCACCTCGCGAGATCCCCGGCAAAAAAGCATTATAGCATGAGGGTCTTTTTCTCGGACTATTCATTTTGAGATAGTGAACGTATTTTTTTCATTTCTACCTGCGGGTAAAAATGGGAGAGGATTTTACCCACGCTTGTCCCTTTCTCGGCCATTATATGTGCGCTGTACAAGCAAAGGCCTACTCCATGGCCTTTTCCCCAGCCTTTAAAAATTACTTTGTCATCTTTGATCGACACTGCAAAATCATTGCTGCGCAGCTTTTCTGCTCCGAGAAATTGCTGAAGGGCGAAGAAATCTACATTTTTGGAGATGATCCCATCGGTCAATTGCACTGCATAGACTTTCTCCGACTCCTGATCGAGATAGGGATGGATAGCTGTTAATTTATTGAAACCAAATGCTTTCGCTAATTCATTTCCAGCTATAGAGGTTGTCCACGTATGTTTAGGTCTCTCTCTCGCCGCTAAAGGGGCCGATACACCAGAAGGGGTGAGCACTTGTTTACGGAAGATATGGGAGTAATTGGCTGTACGACCGGCACTGTCTTCTGTCCAAGTTGAAGCAAAAGGGTGGCTCCGATAGGTCATGACAATATGTCTTGTATTTTCAATCGCGCGGTCAATCGCAATATTTTGCAGCGCCATTCCATGGCCAAAATACTTCGCTTCTTCTGCTGTGACATGCCAATGCGCTTGGGGATTACGCTGGGCGAGGTAATAGGCGTTTGTTCGCGCAATCACGGCAATTGCTTCCAATAATCTCTCTTCGCTTTGCAAAGGCACTTGAGAGGAAAGGGTCGATTTCAAATAGCTTTCGATGTCTATTTCATTGATGATGGCGATTTGTCCGTTAAGATTATAAACATCCAAACAGCCACGATATTCGATACCGTTGACTAAAGTTGTCGTCTCATTATTGACGGGTACAATGCGTATCTGATGGATACTTGGCAATCGGTCACCCCAACAAATTCCCGATCCATCTGCAATGATTGCAGCGCGTTTGCCGAAAAAGCCCGAATCGAGAATTAAATGTGAAATCGGGTCAAAAAGTTCGTAACGGCCTTTAACTTCTAAAATCGCTCCTTCCGCACAGTCTGCAATACGAATTTTTAAAGTCGTAGGTTTGTCATTAGCGGAAATATCGGATTTGTTCGTACCTGAAAGGGCAAAACAGTTATCCGCATGAACAAATGTCATCATAGGCAAGGAAGAGAAGGCAAGTAGAGCACTAGCAACTAGAATTCTCATATTTTTTCTCCATCTTGGGGCATGGCAATCTTTAAATGTTCATAGGCAAGACGGGAGGCATAGCGGCCTCGCGTTGTGCGCTTAAGAAAGCCTTGCAGAATTAAAAAAGGTTCATATACCTCGGCTAATGTGCCAGGTTCTTCTCCGACAGCTAACGCTAATGTATTGAGCCCGACAGGTCCGCCATCGTAATGCTCGATTAGAACGGTGAGAATTTTTTTATCTAACTCATCAAGGCCACGTTCATCTATCGCCAGCATCTCAAGGGCTTTACATGCAAGGGGGCCGTCAATTTTTGTTTGACCGTTGATCTGTGCAAAGTCGCGTACCCAACGCAAAAGATTATTGGCAATACGCGGCGTTCCGCGAGATCTGCTTGCGATTTGTAAAGCTCCTGCTTCGTCAATTTCTATGTGCAAAAGATGAGCGGACCGAATAATGATAGAAACGAGCAGTTTTGGATCGTAGTAGTCGAGACGGCCTGTAAAAACAAAACGAGATCGCATAGGAGCACTAATAAGCCCCGCACGTGTAGTTGCAGCTACAAGAGTAAAATGCTGCAGCTTTACTTGTACGCTTCTAGCGGCAGGACCTGAATCAATCAAAATATCAAGTTTGAAATCCTCAACTGCGGGGTAGAGGTATTCTTCAATAGCCCTGTTTAATCGATGAACCTCATCGATAAAAAGAATATCGCCCTTTTTTAAATTTGTGAGAATACCCGCTAGATCGCCCGGCTTTTCCAAGACAGGTCCTGAGGTCACGACGAGTTGTGTCCCCATCGATTTTGCCATGATACCGGCAAGGGTGGTTTTGCCAAGTCCAGGAGGTCCATAAAATAGACAGTGACCTAAAGGCTCTCCGCGCATTTTAGCGGCACCGATCAAGACTTCTAATCTTTGGCGGATGAGTTCTTGTCCTACAAAATCGGAAAGTGTTTGCGGACGTAGTGTTGTTTCGAAACTATTATCGGGTTTTGTCCAAGATGATTCGATGTATGGCGTAGACATGTTCTCTCAATGAGGACTCTAAGAGACCGTCTCCGAAGCCTTAATTTCGCAGACAGTCCTTAACCAAAACTCTAGCAGGAAAGTATTTGCAACGCTATTATGAAAACCAAAAAAACATGTAAAACCCTGATCAAGGGTAAAAGTCAGCACCGCTTAAATTTTAGTAGTGGTTCTAAAGCTAGGGAGAATTATGAGCTTGCAAGCAGATCGTTGGATTCGTCAGATGGCGGAAGAAGAAGGCATGATCGAGCCTTTTACCGATGAACAAGTCCGGTATGTAGAGGGAGAGAAAGTCATTAGTTTTGGACTCTCAAGTTATGGTTACGATTTGCGCGTTGCTCGAGAATTTAAGGTTTTCACAAACGTATACAATTCTGTCATAGATCCGAAGAATTTTAATGAGAATGCATTTGTCCACATTGAAGCCGACACTTGTATTATTCCTCCCAATTCTTTTGCACTTGCTCGAAGTGTCGAATACTTTCGCATTCCCCGCGATGTTCTTACTCTCTGTGTGGGGAAATCTACCTATGCTCGTTGTGGGATTATTGTTAACGTGACCCCTTTTGAACCTGAATGGGAAGGTCATGTTACTTTAGAGATTTCTAATACGACACCTTTGCCTGCTAAGATCTATGCCAACGAAGGACTTGCACAGGTTCTCTTTTACCGAGGTGCAGAAGCCTGCGAAACGACCTATGCCGACCGTGGTGGCAAGTATATGAAGCAGCGCGAAATTACTCTACCCGTCGCTTAAAAAAGAGTGTAAATCTTAATTTTTAAATACCCTCTTGAATTTAGCTCTCTAATTAGGACCCAGGAAAGGCGTGGAAGAACATTCTTTGTTTGAACGAGTCGAAAAGCAAGAACAAGTGGCAAAAAATTTTGGTTTTTATTGGCAAAATTTATCGCAGTTGTGTCAACAGATCATAAGTGAATGTGCCGAAGTGCAAGAGGCAGTGGATAATGAAAATCCCGTGCATGTGGTAGAAGAAGTAGGCGATTTAATTCATGCTACTCTCAGTTTATCCTTCTTTTGCGGGGTAAATGGCTATGAAGCCTTATCAAAAAGCATTGAAAAGTTTCAAAAACGTTATGACGCTCTAGTTGAATTAGCGCAAGATGAAGGGAATGCCAATCTTCATGAGCAGCCTTTTGAAGTTTTAATGAGGTATTGGCAATTGGCCAAAAAGAAAACCCAATCTAATGTTTAAATGAGAAGTGTCCGTTTGCATTTAAGATTATATTATTCTCCATTCCTGCAATAGTTCGTTTTAGTCTTTCAATCTCTTAATTTATTCAATTAAACATTTTCTATTTTTCTAGTAATTTGTTTCAAAAATTAGATTTGTTATCAATTTTGGCGTAAATTCAGGCTCTTTTTTTACCCTAATGTTTTTGTAAACCATTCTGTTTAAATGTTTTTGGTCGAAGAGTGTAATGGTACTGGTCAAAAAAAAACCGAGGTTGCAGAATGAGAATTAGAGGGAGGCGCTCTTTATTGTTTGATCACTATGAAAGCTTTTCGCACTTTCAAAGCGCTTCCACAACGGCAACAACGTAGTGGACGTATGACTTGTCATCAATACTTTTCCGTGCGCGAAAATTGGTGGGTTCTTCTTTTTTGTGCGCTTATCGCTTTATGGTATTGGCATGGGATGCGTGAAAAAGAATCCATTTATGCCGATCTACAAAATCGTCTGGGAATGATTCACAATGAGCTACAACTCGCTTCTTCCGAACAAGAAGAACTACTGCGACAGATCCATAGTCAGAGTGATCCTGCTTGGATCGAACTCGTATTGATGAAAAGGCTAGGACTTGTTCCTGAAGGACAAACCAAAGTTTATTTCGAGAAAGCGCAACCGTGACGATTTTGTTCATTCTTTTGCTTCTCGCTTTGATACTATCTGCGGCTTTTATTGCAGCATCGGAGACAGCTCTTTTTTCCCTTTCCTCTATGCAAGTAAAGGCCTATTCACAAGATAAAACCGATGTTCGTAAACATTTAGTCGCTTCACTAGTTAAACGGCCTGCAGATTTATTAGTCACTGTACTCATGTTGACGACTATCGCCAACATTCTCATTCAGAACGTTATCTCTTCTATGGTTGGAGATATGTCGGGCTGGTGGTTCAATGTAGGGGTCCCTCTCGCAATTACCTTAGTTTTTTGCGAAGTCATTCCGAAATCTATCGGTATTTCTAACAACGAACGGTTTGCCCTCTTTTCAGCCCCCTTTATTCGTGGGGCGGAGAAAATATTCGCCCCTATTCGTCGAATGCTTACTACAGCCACCCACGCGGTCGTCCCATGGGAATTTTTCTTTTTGAGGAAAGAAAAGCAGATTTCCACGGAAGAGCTTCGACATGCTTTGCAAGCTTCGCATGCAGGTGGGATATTAAACAGTCAAGAAGCCGAGCTAATCACAGGGTTTTTACAGCTGGAAGAGTCCACCTTACGAGAAGTAATGCGACCACGTGACGAGGTGCTTTCTTATGATCTCGATGACCCCATCGAAAATTTAATTCACCTTTTTGTTGATCAAGAGGTCTCCCGTATTCCCATTTGTAAAAATGGATTAGATGAGGTGATTGGTATTATGGAAGCGAATATCTATTTTCTACACAAAAGGGATATTCATTCACCTCAAGATCTACTTCCGCTTGTCGATAAACCCTTCTTTGTACCAGAAACCTTACCTGCCAGGACCTTGCTGAAACAACTCTATGACAAAAAAGAACCACTTGCCATGGTTGTCGACGAATATGGTTCGGTTACGGGTTTAATTGCTTTAGAAGATCTCGTAGAAATTGTCATAGGAGAAATCTCCGATCGACGCGATCAAAAACTGCAATATACGCGTTCAAGTGAGGACGTTATTATCGCGAGTGGTAAGCTGGAGCTGAGTGAGATCGAAGAAATTTTTGGAGTCTTCCTTCCAAGCGAAAATAATATGGTGACCGTAGGTGGGTGGCTAACAGAGCAAATTGGCGATATTCCAAAAATTGGGACGAAATTGACATCGCATGATCTTTTTTTTCATGTGCTTGCTGCAGACCCCAATCGTGTACGCCGCATCTACATACGTCGTTTAAAACCTCCCCAGTCGAAGAAAAAGTATGACTGAAACCTCGTGGCAGTTTTTCCTTTTAATGGTCTTTCTTTGTCTCGTAGCGCAGGCTTTTTTTACCATGGCTGAGATGGCGTGCGTTTCTTTCAATAAGGTCCGCTTAGAATATTATGTCAGTAAAGGGGATAAAAGAGGTATTTGGTTAAGCCGACTTATTAGTCGTCCCGCCTTGCTTTTTGGAACATCGATGTTAGGTGTCAATGGAGCCATGCTACTAGGCTCCGAATGTGCGCGTCGGTTTTATCTATCCTTGGGTTTTAGCCCCGATTGGGCCGCACTATCACAAACAGTTCTAGTAGTCGTTTTTGCCGAAATTGCGCCCATGTTTGCGGGAAGGAAGTATGCTGAGCATGGTGCGATGGTAAGCGTACCGGTTCTCTATATTTTTTCGGTCATTTTTAAACCAATTATTGTGACCTTCAATTTGCTGTGCGAATGGCTCAATAAGCTGTTTAAAGCGAATAAAGAAAGGGGATTTTATTTAAGTCGTGAAGAGCTGCAGAAAATTTTAGAAGAGCGTGAAGACGTTCCGGGAATCACACCACCTGAAGAATTCGATACGGCGGTAAAAAATATTTTCACGCTTAAGAACAAAACTGCTCGTGAACTCATGCTCCCTTTGAAGGGTTTTTTGAATGTGCCATTCTCGAGTACGGTCAGCGAGGTTCGTACGCGTTTAGCGATAGAACGAGTACCTTTTTTGACCGTTTACAACCGCACGCCCCAGAATATAGTCGCTATGGTTTATCCTCGGGATCTCTTAAGAGAAAACGACGAGAGACGCGTGCATGAACTCGCGCGTCCTCCTTGGTTCATTGTTCAAACGAATTCGATCCTAGATATCTTGAAGCAATTTCGAAGTAACAATCAAGTTGCGGCAGTTGTTCTAGACCAAACAGGACAGGCAATTGGAATTTTGACACTGGATGCGATTATTGATGAAATTTTTGGAAGGGAAGATAACTGGATCTCCTTAGCGGATCCTCATGCCTCAGTAAGTCAAATTGTTGTAGATAGGACATTTCCTGCTGACACGCAGTTATCGGAAATCAATGAGCTTTATAATATTGACCTAGCGTCGGGAACAGCGAGTGACTTAGAGGAGCTTTTTGAGGAAATTTTAGGTCATAAGCCTGCTAAAGGGGATGCGATTCGAATTGGACAATTTGAACTGAGTGTGGAAGAAGCTCCTTTAATCGGACCTAAAATGATCGCCATTTATACGGTATCATCGTGAACAAAAAGTATGGGGTTGCTGTTCGCCCTACACCTATTTTAAATACACCCCATTTTTTGCAGGTATTTCGTTGGCCTCTTCCCTTAGATAGCCAAAACTTATTGCGAGCTGTGGAAGCAGTAGCGTTTCCGGGTACAAAATTTTGTATATTGGAGGATTGTGGAGAAATTGCTAAGGTCTCGACCGCAGAGTATTCCGTAAGTCCTCAGTATGTGGATTATCGCTTTCTTCAAATTACTTCCACTTTGCCTCCTGAACGAGAGCGCTCTTTTCCTTCCTCTTCTGAGATTGTAATGTTTCTTCGAGCTTGCCTGGGTCTTCCCTATGTTTGGGGAGGAAATTGGAGTCAAGGAATTGAGGAGATGCTGGCCTATTATCCACCGAATCGCGAACTCGATCCTAGTACACGCTCTCTTTGGCAACTAAAAGGGGTTGATTGTTCGGGTCTTCTTTTTGAAGCGACACGAGGTTGTACACCCCGCAATACGTCTCAGCTTGTACATTATGGAAATCCTGTCGCAATTAGTGGATTGTGCATTGCGGAAATAGTAGCCCAACTTCAGCCTCTCGATCTTATTGTATGGGTGGGACACGTCATTATTGTCGAGGATAAGGAACATACTATTGAGAGTCGAAATCCCGAAGGTGTAATCCGTTCTTCTTTACATTTGCGATTGAAACAGATTTTGCTTGAGAGACGACCTGTTGATCATTGGATGACTACTTGGGGACCGCGTTTTGTTATCCGACGTTTCCTGTAGATATAGAAAGTGCAGGGAGATGAACGAGTCGAGTCGTTACCTCGATACAGCGATTAATTTCTTCCGGTGTTGTCATGCGACTTAAAGAAAAGCGAAGCGATGAACGTACTCTTTCATGAAGAAAACCCATGTTGAGAAGAACGCGCGAGAGTTCCATAGCTCCAGCGCTACATGCGGATCCGTGACTTACAGCAATACCGGCTTGATCGAGTTGGATTAAGAGGTTTTCGCCATCTACACCAGGAAAGCTCATATTGACTGTATTGCAAATTCTTTCACCATTTCCATTGATTAGAGCTCCAGATAAAGAAAGACCCTCTTCGAGTGTTGTACGCAACGCGAGCATCCTCTTACTGGCCTCAGGAAGCACAAGGGGAATTTCTTCAATAGCTGCCACAGTTCCTAAAATCCCTGCTAAGTTTTCCGTGCCAGCGCGCTTACCATTCTGTTGAGATCCTCCTACTAATAGCGGGAAAAACCTCATGGGTGAACGGACAATCGCAAAACCAACACCCTTTGGTCCGTGAAATTTGTGTGAGGAAAACCCAATTCCAGAAATTCCTACAGGCAAACGAAACAATTCTTTGCCGATCCAAGCAATACCATCAACAAGAAAAGGGATACCTTTTTTTTGTGCAAATTCTCCTATAGCTTCGACGGGACACTTTACCCCTGTTTCATTATTGACAGCTGCTAGAACAATAAAACGGGTTGCTGGCGAAATAGAGTTTTCAATCTGTTCAAGACTGATAAATCCTTTTTCACCTGGTGGTAAGGCGACTATTTCCCACCCTGCTGTTTTAAGGTCGGCAAGCATCAGGTCGACGCAAGAGTGCTCAATTGTAGAGGTTATAATCTGCCCTTTAGGAAGCGTATTGGCTATAGAGCGTATTAAGGTGTTCATAGCTTCTGTACCACCTGATGTGAAGATTACCTCCTGAGGGCGGCAACCTAAAAAATCCGCAATCGTTTCATGAGCGCGTAGTAATTTTTGGCGCGCTTTTTGGCCAAATGAATGAACGCTAGATGGATTAGATGCAGGTCCCGATAGCTCCTCCAGCATGGCAGTAAGGGCTTTTGGGGATAAGGCCGTTGTGGCGTTATTATCTAAGTAAATTTTGTCCATAGGAGATCTATGATAGCAAGGATACCCGAGTCTATGCAAGAAGAGCAAAGTGCGGGTTATTTTAAGTCGTTCTGAGGCAGCGACTTGCAACTTGATTTAGCTTAGGATTTTAACTGCGATAACGGTGATATTATCATGTCCACCCTCGTTTTTAGCAGCATTCACCAAAGAATGGCAGAGAAGCGGAAGGGCAGTTTGTTGAACAATATGTGAGGTGATTTCTGCATCCGACACAAGGTCAGTAAGGCCATCACTACATAATAAATAAAGATCACCTGGCAAGAAATCGGTAATACCCGTTTGGGGATTCACAAATAGGGAAGTTCCTATAGCCCGCGTTAATTTATTTTTAGCACGAGGGTCGTAGGGAAATTCTTTACGTAGAGAGTGATCATGGGAAAGTTGCTCTAAGGTTTGCCTAAAGCGATAGATGCGGCTATCTCCGACGTGAGCGTAAAGTATTTTTTGATCATGTAAAAAGAGACAGGAAAGTGTCGTGCCCATGCCAGACCAATCCCTGTAGGAAGAGGCCATTTGGTAAACATGGCTATTTACTTCCTGAATCGTGTCGGCCAATTTCTTCAGAAGATGATCAGTTGAGGGTTTTTCAAGAGCGATAAGGCTATCAAAAAATTGCGCATAGAGATGCTCAACAGCGAGTTGTGCGGCTATTTCACCAGCCTGATGCCCGCCCATGCCATCGGCTAAAGCATAGAAATTTGTATCGTTATGGGCGATAAAGACATCCTCATTGTTTAGTCTTTTTAAACCTATATCGGATAGTCCCCAGCTTTCAACTGTACATCGAGGTCTCATGGGCATGTACTTGTATCGGGTTGAAAAATTTTTCCTGCAAATAGGATCGTTTGGGTTTGTCGATCCATTAAGAAAAAATAAAAAGGATGATCTGCGGCAAAGAGAACGGGGGGTTTTGTCTCCTGTACAGCTTTAGCATTGATAATGGCACTTGTCGCTGCTGCAGCTTCCACTCCATATTCATTTAGAGAAAAATAGGCCTCGTGAATCATCTTACTTAAAAAAAGGTCATGCATTCCGTTTATACCCGAGAAATCTGCCTTATCGTTGAAGGCATCTGTCATACCCATTTGGGTCAATAATGAATTCAAATCGAATCTTTTTTTCATGCAGAAACGCGGTATTTGTACATTCACCTTGGTGGGCTCCATTTTATTGGCCCAATCCCTAAATAGAGCAGGTGTAAATTGTTGTTCAAGAGGCTGGAGATCAGTAGCTGATTTAGGTAATACAAGTAGGCAGTTGATGTGCGGATCTTGGAGATCGCATGTTTGAAAAGGAAGCGAAAGAATTTGAGCTAGATCGTTTTCAAAATAGGAAAAAGTGTCGGTGAGGTGCATCATGGGTACTTGGATATCACGCTCATCGGTGATATGAAAGGGCTCTTGTTGGGTTGCCTTGGGGTCAAAAGGTTGAAACCATTTACCTTGAAAGTAAGCAGCATTCACTAAAATAAGTCGGGTAGATGGATTCACATCGCCGCTATAGAGAAGTTGCGGGATTTTTCCTTTAGTCTCATTGGATACCCATCCATTGATCGTCATCAAAGATTTATCGGTTTCTTTGAAATTGAGTGCGGCGATTTCAGCCTGATAATTTTTTTGAACGAGTTCTCTAAAAGAAGATAAAATAAAGGTATCTTGATCAGCAAAAAGGCCGTTAGAGCTGGAAAAGCGTAATCCACATCCTTCACGAGAAGAAGTAATTAAGGAGTTGCGTAGAGAAAAGGAGGCATGGGCTATTTCGATCGCATTTCCATGAAGGGAGAGCACTTGGCGAATTTGATCTGCAGTTTTTCCTTTAGCACCTGCGTATACCATAGATAAACAGCTGAAAATAGAGTAGGGAGCAAAAACAACATTCTCCACACTTCCGGCAGCTTTCTTTAATAACTCAAAGGAAAATGCATTACTATCTTGGGCTAAAATATCGACAGGATTGGAAGCCCCAGGTTTGATAAAATTCTCGCTAGATTTATTGGGTAGGGTTTTGTTTTCTTCATCTATGGTTGGAAGAGAAGTGGTAGCAGGGGGTGAATCAGCTTGTAGAAGAGAGTGATTTGCATTTGTCATCCACATGCACAAGCAAAGCGTAGAAATGCTGGATATCCAAGAATTTTGTCTACTGCGAAAGCTAGATTGGCCCATCACTTTCTGTAGCTCCTCTAATTTCTTTAAGAGACTGTTACTAGCCCTCTTGACTGAATATAATTCGCAATACACTGATTGTATTGAACGTCATATGCAAACCAATAGAAGCGAATAGCGACTGTTGCCTTTCGTAAATAAAACCAAGAAATAATGCTAGCACAAATAATGATGCAACCAACGGTACATTACCGAGATCTTGGCTAAAGGAAAAGTGGAAAAAAGCGAAAATAAGAGCAGCTAATAGAATTGCTGATTTGCGTCCAATAAAACGCTTTAGAAAGTTTTGTAAAAAACCCCTAAAAAGAAGCTCTTCTATCATGGGAGCGACTAGTATAATTGTTACGAGTGCGAGAATTAGAGGGAATTCTGTTCCAAAAGAGGATTTTAGATAACGTACAGCGACTTGTTCGTATTTTTGCTGTCCGAATAGAACATTAATTACAAAATCAGCTGTAATCCCAACAAAATTAACCACAGGAAAACTGACTGCCCAAGCAATAACTCCTATACCGAAATCTTGAACGATCGATGTCCGGTTATGAAGGGGGCGTTTCCAAATCGCTAGCATGCTAGCTCGGTCTTTTTGAAGAAAACAAAAGATAAAAAGAAGGATGGCAGAGGTAACCAATGTACCCATCTGGCTATAGGCAATGCGAAGGGGTGTTAGCGCAGAAGTTGCACCAAATTCGGGCCTTCCAAAATTGGGAAATACATGAGAGATAAAACGAATGGCGAATAAAGGTATAAAAAGAGAAGAGAGTAGATATATAGCAAAAATCGCAAGAAGCTGCCACCACGTTATACGTGGCTGTATTTGGCCATGTATGAGGGAGGGCATTTGGAAAAATCCAAAAGAACGCGCTACCCAAAGTATAATAAGCGCTAGAGTGGCGGGAAGTAGAAGCTGCTCAATACCTACAGCAATCATATTACCTTGTACCCTTTATTATAAAATTTTCGAGGTGGTTAGAGGGTGTTCTAAACTATGTTTCTATCTGAAGTCGACAGAAACGTAGTTGAAAAGACACGCTATCCGCCGCGGGCTAAAAGAATGTATTCTTCTATTCTTCTCGCTGCTTTTTTTGTTAACTGTGCATGTGCAAGGCTGAGAGGGGAAATCGTAAAGACGTCTTCTTTCCACGCTTCATGATGGAAATTATACTGATTGAATTGGCGAGGAAGATATTCACTTTGCCGCACAATTTCTTGCAGAACTACTTTTGCTTTATCTCCACGTACGTCTATCACCCGAATACGCAGTGAAATATTGAGTTCTGCAGCACATTGTTTCGGATCTTCTTGTGGTGTGCTTCTTTGGGGAATTTCTTCGTGTTGGAGAAGTTCCATAAAAACAACGAATTCTTGGCCTGCAAATGTAGGCTTTACCCAAGCAATATCAACAGCAAAGGGGTTTTGGGAATTTTGAAGGTTACGAATTAAGCTTTTAACTTTTGTTTGAGGGGTGAGAAATATTTTGTCTTTTTTCTGCAGGCGCGAGTTGATAAGAGTTGTGATTTCTTCAGAGAGATCCCATTCGACATTGGGTGTAGTATGATCAAATAGAGGAACGAGAGCCACTGTCGGTTTTAAAGTTCCATCTTGATAGAAGCGTGCTTGAGAGACCGCTGTACGAGATTCGCAGCCAACAAGGCCAAGAGCTAAACAAATTGCAAGAGCAACGCGCATAAAAAACCATGAAATAAGGTCAAAATAACTGACGCCTGAATATTCGCGAAGGCTCTTTTAGGTGACCCAGGCCAATAAAACCGACGATAGCAGATCTCTAACTTTGTTGGCAAAGGAGTGCATATAATCATCCAGATTCAAAGAGGGCTGCAGCATGTGAAGGTAACGTGTATGAAGAATTCTGTAGAGCTTCCGGATGATCACTAAAATCTTGCGGAGGTAAGAGCGATGTATCGATGATTCGTGTCCAACCTTTATGATTTTTCAGAGGAGGTAAAGTAAAAGAAGCAGGGGAAAAATCGGCATTAAAAGCGAAAAATAGTCTATGGCTCTTCGCATTTAAACAGGCCGCTACAAATCGACTTTTTTCACTCCAATCCGGAGAAGAGCCATTGAGCCCATACCACGTAATGTCGTGTTGACTATAGAATTTTTTTCTCCTGAGCAGCGGATGCTTTTTGCGGAAATGAATAAGTTTTTGGAAAAAGCGAAAAAAATCTTCATTATGGTCGAGCGTCTTCCAATTGAACCAATTCAGTTCATTATCTTGGCACCACGTATTATTATTGCCTTCTTTAGTATGCCCATATTCGTCGCCCATTAGCACCATAGGAATCCCTAAAGAGAGCATTAGCGCCAAGTGAAAATTACGCATTTGCCTTTGTCGGAGCTCTACAATATTGGGATCATCGGTAGGTCCTTCAAATCCGCAGTTCCAACTATCATTTTGATCATTTCCATCCCGATTCTCTTCGCCATTGCGAAGATTGTGTTTTCCTTGATAGTTTGTCAGATCGTGTAACGAAAACCCATCGTGACAGGTGACAAAATTCACGCTATGGAGAGGTCCTAAAGGATATGGACGATACAGTTCTTGAGAACCACTTATGGAAGCAGCGAAGGCGCCCGCATAGCCATCGGTTCCTTTAATGAAACGACGCACTGAATCACGATATTTTCCATTCCATTCTGACCATGGACCCCAAGAGGGAAATTCACCTAACTGGTAAAGCCCTGCAGCATCCCATCCCTCTGCGATCAGTTTAACAGAACGTAAGTAGGGATCATTCGCAATCGCTATTAATACAGGAGGAGTTTTTAACGGAGTGCCGTTTTCCCCTCTTGTTAATACAGAAGCGAGGTCAAAACGAAATCCATCTACTTGCATTTCATCTGCCCAAAAGCGCAAGGATTGGAGGATAAGTTCTTGCGTTGCAGCTGCATTACAAGCAAAAGTATTGCCAGTTCCGGAGAAATTGAGATCATTCCCCTGGTTGTCCACAAGATAGTAGTGAGAATTATCGATTCCTTTCCAAGAGAATATACGATTGAGACCTTCACTGGTATGGTTGTAGACGACATCGAGAATCACCTCAATGCCTGCCTTGTGAAGCTCTCTTACCATCGTCTTGAATTCGGTAATGGCAGCGGCAATCCCTTGTGAAGTTCCGAAACGTCGCATAGGACAGAAGAAACTGACTGTCGAATACCCCCAGTAATTGCAAAGTGGGCGTTGTGTGGTCGGATCAACTACTTTATAAGCGGTTTCATCGAACTCATAAATGGGCAATAATTCAATTGCATTAACACCTAACTCTTTTAAATATGGGATCTTTTCTACAATTCCTAAATAAGTGCCAGGATGTTTACAATCGCTCGATTTATCGATTGTAAAACTTCTAACATGCATTTCATATATAATGAGCTGCTCGTGGGGAATTGAGGGCTTGCGTACATCTTGCCAATCAAAAGACTGGGATTCAAGATAGCGTGCCCTGAGCGTTGGAGGCTGCGGACTCATCCATGTCGCTGGTGTATTTAGGGCATGGGCATAAGGATCAACTAGGGTGCGGTTCATCTGAAAAGGGAGATCAGCTTTATTTAAGTGAGGTCCGTCTAAAAACCAGGTGTAATCAAAAGTTGGAGGGAGGCCTTGAAGGGCAATGTGCCAAATTTCACCTGTTCTATTCTCTGTTAGATTCAAATTAAAGGTGCCGATGGAAGTGTCTTGTTCACAGGTGAAAATGGAGAGCTGGGCTTTGTCCGCTTTGGGCGCCCAGAGAGCAAAATTAATGGAATCTCCCTCTGCTGTGGCCCCTAAAGGAGAGGGGTGGCCCTTATTCTGCTGTAAAGAGTTGGACATAGACAAAATAAAATTTTAATCAGTATATAAATTCTATTTATTATTGAACGTTATTTAAAAACAATCTATAATCAGGGTAATGTAAAGTGGCTAGGATAGGCAACTCTTCTTGTTGTTCTATTCTTCAATGCAATCGAGCTCTTCGAGATACTATCTAAAGTGACTTTTGCGTTGCTATTATTTACAGGCGGGTCCAAACTGCCGATGTTCAGCTCGTATAAAAAACGAGCTATAGATTCACAGCGTTTCTTGGATGGTTGCGAAGAGCTAACAAGGTGTGGTAATATAACAAACAATATTTCTATGCGGCGAGGCGCTCTGCAACTCTATTGTTTTATAACATAATTATGGGAGGACATTTACATGTCTCTTGAAAATGCCAAGGCCAATTTGAAGGAATTTGGCAAAGAGCTTAATCTTGAGGGGTTGGCTTTCGATGAGAATCAAACGTGTATTCTCGGGATCGATAACACATTTTCTCTTCACCTAACCTATGAACCTAATTCTGACCGTTTGTATCTCTATTCTCCCATCCTCGATGGCTTACCCAAAGATGATAAGACAAAGCTAAAGCTTTACGAACATCTTCTCGAAGGGTCGATGTTGGGTGGACAAATGGCAGGTGGCGGTGTAGGTGTTGCCGTAGCCGAAGAACTTATTTTGATGCATTGCGTGTTGGAAATGGGTGTAGGGACAGACCCACACTCTTTAGCACGGTTTGCTCCTATCTTCGTAGAAGCGGTTGAACGTTGGCGCAAGGCAGCCAAAGATCTTATGGAAGGACGCGAGCCTACTAAGCAGCCGATGCCTGGGCAATCCGCACATCCTTCTGCTCCTCCTCCTCCCACGCCAGGCGGGAAGGCTCACGAGCGTTATATCAAAATCTAATTCCGTTTTAGCCCATAGAGATTTGCTATGGGCTTTGCACACTTAGCAAAATTTTTAGCCCTTACAAATGTATACGGTTGCAATTGTGTTTGTACGCGCAATTGCTAAATTACGTTTTATATTTTTGACGTATAATTGTGAGAGATGAAGCGAGTTCGTGATCTTGCGTGTCGAGTTTTTTCTGAATCTGCTTGACGCTGGACATGACGGTTGAATGATCGCGGTGAAATAGTTCACCTAAACGTAAGTAGGGAATTTTAAGTTCTAAACGACAAAGATGCATCGCAACTTGTCGGGGTAAAACACAGTTTTGCATCTGCGACTTGCCGAGAATTTCGCTGGATGGGATGCCGTAAAATTCCGAGACAGCGTGAATAATGATTTGTGGATTCAGAGCTACTTTTTTTTCATTCTCGATAAGATCGTGAAGAAGCTCCTTAGCTTTTTCCTCGTCAAGCAGCCAACTTGATTTCATATGGCGCATGTGGGTTCTCAGCATAAGCGCCTCTACAGCTCGTAAGAGAGAACGAGGATTTTCTCCAAACAACTTCAGCAAAAACCGTGTAACGTCTTCATTTAAAGGGAAGTCGGTGTCTGTCAATTTTTTTTCTAAAAGCTTATGCATATCGTTTCGGTCAATTTTTTGAAGATGCAGGGTAATACCCCATTCGAAACGGCTGATTAATCGAGGTTCAATAGCTTGCAACAGTTGAGGGGGGCAATTGGCACTGATTACGATTTGTTTACCAGCTGTATGCAGGGTGTTGAATGTGTGAAATAGTTCTTCCTGTGTAGCGCCTCGTCTTGCAAGTATTTGAATATCGTCAATGAGCAAAATATCTGCATGGCGATAGGTTTTTCTAAACTCTTGCATAACTCCACTGCGAATAGCTCCTACAACATGTTCGGTAAATGTTTCCGCGCGGCAGTAGATAGCTCTTAGCCCTTTTTTTACAAAAGCATTGGCTATTCCCATAAGAATATGAGTTTTCCCGACAGCATCATCTCCGTAGATAAAAATCGGGTTAAAAGAGCCAGGAGAGATGGTGGGTTCCTCTATCATGCCTGCAACGGCTAAGATGAACTTGAACGGTATAATGTTGGCTTCTCCAGGGAAAAAGCTGGATAGAATGGCTTCAGGGAGCAGGGGATCAGAAGCAAAATCAAGTAAGGAATTTTTTGCTACTTCAAGTTTGGGAGAGTGGAGGAGATCTTCACCCGTATTTTGGCTTTCCAGGGTGAGGTGTATTTTGATTGGGTGATTATTATTATTGCGAAATTGGCGTTTTGATCGGGGACGAATGTGTTCTTCAAACCAGGAGATCTGAAAGGAATCTTGAGCTTCTAAATAGAGATTACAAGCATCAAAATGGACGATATGTAGGGGAGAAAGCCATTTTTCTATGACTTCATCCCCTAGGTCTATTTTTAATCTTTCAAGAAATGCTTGCCAAGCCTGCATCTTATTTTAGCACTTCTACCACAGTTTTTTTCGTTTTCTTTGTCATCCACCATTGCTGGAGTATGCCTAGTAACATGGATGATAGCCAGTAAATGTTAAGTCCTGAGGGGAAATTGTAGAACATAACAGAGAAGACAACGACCATAATATTTCCCATGAATTTTTGCTGCCGTTGTTGATCTGTCATAGGCTGATTCGCATTCATAGTGGCAGATGCGCTGAAACGTTGTTGTATGTACATAACAACACCGAGAATGATCGGTAAAAGGTGGAATTGATTGCCGAAGAAAAATATCGGATAATTCCACGAGAAGAGTACATCGGGGGCCGCTAAGTCATCGATCCAGCCTGGTATAAACCTTGCGCCGCGAAGTGCGAATGTAGATTTTAGCAAATCAAACATTCCAATCAAAAAGGGCAATTGAATAAGCAAAGGAAAGCAGCCAGAAAGGGGATTCACACCTTTCTCGCGATATAGATGCATGATCTCCATCTGCGCTCTTTTTGGCTCTTTCTTATAACGTGCTTGTAAAGCTTGCACATGCGGCGCTATTTCCTGCATCTTTAAGGTAGAGCGGATTGACCATGCATTTAAAGGGTAAAGCATGATCCGTAAGGCCACAGTTAGCAAAATAATGGAAAGACCCCATGAGTGCGTCGCGAAATGGAAAAACTTTAAAAGGAAGAAAAGGAATTTTGCAAAAGGTTCTGAAATAAAAGAAAACCATCCTTGTACACTTTGGGCTGCTTCAAAATCAGGACTTTTCCCCTGAGATTCACTGTAAAAAGCTGCATCTACTTTTTCAAAAATGTTCTTCTCGTAAGGCCCAGCATAGACTAAGAAGTTTGCATTTTTCTTTTTGGGTTCGAAAGGTAGGAGTAGTTCGTATCCAGGGTATTTTTCTGCGGGATAGAGCTGGTGGGCAGAATCGATCATCGTAAGGCGAGAAGGTAGAGCATTACCTGGGACTAAACGAGCAGTAAGTCCGGGTGCTTCTTTCGTCGTAGGGTCGAGAATTATCCCAAAAAAACCATTAGAATTACTGACCCAATCGGGGTAGATAGTCGATGATGCGTAAGTATCTTTAGGAAGACTAAGAGTATCAACAACTCCTTTATTTTGTTTGATCACCCTATATTTTAAGCTTGGTGTGAAGTTGTTCGAGACAAGCTCAACTTCGGGGACGCCACTCGTTAAAAATGTTCTTTCAGCAGAGCCGTCAATCGTTACGTTAAGTTCAAATGCATAGGGTGAAAGATCAGGATCTTTAGGCAAAGTAAAAGTTTTAGTGATCGTGCGGCCTTTTTGTGACCCTTGAAACTCGATGAGATTTTTTTGGAAACGTTTAACTGTGTAGAGTGTTTTTGCTGTTTCCGGATCTTCATCCACTATATTCAATGCATAGTAACGTGGTGCAACTGGGCTGGTAACATGATTGCCGCTTGATAAAATCGGACGGCGAATTAAAGGATAATATCCGCCAAGCTTTCCGTTTTGAAGAGTGGTCCCGGCTTCAGCTGTATGGTAAGGGAAAAGAGGAAAATAATCATTCAATCCATAATCATGGGCCATTCTGCGGTCTAAATCAGTGGGTAAGACAACGCTAGCTTGATTGCTATCGGATCGTAAAGGTAGATTAATCTCAGATAGAGAACCCCCGACATTGGAAAATACAAGTTGTAAGTAGGGGTTTTCCAAAACATAAAATTCCTCTTGATCATGTATATCTACAGTTTCTGAAGGAGGAATTTTTACGGATGCAATTCCTGAGAAATAGGGGAGAGAAGCAAGAGGTGAAAATTGATAGTTAGCTGGGTCATAGGTTCCCCAAGGTAGGTAGCCAATGGGAGAGTTGTTATATAAAACGATCCCTTTAGCGGCTAAAGGCTGAACCGGTCCAATAAAACGACCTTCTTGAACTAAGCCTAAAGTAGCTTTTGCCTCTTTATTGATTTCGGAAAAGGTGATGATTTGAACATCGAGGTTACCTTCGTCCGGCATCGCTGTCATTAATTGGGCATTTGATTCTGTGCTGTAAAGAACTACATCACCCTTTTTTTCGGGTGCAATTCGTAGAACTGCTGGCATGCAGTTTTGTGTAGTTTCATGGGTATAGAGTGTTTTAGGAAGCGAGCTGTCCCATGCGACAGTTAGAAATTGTGATCCCTGGGCAACTGCAAGGGTTGCGAGATTTTGGCAGTCTTTATCTTCGTAAAGTTTAATTATGGGTAAGGAAGCGATCGGGGCTGTTCTTTTTAATTGTTCGTCAGTAACGGTTTTCTGAAGTTCTTCAGTTTCTTTTTTTCGGTTCTCTTGAACATAAGTGGCTCTTCTTTCTGATTCTTGTGAACCAAAGTACTGATTAAGGAGGAAAAGGGCCAAAGTAAGAACAATCACAAAGATTATAGGGCGCTTATTCATGTGCATTTAGCCTTATGGTATTTAGAGAAGGTTCTCAAACGCTATTGTCGTTTTTCAGAGTCTTTCAACTTTTTTTCGGTCCAGAATGAATAGATAATTTATACAGATCGATCGTTATCTCTACATTCTAAAGCAAAAATCTGACAAAAATCCTCGAGAAAGCGGCAAGGCCTTAGTTTGAAAATAGTCTCTAAGAGTAAAAAGAATGAATTCTAACATAAATCTTTGAAGTGTTGCAACAACGAAGAAAATAGAAAAATAGTGTAAATGGACGAGCTAATAGGAGGAAATAAACCTAAGGAAGTTGGTTTGAACTCTCTCTCAAAAATAAAAAATATAGCTGAACTAAGTTTTTGTTGATTCCAACGAGACTCAATTTAGCAGGAAAACTTATCTATCATCCGAGAGATCTTTTTCCGAAACGCGTGCTTGTTCTTGGCGTGCGATTAATTCGCGGAAAGCGGGGACAGTGCGCAAACCTTCGAGCCATTCATCTTGAATCAGATCATCAAGAGAAGGAAGGGCATCAAATTCTTCAGCTTTTTCAATAAAATACATCGCTCTTTCTGGATTGCCTAAAAGCGCATGAAGGCTGGCGAGTTGGTAATAGGCCTGAAGATTGCCAAGCTTGGCAGCCTGCGTAATTTTTACTTCTGCTTCTCGCAACGAAAGATCTGCCTCGGCAGGATCATGAGTATATTGAGAGATATTGATAAGTACAATGCCCCAATCGATGAGTATTTGCTCATTCTCTTCGTCTTTGCGTGCAGCGAGGCGCATACAATGTAGAGCTCGCTGGAAATATTCCAACTCGTTGGTCAATTCACCTAAGTGAGAAAAGGCCATGCCCAATCGATGATGAATCATGGGAAAATCGGGATCGATTGTGAGGACATGAGAGAATACTTCAATGGCGCGCGAATAAAGAGAGGGCTCTTCTTGAGAATCACCCAGTAAATCTAATGTGCATGCGTAGTAAAAAAGCCATTCTGGATGTAGGTATACTGCGTTTTTTTGAAGGCCTAAAGCTTTCTCAAAAAAGGCAATCGCTTGTTCAAGCATTTGGGGGTTTTGACTAATTTCACCAAGCTTGGATAATGCTAAGGCATAATCAAAAATATAGGTGCTATTACCTGGGTGCAGATTAATAGCACGTTGGAAAAAGCGGCACGAACGCTGCAGAGATTCAATTTCTTGTTCGATAGTCCCTACCATGAGATAGGTGCATGCAATGGTGTACCAAAGGCGGTGGCAGGTGCGATCGATAGAAAGACCGAGTTGGCATTTTTCAATAGCTTGGTAGTAGTAGTCGCTGTCTTGAAAGTAATGACCAAAAGATTGCAAACATAACCCATATGCATGCCAAACACGAGGATCTTGAGGTGACATGGTCGATGCTTCTGCGACTTTATTATAGGCTTCGTGCAAAAGGTCGATTCGTTCTGTTAATTCGCCTATCAAGGCGAGGATTTCTCCCCATGTTGCAAGAATTTGAGGATTGTTACGGGTGCACGCTGCAGCTTTTTCGCATTTTTCTAAAGCAAGTCGAAGTCGTTTAACATCTTGAAGACGTCTTCCAGCATCACACAGGAAAATACTCCAATCTAGCCAGATAGAAGCGAGGTCGGGTCGTAATTGAGCCGCTGCGGCATAGCAATCGTTAGCTTGGGCATAATGGTCGTCGTCATGAGTTTTTTCATAAAGCATATGCAAGGTTTCGGCCATGAAGCTCCATGCTTGGAAGCAGGAAACAGAGATCGAAACTGCGTGTTTAAAACAATGCAAGGAGCGAATAATGAGTCTTACATCATTAATACAAGCACCTAATGATCGGCAAGCATCTCCAAAGCTAATCCAAAACTCTTCTGTGAAGGTAGAACATTCTGCGGTTGCTTTTTGGAAATAATCAATAGATTTCTGATAATCACAGGCTTCTTGTGAACTCTTGGCAATATGGAGAAAGACAAAGCCGAGATGCCCATATAGGTCGGACGCGCTGTCTGCTGGAACGGACTCTTTAGGAAGAAGGGATAAAGCCTTTTCAAATTTTTCCCGCGCTTGAAGAAAGAAGTGGTGTTGCTTTGTCATCACAGCTTGGCAACGGAGAAGATCACCCCATGCTTGCCAGGCGCGTAAAAGCTCTGGGTTTAAACGCGTAGAAGCTTTGAATTTTTGGCTTGCGAGACGCCAATTTTTTTCTTTTCCTTCTTCGCTACCGTATTCAAAAAGAGCGAGTCCTTGTCGGTACAAAAGATCAGCATTGTTGCTATCTAATCGGCATGCAGCTTCAAAGAGATCTATCCCAGCAGGATCGTTATGTAATAGCCTAAGCTCGCCTTGCGAAGTAAAATGCTCGGCTTTCAATTGATTCTCCTGTTCAAGGTTAGGAAATTGAACATTTGATGGAGAGAAACTAATTGGTTGAGATTGCATGAGGCCTCACCCTTAAAGAATATTCTTATGAACTATTATTTTCTCTGCTGCTTCAAGAGAGTGTACGCAAACAAAGTTTTTATCGGGCTCCTGGGCTTTTTACGTTGCTTTTTGGCGCAGAAGAGATGGGTAAGTCAACTATCCTACTTATTCATCTATTCTGTATCAAAAATCAGCCAAAAAAACCTCTCAATAGGGAGGAAAACTTTACTTGAGTACAACCTCTAACCTGTCATCTTCAAGCGGTCAGAGAATGCGCGGATTATAGGGAAACCCCCTTTTTTTGCACAGCCTATGAAATCTCAAATTCCCTTTCACAGTCCAGTTTGGAAAGGAAATGAAAGGGTCTAGTCTTTAAGACTACGTGGTTTATATTTCTGCGTCTAAATATAAAATTAAAATTTGGAATCGTCAGTTCTCTTTTTTTTTGTAGTTTAGGGATTGGAGTGCATCCATGAATAAAGTTTTTGTCGCTTTTCAGATGGTATTCAAGTGCTCTTAAGTGAAAAAAACTCAGAAAAAATCATCAAAATTTACGGTTACAACAGTCTC
>JABDCS010000019.1 GCA_013288005.1 Chlamydiota bacterium | reverse complement strand
TCTTTTGAGCATCAGGCCCAATTTGTAGTTCTTGGATGGGATTACCTGAAGCATCTTCACTCTTTTTCCAACTGTATCCAGGAGCTTCTTCTCCTGTCCAATCATTGATTTTTTCTGGCATCCATCCAATGATTTTATCTATGCCGACATGCAAGAAAGGCTCTTCAAATGCATATTGTAATGCTTTTGCAAGGGTTGTTTTTCCACTACTAGTTGGTCCATTTAGGTAGATGATTTGCATATTCATTTGGTTTTTTTTTAGAATGTAAGGAGTTTGCAAATTTTCGGATTTGTTCAAATCCCTTCCTGATTTTTAGCTACTTAGACAGTATGCATCCCACAAGCTCGATCTTCAACCCTATTCAAAATGATTCCCAAGCTATTAGCATGAATTTTCTACCTGATTGTTCTCGCATTCGCTCTAATCCATGTGTAGAGAAAAATAGGCAGCTCACATACATCATTTTTTGAGCTAAGAAAAAGGGGCCTTTCTAAGACGGAATTGGGAAAACTTTTGTTGGCAATAGTAGGCCAACTTTAGTGAGGTAGTCAAATTGAATAATAGCGAATCAATAACAACCGAATAATAATCGGGTCTTCACTATTTTTGAAAGATAATCGTATTGAGCGATAGAGACTATAATTGTTTCATTTTCAGTGTAGGTCGTTGGGCGATTATCTCTGCTGGATCAATGTTTGTATTCGAAATGTCTAGAAATTCTAATTCAGGGCATTCTGCTAACATAGCCAATACACCTGCTGTAGTAAGATAAGGGCAATTAGACAGATTAAGAGATTTTAGGTGCGGGCACCTAGTGCCGAAATTAACAATATCTTCGTCTTTAACGAAACTACCAGTAATTTCAAAATGGGTGAGATTGGGGAAGTGAGCAATGATGTGCTCAAGTTCACTTGAGCTTGTTTGATGCATGTAAAGATGAGTTAATTCTGTAGATCTAACAAAGTCTGTACGTTGAAGCATTGGAATTCTACTGACATTCAGAGAAGTTAGATGGGGGCATAGAGTAAGTATTTCCAATAGGCTCTTACTATTCATTCCTGAATGATCTAAATTTAGCGATCGAAGATCCTGACCAAAAGTGCGAAATGTGCGGAGCAGTCTATTAAAAAGAGAAAAATTAAACGCCCATATAGACCCAGGTCCACTTAAGTCAATTGAGGTAAGAGCAGGCATAAATTCTATGGCTATTTCAAGTACTTTTTCTGTTCCAATTTTATCTCGTATTGCAGGTATATAAACATCGCAACGTAAATCCGTTATATGCTGGCAATACTCTTGGACAAGCATTTTAAAAGCATCTTCAATTCCTGCGGCCAATTCTTCTTCTGAAGGCGGTGGATTTCCTTCTGCCTTATTCTGTGCTAAGGTGTAATTGATTAAGCTACCTGCATAGTCATAAAGCTCACGCAATGAAAGCTTGGTGCTACTTCTTAATCGATCTTTGAATGATTCAACTTTATACAAATTTGATTCTACATTTATGCCTGCAGCTATTGAAACGTCTTTCCAAGATAAATAATCGGAAAAGATGGTTTGATCGAGATCATCAATTCCTGTCAGGCCTTGTCGTCTCTGACACTCTTCGATTTCTTTGCGCGTAGTTTCTAATGCGCTTTCTCGTGCTTTTTGGATGTTTTTAATAAGCTCACGATTTTCTGTCGATCCAGTGCTTACCACAACTCCTGCACCCTCTGGTTTTGTGGAAGGCGATCTTTGCAATGAGCTGATTGCCCTATCAAATGCTGTTCTTATGTTCTCTCGTAATTCTCGTAATTGTTCTATACTTTTAGCGGGTATTCCCTCAGCTTTAGTTTTTTCGTAAGCCATTTGGAATGCATCTATCTCTGCCCTTGCATACCTCATAGGATTTCCACTGCTGGAACTAGACGCAGCCATAGAACCTCTTTATTACAAAAAGTAGATCTTTATCTAAATGTAATCTAAATTGATTTAATATAAATAACTAATTTTATTAATATTTTATATTATTATTAAAATATGAGTTTTATTTCGTATTTAAAGGTTTGAAAATCAATATGTTAAGTAAAATTTAATTAGGAGGTCAGTGGGATTCACAAGCTCTTCATCCCCTGCTTGGCGTAGCTTAAACCCGTTCTGGATCTACTTACAAACTTGCTACAAACATGCTCAATTTTAATTCCTGAGTTGTGAAAAATAGTCTTACTATGCCAAATAACAGAATATGCATGCACAACGAGGTTTTATGAACAACAGATGGGACTTAGAAAAAAAAAATCGCCCTCAAAGCCCTCAAAGACCCTGATTTTAAAAAAGAAGCTTCTGTCGGATCCAAAAGCTGCTCTTAAGGAACTACTTAAAAATGACGAGGGGATAAATCCCCGACCAGTTAGAAAAACTAACCATAAAGCCCTACGAAGAGAAAAAAGACGAATGGATAATTCCTCTTCCATACTTAGGAACAGAAGAAAAAAATCCCTCAGATTCAGAATTGGAAAAAACTCTTTGGTGGAAGTGGTAAACCCTCTTTGTCGTGCTATTGCAAACCACCCCCACCGCACTAATAAAGTTCTCACGAACCATCTTTTAGGGACCGAAATTGATGTTTGTCAATTTGCATGTTGGCGAGCATCAACTTCTACGATAAGTCCTGCTCGAATCAGCGACTTGACGAGCACTGTATTTCCCTCTGTTGAAAGAGTGTCGGGCATCGTATTTATAGAAAAGTGGGGCACATCAACAATATACTGCAAGGCAGGTTCAATGTAGGAGGGGCCTGTAATGACTTCTTCTCCGAAATGAATTGCCGTCTGATCATTTTCTGTAATAAGAGAACAGAGCATTCCTTCCCTTTTTTTCAATAGAGTGTGGGGCAGGGTTTGGACGGGAGAAAAACTTGTGAAGCTATCATTAAAAGCAGGCTGCATTTTTTTTGTAAATTTCCCCTTAATTTTTTTAAATGCCAGCTCCATGTTATCGCGATCTCTAAAGATTTCCCCTACTGATTGTACGTTATCCAAGGGAAGCACCTCGGAACTTAGCGAAAATAAGGATCCGATGGGAAGTGCTTTTCTAAATTCTGGCTTTTGTTTGAGCGCCTCATAAATTAGGTCTAACCAGGTAAAAACATGAATGACCATTGTAATATGCAAGGAGTAATCGGTTGTTGTAGCGGCCTCGTGCACATACCCTCGCGGAAGATAAAGAAAATCACCCGGTTGAAGATCAATCTCCCACGTGGGTTTTGGTAATTCCCCATCATAGGGTGTGTCAGAAGACTCTAAGGGGAAAGGGATAAGGATATCATAGATCTTCCACCTTTTTTGGCCTCCTAGTTGTAAAATAAAAACATTTTCGCTGTCGTAGTGGGCTCTAAATCCTTGGGAATGAGGCGGTGTAAGAAACGTTTCTGTTCTATTGGGATGACCTAGTATTTTTTCAAACTCCTGACATAGTTTTTTCATAGGAGCATAGCGTGTTTCTAATTTGCCTAAACTTATTGTAGTTCCCTCCTTATAGTCGCTAAGTAACTTATGGCGATTTAAGAATTTGCACTCCTGACTTATATAATCATCGACATTGAGCATTCTCTTATTGTTGACAAGACGAACAAAAGGTCGAGCGGCATGAGAAAAAAGGAGGGAGTCAAAGTCATTGAGCGTAAGCAAATCTTTATATCCTTCAGCTTTTCTATCGCAAAGAAGTAGTGGTTTTTTTTTCCCAATAATTTTCAATAAAATCATCTATTCCAATCGGAGCAATTAATTGTTCAAAAGAAAAAGGATTAATCATCTAAGTTTTACCTAATTAACAGTTGAAAAGACAATGTTTAAGAAAACAGCGGAGTCAACTAAACTGGAGTTTAACGTGGGGATATTCTTTAAAGGATATCCCCCTTGACTTTAGTCCTTTTTAAATCCTACCCATTGGCCCTGACCGGTAGCTCCCCCGGACATTTTTTTGAGTTGATCTTCTGAAAGCTCTCTTCCTTTTTTGCCCATCATTCCTGCTTTACTTTCTTTCTTTGGTTTTGTCTTTTTTTTCATAAATCTCCTGTTTTTTCGCTGTATAGCATCCTCTAAAAAGCGAGCTCTATAGGAGGAGCCCACTCAATTCAATTACTAAATGATAGAAACTTTTCTGTATAGAATGTTTCTTTTTGAGAATTGGACAGGTATTGACTGCACATACAAGATCTAAAATAAAAAGCAGGATTTCTTCAATGAAAGGGATTATTAAGAATGCAGCGGATTCAAATAACTGGAGTTAGAGCGTGGGGATATTCTTTGAAGGATATCCCCAATTAGCTTAGTCGTTTTTTGAATGTTACAACTTGTCGTGAGCTGGTCGCTCCTCCGGACATTTTTTTGAGTTGATCTTCTGAAAGCTCTCTTCCTTTTTTGCCCATCATTCCTGCTTTACTTTCTTTCTTTGGTTTGGCCTTTTTTTTCATAAGTCTCCTGTTGATTTACCTGCCCATAGATCTTCTAAAAAGCGAACCCCTTGGGGAAGCCCACTCAAATTCAATTACTAAATGATAAAAACTTTTCTGTATAGAATGTTTCTTTTAGCCAATTCGACAAGAACTGATTGCACGCACATTCTCTAAAATCAAAGCAGGATTTATCCATGAAAATGACCCTACTTTTTTATACACTTATTCTCAAAACGCTACCGTTGGTCCTCTTTGGATCTATTGTTAATTCCGATATGGATAACAATTCTTCTAAAGGTAGCGCAAATTTTGCTCAGGTGAGGTCTTTTCGAGATCTTATGAAGGAAAACGAGGGTGTTTCTTACGTAAAGCATTATGATCGTATGAGGCTCCAACTCCCTACCTTTCCTTTGGCCTCCTCTGAAGAATCTTCATGGACAGACCCAGTTATGCCTGAGACATTCATCCTGTCCATTCCTAAAGGAAAGGTCTACTCAGCCAATGGCCTAGTCCTGGTCCATGACGGTCTAATTAAGGAGCTGCTATGGAGGTGGAGTTCTTTAAGAACAACTCCTTTAGATCTGCTTAGTTTACCAGAGCTGGAGTATGTAGAAGGCAAGGTCGCGGTAATTACTCAAGAAGGGCATTCGAATTATTATCATTGGATGGTTGAGGTGTTGCCTAAACTAGCCATTCTTGAAGAAAGCAATATTTCTTATGATCGACTCTATGTCTCGTCTTATCTACCGTTCATGCAACAAACATTGAGTTTATTGGGGGTAGATTCGGAAAAAATATTAATCGCCGGAAGAGATACCTATATAGAGGCGGAAGAGCTCATTGTGCCATCAGCACCAGCTCTTTCCTGTTATACTCCAAAATGGATAGTGAAATATCTACGAGATAAATTGCTACCGCAAGCGGAACGAAACATTTCTACACAGCTATTTTCCAAAAAGGTGTTTGTTTCACGAAAAAAAGCTTCTTATCGACGTATCCTTAATGAGGACGATGTTTTTGCGATGTTAGAACCGTTAGGTTTTGTCAGATACAACCTCGAAGATTTAACGGTTTTAGAACAAGTGCATTTATTTCATCACGCTGAGATGATTGTTGCCCCTCATGGAGCAGGCTTAGTGAATTTGGTTTTTGCTCAACCAAATGCATTAGTCATTGAACTTTTTCAAGAGCATGAAGATGATTCTTTTTGGTATTTAAGTCAGGTTGTGGGACTTAACCACCATTGCATTAAAACGACAAATTTCAAAGAAGGTGGTGGCTATACAGATACCACAATCCCTCTTTCCATTATTAAACCCTTATTAAACCTCTGATTGTCCCCTTGATCGGGCTTGTAGGCCACCCTTATGAGCACATCTGCATCAATATTGTTGGCTTACAAGCGAGATTTGGACGTAATCGTGGGTTTGAGCGTTGTACAAGTAGTCCACGGGTATAGATAGCTTCCTGAAAGGTGAAAGAGGCTTTGTTATAGACATCCTCTAAGAAGATAATGATGATTTGCTTCTTTTGTTACGACAAAGTCAGCGTATCGTTTGATTAAAGGTTCGAAGAGACTTCGATATTTTAACAGAGATTTTATTCTTGATTCGGCAAATTCTGCAAAAACCGTAGTTTCAAGATCTCTAGCTCTTTTCCAATTCCAATGGATGATGTCTTTATTTCTGCGTCAATGGCTACTCTTACATGGCTAAGTTTTACAAAATCATATGTTGTTTCATCACAAATCGTAAACTCTCCTTCGAATATTTAATTCAACTGTTCGCGTTAGGAATTTTGGTCTTGGTTCAGCAAGCAGGAAAGGTCTGATAATGGAGGCCTTCTTCTTGTGGCAATGGTTCTCCTGTGCGTGAATCTGTTTCGTGCGCTCGTTGCATAACTTCCGCCCCAAGACCTATCCACTCACCCTTTAGAAAAGCAACTCCATACAGATTTTTCTCTGGGAGCCACATATCTTGTCCATTTTCTAACTTCCGCAATACCTTTATAGATAGAAATTGACGAATAGTCATGCTTCCACCTTCGACAAGCGCACGTTGAAGTTTGGCTATGAAAAGTTGTTTATGGCTATCGTGATAGCCAATTTGGCCGTTTGCATTAATATCAATGGTAAACGGATTGCTCCCAGCGACAAGAGTGATAATCTTGTCTCCCTCAATTTTTAAAATTTGATCCAACAGGGTAGGGATGCTTTGCAATTCGTTATGAGGGACTTGTTTATTCATTTTTTCTTTTCTATTTAAGAAAGCATAAGATTAGTAGGATTGGCCCTAGTAATGAGTTTATTACAGGGGATAGACAAGGCCATGGATATTCCTTCTATTCACTTGAATAAAAGGTCATTACCACTCAACTCAAGATCACACGATATAAAATACGTATTCTCTTTACTTACTCAGAACCTCTTCTTTGAGTCGAAAATTATAAACAAAGCTCTTATTTTGAGCTATGTCTAACAGAGCTCTGTAGGGGCTTGTTTTCCTGATATCTGCTTAGAGGAAGAAGTATAGGATTAACAATCAATAGCATTTACTGCATCTTCAACTATAAGAGAGCCAACCGTCTTAGAAAAGGATTATCATCCATTTGCAATAGAACAACTCTTCTAGTGCCAGAAATAAATTTTTTTATAATTTGCCTTAAAGAAATGGCTCACTTTTTTAGTTGTTGCCATTCGCTAGACTTAAGTCGGTAAAGGACATGTCTACTTAGCTTATGCTCTTTTGGGAGCTTGGGATGATCAAAATCGTCATGAGAATCATGATGCATTCCTATACGTTCCATAACCGCTTGTGATCTAATGTTGGGGATAGAAGTAAATGAGATGATTTCTGGAAGCTTTAATAGTTCAAATCCATATTCTAAGGATGCATTTGCTCCCTCAGTTGCATACCCTTTCCCCCAATAGTCATAAGCTAGCCTCCAAGCTATCTCAACACTAGGAGTAAAAGATGCGGGAAAATCAATATATCTTAAACCTAGGAATCCAATGAAATTTGTTTTATTTTTCTCTGAAACTGCCCACCACCCATAACCGTGTTTTCCTAAAATGCTCTAAAATAGCTTCATATTCCTTAGCGCTTTCTTCAAAGTTTTTTACCGAAGGAAAGTATTCCATCACTCGAGGATCTGCATTTAGTCGGGCAAATAATTCCAGATCATTTTCTTGCCACGGTCGTAAAAGTAATCGGCTCGTTTCTATCATCCTTTTTTCCTACCGAGTAGTAGCTCCAATGGTTGTTTTACTTCAGATTCATATATTGTTTTCAGTTCACCTTTTCAACTATAAGCGCGAGGTATAGCCTGTCTCACAGCGATGGTTTTATCACTTATACCCTAGGAAATCAGAGCTAAAAAAAGTGAGCAAGCAGGATTTGAACTTTTGACCAACAGATTATGAGGGGGAGGGGAGATTTCCCTTATGACCATCATCATCCAGCCGGTTTGCGAATAATAATGGGGGAATCTTCAACAAAAAGCTAGGGAAAGTCTCTTCAGACTCTATCACATTGATGGGTGCTATGAAAAGCGGTCACTGATAGCTTATTTGATTGCATTAGTGGCAGAAATAGCCCGCGACGTCGCTTAATCTCAGTTGGGGTCTTTTTGCAGACTGCTCGTTAGTATCCTAAGTCTAATTTCAATCCGTTAAATCGATTAAGTGGAAATAATTTTTTACACCATAAAAATTAACAAAACTTTTTATTAAATTAGAGGCGATGAATATCTAATTGAATTCAGCTTGAATTATTTCTAACATTCTTTTAATTTATTGCTAATTTTTTTTGGAGATTTTATGAGTTTAGCAATTCGAACTATGAGAGCGGGAGCGGCTTATCTAAGACATCAGTTGCCTATAGGTGCTCAGTTGGCTGCGTCTGCATTATCAAAACCAAAAAGCATCACAAAAACTGCTTCTTCGCGTTTATTTCTTTTTGATTTTTCAAGTCGAAAGGCTAGTTCACAATCTTCTAATCCTTTGACATGTAGAGTAGAAATTCCAAGGCCTGCACTTCAATCCGCTACACCATTTCGGTTTTTTTCTAACCTAAAAGATCGATCAGATGCAACTTTATATTTTCCTGATTCAGTCACTATGACTCAATATCTTAGCAATCATCCATTACTAAAGCAGAACTATTACCAAGAAAAAGGAATTACAAAAGCTATTGCAGAACTTGCTGCAGAAAGATTCGCTGATTGCGGTGAGCGAGAAAAGGGGGTCAAAATTGGTACGGTGCTTCTAATCAATGACCTACAAGCCGGAAAAGATGGATTTACAGGAAACCCTCTACCAAATCTTGGGAAATTGGGGCTGTCTTCCATGTTTTGGACTCAAATATTAATGGCAACAGAGCAAGCTCTTCTAGACTGTGCTAATTCAGTAAAAGTTAATTCATAAGCCCACAGGTACTTGTGGCATCTACGGTTAGAGTGGCAGGAGAAAGTCGGCCATCTACATAACAGCCGATACGGCTATGAATTTAGCTGCTCGCACCAAAAGGTAAAAGTCCATCTCTGGATACCAGTAAAGGATAGACTATCCCAGTGTGATTGTAAGAAGTGTTCAGCAGAAGACAAGCCGGATTTGAACTTTTGACCAGCGGATTATAAGTCCGCCATCATAATGTTCTTCTGTCATTCAGCTGTCTTCTCGTTCTTTAGAATTAATTTCTGGAAGATGCTGATCATGCATTCCTTTTCCTGCGCAGTAAGATTATGAAAAAATTCTGTGTCTTTGGTTTCAACAGCAGGCAGTGCTCTCTGAAGAATATCTGAACCCTTCATTGTTAAAATCGGATTTTTTGCTCTTCCATCAGAGGATTTCTCACGCATAATGAGTTCTTTTTGCTCAAGCCCTCTTATGATTTGAGAAACAGTGTTTGGATCTAGTCCCGCCATTTTGCCAATGAGGGCTTGAGTTACACGATCTCCTTTTCTGGTTAACCACCCCAATGTAGCAAGAATAACGAATTGGGGATGTGTCAGACTCATTGATTTAAGCATCTCTTCAATCGACCCCACGCCATGCTGTGCTAACATGCCATAAGAGAAAGCCAGGGCTACGGTCAGGAGCGTCATGAATACTGATCTCTTTAAAATTGATGCTTTTCTTCATGATCAAACTCCCATTGCTCTGGAGATGACTTGGAAGTCTTCTTGCGAAATTTCAAAACAACCTCTTCTGAAAGGAAATCCCCATTTTTGCTTATCCTTTATGAAAGATAACTCATTCAACACGGTTTGGATAGAAATCTCTCGGGATTTCACAAAAGACACATCACGCCGCCAAGGAATAAAGTCTTCACTCATAGCAAAAGAATAGGGGGCGCCATCTTTAATTTTTCCTATTGCTGTGAAAGATTGGCACGGCTCCTTCTGCTCAAATTTAATAGTAGGAGAATAATAGACGATCCAATCTCCTTCCTTCATCCGATTCAACGGACCAGCCTTTCCATGACAGACTTGAGCAAATCCTCCAAGTACTCCTCTCCGTACGTGCTCTTTAGATGCAACCCCTATCCAATATCGCGCCATTACTTCTCCTCATGGAGTTTGTACGCTCTGATTCTGTGCCCATCGGGATCAAGAACAACAAAAGTGCGTCCAAAATCCATATCGGTTGGCTTCTGAGCGACAGTTACATGTTTTCTTCCCCATTCTTCATAAAGAGCGTCCACATTTTCTGTAGGGAAACATATTTCAAGCGCTCCTGGAGATGCATTTACTCTAGGCTCAGCGGTGTATTTAGACCATAAGCCCAGCATGACACCATTTTTCAAAGCGAACATGACAAAAGTTGGTGATTCTTCAATAGGCTTTAACTCAAGAATTTCTTGATAAAAGAGACTGCTTTTCTGTGGGTTTTCTACAAATAGTAGGGTAAATCCTAAAGTGGCGCTAAACATAACGTTCCTCATAAGTCTAATTTCATACAGCCATATTGTACGTATACGTATCATTTTTGTCAGCAGGTTTAAATTTGTGGAGATTTTTTAGGAAGGCTATTGACCCTCACGTTACGTCATTCTTTATTATTGGGGCATCCTTTAAAATCAAAGGGATATTGAAGGAGATAGTCAATGGCTTATACAGTTAAGGAATTAGCAAAAATTTCAGGAGTAAGTGTTCGGACCCTGCATTGGTATGATGAGGTTGGTCTTCTAAAACCAGCCTACCACGGCTCTAATGGGTATCGATACTACGAGGAAGAGCAGCTTTTAATCCTTCAGCAAATTTTATTTTTTAGAGAGCTGGGGTTTGAGTTGAAGCAGATTCGGAAAGTCCTGGGAAGAACTGATTTCGATAAAATGGTGGCTTTAATTTCTCATAGCCAGGTGCTCAAAAAGAACATAGAACAAACCAGAAAGCTGATTAAGACGATTGACAAGACAATCGAACATTTGAAGGGAACTAAGAAAATGAAAGAAAAAGAAATGTTTTCTGGCTTTAGTAAGGAACAACAAGCGGAATATGAAAGACAAATCATAAAACGCTTCGGGGACCAAGGAAAAGCTCATATCGAAGAAAGCAAACAAAATGCGAAGAAATGGTCTAAAGCAGATGAGGAGAACCTTAAAAAAGAATTTGTCGATATCTGTAAGGAACTTACTCGTTTGCTGGAGCAAAACTTCAAAGTCAGCACAACGGAAGTACAGGATGTTATTCGTAGACACCATGTGTGGCTAAGCAAATGGTGGATTCCCACTAAAGAGTCCTATGCTGGTCATGGGCAATTTATCGTAGATAGTGATCTTCGTAAAGCGTATGAAGCCTATCAGCCTCGATTACCTGAATTTATAGCAGAAGCTATTCAGGTATTTGCTGACAAAGAATTGAAATAAGAAGTTAAACCAACCTAATAGTGGTCTTTTCTTTAAGACAAAGGCCACTATTATTTGCTTCAGGTAAGAACAGTTCGAGTTCCAGTTTTGTGTAAGGATCTTGGAACTCTTTATGAAACCGCTCAATGGCTAAGCTTCCAGTACAATGACAAGGAGCGGCTAATTGAACATTTAAGGCTTTAAGTTGGTTCACAATTTCCTCAATCTGGCTTTGTTTATTGCGTAAGAAATGGAACCTTCCTAAAACCAGGTAGATAGTATGCTTCCAACGCTTTTGCACTTCTTGCAATATTCGAATGATGCCTGGGTGTGCACATACTGTAATCACGACTAGACCTTTTGAAGTTTCTATTATAAGGGCTTGTTCATTGAGAAGAATTCTGCTTTTAAAACCAAGGAATAAACTCCTGAGTCTATCTTTTGAAGTCTTTAACTATTGCCTTACAATTATCATAGAAAATTTTGATAATGATTGATTCATGAGTCACCCTGCTCTGTTATTAAAGTTAACGATCTATGGCAATGTAGACCTTCACTTGTGGGTTGTTTTGTGGGTCGAAATCAGAGCGATAAACTTCAAAATCGCTTGTGTAGGTGCGCTGAAGATTAGATTTCCATATCGCTTGCCATGCAGCAACCAATCCTTGTGGAAATTCTCCCTGAGTTGTGAAAACAGCATAATTTGATTCGGGAATGACCTTACCAACCAATCCTTCAGGAATCTCGTTTAGGTTAGATACCTGACATCCGAGAATCCAAGAATAAGGCTTGGTATAATCTCCTTCATAGTCGGTGTAGAGAGCAAGAATGTTACCATTGACTTTGTTCGGGATTTTTGAGGGAATGTTTTCTCCAAAGAATTTTTCTTTGTGAGCAGGCATAGCTGAAGAACACTCTTCATTATTGGTTCGAAGCTCAAGCCCTATGAAAAATTTCTTTTTTTGATGTTCTACGGTGTGCTGCATGTCTACTCCTTGAAATTGTCTAACGATTGTTAGACTTTTTTGCTTTGGCCTTTTTCGGCTTCTTTTGGCTTTCGGGGACTGTGCTTAATTCAGCATTGAGTTCTTTGAGCAGTTTTTCAACAACCTTTGCATCAAATTCGGCAAGACCAATTGGTCGGTTAAAGTTCCTTAAAACGTATTCAGCGAAAATATTGTCTTTTGTCTTGCATAGGATAATCCCAATACTTGGTTGCTCGCCATCCCGTCTAAGTTGATCGTCCACAGCTGAAAGATATGCACTCATTTGTCCAGCGTCACGGCTATCATACTTCCCTGCTTTTAGTTCTACAATGACGTAACAGAGCAATTTGAGGTGGTAGAAAGAAGGTCGATATACAGGTCATGCTCTCCCGCCTTAAGCGGGTACTGCTGACCAAGAAAAGCAAAGCCCTGTCCCAATTCAATCAAGAATTTTTGGATGTGTTTGACCAGATCGTCCTCTAAATCTTTATTTTCTCATTGGTAAATGTTTAACAATACGTGGAAGTAACAGATTAACCATTCTCTGGAGTGTGAATATTTTAGTGGCTTTGATTTTTGGCATAGGCCATTTGCCAGCAGCTTTTAAGTTGGCAGCACCTTCAGCACTTGAAATTTTCCGAGTACTTTTCCTCAATGGTTGCTGGGATTGTATTTGGCTGGCTTTATTGGTCTAGAGGGCTTTGGGTGGCTATGGCTGCTCACTTTGTGACGGATATAATGATCCATTTATGAGGTAGAAGTACCTTAGCCGATCCGAGCTGTTAACCGTCCAAATCTAAGGTGTATATAGATCACCCTCTAAGGTTTTCTATCCCAATATCTAAGTTTTCGGCAGGAGATCAGAAATGTCTTGGCTTCTTCGCTTCTAGAAATCTCCACACATCCTTCATCCAACAGTAAGCCCGCTTTTTCGAACAAAAGTTGGGAAGCTTGGTTGTACCCAATAATTTTTAAATGCGTGAAGGCATCTGTTACAAATTGTCGCGCAGCAGGGTGTTTGGTAAGGGAATGAATTTCTTCGGTAGAAGATAGCACGACCACGGCGTCATAGAGAACAGAGGGGGCTCCCTCAAGTTTTTGATGGGCTGGTAAATGTTTCCCCGCTTTGGTTTTTATACCGCCGATGGTTAAGGCAATGATCTCAAAAGTTGCTTTCTCAGCTTCAAGTTGATGGACAATGGCATTAAAACCGGTCTCCTCGATTCCCTCCGTAACCAAAATACCTACCTTTCTACCCATAAAAGTGTTCGGAGAATTCTGCAGTATGCTGAGGGCTTTAGATGGTGGGAGTTCTTTCTTGGAAGAGTGGGGATGGGCAATGATTGTTTCCTGCATTCCCAATCCTATTGCAACGGCCTTAGCGAGCTTGGATTCGATGTTCGGTAGATGAGAAACCATTCGCTCACGGATTTTGGGATTTTCCACTTTACTCAATTCAAAAACCAAAGCATCTGCGATATGCTTTTGTTCAATTGGTGTTTGGCTTTGGTAAAAAAGACGTGCTTGGCTGTAGTGATCCGCAAATTTTTCCGCACGTTCACGAACTTTTTCTCCTGACTCTTGGGATGGGTAAGTTCGAAAACCTGTCTTGGGGCATTCTCTGGGGCCTTCCTTTAAAGAATTGGGCTCATAATTCACCCTGCCTTTGGGATTGTGCATGGCCATATGACCATCTTGTAAGAATGAATGGAAGGGGCATTTCGGGGCATTGATAGGAATATGGGTAAAATTTGGCCCTCCTAACCTTTTTACTTGCGTATCCAGGTAGGAAAAATTGCGGCCTTGTAAAAGCGGATCATTCGTAAAATCGATTCCGGGAACGATGTTGGCGGTACAAAAAGCGACTTGTTCTGTTTCCGCAAAAAAATTATCCACGCACCTATCTAATACTAATCTTCCCACAATCCGGATAGGTAGGATCTCTTCCGGAATAAGTTTGGTGGCATCCAAAATATCAAACTCAAAGGAGTTGGCAAAATCCTCATCAAATAGCTGTAAACCCAGTTCCCATTCGGGAAAATTTCCCGATTGGATAGAGTTCCATAAATCTCTTCGGTGAAAATCAGGATCTGCTCCATTGATTTTCACGGCCTCATCCCATAAAACCGATTGCATGCCTAGTTTGGGCTTCCAATGGAATTTAACAAAGGTCGATTTACCTTCTTGGGAAACAAGTCGGAAAGTATGGACCCCAAATCCCTCCATGAATCGAAAGGCTCTAGGAATGGCTCTATCAGACATGATCCACATAATCATGTGCATACTTTCGGGCATAAGAGAAATGAAGTCCCAAAAATTGTCATGCGCTGTTTGTGCTTGTGGAAACCCTCGATCTGGCTCTTGCTTAGCTGCGTGGATGAGATCGGGAAATTTAATGGGGTCTTGAATGAAAAATACAGGAATATTGTTGCCTACGATGTCCCAATTGCCTTGCTTGGTATACAATTTCACCGCAAAGCCTCTGACATCCCGTGCTAAATCGCTCGATCCTTGATTGCCAGCTACAGTTGAAAACCGCACAAAAGCCGGCGTCTTTTCTCCCGCCCGTTGAAAAATATCTGCAGAGGTAAGGTCGGCTAGAGTTTCATAGGTTTCAAAAAAACCATGTGCCCCGAATCCTCTAGCATGTACAACGCGCTCTGGAATTCGTTCATGATCGAAATGGAATATTTTTTCCCTAAACGCAAAATCTTCCAGTAAAAGAGGCCCTCTAGGTCCGATTCGCAACGAATTTTGATCATCGGAAACAGGAATCCCTTGAGGTGTAGTTAAAGTAGGCGTCTTACCGCCGGATACTTGATGTAATTCTCCTGCCGATCCTTCGAACGATTTTTCATGGCCCATAAAATCTACCCCATTTACCTTGTCTGACTTTAAACCTTTTTTTAAAAATTGCAACAAGATATCCAGGGCACAGAGAAGGAAAATTTATGGAAGGACCCTCCTTAAGATTAGCTGCAGAGCAGTTGTCCCCACTAGTTGAGGAAGTGGTGCAAAGCGTCTCTGGAAATACTAAAATCGACAAAGAGCGATTGCTCAAGAAAAAGATCCTATCCATTTTTTCCTATGGCAAATACTTAGTTTTGCAGTTTGACACTTTTGCACTCCGTACACATTTTCTTTGGTTTGGTAGTTTTGAAGCGACCATCCGTCGTAAAAAAGTGACGGGTGATTACTCTAAAAAATCTCAGACACCTCGCTTAGCGTTTCGTTGTAAAAAAGGGCATGTTGAACTTTACAGTTGTTCCGTCAAGTTCATAGAAGATGCAAACCTCCTAGAAAATTGTGACTTTACCATCGACATCATGGCGGATTGTTGGGATGAGAAACGCGCACTCAGACAATTAAAAAAACAACAAAGATTTGAGATAGCTGACGCACTTCTCGATCAAACCATTTTTTTGGGAGTAGGGAACATCATTAAAAATGAGGTGCTCTTACAAGCAAAAATCCTCCCTACGCGTAAAGTGAAAAATCTCTCTGCTCGTCAATTGAAGAAAATCGTCGAGTTAACCCGTAACTATGTCTTTCAATTTTATGAGTGGCGTAAGAAGTTTGAGCTCCGCAAACACTATCAAATTTATCGACAAAGCACTTGCAAAGTCTGTGGTGAAAAGGTGACTCGCAAGAAAACGGGGCTCCGTAATCGGATCAGCTTCTTTTGCCTACATTGTCAAAAGTAAAAAGAGGGATTTCCCACACTTTTTCTGCTTGCTATCCCTTTGCAATCTGCTTAGCCAATTGACTAAAAATACGCGCATGAAACGGGTAAAGGCTATACCAATAAAACCTGCCCCAGACTCCATTGGGACGAAATGATGCTGTTTGTTTTAGAGCTCCCCCTGTTTCATGGGGAATGATTTCAAATTCAAGCCACGCTTCACCTGGTAATTTCATTTCCGCATAGAGAAGCAAACGTAGATTTTTTTTATCTGCTAACAAAACGCGCCAGAAATCGAGAGCATCTCCAATTTTTAGCCGTGTTTTATGAGTTCTGCCTCGGCGTATCCCAATTCCTCCTACCAATTTATCCAGAAACCCCCTGAACTTCCAAGCCCAATTCATTACAAGCCAACCCCCATCTCCACCTAACGACCAAATACGTTTTTGCACTTGTTCTATAGAGCAAGAAAAAGGAACGATTCGTACATCGCTCAAGATGCCGAATTTAGGAATGTGGATATAAATGGAAAGGTCTGGATTTAAAGCAGAGCCACTTAAAGTATCTTTCCAACTTGAAGGTATCCAATCTTCTTCAGTGGGGGTGAAAGTCAATTGCAGAGCCTCTTCATAAGAGAGTAACTTTTTAGGAAAGAGCTTTTGAATGCGGTTTTCTTTGCAAACTGCATTATTAATGAGGCTTTCGACGAGGAAACGGGCAAGTGAAAAGCTTGTGCTAGTCACAAAAAATAGCCAATAGGAGGAGAGGTGAGGAGTAAGAACAGGAACCGTAAAAATTTTCCGCTTCAACCCTCGCATTTTTGCAAAATTTAATAGAAGGTCTTTGTAACTCATGACATCGGGTCCTCCGATCTCAAAAGATTGACCTAAGCAGGCTTCATTCGCTAATACGAGCGTCAGGTAATCAAGAACATCACTTATGGAGATGGGTTGGGTAAGCTGCTTAAGCCACTTTGGGGCAACCATAATAGGCAGTTTTTCAACCAAGTCTCGGATAATTTCAAACGAAGCGCTGCCTAAACCGATGATGATCCCAGCCATTAAAATAGTTACAGGAACTTTCCCTTCTTTTAGGATTTCTCCCACTCTTTTTCTCGAGGTTAAATGACGGGAAAGATCAGCTTCGTTGGAAATGCCGCTCAAGTAGATGATTTGTTTAGCCTGTGTATTTTCTAACCGACTCACAAAGTTTTTTGCGGAAGCAGCTTCTAATTCGGAAAATTTTTGCGAATAACTCATTGAATGGACTAGGTAGTAAGCCGCGTCAATGTCTGCTGGAATTTTTATCAAAGAAGAAGGATTGAGGAGATCCGCTTCAATGACATGGAGTTGAGATTGGAATTTCTCAGGGATTTCAATTCTCGAGCGGCTTCTTACCAGGGCATAGATCTCATGCCCTTCTTCTACCAAACGAGGAAGAAGGCGAGTCCCAATATATCCATTAGCTCCAGTAAGTAAGATTTTCATAATCCTCTCTTTAAAATATCTATAAGCTAATAGTCCAGAAGTAATCTATATGATGAGTTCTTTTGTTCATTCCAAAAGACAAAACATACACATTTACCAGTTGTTCTCCCTGTAAGTATGTAGTAATTTTGGCCTTTTTAGGGTGTGCTCAGAGTTACTGCGAAGTGATTAAAAGTAGGTAGTGCAGGAAAGCTTAGAGCGCGTTTAGCAATGCCTTCCGCCTTTCCTCTCATGCTTGTCATGCAGATTGCAACCAATCATCCCAAATGTATTGAGCTATGATAGAATATAGATTTAAGAAAGCACATTCTAGTCGCTACTGACTTCATTTTCTTTTGCAGGATGCAAATCTCTCATATACAGTTCCATTTGATAGTGAGGCACGGGGTGCCAACTCGCAATGAACTCTCCAACGATCTTGAAACCCACCTTTTGGTATACGTGGATGGCTCGTTTGTTTGTTGCTTCAGGATCAATTAGAACCCTTTTCATGTTGGAAAACTTGCGAATTAAAAACTCTCGAATCATGGGGACAGCGAGCCCCTTTCCCAAATAATTTAAATCGCAAATAAATAAGTCTAAGGTTGTCGCCTCTTTGCCTTCGGGCGAGGTAATCAGAAAGGCAAAAGGGGTATCTTGATCATACGCTATCCAGTAGGCAGTATCGGATTCACCTCGAAAAAATGTTTCTAAGCCATTCAAGGTGTTTTGCAAGCCAATTCCATGTAGCCACTGCTGAATGTGCTTCTGTTCAAGCCATTGGTGGAGGAAGGCTCTCTGAGAAGACTTTACTGGCTCAAACCGCAAGCTTAAGAAACTATGATTCTGATCGAGTAAAGGGGGTTGTTTTTCATTTTTCATAGAGTTGTATTTGCTTGCTGGGATCATTAAAATTTATAAGCGGAATTTGCGTATGGATTTTATCCATCATAAAATCTGCACAGGGCTTTATAAGTAGTTGGATATCCTCCCAATGCTCTTTTTCTAAGCCCATACAGATGGATTTGGCACGTTTTATTACCGGTTGATGCCTTTCAGGTAAACGATTTATCACCCAATCCGCCCCTGCGGGTTTAGATCTTATTGTGTCGGTTTCTAAAGTACTCCATATCCGGGCCAAAGTAAGTAAAACATTTCGTGTATCGTGTTTAAGGTCCTCCATAAGTCTATTTACATCAGCAAGCATAGCTTTCATAAAGTCATGATAGGGCACTTCTACCAAAAGCTGGCGAGGTTTTAATCCCCACAAGGTTTCGCTCTTTAGTAAAACTTGAGTAATAATGACTGCCAGATCTGCCATTTCATAGTTGTCCCATGGTTCAATAACGCCCTTTTCAAAGGATTCACGTAGCCAATCGCCATATTGGAAATCAAAATGGGGGGGATATTGCCAAGGATTCATCATCCTCTTTTCAACAAGAGTAATTTCAATGGGTAATTTTGCACTCTGCATATAAATGCCAGAAATTTTAAGAAACCTAGCAATTAATTTAGCTTTTTCCTCTGAAGTTGTCGCACGATTAGTCACAGTTAGCAAGTCGATGTCACTATATTTTTGCAGGCCTCCAACTACAGAGGAGCCATAAAGATAAACTCCTAAAAGATCAGCTCCTAGAGTCATTCTCAATAACTCTATGCTCTCTTCAAGTTGTAGTTGCATTTCATGGCTAAAAGTAGGCTTCATGAGTGTGATCCTCAAATCTGGTCATAACCCTTTTCAAATGAAATTCTTTCAATTGGAAATCAAAAAAATCTCCTAGAAAAATGTATTCGTTCTTTAGAGCTTTAAGTTCTGCACTATCTAATCATTCTTTTTCGTATCGTTTAATTAAGATAAAAGCTTTTCAAGAAATTGGCGATTGAATTGATAAAGACGGGCGTCAGTTGTGTTCCAAGTGTCCCGCTTTACCGTGAAGCCAATCGTGGCTATGGCTTTATTCAAACGAAGGAAGGGGATCAAAGGTTGGTAGGATGGGAGGGGACGAATAACGGCATAGCCTGATACAAAACTTTCTCTGTATTGATTTAACCAATCACCGTGTTCTAACGAGCAGAAATCCTCTTCCGCAAAGCTTGCTCTAGCTCCAGCCCAATCGATAATTCCCTGAAGCTCACCATTTGACACTATAAGGTTACCAGGACGAAAATCGCGATGTGCAATACAAGGGCCGTCTACAGCAGAAAGAAGATGCGAATGTGAAGTAAAATATCTTTGGCATGTTTCAATTAAATTAGATGGCAAATGATTCTTACACTCACTTAACCCTTCTTCAAACTTTAATGTAAAATATTCCTTAGGATCCTTACTGAGGATCTCATCTATCGGGTCGCCATATCCGGCTAAGCGATAATTGTGGATAAGAGCTAAACACTGTCCAAGCTCGTGCGCAAGAGAGAGGGTCATCTCAGGGGGTTTAAGTAGTTGTCCTGGTAAGCAATTCATGAGAATCGCTCCATCGATTCCTTTTTCAGGAGGGACTGTGTCTAAAATGCGCGGTACGGGAACTATATCAGCCATGCATTTTAAAAACTTTATCTCTCGAAGATAATCATTTTCCCTATCACAAATCTTGAGAATAAATTGTGTTCCATCTGCTTGTGTAATTCTATAAACTATAGCGACCATTGCATCTTCGTGGTCAATTCGTGAAAAAGATGCTTTTTGCAAATGGAGATGTTCTTGATAGAAGCGAATATCGATAGTTCTGTCTTTCATCTTCCTCCAAAAGGTCGTTGGAAAGCATTTTTAATGTTGTTTGAATATGCGGACGTTGTTCAACCATCGGTAAGTAGGAATTTCAGAGAAGCTTTAGCAGGAGAGACGAAAGGGGTTAAAATAACTTGCTTCCATTCGGTGCTTTTTGGCTGGCTCGATGAGGACTACGTTCCCAAATTGATACTGTAGCCCCAGTTTTAATACTTCTGAAATACACTTTCCAATTTGTTGGGGAGGAAAGTTAACGACGGTAATAATTTGCTTTTCTCTCATAAAAATTGCGCTCTTGGAATAGCCCCCGTCATTAGTTCTGTGTAAAAAGAGGGCCTTTTGCAAATCTTTCTCCTGTAGGATCTCGATAGACTTCTGCAAAATTTTCATAAACCCTTGATTCAGTTGGGTTCCAAAACTGGGGATTCTCTGCATGAATTACATTAAGGATCATATCCACTGTTTCCGAAACTGGCCGTCCATTTCTCATTAATGTACGCCATTTACTCACATCAGCATCCATTTGCGAGTAGGGATTTTCTTCTTTATTGAAGCGTTCGCCAATTGTTACCGCTCTTTCAAAGTTAGTGACAACGGGTCCTGGATGAATATTGGCTACAGTAATGTTATATCCCGCATCTTTTAAATCATTTTTTAATTGAGCGGTATAATGTTCAACCATGGCTTTACTTCCAGAATAAAAACACTGGCGCATATCGGGGAGCGGTCCCACAATACTGCTAATTGTAATAATCACTCCTGAATTTTGCTCTCTCATAAGAGGCAATACAGAGTTTGTTACTTTAACAACGCCAATTACATTGGTTGCAATAATCTCTTGTATTTGCGATACACTGAAGGATTCTGCAACACCCACGATTCCCATACCAGCGTTATTGATTAATATATCAATTTTACTGATAGACTGGACTAACGATCGAATATTCTCTTCGCTATCTGTAACGTCTAGCTTTTTAACGAGAAGATTTTGATACTCCTTCGCAAGCGTTAAGAGTTTCGGACTATTTTCCGGAGAACGCGCAGTAGCGATAACTGTAAAACCTTCTTTGGCAAGTCGTTCTGCTGTAGCCAATCCAATTCCATTTGAAGCGCCAGTAATTAAGACAACGGGCTTGTGACTTAATGCTTTCATTCCATGTATTCCTGTATGTTATTGTTCAGAATGTTCTAATTCTCCAGCAGAAATAAAAAACGGACTAAAATGAGGAGAAGGAGCAATTGTTATATTATCAGCTTGATGCGAAGGGAGTGTAGAACACTTTTTGACATCGCAAACCTTTTGAGTAAGCTCTTACGCCTGAATTAGCAGTGGAAGAACAAAAATAGGTAACCTATTGGTTAATCAGTTTTCTTGAGAGGTAATAAAGTGAGGTTCCTTGAGCGTAGCCAGTACGAACAAAATCTTGCTTAAAGCCCATTTTCTGATAAAACTCTAAAGCTTGAAAACTCATCGTTTCGACAAAAGCAAAATGACATTCTCTTGTATTCCCAAACTCCAAAGCATGGGCCATTAATTGGCGGCCGATTCCCTGACCTCTGTATTTTTCTTCCACAAGAAGAAATTTGATATGAAGTTGTCCCCAGAATAATTGGACAACGATTGCTCCAACAAATCCAGATTTATCAAAAATTTCAAATGAGATCGCTTCTTCGCTAAGACCATCTATACCCGTAATTTTGATGGCCTGTTGAGCAAAACCATGAAAGATTTTCTTTTTAATTGCGTCCGAGAGTTTATTTTGCTTAATTTCGAAAGACATGTTTTCCTTTATATTGTTATAAAGTCTTTTTCCTGCTGAAAGCTTAAGAGCTCTTCTAAAAAACCAAGGCAGCATTCAAAAGCGGATTACCAAATGTGCGATGATATGCTCGATGGTCTTATGGATGATAAAATGTATCTGGATAAGGTTAAAGACTACATAGCTCATCAAGCAGAGATGATGGAACAATGCACGCCATGAAAAGGCTGATCACAATTTCTGCGTGACAGCCAATATGGTGTGAACTTGGCCGCTCGTGCTTGACAAACCTTTGGAAGTTCTGTGAAGTTGTAATAAGAAGAAAAAATATTGGCGCATGATACACATTTGATTAGCTTCATGGATTCTCTATATCGTCAAAAAAAATTAAGCTAGAAATACCCGGATGGCGGTTTCTTCACCAGGCAAGACATGATAATCAGCTAGTGTTTTTCCTGAAACGAATTCAAAAGATCCTCTGACAATCATTTTTCTTACAGCAGGAACTTCGTCTTTTCCAGAATCTTTTAAATATTGAGATATTACTCGCTCTAGCACTTTTTCCCTTGTTGAAAAAATACTAGCATCGGTGCTCACCAGAGAAGATCCGGTGCTAGAGAAAATTCCAGCTTTAATCCGGCACTTAGTAATTTCATAAATATCATGTTTATCTTGGAATTCTTCTTCCTTTAGAGGTTTCCGATCATAAGGACAGCTCTTGAGCCGATTAGCCAAACATTCTTTAATGCAATGCCTATCAAAAATATGACCACATTTTAAAGCTATTGGGTCACTGACTTTTTCTAAACATACACCACAATCAGGAATATCCGCAGTTGCTGCTTGGAGTTGTTCTGACCTGTCTGGCATACGATGATGTGATTCAAATGTTGAATGAAACCAAGAAGGTGAACTACTAGATGAAGAACTTGGAAGGGACATTTATCTCCTTATAAATTTAGCTGGGAAGAATTGTTTGAGCTATATGCAACTGGTAACTATTCCCTTCTAAAACTGACAGAAGAAGCCGGAAAACTTGGGTTGCGCACCAGAAAAGGCAAAAAGATAGCTAAATCTCAAAAGGATGGGGCAAGCAGGACTTGAACCTGCGACCAGCGGGTTATGAGTCCGCTGCTCTAACCAACTGAGCTATTGCCCCAAAGAGGTAATAAGAATAACGGTTAGAAGATCGTGTTGCAATAGAAATGTTGCAAAGTTTTTGCGAATAAACCCCGGAGCAGGATATAGAGTAATTTTTAAAGTCTCACACAAGAGCGAAGGGTAGGGAGCATGCATTGGAAAGCGTGGCTTGCGGGAATGGTAATGATTTCAGCAGGTGTCGATGCCGGGGAAAAACACCCCTATTTGTTAACTAGAACGGATAATATCCCAGTCGACGATTTCGAACATGCAACGGATGCTTATCTGGAAGGGTATATCCAAGCATTAGTGGATATGCACTATTATGAATGTCATTTGGTCGTAACTGTCCGCGATCATCAAGTCTATCTAGCCAATCTTCCTAAAAATGAGATGCTATCCAATAGTATAATAGCTTTTGTTCAGGAAGTCCCAGGCGTACAAAATGTCCAAGCAAGAAATGAAATAACTGACGAACAAAAAGCAATTCGAGAAAAATACACGGAACAGCCTCATGTTAATGGTGTATGGTTTCCTCAATCGACTGTTTTATTTCAGCCCCTTGTAGCGGATCCTCGAGAACCGATGTACTACGTGGCCTATCGTTGGGGTGATAAAGTCATGGGAAAGAGTGCAGTAGCTATTGCACTTGGTGATGATTTCCCTCTTTTTAGATGGTGCGATGTATTCCGCTGGCATGGAGATATGCAGATTGGCGTTCAAGCAGGGATTTGGGCTGTTTTCAATTTTTCGCATGTACCCGATGACCACCCTGGCGGTTCATGTGAACTTATGAATACAGATTACATGTTATCTTTCCCTTTGACTTACGCTGTAGATAGATGGTCGTTTCGCTTAAAGTTGTACCATGTCTCCGGCCACTTGGGAGATGAATTTTTAGTTGATCATCCTGATTTTCTAGATGAGAGAAAAAATCCAAGCTACGAAGCGCTCGAGTTTATACCCGCCTACCAGCTCGGTCAGACATTTCGTTTTTATGGAGGCCCTGGAATTATCTTACACAGCGACCAGTCCTTTAACATGAGAACGTTATATGCCAAATATGGGGCAGAAGCTCGGCCATGGGGACGTAAATTTTATTACAGCCGACTATTCGGATCTCCATTTTTTATTGTGCATATGGAAAATTGGCAAGTCCGTCATTGGAACCCCGACATTTTCGTAATGGCCGGGTATGAATTTAGTAAGATGCAGGGGATCGGAAGAAAAGTGCGTCTCTTTGCAGAATATCACCACGGCTATTCCTATGAGGGGCAATTTTATAAAAAGCGCACACAATATGGGCAATTTGGCCTTTCATGGGGATTCTAGAGACCGAGGTTCTAAGCGAGATGGCTCTTTTTTGCGGTTATCGACTTCGAGATATGAGGTAATAAGAGCGATTAGCTCTTTGGGAATGCTCCCCAATGAATGCGTTTTTTCAATCGATGAAAATACTAATGCGTAGGATAGGGCTTGCAGAGCCAGTATTCGAGGACTTACACGAGCTACTCTTTCAATTAAATCACTTCGAACAGGCGTCTGTAACTCCGGCGTTTTAAAATTTCCTAATGGAGGGGCGGCCTCGTCCTTTAGGATCTCATCAGCTCTTCTAATTAAGTATCCGAAGCGGATGTTTAGGGCTATTACCTCAATATTGGGATCTATTTGTACTGCCAGAGCGTGGATTGTCAAACGTATAGAAGATCTCAATTGTCTTAAGGTCTTACAATCATGTTCTTTAATCTGTTGATTGATCGAAGTCCTGTGCTTTTGTAATTTTTCTACTTCTTCTACAGAAGTTTCGCCTACCATGAATGGTGGCCTATTTGTGATTGTACTACAGGACATGCTACCCTTGAGTATCAATAATTAGTTTTACTCTGTGGCGACGAAGCCATCTTCGAAGATGGGTCCATTTTTACCGATAGGCAGAGTTTCGCTAAAAAAGCGTCGATATACATTAATTCCTTGAGAGGCTTTTTGAATACAATAGAAACAGTTGCTCACCCACTCTGACCCTCGGATTGTCCCTGTTTTTAAGTTCACTTGGAAGCGAGAAGAAATCTTACTCTGCCAATATTCGCGAGAACCGAGAAGAAGTACAGGAGTAGGTTGCACAGAGCCTACTTTGCGGCGCAGCTCTTCAAGGGCATATTCGAAATCTGTACCAATCCCTCCTTCGAGGAAGATAGGAAAGTCGAGATTAAATTCGGCTTGACGTTCTACAAGACGATCAAGACGGAATGTCATTTTGGCATCGACATAGGGATTTTGTTTTTGTTCGTTGACAATACTGTCGGGCTTTGCGCGGAAATCGACAATGTTAGCGCAAGAGAGGATGCCTAAGTTCTTGGCGACTCGATTCCCGACTTCCATAGCGCCAGGACCTCCACCAGTGATGAGCGCTAATGGAATATCCTTATGGAAAAGTGGATGGTCAAATTCACTTCGCATCGCCAGCACACCCTTCAATAATTCAGCCAATTCGTATTCAAATTCTCCCTCCATTAAATTCGATCCATAGATACCAAAGCTCGTAGCGCGGATAAAAGTTTCTACTTGATCAAGTGGAACAAACATCCCCGAATCCTTGTCGGGTTTAGGCACGTATTGCAGAATCTTTCTAGAAGCGCGATCACACCAGTAAATAGGAACAGCAAATTTGGCCAGATCATGAAGTAAAGAGCGATCTTCATGCGAAAAGTAATCGCCGAAACTAAGAGAAGGAAATTCAAAATAGATTCCCTTCAAGCAGCGCTGGATCTGATCCCCCAGTAGCATCCGTTTCATCAGAGGGGAGGGGCAATGGCGTAGCAAGAGAATGCCCTGAGAGGTGATCGTGCCCTCTTCAATCGCTTTAAGGAAAGGATAGGAAGGCTGCTCGGAAATATAGCGCTCAACCATGAGGGCTTGGCGCCCGGGGTGAATGAGGCCAGGGAAATCATTGTAGCGGGGATTTGTCGATACCCAATCCAAAGGGCTTAAGTTTTTTAGTTGTTCCCCTTTGACGATATAAGTAGCGCAAAGATGGTGGCGTGGCGCAGGAGCAATATCAAAGGCTTTAAAAAGGATTTCTGGATCTTCTAAAGATTCTTGCAATTGATCTCTATCGGCAAAGAATACATATTCGCGATAAGGTTCGAGGGTATAGAACTCGAGGGGGATATCATTGATCTGTTTTTCTGAAGAGCCAAAAACTTCGTATACATCCCCAGAAGCATAAGTGTCGGGCTGAAGAACGGAAGCGCTAGTATGTTGAATCCCTTCAGGGAGTAACTCCTGTACAACTCTTCCAAAAACTGTGCGGATATGCAGGGGGAGGGTTTTAACGAGAAGAATATCGTTTTCAGAAACAACTCTAGCGGTATCCTCTTGCCATCGTTGATGAATTTTAAGCCATTCCCGTGTATAGATTGCAGGGGATTTAAGGGCATTGGCAAGAGAAGGAATGAAGCCTTTAATGGCGGGATCATAGGTGAGACAACCGTTAAGCAAAGAGAGATAAGCAATCGCTCTACCTTCAACTTTTTCAAGGACAAGATCGGAACCCCCTTGTAAACCTCCAAGTGATAGAAGAGGACGTCCTTCTCGATCCGCTCTTCCGAACATTCGCGTAAGATAATCGGGATCGCGAACGCGTCTTCGCTCATCAGCAGCAAAAAGCTTACCGATATAGGCACCTGATTCTAAAAGCTGAAGTAATTGGACAGCTAAAGGGCCAATCGCACGCAGGCGAACCTTGACACGCGCGGAAAATGTTTTAGGTTCCAGCTGATAATCAAGCCCTTGTCCCTCAAGTCCTAATTGAGCTAAGGTGCTCTTGATATTGAACATGATGAATTGCTGGGGGATTTGGTACCCCATAAAAGAGGGAGAAATATTTTCTATCGTAACGATAGCTTCTGCTGTCGATTCATCCAATCTAGAGATCTCTTCGATCATTCCATCTGGAGAAATGAGGTCATAATGACGGGTAAAGAAAGCGCGATGCATCAAAAATAATCCTTTAAATCGCCGAGCCTAGGTTTATCTTCTCCCATGTTGAAGAAGAATAAACTATCTGCCGCTTAAATCCTATTCCAAGAAATACTTGTGCACATCATTAAATAGGAATAAAATAGTACATTTTAGACTTTTGGATACGAGCATGATTCCGCGCAGTTTGGGGACCCACGACGGAACTTTTCACGCTGATGACGTGACAGCTTGTGCGCTTCTCATAGTATTTGGGCAGATTGATCGTGATAAAGTCGTACGCACGCGTGATAGTGCAGAGTTGAATCAGTGCGAATACGTATGTGATGTAGGCGGTGTATATGATCCTACAACGAAACGTTTCGATCACCATCAATCCGATTATCAAGGTAAGTTCAGTAGTGCTGGAATGATCCTGAGTTATCTTTTAGATCGGGGACTCATTGACGATCCCACCTATAGGTATTTGAATAACGGACTCATTATAGGAGTCGATGATATCGATAATGGGAGGAATTTTCCTCAAGTGGGTCATTGCTCCTTTTCGCAGGTCGTCTCGAATTTTGTGCCCACGCAATATGATGTTAGTGAAACAGAGCAAAGAAAAGCTTTTGAAGAAGCTCTAACGTTTGTTTTAGGGCATGTTACGCGGTTGTTGGAGAGATTTCATTACATACAAGGCTGTCGAGCAAAAGTGGCTGTTAGTATGCAGAGTAATTCTGAGGCACTCCTTTTTGATGAAACATTACCCTGGATGGATAGTTTCTTCGATTTGGGAGGCGAAAAACATCCCGCTCTTTTTGTGGTTATGCCTGCAGGAGTCCATTGGAAATTGCGGGGTATTCCCCCAGATAATGAACACAAGATGGCTGTACGTTTGCCGCTTCCTGCTGCCTGGGCAGGCTTATTAGAAGAAGAATTAAAGAAAGCCACGGGTATCCAAGGGGCCATCTTTTGCCACAAAGGGCGCTTTATTTCGGTCTGGGAGACTAAAGAAGACGCATTGAAAGCTTTAGAGAAGGTGTTAGCGCTAAGAGGATGTCCTTAATAGAAATTGGGGTGAAAAAATGACAACGATTTTTGGTAAAATTATTGCAGGTGATTTGCCTTGTGATAAAGTTTTCGAGAACGATCATGTTATCGCTTTTAAAGATATCCATCCTGTTGCACCTGTTCATATTTTGATTGTCCCAAAAAAAGAGATCCCTAATTTTCAATCCTTGATGAAAGAGGATTATCATCTCCTAGGTGAAATTGCTGCTGTTGCACAAACCTTGGCTAAAGAATTTGCGATTACAGAGGGTTATCGCCTACTCACAAATAATGGTGCTGGAGCGGGGCAAACGGTTTTTCATTTACACTTCCATCTGATCGGGGGAAGCTCTATGAATAATCTCATATGAAAAAGAGTTTTTTCTTTCTTGCTTGCTGTGGAAGTGTTTCTTTATTGGCAATCACCGAGGAGAGCGCCGCGCGGCGAATCGATAGTTTTCTCTTACTCAAAGATCCTCATGCTGCCCTACTAGAAGCGCGAGAGGCTTTACAAGAATTTCCCAACTCAACGCTATTGCGTAAGAAATATTTGTGTGCATTGAGCGAAAATGGAGAAGAAATCGAAGCATGGAAGACCTTTGCCTCTTTGTATGAGGGAGGAAAAGAGCGTGAAGGAAGGTTTTTGCTCGAAACTCTAGCATGGGGCTCCTTGCAGAAAGGGCGTGCGGCTCAGCCTCTATTTGTAAAACTGTATGCCATGATGGGAGCTTGCTTCACGCGAGATGCCAAAGCAATCCCCGTACTTCTGGAAGGCTTACGTAGTTCTAATGCGATGATAAGGAGCGTTTCGCTTCAATTATCGGCAACAATGGGAGACAAGCCCTTACGCAAAGAAATATTGCGGATTTTAGAAAAAGAGAAGAATTGGCATGTGCGTCTAACAGCTATTCAGGCTGCTGGACAAATGCACTTAGAAGAGGCTAAGCCTCTTTTACAAAAAGCGATTGCGAATAACAAGATTACTACGGAAGAGAAGGCACTTGCGATCATCACACTGGCGACGCTTTATGAAAAGGTAGAGCCCGCAGAAATGAATATGCTCCTTACGAGCAAGCGTGCAGGACTTCGTCAATTAGCCTGCGAGCTTGTCGGACATCTGCAGCTCTCTCAATACACCCTAGGTATTGTTAATCTCTTGCAAGACCATTCCCCAGATGTCCGTATGATGGCGCTTGGTACATTGGGTTTTCTACCCCAAGTGATGGTGCAAGGTAAACCGATCTATCAACATGAAGCCGTACAAAAGTCTTTGGAAGATTCCAATCCCTCCGTCTCCATTACCGCAGCATGGTTATTACTGCGAGGAAATGACAGAAAGGCTGAAGAAGTATTTCAGAATTTTTTAGATAAAGGTCAGCTCGAAGAAAAACGCATGGCTTCAGCCGCTCTTGCTACATGTGGGAGTGCGGGTTTAAAGTTAATGCGCGAATGGCTGCAGAAATCTGAAGATGTTTATGTGCGGGTCAATCTCGCTATGGGTTTAATTGGACAGAGATCGAGTATCGATGAAAGCTGCTTAGTTATTCAGAAAGCTCTCCAAAATGGCGGATTATGGATGTGGGATGAAGGCACGCACCCTCTTTTCCGTTCGTTAGCGCCTAGCTCAATTAAACATATCGATCAAGTGCCCAATTATCCCCTCGTAGTCGATCAAATGGTCAGGCTCGACCTTCTTAGTGTCTTGAGCATGTTGCGCTATCCAAAGGCGATCGAAGCCGTCCAAGAGTTTCTCAAAAAAGGTCAGTGGAGTGTTATAGGTTCAGCTGCCGGAGTTCTTTTAGAAGAAGGAGAGGAATTAGAGATCGAAGTTGTTAAAAGTTTGCTTCAGCATCAGGATGAAGAGGTACGAGTTGAGGCGGCTCTGCTTCTTGCTTTACGAGCACGTGATCCTGCAGGGGCTGAGGAGCTCATTCTCGCGTATCCGCGTGCTAACCGACATACGAAAATTCGCATCTTAGAAGCTATAGGTAAAAGTGGACATCCTCAGGCGATTCCATTTCTTGTGGACGTACTAGGTGAACCCTTTCAAGTTTTACGTATTGTTGCAGCTTCTGCATTAATTCAATGCTTGTATCAATAGGATTTACATGTTCTCTCATGACCGCGTTAAAGCGATCCAAAAACAGTTAGCCGATGCTCACGTCGATGGATGGCTTGTTTACGACTTTCAAAAGCGAAACGAGCTTGCATGGGACTTTCTTGAGTTGCCCCAGCAAAAACATTTAACGAGGCGTTTATTTTATTGGATACCTCAACAAGGAACTCCCACCAAGCTCGTTCATCAGATAGAGTCTGGGGCGCTTGATCATCTTCCGGGTGATAAAAAGATTTATCTAAGTTGGGAATCTTTAGAAGAAGCTTTAAAAATCCTCCTAAAAAACTCTAAAAGAGTAGCCATGGAATATTCGCCACGGTGCGCAGTTCCTTATATCTCACGAGTTGATGGGGGAACTATAGATCTTGTACGAAGTTGTGGAGTGGAGGTGGTGAGTTCCTCTCCATTTTTACAGCTCTACACCAGTGTCTTAAGTCAAGCCCAAGTAGAAAGTTTAATCGAAGCAGGCCGGTTTGTTGAACGTACAGTTGAAGGAGCGTGGCAGCTGATTGCGCAATCCATACAAAAAGGGCCGACGATTACCGATTTTGAAGTTGTTCAATGGATGGATAGAGAGTTCGCTAACGCAGGTTTTGAAACAGAGAACACTTTACCCCATTGCGCTATCAATGCAGATAGTGCTGATCCCCATTATGTGCCTAGCAAAGAGAATGCTAAGAAAATTTGTCCAGGTGATTTTATTCTAATCGATCTCTGGTGTAAGAAAAAGCATGCTTTCTCTGTATATGCCGATATAACACGAGTGGGTGTCGCTTCAGCTGCTCCTACTCCCAAACAGCAAAAGATTTTCGATATTGTAAGAAAAGCGCAAAGAAGGGCAACTGAATTTATCCAAGAACGCTTTGCGAATAAAGAGACGGTAAAAGGATTTGAAGTTGACCAGGTTTGTCGAAAAATTATCGAGAATGCAGGTTATGGTGAATTCTTCACCCACAGAACGGGGCATAATATCACTACAGAATTGCATGGTCCAGGCACGCATCTCGATAGTTTAGAAACATATGACGATCGTCCAATTTTAGCTGGTACTTGTTTCTCATGTGAACCTGGTATTTATCTTCCAGGAGAATTTGGAGTGCGCCTTGAATATGATATTTATATTTCTCCGCAAGGCGAAGTGCAAATTGTTGGTGGTGAGCAAAATACACTACGTCTTGTTTAACTCACTGACTAAAATATTTTATGGCTAAGTTGACGGATAGCACAAGGCGTGTTCGCAGTATCTACTTGTTCTTGGAATAGGGGTGCTTTTTTATCTTTTTCGAAAATAAAGATCGGTTCTTTGCATCCATATAAATGGGCAATAGCATAGGTTTCTGGCGGGGTCATCGGCATATTCCCAATCTCGTTTAGAGACTCCATGCGGAAAGGCTTTGTCAGGACGCCGTAGGTATAAGCGGCAGTGATTTTATCTGCTGACGCTGCTCGTTCAAGAAAGTAAGCTTCTCGTAACTGTAAGGCGCGTTGATCAGCATTTTTATCATTTCGAGCGTTTTTTTGGAGACTTTTGGCTTGGACAAAGAGTTCATGAGATCGTTCGGCTTGATAAATCATGCATGCAAAACCCGGGATTAAACTTTTGAGCCCATTTTTGAGATTCTGAAAATTATGGATTTGAGAAGCGGTTAGTTCCCACTCAGAAAATTTTTTACGCAGCAGCGAGGGCGAGAGAGATTCAAGATTTTTTTGAATCTCTGCGATTCGTACAAATTTCTTTTTCTCCATTCCATGTGCTTCAGCTTGGGCATTCGAATAAGAATAAATATTAATCGCTGCCGATAAACTGCCGAAAGCAGTAAAAATTACACCCATGATTAGGCCTGGAGCATAGAGGCTCGTCAACACAAAGGCTAACGCACTCAATGCTAAAAACCCCACTACCGTCGTTGCTTTTGCAATGTTCCAGAGAGTTTCACGGTGTTCATGTACATGGATTAAATCTTTGGGTGCTATGCATAATTCTCGATTGAGGGTTTTTACTGGGACGGGAGAGTGAGGTGCTTCAGAAACTGTTCCTTTATAAGGACCACATAAAGTGGAAGATAGGGCAAGAGATGTTGTTGTCATGATCTGCCTTTTTTAAGTTAATTAGTTACGATTATACAGTAAATTATCCTAGAAGTAAATAATGCAAATAATTATAAATGAATAACTTTTGTGTTATTTAATAGTATTTTTATCAGGAGATATTAATCAAATTTTACTTAAAAGATTAATAGCCTCTTGTTTCATGCGTAGGTGGATGCTGGAAAAGCCGTTAGACCTTCCTGGAGAAAGGGTAGCCAAAATACCCATCTCTGCTATACAAATCGGGGGACATTTTAAAATTGTTTCCACAGATTCGCCATCATAGATTTTTAATAACAAGGCAGCCAGGCCGGCTGAAATTAAAGCTTCACTTGATACTGAGAAATAAACTAAATAATTTTCTAATCTTGCAGAAAGATAAACTTCGCTCTGACATCCCGATACTAGATGACAAGGTTGTCGTAGATCAGAATCTGCTGGAGGTAGTGTGCGCCCCATTTGCATCAATCTTTCAAAACGCGCATTGGCATCTTTTAGTAGAGAAAACTCTTTTACAAGCTTAGCTTGACGCTCAAGACAAGAAGTAAAAACGGTATCCATATTTAACCAGAATGCATCATAAAAAAACTTTCGTTGTTGGGCAGTAAGATGAGTTAGTTGCGCATTAACTATACACTACTCGGGGTATTGTCGCGCAAGAATGTGTTCTTAAAATTGAATTTTATCATGCCTTTTTTATGACGCTTAACTTTTTAGAGTGCTCTTGGCTGATTTGATCTAAAATGTCAGATAAACTATGAATTTTACTATTATCCGTCTGTTTTGACCGATTATGAATAGAAATTTAATTAGCTAATTTTCGAAAAAACAAGGAAAATTTTGGCTTGAAAGAGGGAGATAATTTACTCACATGTAAACCCTTGTATTGACAATAAGACGGTCATCATGTTTGATATTTGCTATTCAGTTTTTAAGAGAATTTATTGGCGTATGCCAAAAGAAGATACACTAAAGATCGATGGGACCATCGAAGAGCTACTCCCCAATATGACATTTAGAGTGGTTTTACAGAACGGAATGCACGTATTTGCTCATTTGTGTGGGAAAATGCGTATGCGTAACATCCGCGTGCTTGTAGGGGATAACGTCACAGTAGAGATGTCGCCCTATGACCTTACAAAGGCGCGGATCATTTATCGTCAAAAATAGGCTGCCCAAAGCTATGAATCTTTGATTGCTTTAATTTGACCTGGAGTCTAAACTTGAGTGCTTTGGCGTTACAGCTTTTACGTTAATAGCTCTTGATATGGGCCCGGGTAGCTCAGTGGTAGAGCACTTGCATGGTAAGCAAGTTGTCGAAGGTTCGATTCCTTTCTTGGGCAAAACGCTAACTCAAACATAAATAAACAGAGGATCCTAACGGAGGACTACAATGGCCAAGGAAACCTTTCAAAGGAACAAGCCGCACGTCAATATCGGCACCATCGGTCACGTTGACCATGGAAAGACATCCCTAACTGCTGCGATTACTAAAGTGTTGGCTGAAGGAGGTAAAGCGAAGTTTCGCGATTACGCTTCTATTGACAATACTCCCGAAGAAAAAGCACGTGGGATTACGATTAACTCAACGCACGTCGAATACGAAACAGAAACACGCCACTATGCCCACGTCGACTGCCCTGGCCACGCGGATTATGTCAAGAACATGATTACCGGTGCTGCGCAGATGGACGGAGCTATTCTCGTCGTTGCTGCAACAGACGGTGCTATGCCTCAAACAAAAGAACACATTCTTCTTGCTCACCAAGTGGGTGTTCCTTCAATTGTTGTATTCTTAAACAAGATGGACATGATTGGCGAAGGCGACCAAGAACTCGTTGAGCTCGTTGAAATGGAACTTGCTGAACTTCTTGAAGCCAAAGGCTACAAAGATGCACCGATCATTCGCGGTTCTGCACTAAAAGCCCTCGAAGGAGAGGAAAAATATGTGCAAGCAATCAGAGATTTGATGAAGACCGTCGACGAAAAAATCCCAACACCGACACGCGAAGTAGATAAACCCTTCCTTATGCCAATCGAAGACGTGTTTTCTATCTCTGGCCGGGGTACAGTAGCTACAGGTCGCGTAGAAAGAGGCGTGGTTAAAGTCAACGATAAGCTGCAACTCGTCGGTATCCGTGATACACGTGATAGCGTAGCAACTGGTTTGGAAATGTTTAACAAAATTCTAGACGAAGCGCGCGCAGGTGAAAACGTAGGTATCCTTCTCCGTGGTTTAGAGAAAAAAGATATTGAACGCGGAATGGTTCTTGTTGCTCCAAACACATGCAAGCCCCATACAAAGTTCAAAGGCACCATCTACGTTTTAACAAAAGAAGAAGGTGGTCGTCATAAGCCATTCTTTACAGGTTACCGTCCTCAGTTCTACTTCCGTACAACCGACGTAACAGGTACAGTAACTCTTCCAGAAGGCACAGAAATGGTTATGCCAGGTGATAACGTTGAGTTGTCAGCTGAGCTTATCAGCCCTATTGCGATGGAAGAAGGTATGCGCTTTGCCATCCGTGAAGGCGGCCGCACTATCGGCGCTGGAACAGTGACAAAAATTCTTACCTAAAGTGTGAAATAGGAGAGGCTTGTTTAGAGCTTCTCCTATTCGTATGGATAAGGAATTGGTGGAGCACCGTAATCGCGGATAGCTCTCATTGTGGGTGTGTAGCTCAGCTGGTAGAGCAGCGATCTCCAAAGTCGCCGGTCGGGGGTTCAAATCCCTCCGCACTCGAGATAGAAAACGTTAAAAGAGAAGCGCGTGACGACCTTAATGAATCGAGAGATCCAAAGTGTTCCTTCGAAAGAAAAAGTGCGAAAACAGCCCTTTTTCCGTTTTATCCATGAGTTAAGGATTGAGCTGAAAAAAGTGAGCTGGACTACCAAAGCCGAGCTCAAAGTAAGTGTCAAGGTTGTAATCTTGTCAGCCTTTATTTTTGGCTTAGGTGTGTATTTTGCTGATATTTTGATCAAATCGGCCTTACAGGGAATTAGCGCATTTGCGCGTTTGCTAGGTGGATAAATTATCCGGAGTTTTTGAATGCATAATTGGTATGTCGTTCAGGTGATCTCTAGCCAGGAGAAGAAGGTAAAGCGGACTCTTGAAGAAAATCGCGAAAGCAGTGGCATGTTAGATTTTATTGAAGAAGTTCTAGTGCCAACAGAAAATGTCGCTGAAGTTAAACGCGGTGAACAGCGTGTCAGCGAGAAAAAACTCTGGCCAGGATATATTCTACTCAAGATGAACCTGACTGATGATTCGTGGATGTATGTAAAAAACACGAGCGGAGTTCTAGATTTTCTTGGTGGTGAAAAACCATCTCCACTTACGCAGAAAGAAGTTGATGAAATTTTGCACGAACTCGAGGAAAAGAAGAAGGGTGTCGTACAAAAACACAACATCGCGCCAGGAGACAAAGTCAAGATAACCGATGGGGTTTTTGTAAACTTTATTGGTACAGTGCATGAAGTCTTTCATGACAAAGGTCGTTTGAGTGTGATGGTCTCTATTTTTGGTCGAGAAACTAGAGTTGATGATCTAGAATTTTGGCAAGTAGAAGCTGCTCCAGCGGATTATGAAGAATAATTTTAGCACCCGCCTCTGGTGTTAAGTGAAATGATATGAAGAGGAAATGAAGAATGGCAAAGAAACTTGTAAAAGTAATTAAGTTGCAGATTCCTGCAGGGAAGGCAAATCCTGCTCCGCCAATTGGCCCAGCTCTTGGTGCCGCCGGCGTTAATATCATGATGTTCTGCAAGGAATTCAATGCAAAAACCCAAGATAAAGCAGGGGATATTCTTCCTGTTTTAATCAACGTATACGCTGATAAGTCGTTTACGTTTATTACGAAGCAACCTCCTGTTTCTAGATTGATTCTTAAAGAATTAGGGATTGAATCTGGATCCAAGGTTCCAAATCGCGATAAGGTCGGCAAACTGACAAAGTCACAAGCTCGACGTATTGCAAAGCAAAAGCTACCCGATATGCGTGTCAGCTCAGATGATGCAGCTTTGCTGGTCGTTATGGGCACGGCTCGTTCTATGGGAGTGGATATAGTAGAAGGCTAAAAACATGTCGCAAAAGAGTAAGAGACTTCGGGAGATAGAAAAACTCGTCGACGCAGAAAAAGTATATAGCGTTGACGAAGCTATCGATATATTGAAGCAATGTCCCTCGGTTAAGTTTGACCAATCAGTGGACATTTCTATCAAGACAAGCGTCGATGCTCGCAAATCAGAACAGCAGGTGCGTGGCACTGTTTCCTTACCGAATGGAACAGGTAAACGCATGGTATTACTAGTCTTCGCAAGAGGAGATAAAGTTAAAGAAGCCCTTGATGCTGGCGCTGACTATGCAGGAAATGACGAACTAATAGAGAAGGTGAAAGGCGGATGGCTAGAATTTAATGCCATCATTTCGACCCCCGATATGATGCGTGAGGTCGGTAAGTTGGGTAAAGTTTTAGGTCCGAGAGGATTAATGCCCACGCCAAAAGCCGGAAACGTAACTATGGATGTAGCGAAAGCTGTAGCCGAAGTTAAAGCTGGGAAGATCGAGTTCAAAGGCGATAAAAACGGTGTGATCAACGGTATGGTTGGTAAACTTTCGTTCGCGAAAGATAAGCTGGCCGAGAACATTCGCGTTTATATGCAAGCTATTACAAGAGCCCGTCCCGCTTCAGCTAAAGGTGATTTCGTACGCTCTCTCGTATTATCATCTACGATGGGTCCTGGTTTAAAAGTTGCAATTGATCAAAAGGATTAACCCATGATAGCAGAAAAACAATTACTTTTAGATGAGATCAAAGAAAAAGTTGATCATTCTAAAGCGCTGTTTTTGGCTAGCTATCAGAAGCTCAGTCCAAATTCGGCAGCAGGCTTCCGCGATGCACTTCGTAAAAGCGGTGCAAGCATGGAAGTGGTGCGTAAGCGCATCTTGCTAAAAGCTACACAAGCCGCTGGGATACAATTTAATCCTGACGAACTAGAAGGCCACATCGCTGTGATCTTTGCAGATGAAGATCCAGTTGCTACAAGTAAGCTCATTTTCGGATTCAGCAGAGAAAATGATAATGCTCTGAAGGTGCTAGGTGGACAGATAGAAGGAAAAATTTGCTCGGGTTCCGATGTCGA
>JABDCS010000018.1 GCA_013288005.1 Chlamydiota bacterium | reverse complement strand
AATCTTCTTGGTAGTCAAAAGCGAGATTGGTAAGGCGTTGTGCTTGCATATGGAGATTTTCTGGTGGTACCGTAAACTCCTGTATTAAGCTAGCCCTTAGAGTATCGAATCTCTCCTGAGACAAATGTTCATCGAAATTCTTTAAGAATTCTTCTACAAAGAGTTCGAAACGCGCCAAGAGTTCTTGAGGTTGATGGGTGTTGGATTGGACCATAAACATTTGTAAGAGCTGACCCTCAACTTCTTTTGCCTGGGCCTTTGCTATATAAGCTGTTTGTTGCTTAGTGCGTAAAATATCAAAGAAGAGCTCGTGGAGCACGGCATTTGAAAGAAGTTGGGCTGCATGGGTAGCAAAGTAGCGGGGGCCTTGTTGGATAACGAGAATAGTTGCTTTGCCCATTGTTTCGGTAGATTCGACTAAGACAAAAGGCCCCGAATTTTCCGAAAAAACACGGACTTTGCGTTGGGCGATCGAACTCTTTGGATAGGGTTTTGCTTGGAGGGCAGTTTCAATGCTCTGTCCTAAGTGACGCGCTTCTTCTTCTGTGGAATTTCCATAGACAAAAGCTTCAAAGTAGGTCGTTGAAAAAAGATTAGCACTGAATTCAAGGAAGTCATCGTAAGAGAGCTTACGCACAGCTTCAAGTTTTTGCTGATAGGTATAGGAGGAAGAAAGCAAAGCATTTGATACGAGCTGATTAGCGAGAAGAATGGGCAAATCTTTTGATGAATTTGCAATGCCCATCTCTAACTTATTGTGGTAAATAGCGTACTGCTCACGTGATGGAACGATTTTAGGAAGTTGTCCGAAAAGCTCCGTAGCCAGATAGGGGAGTTTTTCGCTGTATCCCCCTATAGACAGAGTCAGATAATGCTGACTCGGTGACAATTGTGCTCGTAAACCTGCTGCTTCTGCCATGCATAATGTAGGAGATAATTTTTCTTGGAAAATCATGCAGAAAAGTTCACTTAGAACTATAGCACGTGCAGAACCATCGAGAAGCGGGCTATAAATTCTGAAGTTGCTCGCTGTTTCAGGAACTTGATACAACCCATCACGAGCAAAGAATAATCGTCCATTTTCCTTTTCCAAAATTATAGAAGGTTCTTTTCCTTCCTCGGATGGGGCGAGTAACTGAAGCTTGGCTGGAATGAAGTTATTAGGTGGCGCTAAACAAAGAAGGGATGATTTTGGAATTTTATTCCAGGCATGTAACTTCTCTTTAGGAATCGAACGCACGGTATATTCAGCTCCCATCCATTTTTCGCGTCTATCGGGTGCGATTTTGATCGTTTCGGGATTAGCCGTTACAATATAGGTGCAGTTTGTAGGTTTTAGATAGGAAACAAGCTGCGTGAAGCGTGTTTGATCAAAGGCTTGAGGAATAAATTTTTTCTCAGGAAAAGAGGCAAGTTCTTCATCGAGGATGATACGCCCATATTCTTGGACGAAAGTATATGCGCTTTTTCGCGTATCGTATTGGTAATGCATTAGAGCTAATTGGCGCATTTCCTCAAAACTAGTGGCGGTCTGACTCTCACGTAAAAGCGCTAAAGCTGAGAAAATCTTTTCAACAACACGATCGGTATTTTGAATGCCTTGATCGGTTAACTCCAGTTCAACAGAAAAAATTGTCTCTTTATCACCAAAATTCAGAAAACCAGCTCGTAAACTTTCAGCTAAATGCTCATTTTTAAGGTGTGCTGCGAGCCCTCCTTCATGTTCACTATTGAGAAGATGGGTTAGAAGCGATAATGCATCTTGTTTTTGTTGTTTATCGAGTTCATGGGGTAATTCCCAAAGTAGCGCGAGTTCACGCAAATTCCGTACAGGCTTAATGGTAATGAGATGGCCTAGCTGTTGCTCTGACAGCATCGTTTCGTAAGAGGTATTTTTCTGTTTATGACTAGCGGAAGAGGGAACGGCAGAAAAGTCTTTAACGGCTAATTCGATTAATTTTTCCTTAGGAAGCGGAGAAAGCAATACAATGCGCATATTCTCAGCGGTATAATTGTCCTTGTACCATGTTCTCACAGCTTCCTGGGGAATGCCCCCAAGTGTACTAGCATTGCCTGTGCTAAAGCTGGCGTGGGGATGATCTGGATTTCCTGTTTCTTTGAGGATCATCCATTGGCGCCAACCGTCGTGCTCAATATTTTTGGCGTGTTCCTGATCCACGGCTTGCAATTCTCGTTCAATCGAAGAGAGTGTTAAAAGCGGGTCAATAAAGAAATGCGCGAGGCGGTCAAGAGCGTTTGGGTACCCATCGTGATCGATCGAGAACATGTACACAGTGCGGTCTGTCGAAGTGAAAGCGTTGTGTGTTCCGCCGTGATTGGAGAGAAATTGGCTGAAATCCGCTTCTGTTGGATAGGCTTTTGATCCCATAAAAAGCAAGTGCTCGACAAAATGCGCCATTCCGGGATAGGCCACAGGATCATTCCAAGAACCTTTTTTGACAGCTACAGAGGCTGCAGAATGCTTAGTATCGGGGTCTGAAACAAGGTAGGCCTCCAATCCATTTTTTAAACGGATTTTGACGATTTGTCGCTTTTGCATGGAAGGATTGAGAAGAGGAATAGTAGCTTGGTCTTCGATTATCTCATAAGCATCCGACGAAGGTTTTTCATTTGCAAAAGGATTTGCATGAACGAAAATAGGATTGAGAATCAAAAGTGAAGCGAGTAAATAGCGCATATGTATCCTCTTATAGGCTATAAAAACAGATCATACATATTAGCCTAATAAAGTGCATTTGAGTCTTGCAATAGCACTTAAGAAGTTTCTATATTCTTTATTTTGAGGGCCCCTCTAAGAGCTTTAAGATTTTATTCGAATTTTTTGTAATCTTGATCGACCTGCTTCCAAATGTTTTGTGCGCGTTTCATCCGTCTTTCGTGCTTATCAGGAAGGTCGGATCCTTCAAAATGGTCCATATCAATTCTTGGGCCAAAAGAGAGTTGAACGCTGCCTCGTTGCGCGCGACGTGTTTCGCCCAATTCTACTTGAATGGTTTCAGGGGGCGGTAACAAGGTGTAAGTTTTCAATGCTAATGTGTAAAAAAAGGTCTCATGGGTAGCTTTTTTTGCCATGAGATTGAACATTTCTATACTTTGAGGATCAAAGGGGGCTACTTCCACGATTCCTTGGAGATTAGGACGGTCTCTTCCGCCGCTAGGAGCCACATAAATGCATTTACCTCCCTGACTCAATAAATCCCGCATGAGCTCCATCGTGCTTTTATTGTGCATCTGCTTCTGAAGTTTAAGCTCTGGAGGGTGATCAATGTAGCGCTTAGAGTAGATGCAAAGAAGGTTGCGGCCTAGGCTAAAAGGTACAGCGAGTGGATCGGTAAGCACGCGTTCTCCCGCTACAAAAATCATCTCTTCAGCCAATAGAGGAAAAGCAGTTTCCAACATGAGGCTAATGGCTTGGGGATCAGGCTCAGTTTGATGATTGGCTAAAAGTATAATGTTATTACCATTTCTCACATGCACATCGATCTCTTGAAGATTCTCCAGCCCACTAACTGAAGATTGGGAAAAATCTACAAGAGGCCTGAGAAAATCTAACCCAAAAGCATAATAATCGATGGGGGAACGAATTTGCCTATGAAAGGGTGGAAAGATGTAAGGTGTGTGGATTTGCTTTTTGATCAGATCGAGCAGAGTAAAAAAAATGGGGTCAGCCGCGAAGTTAATGTGATCTTTTTTGAGGGCGTTGACATAATCCTGATAAAACTGTGTGAGAATTTGCAAGTACTTTGCAGGGAGGTCGCCACGGGTGCTATCTAGCTGTAGACGCTCACAAAAATTCATGGGATTTTACTAGTAAAGAAAGGTGTTTTCGGAAATTTGTGCATACATCTTGAATTTGTTGTGAAACACTTTTCTACACATCTAACCGTTTACCACTTGTCGTCGAGTAGAAATGAAAATCATTTAGATGCAAACGGTCATCAGATGAGAACTCCAACTGAGCATTTTGCTCCTCTGCTAATTTTCTCAAGTGTTCTTTATCAGAGAGGCAAAGATACTGATCGACCTCAGGATGGGATACAAGAGCGAATCCGTAATGCTGTTGTTGACCGATAAGTTTTTTTATAGCACGTTCAATTTCGATGGAAATGCTTTCACTGTTTTTGATTAGACCCAATCCGCTGCAGTAAGGACAACTGGTGAAGATCGTTTGCATTAAGGATTCTCGACTACGCTGTCTTGTCATCTCTACAAGACCAAATTCACTCATTCCTAAAATCGTGCACTTTGCGGAATCTTCTTTCATTGCTTCTTTAATGTGGTCAAGAACACGCCGCTGATTTTTTCTCGAACGCATATCGATAAAGTCACAAATGATCAGGCCTCCGATATTTCGTAAACGTAATTGCCGGGCAATTTCATCAGCCGCTTCCATATTGATACGCACAAGTGATTCTTCGACGTCGACCGTTTCGTTATTGCGGCTGCTTCTTCCGGAATTAACGTCAATTGTCGTCATCGCTTCCGTACGATCGAAGTATAAATACCCACCACTGTTGAGCCAGATTTTGCGTTTTAAGGCGCGATCAATCTCCTTTTCTACATTGAATCGTTCAAACATCGGCGTTTTATCGCGATAATATTCGATTTTTAAAGGGTGCTCACTTTTGTATTTCTCATGAAGCCGTTTGCACGTCTGGTAGGTGGAATATTCATCGATAAGAATTCGATCGAATTTCTTATCGATAGCCGTCATAACCGCACGCTTAATAAGATCAGATTCTTGATAGAGAAGGGTGGGGCGAGAGGCTTTCTCAAAATTTTGCACGATGCCTTGCCAAGTTGATAAAAGGTCGTTGGCCTCCTCAACCAGCATTTCTGTTGTTGCATTGACACATGCCGTACGACAGATAAGGCCCATGTCCATAGGCATCTCAAAAGAACGAATAATTTTTTTTAGACGATCCCGTGCAGATCGATCTTCGATTTTTCGGCTGACACCACGATGAGAAGTGTTAGGTAAAAGCACAAGATAACGACCCGCGATCGAAATATTGGAAGTTAGACGGGCGCCTTTAGAGCCAATGGGTTCTTTAACAACTTGAACAAAGACAGGCTGGTCGGCTTTAAGAAGCTTGGTAATATCGGCGTCTTTTTCTTTTTTTGGAGCTTTTGCAGGTGCTGCTTCATCGACTTCAAAATCCATTTCAAACATTTCTTGGAATTTTTGGGTATTTTCCAGAATGTCGGAGATGTGGATAAACCCATTTTCTCCTTCATTAATGTCGATGAAGGCAGATTGGATGTTATGAAGAATGTTAGTAACTTTACCGCGGTAAATATTTCCCGTTAATTGCCGGCTCTTCTTGCGTTCGATGATAAGATCATAGAGGTGGCCTTGGCGAAGATGGGCGTAGCGGATTTCTTTCGATTCGATGTTTAAGAGGATTTCTTCCATGAAAACGCCTTGAGACTAGGTATGGGATTAGTGATCAAATCTTAGAGTCTGTCTTCGAAAATTTCAATAGAAGGTTTTAGAGGGTGTATCAAAAGTAAATTTTGATCGATTTTCTGAGCTTTTTAAATTATGATTTTGGATTAAATAATGATTTCACGAAGCTGATCTTTAATTTTTGTGAGGAAGTCATTGGTGAGCAAACGGCAAGTTTCTTTAAGACTTTCGCAAAAGGCGTTTGGCATTCCATCTCCATGACATTTCATCACTATCCCTTCAATACCGCACATGACCGCTCCAGGATATTCTGCATAATGTAGAAGTTTGCGTAATTCTTTGAGAATATATGCTGAAGGGTCTTTTTCACGTTCTTCGATTTGACTTAAAATAAATGATGCAATTCCTTCTGATGTCTTCAAAAAAATATTTCCCGTAAAGCCATCTGTAACAATCACATCTACGTAACCACTGAAGGCACTTCTTCCCTCGATATTCCCGAGGAAAATGGGTTTTGACGGATTGCCTTCGTTTAATTCTGTTAATTGTTGATACGCTTCACGAACCTCGTGCGTTCCTTTTTTCTCTTCACTGCCTATATTCAATAAACCTACTGTGGGGTTCTCCACTCCTTGGCATTTTTGAAAGGCGAGTCCCATAGCTGCATATTGAAGGAGTTGCTTAGCTTTGGCGGTCGGATTAGCCCCTACATCTAGGACAGCTACTGATTGTGCTTGCGAAGTGGGCACAAGAGCTAAGAGGGCAGGACGTTCTATTCCAGGAAGTTTTTCTAAAGAGAAGGTAACGGCAGCCATTAAGGCCCCTGTATTGCCCGCAGAAATAAAAGCATCGATCTCTTTATCGCGCAACATTTTGATGCCGAGACAAAGCGAAGATTTTTTTTTGCGCCTTACGGCATAGAGAGGGTCTTCATCCATCGTAATAAATTCGTCTGTATGGATGTACGTAAGACGTGGATGGGAGGGAAGGGAAAAAGAATTTAAGGTGCCAAGAAGAACAACAGAAAAAGAAGGAGGAAGCTGAGAAACAAATTCTGCAATGGCCAATAAAATTTGCATGGGCTGCGTGTCACAGCCCATCAGATCTATGCCGATGCGAAAATTTTCTTTAAGTGATTTAATCTTCTTTCGCATGCGTCACGGCGCGACCATTATAAAAACCGCAAGAAGGACAAATGCGATGCGCAAGGCGTGATTTTCCGCAATTGGAGCAAGCGGTTACATTTGCAGGGGTTTTTGCGTGGTGGGCACGGCGTGAATTTTTACGGGCATTGGAAGTGCGATTACGTGGTACTGCCATAAAATAATCCTCGAAACTAATGAGCTGAAATCATGTCATATCGCATGTTTTTTTTCTCTATAAATCTGAAAAGGGATAGTAGACAGGGTCTTTTTGAGCGGTAGTAGGGGCTTTCTTTTTCAAATAGGGATTTACAGAGTTACGTTCTGGACATTGGCCATCATGACATTCGACAAAAGGAGGGATTTGTAGAAGGATGTCTTCACGTAAAAGGTTAGTGTAATCGAATATATGACTGGTAATTTCTTCAATAGGTTCAACATGGTAAAAATTTTTTATTTCTAATGGAACTCTAGCCGTTTCGTTACAGATAGAGCAAGGCATAGAGTATTCTGTGCGAATATCGAGCTGTAGAATGAGGTGGTCATCTGCGAGATAGGCTTTTCCATGAATGAAGACAGGTGACGGGAAGGCCAACTCATTTTCTGTAACGTCTAGAAAAGCGGGAGAACTTTCCTCCTCGATTGTGAGAGTTTGACCGTCTTTAAGTCTGTCAACGTAGATGCTAAAATTTTTATTCATAGAACCTATTATAGTAAAATAGACATTAGAAAGTTTTTTTAAAATTAAGTTTCTATCGATCTTCTGAGTGCTGACTGCTGTAAGAGTGGTTTACAGTTATTTTCTAGAGATTCGGCTATAAGTTTTGCAGCTGCTTGGCTGGCGTTCCCCTCACCTAATAAAGCACGGACTTTTGCACACTTTTCTCGACAATCTGCATAAAGCAGAGGGTTGTCTAAAAGCGCTTCTGTCGCTGTAAAAAGGGTCTCGAAAGAGAGATGCGGTCCAATTAATTCTTTGAACACTTCTTCATTAGCAAGGATATTGACCAGACAATAGTAGGGCATATCAATGCGTAGAAGATTGCGCGCGATGAAGACATCGAGGGAGGAGATGCCATAAGTGACAATTGTCGGGACGCCATGAAGAGCTAATTCTAGAGTGACTGTCCCCGATTTCGCAATTGCGATATATGCATTTTGCATCAAACCATAAGATTGATCATGAGAAATCAATTCGATCTGTTCCATTCCCCAACCTATTTTTTTCATTTCTTGCTGAATGAAAGTGATGAATGAAGGATGCGAAACAGAAAGAGCGATCTTGAGATAGGGATGGGTCTTACGTAATTTTTTAGCTACAAGAAGTTGGAGTGTAAGATTTTTCTCCAGCTCTTTTTTTCGGCTCCCAGGAAAAATAGCGAGTATTTTAGATGTCTTATCATTATCCGAAAAGCAAGGCAGTGGTTGGGGAAGATAATTTTGAATAGAAGAAATAAGGGGATGGCCAACGTAATGAACGGGCAGCGTAGTGTTTTTAAAACAGGATTTTTCAAAGGGAAGGATGCAAAGTAACATATCGAGAGTCGTGGCCATTTGCGAAATTCGATTTTTTCTCCAGGCCCAAACAGAAGGACAAATATAGTGGAAGATACGGCCTTTAAATCCTGCATTTCGTAGATGAGTCGCTAAGCGAATATTGAATTCCGGATAATCAATCAGAAGAACTGCTGAAGGCTGAGTAAGGAGAATGGATTTTTTAATATGATAAAAATATTTGATCAGCCTCGGTAGCGCCATAAAGACATCGACAAACCCCATGACTTGGAAGTTTTCCATGGGTAATAGGCAATGCATATTGGAGTTGCGCATAGCAGGCCCTCCAACCCCCGTGATGCGGATAGAAGGGGAAATGGCATAAAGCTCTTTTAGTAAATGACCGCCATGCAGATCTCCACTTTTTTCTCCTGCAAATACGAAAAGGTCGAAGTTTGTATTAGTCATTTTGACTCTCTAGCTTTTGCCTCATCCACTCGGCCCCTTGTTCAAAGATGGCTTTAGGAGTGCCATGGCCCAAATACCCAATCGAAGGATAAACGATGAGTTCGACCTGAGGAGAACGTATTTTATTCTGGTAGCATGCTTCGGTTAGTTCTTCGACGAAAGAGAAACACGTTCCGGTTCCTATCAGTACATCACGATTTCCCACATGGAAACGCACGTTTTTTCCGATTAGAGAGGGAATGAGATTGGCCATATTGTAGTGAGCGATCAAATCTCCAACGGAACCCAAGTGTTCTGTAGAAGCAAATCCTCGTGCTTGACCGAGCTGAGTTAATGGAGCATATCCTACGAAGTGGTGGATGAAAGACGAACGAGCGGCAATATGTGCGGCAATTAGAGCCCCTCTTGAAAGGCCTGCAATGCCTACTTTGTTGGGGAGGAGGTGGCCTGCTCTTTCGATATTGATAATTACCTTTGTAACAGCATCAATAAAAGGCGCAAGAATATCATGTCTTTCTGTAAACGCATTGAACCACTCAATTAAAGCTTTGTGAGGGTCTCTTGGTGATTCATGGAATGGCAAAGTAATAGAAAAAATGCGTAATTTTCTATCACTAAGATAAACAACTGGCTGATTGTAGGGATCTACGCATAAAGTGTCTCGGGCAGAGAGGGCAAAATAAAAAAGTGTGGGAAGAGGGCCCTCTTCAAGCGGCGGCCCAGAGAATCCTATTTCTAAGTTCTCCCCAAAATCGACACTTGTATAGAGAGCCATCATGAAGCAAGGGGTGGTTTATTACTTGTCGGGGAAGGAGTTGTGCGTTTACGCCTTCTTCTACGCTTGCGAGCGGGCGTTTCTTGAACATTTTTAAAAGCTTCATGCCATTCTTCGCATGTTTGTTGTAATCCAGGTTCGATACATGCTCGAATATCAAGAAATTTAAGTGCGAGAAGGAAATCAGGATCTTGAGGCACGCGAAGACGTGAGGATCTACGTTTTTCAAGGGGTGTAAGGCGGTACTGAGAGATCAAAATGGACGCTAACATATACTTCATTCGACGAGGAATGCGGAATGCCTCATGGAATATCTCATCGATAATCGCGAAAGATTCTTGTTGGATTTCGCCCAAATGGGGAATCTTTTCTCGATCTAAGTAGCGTGATTCGATTCTCTTACACAAAAATGGGTAAAGCAAACAGGCAAGTAAAATTGAACGATCGAGAGGAGGAAGGTGAGGGGCATGAAATGTGGTGTCTACTTCGCGTAAATAACTATAAATATCTTGTCCTTCAGGCTTCTCTAAGAATTCTCCAAAAGAGGGGAGTATGAGCTGGAGAAGCCCATAATGCGAGAGTTGTTCGAAGAAGGGTAAAGCCGCTCCCGATTCTAACATACGCAAGAGTTCTTCCAATACACGTGCTGACGAGCTTTTAGTAATCTCAGAACGGCATTCAAGCATCGCGATCTTTGTGTCAGGATCAATAGCAAAGCCAAAGCGTGCTACAAATTTTAAAAGTCGTATCATGCGAACAGGATCTTGTTTGAACCGCAGAAAAGGCTGGCCAATCGTACGCAGACTACGTTGTTTTAGGTCGGCAAAACCGCCTACATAATCAATAATTGTATGTTGAAAAGGATCGTAAAAGAGACCATTTATAGTAAAATCTCTTCGTAAAGCATCTTGTTCCGGTGAGCCCCATTCATTATCGCGGACGATTAAATTTTCTGACTCATTGTCACCTGAACGAAAAGTAGAGACCTCGAGAATCTTACGGCCAAAACGGATATGGGCTAAACGAAAGCGGCGGCCTATTAAGATGCAATTGCGGAAGATTTTTCGAATTTCTTCAGGCAGAGCTGAAGTAGAGATATCAAAATCTTTTGGTTTTTTTTCTAGAAGTAGATCGCGAACGCTGCCTCCGACCAGATAACAAGAATGTCCTGCATTACGCAATTTTTCCATTACGTAGAGGGCATCTTTATCAACCTGTTCTAAAGGGAAAGAGTGTTCGCCTGGTAGATAAATCGTTTGCTGCACGAGGTGTTGCTTTTCAGAGACTTTTTTTGAAATGATTATTATTCCTAGAGTCTATGCAAAAAGTCAAGGAAAGTAGGTTTTATAAGTTATATCTTTTTTTAAAAAACTAATGAAGTCGATTTACCGGTCGCAAATCTCAAAAAATTTGCGCCAAAGATCTATCCAAAATAAACTTTAACTGCTGATCGAGCACTTTTTTAGAGGCCGAGCAGAGATTTAAAGTTTTTTGGCTTTTTCCAGATCTTGAGCAAGTAAAGATTTGTCAGACTCATCTTGACTAGTTTGATAAGTTGCAAACTCTTGTTCGATTTTTTTGTTCAAAGAAAGATGGCTTTGGCTTTTCAAGCCTCTGGCTGTCTCATTCATAATCTGGAGAGCATTCACCATTACTTGGCGGAAAGCTTCTTTTTTATGGACTTCGGGGGCTTGGGAATATTCATCAAGAGCCCTTTTAAATTGATCAGCTCCTTGCATGTATTCTTTTTGATACAGAAGACGATCTTGGGGGGTTATGTGACGTGAGCTCTGTGCCCCTTCCATTGGATCGGCCATAAAATCTCCTCATTTTACTAGAAAGTATTTTAGTCTCTTTTTACTTCAAACCCATCTTTCTCTACTTGCCTAAAATTATGAAAAAAGTGAATAAAAAATATTATTTGAGGAAGAATGAAACATTTTTTATTTGCTCTTCTTATCACCACATCCATTCCATTTTTTTCTTTCGCTGAAACTTATCAAGATGAGTATCAAGTGAGAGAATTCATTCAAGAAGAACCTATAAAGACACCTCAGGAAATTCAGCTTGAATTAGATGCGAATGAGAGATTATTTAAAGAAGCTCAAGAAATGTTTAACCCCTGGTATTCTGGGCCTCTCTTAACAGGCGGCGCCCATATGATGCCGCCGGGCTCTGCCAATATTCAGCCCTATCTATTTGTCACTGATAATTACGCTGTTTGGAATTCTAAAAGAAAGAGTGTGAATATTCCCGATCGCTGGGTGGTTAATCCATCCATTACGGGATTGCAATTTGGATTGACTGATTGGCTCGATATGATCGTAGCCTTACAGGGATTTGTCAGTTGGCAAAGTGGAAAACATGATGGTGGATTTGGCGATACCTTAGTAGGTGTGGGTTTCCCGATACTTAAAGAAGACCTGAAGCGACCTGCTATTAAATTCGTATTTAATGAAATATTTCCAACAGGTAAGTACCAGCGCCTTAGTCCAAGAAAATTTGGACTCGATGGCGCTGGTTCAGGCTCATTCCAAAGTCAGTTTGGACTACGTATTAGTAAGTTGTTTTTCTGGTCGCGTAAGCATCCTGTGAATTTACGTGCATTATATTCCTATACAATACCCTCCTCTGTCAGTGTAAGGAATTTCAATGCTTATGGTGGAGGTTTCGGAACGGCAGGAAAAGTGCGTCCCGGTAATTCTCAGCAAGTGGACGCTGCCATGGAATACAGCTTCACACAAAAATGGGTAGTTGCTCTTGATGCGGTATATGTGTGGGCTAACAAAACAACTTTTCATGGAACAGCGGGAACAACATCAACTGGTTCAACAGCAGCAGTTGGCGGGGGATATAGCGATCAACTGAGCTTTGCCCCCGCCATAGAATATAATCCTACAGCTAATCTCAATTTTTTAGCTGGGGTTTGGTTCGATGTTTATGGACGTAATACTTCTAAGTTTGTATCCGGTGTAATAAGTATGAGTTTGAGCTTCAATGTAAGCCGTGCAAAAGATTAAATATGAATATCGTTATTACGGGCGCATCTGCTGGTATCGGAGCTGCTACGGCTAAGTGTTTTTTTGAAGCAGGGCACAAAGTAGTTCTTTTAGCGCGTCGTAAAGATAAATTAGAAGTGTTGCAAAAGGAATTGGGAGAAAAGAGAGCGTTAGTTTTCCCTTTAGATGTCTCTTCGCGAGAGGAAGTTGAAACAACGTTCGCTGCAATAGAAGAGCAAATTGGGGCGATCGACGTTTTAGTCAATAATGCAGGTATGGCTTTAGGTTTAGAACCGGCTCAAGAGGGAAAATTGGATGATTGGCAAAAGTGCATCGATGTAAATATTAACGGGCTCCTTTATTGCACGCACAGTGCCCTTCAGGGAATGATCAAACGCAATCAAGGTCATATTATTAATCTAGGATCCGTTGCGGGCAATTATCCCTATCCCGGCGGTGCTATATATTGTGGGACTAAGGCATTCATTCATCAATTTACGTTATGTTTGCGATCTGATTTATTAGGAACTGGAGTTCGTGTTACCTGTGTCGAGCCTGGTCTTGTAGGCGAGACAGAATTTTCGATCGTACGTTTTCGCGGTGATGAGGCTAGAGCTAAAAGTGTTTACGATAAAACCCGCCCCCTTCGGCCGCAAGACATCGCAAAAACGATCCTCTTTTGTGCTTCGACACCTAAGCATGTAAATATTAACACACTTGAAGTCATGCCTGTCCAGCAAGCATTTTCTCCTCTTAAAGTTGTTAGAGAGGAATAGAATTTTTTATGTTACGTGTTGTTCATAATGTTTCGAAAACCTTAGGAGGAAGAGAGTTATGGTGAAAAGTAATGGAGGATCTTCGTGTAAATGTACCGCATACTTACCATGGATCCTATATGGTTTAGCAGTTTTACTTACGATTTATTTGGTCAATGAGGGCGTTCCTTTATGGAGAGCCTATTTACGCTCGGTAGTTTTGTTTTGTGTGGGGATTCAAGGTCTCTGGAGCACGATTGGGTATTTCATGTTTACGGAGAGAGCTGCAAGATGTATGGGCTGGGCACCATCCCATTTTCAAACGGTTCTTGGGGCGGCAAGCTTGTCACTTGGACTAATCGCCGTGGCTAGCTTTTTTATCACCAATTGGCTAATACCAGTAGGGTTAATAGCTGCGATCTTTTACGCAGCATGTGCTATTATTCACATTAAGGATCGCTCAGTTCGTAAAACAAAAACACCTTGTAATTGCAGTTCTATGTATTTCTACATGAACGTGGTTGTAGCTGTTACCTTATTAATTGCTATAGGCTCCTACTAGTTATATTTTTCATCGTTTTAGAGGCTGTACATAAACTTTGTTTCTGTACAGCCTCTTTTTTTAAACCTCACAAAAAAGAAGTTTTCATTTATCATTTTAATTCAATTTTACGATTTTTAAGAGAGAAAGAAGAATAGAATGTTAGTTGCTGTAGGCTCAATAAATCCTGTTAAAGTTTGTGCTGTTAAAGACGTTATTTGTGATTATTCATTACTTTCCCTGGCGCAAGTAACGGGATTTTCCGTCCCTTCTGAAGTTTCCGAGCAGCCTCTTTCACTAGAAGAGACCATAACGGGTGCCAAAAATCGTGCGAAAAATGCCTTCTATGTTTCTGGTTCTTCTATCTATAGTTTTGGAATAGAAAGTGGGCTGATGCAAGCTCCTGGCACCCAAACGGGGTATTTTGAAGCGACTGTATGCGCAATTTATGATGGCGAGAACTATGGCTCTGGTCTTTCGTTAGGTTTTGAGGTTCCGCCTCAAATCTTGGATTTAGTTTTAAAGGACAAGATCGACCTTGGCAAAGCTTGTTATAGATTTGGGATTACCAGAAATACCAAACTTGGATCCCAAGAAGGTTTAATTGGGATTCTTACAAAGAATCGAGTTGATCGGAAAGCTTATACTCGGCAGAGCATTGTGACAGCGCTCATTCAATTAGAAAATCCCAATCTCTACAAAATTCAACCTTCGTCTATGTCGCATTCAGTCCATTCTTTATGAGGAAGTCTTTTTTCCAATAATAATTGTCGAGAAGCCCCTCTGTCGAGCGACCCATGAGACGGTAAGCTAGAAAGAGAGCCTCTACAGAAGCAAGGCCTTGCTCTGGAAGTGCACATCCTGTTTGATAGCGTGGGTAGGCAGTTGAAAAATTTTTCGGCAAGCTCCTGCGCAGAATTGTGTCGGGCATGGTAATTGTCTTGATCATTATCGCTGCATAACGCCATGTTGCATCGATCAAGAAAAGACCAGAGCCACGATCTTTCTCACTCAGTTCTTCTCCTTCCACATCGAGAAGAATATAGCCGCTTAAAAGGGGAAGAGAATCTTCAGGATAGCGCAAAAAAGTACAATCCTGACGGCTTTCTAATCCGCGTAAACTGCATTTTTTCAAATTTTCTTTCCTATGACGTAAAATTACCGTAGGCAAAAAACAAACCATTTTTTATACGCGTATTAAGGGTTATTCTAATCTGAGATTTACCAATTTAGAGATTTTTGATTCAGAATTCATCGTAATATATAGGTTTTCTCCATCAATTTTGAATCAAAAAGTACTAAATTAAAATACGCTCGGACGATGAATTATTTTCTTAGAGTTTACATAGGGACCTTGTGAGGTTTTATGGCAAAAATAAAAAAAATATTTGTCTTTTCAGTCATGATGGTCGGCGGTTTTGTCTATGCAAATGACAAGGCAAAAAGCGAAATTTTCCATGAAAAGCCTACTATAAAATCTGTGCCGACACCGTGGACCCAATGGGCTGATGATTATGCAAAAGCGATGAAAATGTCTCAGGCAACAGGCAAGCCCCTTCTTATTGCCTTTACAGGAGCTGACTGGTGTCCTTGGTCAATGCGTATGGATGAAGATATATTGTCTAAGCCAGTATTCAGTACAACATTACGTGAAGAAATGTTGTTCGTTCGTATTGATTTCCCAGAACGAGATGTGCTTCCGATAGAGAAAAAAACGCAATATTTCGGACTAAAAAAACGATATGGAATTCATGAACTGCCAACATTGGTTTTGGTAGATCCCTCAGGTGATGAAATCGTGAAAATTGGATATGTACCTGCAGAAGCAGGAGAGGTCGCGGCTCACCTTAAAAACGCTCTTGCTGACTATCGTCAACTTAAATCTGTTGTAAGTATGTCCAAATTATTGGAGATGCGGGGAAACGAGATTCGAGATCTCTATAAAAAAGCTGATAAATTGAGTATCACGCCAATGCGTCAGCAATTACTCGAAGCGGGATTAAAGTCGGATCAAGATGCATTTTTTTTGATGGAGCAATATGAGAATTTGCTAGTGACTCATTCTCTGCAAGATCCAGAAGTTCAGCATTTGCGTAAGAAAATCGTGGCGCGCGATCCTGTTGGAAGCCAGGGTATACAGTTAAAGCTTGCAACGGCTGAGTTCAATACATTGGCGCGCACCTTGAAAAAAAAGGAAGACCCAGAGCGTGCCATTATGCCCCTTCTTACTTATCTGCAAAAATTCGGCCAGCAAGACCATGATAATAGATGGCGTGTAGAAATGATGATCGCACAATTTCTCTTTAGTAAAAATAAACTCGCTGAAGCAACACAACACGCCAAAATTTCTTATGATCAAGCTCCGGACGAATATCGATCAGATATCGGGCAGTCACTCGATTACTTATCTAAGAGGGTGTATCAAAAGTAAATGATCTCGATTTTTTGAGCTTTTCAGACGACTGTAAAAAAGCTAGTAAGATTTCCATGAAGTTACCTTGATGAGATCCTTGGGAATTTCAAACAGAAAACGAGAAGGGGCTGTTTCGGACTCTTTGCCCATTTTTAGACGTTTTCGCGCCATACTCAATGTTAAGTGCTTTTTAGCTCGTGTAATCCCCACATACATTAAGCGACGCTCTTCTTCAAGGCCTGTTTCCTGTAGGCTTTTTTCGTGCGGAATAATCGTTTCCTCAAGTCCGATAAGAAAGCACGCTGTAAATTCTAATCCCTTAGCACTGTGAAAAGTCATCAGGTTTAATTTATTTTCGCATTGATCCCTATTGCTATGCATCCAGTTGTTTTCACCAAGGAGATTATCCGCAACAAAATCTGCAAGTGAGCAGGTAGGATTTTCGCTTTCATAGCGTTTTAAGCAGTCTCCATACTGTTCTACGTTTTCCCATTTGAAAAGGCGCATTTTTTCGCTTTTAACATCTTCTGCAATTGCTTTTTTGTAATCGATCTCCTGCAATAAAGCGAGCATGGTTTCATGAAGAGGTGAATGGGAAAAGGCTTGTCTATATCTATCGACTAACAAAGTAAAAGTGTCGATACCCTTAGTTGCACGCTCCGAAAGTTGATCACGAAGAGCGGTAAAAGCAGGATCTTTTTTTTGAAGACCTTTTAATAGTTCCCAAAGAGGCAGCTTATTTGTTCGATTATAAGCTGTGATTTTATCAAGCGCCTGCTCAGAAACTCCGCGCCTTGGGACATTGATAATGCGTAGGATAGCTTCATCGTCACAAGGATTACTAATTGAGCGTAGATAGGCCATTATATCTTTGATTTCGCTTCTTTCGTAAAGTTCTGTCCCTCCAAAAATCTGGTAGGGGATACCACGAATCCACTGTCCTTGATTCGGCCATGATGCATTTAGTAGATAGGTCTCAAATGCTCGTGAAAGGAGATTGGAGCGATAAAGAATAGCGATATCTTTCCAAGGGATCTGTTGTTCAGTATGAAGCTTGATAATGCGTTGTACTACAGCTTCTGCTTCTTCCAATTCGCTCGGAGCGTGGAAGAGTTCAATCAGATCCCCAGGAGATCGATTGCTCCATAGCTCTTTCGGATGGCGTTCTTTATTATGGCTGATAACGGCATTAGCCGCTTGTAAGATGATAGGAGTCGAACGATAGTTTTGTTCGAGTTTAATGGTATGATCGGAGTTGAAATGAAGGATTTGCTTAATCTCCGCTCCGCGCCAACCATAAATAGATTGGTCATCATCTCCTACTACGCATAAATTGTTATGTTTTTCTGCTAATAATGTTGCTAAGCGATACTGAATAGGATTTGTATCCTGATACTCATCGATCATAATGTATTCATAACGGTCTTGAAAAAACCCCAGTACATCGGGGTGATTTTCAAAAAGTTCTACCGTTAATACCAGTAAACTATCGAAATCCACCGCATTGTAGGCGCGCATGCATTGATTGAGCCTGCTGTAGAGGTCCGCGGCAAAGGTGTCATGCCACGTAGGTTTTTCAAGTTTAGGCAGGGAAGATGCCCCTTTCATTCGTGCTTCGGCGATCTTAGTAAAAGTAGGCTGAAGAGAAGGGAGTTCCCCCTCATGGTCCATCATCATACGAGCCATCTGGTTTAACAGACGTTTCATGTCTTTCTCGTCATAAAGACTAAAATCGTTTGTATAGCCCAAACAATCGATTTTCTTGCGCAGAATTTGCATGCAGAAGCTATGAAAAGTACACAAAGTGAGTTGGCGGGCTATTTTAGGATCGACAAGCGAGGCCACTCGATTCCGCATTTCAAGAGCCGCTTTATTCGTAAAGGTAAGCCCTAGAATAGATTGGGGAGACACTTGCTTTTCGCTTAAAAGATAAGCCATTCTGTGCGTTAAAACACTTGTTTTACCACTCCCAGCACCGGCCAAAATAAGAACGCGTCCTTGAGTCGTATGGACTGCTTGTAGCTGGGCAGAATTTAAACCATTTGCTTTCATGACCACTCTTGCAAAGAAAAGTATTGTCTATTCGAACATTGCGGAGCATTAGAATCTAGTTCTTAAAGCAAAAAATCAACTGGATTATGGAGGGGGATCTTGTGCTCTTATTTTTTGTGAAAAACGCAGAAAATCATCTAGTAAATAAGGCAGGGAATAGAGGGTTTTGTCTTTTCTTGCCGGCTGTACATTGATTTCAATTGCAGTAGGCAATTGAGCTCTACATAGGCGAAAGGCTTCTCGAACCAATCGTTTGAAGCGGTTGCGGTCGTGTGCTTTCCCATGTTTTTTGGAGATCGTAATTCCTAAACGCGTAAGACCACTTTCTTTTTTTCTGTAAAAAATAATAAGCGAAGAACCGGGAATTTTCATTCCGGTTCTCATGATTTTCAAAAAATCTTTGCGTTCAAGAATACGAACAGCTTTGGGGAAGCTGTGATTGTTTATGCTTGAGTTAGTTTTTTGCGCCCTTGGCGTCGCCGTCTGTTGATGACCTGGCGGCCCTTTGGCGTTTTCATTCTCTTGCGGAAGCCACATGTGGTTTGTCGCTTTTTTTTGCTGGGTTGATAAGTGCGCTTCATTGAAAATCCTAAAAAATATACTTTTCAAAAAATATGCCTTAAACTCTACCTAATAGAGACTTATCGCGCAAGAGTGTCATGTAGCTATGTTGTGCAAAATTCTGCGACTTTCTTTAGAAAAATGTGATTTGGCTTATAATTTTATTGAAAAAGGATGGTGTGTAAGAGACTATCTGCAAATAATACACCCTCTTAGTTCATGGACCTTCTCCTAATAGTCTAAAAATTGCGATGGCCAATTTAATTAATAAATTTTTTTTCTCAAAAGAAAAATACAAATTACGTAATGCCTTCTTGCTAAGCCTGCTCTTTGGCATACTACTTTTACTTCCTGTTCTTCTTAAGAACCTTTTCCCTTCAAAAGCGCCTCTGCCCAATTGGGAACGTTTTATTTTTGCTCACTTACTTTTTCTTGCTCAATTTTTGTTTTATCTCCTACATCCCTCGTGTCGAAACGTGACCAAAATAACTCGCTATACGATGGGATTTCTTCTCCTGTATCTTTTTGGCTGTTTAGTGTCGCCCTGGTTAACAGGTTATTACCGATCTTTCCAAGAATTGATCAAACTTGAGTCTGCTAGTTCCTTTTTCTTCCTCATCATCTACTGCTCGTATAAAGAACCTCGCTTTTCCCTTCTCCAGGCTTTCTCTTTAATAGGGTGTTTTATTGCGACAGCGGAGGCTGTTCTAGGATTGGGTCAATATATTTTGCAAAGTGATCTCGGACTGCAATGGTTAGGAGAAAAATCTCTAAATTTATCAGATGCGGTTGCGACTGTTCGTCTTCCAGGAGGTGTGCGATGGATTTTCGATGAGAATAGACCAGGAATTATTGAAATATTACGCTCTTATGGAACCTTTGATCACCCAAATCATTTAGGGGGTTTTTTAGTTATCAGTTTGCTTCTTACATGCCATCTTTTCTTAGACTCTAAGAGAGTCAAGATCAACAAAAACATCATGATAGGTGCTCTTTGCCTACAATCCTTAGCGTTGATCACAACATTCTCCCGTTCAGCCTGGTTAGGAGCTACAATAGGTATCTTCATTTTATTGTGCTTACGGCTTTATCGTTCTCGTGGTTTAGCGCAAAGGGAGCATCTTCTTTTGTTCGCTCTAAGTGCAAGTCTATGCGTAGCGGTAGTACTCTTCCATTTGCCAATTTTTCACAGATGTTTTCCGAAATATCGAAGCACAGAAAGGATTGTAGAATCTTTACAATCTATGACCGAGCAAGATGTGGGTGACCGTGGGCGCTTTCAAGGAATTGCGCAGAAGATGATCATTCAGCATCCTTGGAAAGGGGTAGGCTTTCATGAATTTGTAAGTCAAACGAACCGCTTTACCGAATTTTCTCTATGGCAGCATTTACCTGTTCACAATATTTATCTGCTTGTAGCCGCTGAAGTAGGATTGCCTGCTGCGATTAGCTTCATTATTTTTTATATACTGACTGCTTATCGGGCCATGCGAAATTCTGAAAAAGAGGTGCTAGCTGCAATTTGGATCTTGTGCGGGCTGATCGGTTGCGTGGATAATTATTTTCTCACTTCGCAAGCAGGACGTCTTCTTTTATTCAGCATAGCTGCTCTAGCACTCATTTCTAGAAAAAAACCTACTTGCTCTCTGGTCGTGACTGTTTAGCTCAAATCCCCGATTGTTGTGAAAAATATTTTTTACCGTTAGACTCTTCTCGTTTCCTCAAAAGAGAGGATATGAGGAGTGGAATTAGCAGAGGGGCTCAGCCCTTAGTAGAATGCCTCTAAAGGTTAATTGAAAGTCACCAGTAATCGAAACTTCCATTCACAAGAGTCCTGTTATTTCATTCCAAATGCGAAATGTTTCCGACTGCACTTATTCAACGTAGATTTAGTGCATAAGCGAGTAATATTTCTGCATCCAAACCACGTGAATTGCCCAGAAGTGGACAATTTCATAGGGGTATCCAAGTTGTTCCTCAATACTGGCGTTTTGGGCGAAAGGTTTGGCAAATTCCATGAGTCATTAGAGGGAGGTTTTCATTTTTTTTAGTGCCTTTTGTTGATCGAATTAGTTATTCATCACTACTACACTAACACTGATTTCTTGAGAAAAACTATCATTCTTCAGGCAGATCCGTTTAGCTTAAATAAAGTGATAGTAAAATTATTCTCACTATCGTGGATCACAACAGTACCTAAAGGACCTTGCGTATAGGACCCTGCAGCTGTAGGCACGACTACTGCGCGTTTACAGGGGTTTTCTTGGAGAAGCTGTTGGCTTGTTTCAAGGGTAGGAAAATCGGTTTCATGTCGCATGTGAAAAAAGTCAGCAAGTTCTAAATCATTCAAATATTGAAAATAGCGATGATAACAAATGTTATTTTCGTCTATTGAGTATTCGAACCTTCCTAGTGTTCGTTGTTTTTTTCCTTTTCTATCCTCCCATTCAATTTCTGCTAAAATATGACAAATGGGATCTTCCTTTTTTGTCCTAGGATTTTTCCAAGTGGCATCGAAGGAATAAGCCGTCCCCACAAAGTAGTCAATGACTCTAGGGAAGTCATGTCTCCACAACATGGCTTTTTTTAGGTCTGGAGGAAGGTGGGCAAAGGATGCTTGACGAAGAGCAGCACCAGGATTTTCTCTCCAAACGCGAACACGTTGTGCAAATGTGTAAGTTGGAGGTGTATGAGCAGGCCCAGCAACAGCGGCAGCCGCAGGTAGCAAACTTGATGAACTGCTTAAAGAGCTTGAAGCAGAACCCTCGCTCGAAGTCGGCTTTGGTATAGCAGCAACCGGGCGCTTTGGAGTAGGAGTAGATGATAACGAAGGACTACTTGTAGAGCTTAACGAACTGCTAGAGGAGCTAGGAAGGAGGTTCTCGCTCGAAGGAGGTTTAAGTGTAGCAGCAGCCGGACGCTTTGGAGTGGGAGTAGAAGATAGCGAAGGACTACTTGTAGAGCTTAATGAATTGCTAGAGGAGCTAGGAAGGAGATTCTCGCTCGAAGGAGGTTTAAGTGTAGCAGCAGCCGGACGCTTTGGAGTGGGAGTAGAAGATAGCGAAGGACTACTTGTAGAGCTTAATGAATTGCTAGAGGAGCTAGGAAGGAGGTTCTCGCTCGAAGGAGGTTTAAGTGTAGCAGCAGCCGGACGCTTTGGAGTGGGAGTAGAAGCTAGCGAAGGACTACTAGAGGAGCTCAAAGAACTACTGGAGGAGGTAGGGCTTTCTGTGCTTAAAAGATCGGCCACATGGTGTGGTTTTTGCGCAGCTTTAGGAGTTGAAATAGAGGGTAAATCTTTTGGTGAAGAAGAGATTCTTTTTTGCTTAGAAGGTTTGGTTTTCTTAGAAGGCACCTTTTCTGCTTTGCCTTCTTGAGAAATGTCCTTAAATCCCAAATGAACGGCGTAGGTATAAATTTGTGGAGAGTAAGGCGTCTCAGTAAGCGAATAACCTATTTCATCTACAAATCCCTCTGGTAAGAATAAAAGCACACTGTTTGAGGAAAAAGATTCCTGGTTTAGCAGAGGATCATAATAAATAAAATCCGGATTCTTCTCCGGGTCTAGGTTTACTTTAGGAAAAAGATGTCGGTATTCTCCGTATAATGTTTTATATGCAGTATCCATCCTTGCTCGATCTGTCATGATTCCTTCTGCCATTTTATAAAATTCGGTTGAGCTAGTGGGTAATCTTTCGAGATATTCTGAAGATCGGATTATATTAGAAATGAAGTAGCGGATACGAGGGCTCAAGCCTTTACAGAAGTCAGCTTGGCTTTTCGCACACTTTAAATAACCAAGCAACAATGTAATATTAGCTTCTCCTTTAATATAGTTTTCTACTAATTTTTCCAGAGGATCGGAAGAGACAGATTCAAAGGATGCTAAGAATTTTAGATCACTATTTGGCATACAATCAGCTTTGTTAAGAGATAACCACGCCATTCCTAGTGTGGACCTAATCGCTACAGATATACCTAAAGGATTAAGCTCGTATTTTTGTGTTTTTCGGTTGAAATTTATTATAGTAGAAAAAGGCCCATCTTTAATTTTTAATTGCGCGTGCTCTGTAGCAACATGATCAAGGTTTAAAGCTACTGAAAGACAATAAAAAAATTGTTTTACAACATATAATGCATGTAGCTCATCCGGAATCTCCTTAAAACGAGTAACATCAAGTGTGTTTTTAAACGCCTGTATTCCTCTCAAAATAAAGAGGTCACTTGTTAGAGATACTCCTTTGTCTAAATAATTGAATTTGATGATTTTATTAAAAATTTCATGCGCTTTTTCTCTTTTGTTTATATCGCAGGAATGTTCCATGGCTTTTTTTAAACGATCAGCCAGGTTAGGTAAGGACGCTTCTAATTTTGGGTCTTTTGTTACACGAAAATTAAGGCTAAGAAAATGAGGTTTTCCATCGTTGTCTATAGATAATGGCAAATTTTTTGTATTTTCGTATATGCTCTCTAAGGAAGAATTGAAACTATCGAAGCTTATTTCTATTTTTTTTATTAACTGTGACATAATCTGACATAATTTTTTTGTTTAAAATATATATTAAATTGTATATTAATTAAACAATTAAATATCAAACAATTATATTGCTTATTTTTATTTAAGAATTTCTCAATGTCATTAAAATAGACCAAGTAGTGTAGATCCTTTTAGAGTCAAGACAGAAATTGCTTTATTTTAGATGACTTAGCGACTTCGGTCTTTCTCCCTTGAATAAGAGATGTGTTATCCGCATCTGAAATCAGAGTCCTCTTTTAAATAAGGTGATCGTGAAATCATTATCTCTGTCGTGAATAATGACTGTACCTAAAGGGCCCTTCGTATAGGAACCTTCTGCTTCTGGGACATGCACTTCTATTTCTTTGGCTTTTTCTGCTAAAAGCCGATGGCTAGTTTCTAATGAAGGGAAGTCGCTTTCTTTTTTGATGCTCAAGAAATTTACAACTTCTTCTTTATTTAAGTACTGAAAATAGCGGTGATAGCAAATGTTATCTCCATCGATAGAATATTCAAATCTCCCTAAAGCGCGTTGTTTTTTTCCGCTTTTATCGATCCAATCAATTTCTGCTAAAATATGACAAATTGGATCCTCTCTTCCTGTTTTAGGATTAGGCCAAGTGGTGTCAAAAGAATAAGGTGTCCCTACAAAGTAATCGATCATTCGAGGGAATGCATGTCTCCAGATCATGATTTTTTTTACTTCTGGGGGGAGATGGGCATAGGATGGTTGAGCAACAGCAGCTCTAGGAGTTTCTAGCCATGCGTTCACGCGATCGGCGAAGATATAGAAGGGGCTAACGTGAGTGGAGGCGGTAGCAGACGGATTACGAGTTGATGAACTGCTAGAAGAGCTTTTAGAGGAAGCTACGGTTGCGGCTGCAGATGAAAGGGAAGGTCCAACGGGTTTAGATGTAGATGAGATTGCAGGACTACTCAATGATCCGATAGAGCCACTTGAACAGCTAGAAAGAGGACTTTCGCTAGGAGTCAGTTCTTCAGAAATCGGGGGAGAAATTGCTAAAGCACTGGTGATTAGTGAAATTGAAGGGCTAGTTGAAGAGCTCATAGCATCAGATAATAAGGAAGACATGGTAGTTGTGCTGGGCATCTCAGATAAGGCAGCGGGAGTGGCTTCTGGTGTGGAAATAGAACTGCTCAAAGAAGAGGTTTTTGGAGAAGTGATCTTGGGAGCAAAGGGTTTCGTTTTTTTTCTTTTTGAGGAGTAGCTTTTTTTACTTGAGGCTTTTTTTTCTTCTTTTTTTTCATCTGAAGGGGCTGATTCAGGCGACGAAGGAGTAGGAGGGGGCAAGGTGGGTTTCTCAGAAAACCAAAAAGGTAAGCGGGCAAAATCAGAAGGCAAAGGTAAGCTAAAAGTCGAAGTGTCTCCATCTTTGTAAATAATTGGAGAGTCCGGTTCGATTTGATAGTATTTCGCTTGAAACTTTTGATATCCGGTGTACAACAATTCGTAGAGCGGATTGATTCTAAGCTCATCTTTTAAAATTGATTGCAATAATTCTTTGCTAACTTGTGAATGGCTGTCTTCTGAAAGTAAGGTGGGGAGTAACGTTCGGAATGAGGGAATTGTACGATCTAAAAAAAGCCAAATAGGTTTGTCCTTATAGATTGCTTCAAAAGAGGTGTTCATAACCTCCGTTGCCTGGATGCACACATTTTTTATTAAACAGGATGCAAAAAAATCTGCTTGTAATATTTCTGTTGGAGTTCTTTCTGCTACCATATCTACAAGAGTTTTTAATAATATTTCTATATCTTCACCGGACGTATTTTTTAGATCAAAATCCTGGGAAAAACGTGGATACCGCGCTAAAAAAGCTATCCCTCTTGAATCATTTAATAGTAGATGAATATCGAGGCAGAACTTCTTAAAATCCTTATCTGAAATGTTTATGCCTGTAGGCGTTGTGCTTACCGATACTACTGAGGAATAATATCCTTGATCAATTTTCCTATTGAATTCTTTTAGGGGAGATTGATAGTAAAGCATTCTGGAAGAATGGTAGAACATCTTTTTTAAGAGATGTAAACCATAAATCCTATGGAGAGTTTGTGTAAGATAGGTTGTATCGACAAAAACTTTCGCAGGCTTTAAATGTGGAATGACTTCATCTTTTTGAGAGGAATGGATGATGAGGAGTTTATCAAAAACCTTATCGATTTTTTCTTTTCTTTGAGGGTCTATTGAATCTACAAACGAACACTTTACGCGCTCAAGGAGCTGTTGAAATGTCGCACGCCCTGCTAGTTTTGTTGTGACTTCAAAATTTACCTTAAGATAGACTGGCCTTCCTTTTTTATCTAAGGGTTTAAAATCGGTAAGTGTTCGATAAATATAATCGAGATTTAGAGAATCCGTAATTGAATGAGATGACATATTTTATCTGATAGTTATTTTTTTTATTTTTAATTATATATTAGCGCTTATTAATTTTAAATAATTTCTTAAAAACTTCGTAAGAACAAAAATAGTAAAGTCAAATAATTGTCTGACAAAGAATGAAAAAAATTATTTAGTTTTATGAGAGACTTTTTTTTGTGAATAAAATATTTTACTCCTCAAAGATGATGCGTGTCTGCGAGAATCAGTTGTTGAAAAATGAGCAACAAGTTATAAGTTCTCCCTTACATGTCCTACTATGAGTGCTATATGAAAGTGAGAGCATCTGTGAAGGCTGATCCTTCGAAAGGAGACAAACTCGTGCGCCGGAAGGGTCGTGTCTATGTGATTAACAAAATAGATCCCAACCGCAAGCAAAGGCAAAAGGGTCCAGCCCGTAAAAAATAAAGGAAACTATGGCTAAAACATCCGTTGTCGCAAGGCAAAAGAAGCGTGAAAGGCTCGTGGCTCTTAAAAGAGAACAGCGAGAAAAATTAAAAGAAATTATCCGACATCCCTCTACCAGCGAAGAAGATCAGCGCGATGCGCAAACACGTCTGAATAAGATGTCTCGTAATGCTTCTCGCGTACGTTTAAGAAATCGTTGTCAATTAACAGGACGCGGTCGGGGTATGCTCAGCAAATTTAAGCTTTCTCGTATCTGCTTTCGCGAAATGGCCAATAAAGGCTTGATACCAGGTGTTTTCAAAGCAAGTTGGTAAATCCCTGTTTTTTTGGGTGTGAGGCGCGTGCATCACACCTGTTAAAAACAATATTCCAGAGAATTCTAGATAATCGAAAGACTTAAGTAGTCTCAATAGCCTTTGCTATTGTAAGTGGAGTTTCTGTAAGGCCATTCTCTTGGCGGATATCGCTCCAACGCTTCCAATTTTCCATCCCTTCATGCCAGACGTAGGTAGAATCGGTGATTTTACCTTCTTGCCATGCATCTTCAAGTAAAGATGTATTAATAGGGCCATTTTGGTGAGTGTCTTGATCGAGATAATACCATTGACGATAGGGGAGAGATTTTCGTGTTGGTGGTGTCGGTGCTGCTGAGGGTGAAACTTTTTTCTTAGGGTTTTTTAAGAAAAAGAGGGCAATGATGCCAAAAATCCCAAAGAAACAGCCGATCGCAAACCATAAATAGGGATTACGCCCTTTTCTTTTTGCGTAATAAGCAGCAATAGATCCTTGAACGAGCCAAAGTGCCACCAGAATGGGCAAATCCATAAAACCTGATCAAATAATTTCTTATAAGCTTGATTATACGGTAGAATAGCCTTGAGATCAAGCGGATTGGAGAGTAAAATGTGACTAATGTTGTTTGAAAAAATTTAAGGTGCCCTATGTACGATTCCCAACTCATTCAAATCGATACTAAAGAACTTGAACTTCCCGACACCATTTTTTCGCGAGATGTTGAAAGTCGTGTTTTTCAATCAATTGCTTTGCACTGCTTGGCCCACATTGAAGGGGTCGGCCTTTTAGAGGGCACACTGATAGATAGTTTGTTAGGACGCGATGGTCCTGCGAGCGTGAAAGGAATTCACGTAGAACAGGATGAAAAATCGAATACTATCCATTTGCGAGTTGAAATTAAGGTGGGATACGGAGTGTCCATTCCAGAAAAAGCGGAAGAGATTCAAGCTAAAATATCACAGGATATCAGTCGATTAACAGGAATCCATGTAGGTGCTGTCCACGTCGTATTTAAAGATCTTATCTTTGAAGAGTCTGTAGAAGAAGCATTACGTAAATCCGTTCGCCCTGCAAGAACATGAGACAATCCCATATCCTCTTTTCCGCTTTGCATTTCTTTTTGCTGACACTTCTGTGTCTAAGTGGCGTATTAGGGATCTTGCTATTTTTTTCTCCACTTGCGCGTTACCAATTAGCGGAGTGGATAGCCCATGATAGTGGGGTTGAGGTTCTTTTTTTTGGGATAGGTTTGCTCACTTTAGGCTTCCTTTTAATGCTCTTGTCGATGCGTCTATACCGGACTCGTTACTATCAAGTACAGATGGGATTTCTTAGCCACACTGCGCAAGTCGATCTAGAGGTTGTTCGCAGCTTAGTGTGTCGTTATTGGCAGAATAATTTTCCTGCTATGAAACCAGATATTGATGTTCTCTTGCGGGACGAGACGACCTTGGAATTATTTGCCGAGTTACCTAACTTAGACAAGGAAGAACACGATAAACTTCTAAAAAAAATTGAGGGTGATTTAAGTCGGCAATTTATGCGTCATCTTAACTATCGTAAACCTTTTTACCTGACCATTAGCGTTAGTTAAGAGGGGTATCCCCCAAAATCATTCATAATCGAAATAAATATAGATATGTCACTTTCGTCGATCACATGCTCTAAAACAGCTTCTCATTTGCATGCCGTCATTAAGAAATTTGAAGACAAAGTAACTACTTTTTGTAGAGAGTGGGAAGAAAACCCAAACGATTTAATCCAAATAGTAAATGAAGCTCTATTATACCGAAGTGAACTCGTTCATTTACGTGAGAAAATTAACGAGTTCAGAACTAAAGAAAATGCAGAAATTGAATCTGCACTCGATGCGATAGAAAGCAATTATGATGATTTAGCCAATCGTATTGAAAAGGTTCTCCAATCTATACATTACAATGAAAATAAGAAAGGATTGGCATTGGAACATGCGGCACATCGCATGCTAACGACACATAAAGTCCATGCAGCTCTTACCTACTATTTACTGATTATGAGCGCTGATTACATAGGCAAAGAAAATATAATAGAGGAACCTAGGCGGGCAGCTAAAATTCTCTCAGAAAATGCGGATGAAAAATTTTCAAAATATGTTTGGACCTCGGCAAAAAAATATCTTGCTAATTTATCTGGTCGAGTTCTGATTCCCTTAGAATTAGACGATTGGTTTGTCTTATGTGATGAATGGAGATTCGTAAGAGAAAAAATCAAAGAAATTGTAAGAAAACATATTGTGGAGAGTGTTCTAAAATCAAGCATGCATCCAAATATTCTTAAATCGAATAAGGTTGCTTTTGATTAACTCTGGATTTCAAGGTTGTGCTTTTTGGAAATGCGCGATCAAATTGACTTGGTCTTTCTCTGTTAACCCTTGTACTTCGGCCAGTTCTTCTTTGGATGCAGCGCGGATTCGCGCTACGCTACCAAAGTGACGTAAGAGGCGCTGTTGTTTGATAGGGCCTATCCCAGGAAGATCTTCGAGCGCACTGCTGATAAGATTCTTCGAACGGCGTTTTCGATGAAAGCCAATGGCTAGTCTATGGGCTTCATCACGAATTCTCTGGAGGAAAAAAAGAAGCGGAGAATGTGTATCGAAAGAGATGGGATCACTGATATGGGGTAAGAAAACGCGCTCTGCTCGTAGACCTTTATCATGTCGAGCATCTTCTTTTGCAAGTCCTATGGTGTCGACAGAGGCGATATCGAGTTCTTTTAGCACTTCAAGAGCGATGTTGAGTTGTCCCTTTCCTCCATCGACGATGATGAGATCGGGCAAATCCATCTCGTCTTTAGCGCGTAAAAGGCGTCTCGAGAGGACTTCTCTCATGGCTCCATAATCATCACCTGCTTTAGCTTCTTTAATTTTGAAAAGGCGTGTTCGTTTTTTGTCTTTTTCTCCATTAGTAAAAGCGACCATCGACCCCACCATTTCTTTACCGGCTAAATTAGAAATATCAAAACATTCAATGCGGGAAGGGAATCGATTAAGTTTTAGTTTTTCTTCAAGTTCGGCAAGAGTTCTATCTGTGATATCACGCTGATTTTTTTTCTGGTGAAAGTAGGCTTGCGCATTAGCATGGGCTATGGCAACAAGTTTCTGTTTATCACCTTTTTGTGGATGGTGAATCTTGAGCGCTTTATGAATGCGTTCTTCGAGTGCTTCTTCAAGACTGTGTATGGCGGTGAGCGAGCAAGAGATCAGTATCTCTTTAGGCAGTTCCGTATGCTCTGTGTAGTGTTGCAAGATAAAAGAGGCAATGAGATCCCCATCATCATTTGCAATTTCATGGAAAAGGTAATAATCAGATCCCATAAGTTTGCCATCTCGCCAATAGAGTAGGGCTAGTGCAACCTCATATCCTTCGCGGTGTAGGGCTAGCACATCGGCATCAATGCCTTTTATTTTAGCTACGAGTTGGTTAGCTTGCGTGATCTCTTGGATTTGTCGGATGGTCTTATGAAGAGCGGCAGCTTTTTCGTATTCCAGATTGTTAGAAGCTTTGTACATGTCAGCTTCAAGTGTTTTGACAATTTCCTTATTTTGACCTTTTAAAAAGCGTACTGCACCGTTGACAAAGAGATCATATTCTTCCTTCGTACATTTACCTACACAGGGAGCGACGCATTTTTTCATTGAGTAGAGTAGGCAGGGACGTACACGTCTCTTTAGTTCTTCATCAGAGCATTGTCGGAGAGGAAATAGGCGGCTAAGCAGTTCATATACTTCGCGAGCAGCATACGCACTCACATAAGGGCCAAAATAGAGGCCTTTTTCTGTTGGTTTGCCCTTGTAGCGGACAAGCCGAAGCATAGGCCAAAGATTGTGCGAGGTAATGAGAAGACCGATAAAAGTCTTATCATCTTTCAGAAGTGCGTTGTATTTCGGTTGATGTTTTTTAATAAGCGTATTTTCGACAAGAAGAGCATCTTTTTCTGACGGGACAACTAGGGTGTCTATGTCTTCTATTTCCGTAAGAAGAAAAGGGATCATCGCACGATTGTCTCCACTTATCGTGAAATAATTTTTGATCCGATTTTTAAGATTTTTTGCTTTTCCCACATATAAAACGGCACCGTTTACATCTTTCATGATGTAAACACCACTTTCAATCGGAAATTTTGCTAAATCTTCGAGTTTAAATCCCATGGAGAATACGTTTTTTCCAGCGAGCGAGAATTCCTAAAGCATCAAGAGGGGTTAACGCATCCGGCTCTAACGAGCGTAAGTCGGAAAAGATCGCCTCTTTTATTGTCTCTTCCGGAGGAGTTTCTGCGAAAAGATCGAGCTGTTTGGGTGGAGTGCGGGTAGGGGAGGAAGATGAACCTTTACTTATTTTTTCGAGCATCTCTTCTGCCTTTCTAATAGTGGCCGAAGGAAGCCCTGCAAGTTTAGCCACATGAATACCATAGCTGCGATCAGTCCCACCCGGGAGGATTTTATGTAGAAAGGCAATTCCTCGCTCAGATTCGTGAACGGCTACATTGCACGTAAAAGCTCCCGCAATCTTTCCTTCCATGGCATTGAGTTCGGAGTAATGAGTAGCAAAAAGTGTTTTGGCTTGTTTCCCAGGGGTTGTGAGTAAAAATTCTGCAACCGCCCAGGCAATGGCGATGCCATCATAAGTGCTTGTGCCTCGTCCTATTTCGTCCAGAACGACAAGCGACCTAGAGGTGACATTGTGTAAAATATTAGCCGTCTCGCTCATTTCGACCATAAAAGTCGATTGCCCGCGTGCAAGATCGTCACTCGCACCGATACGACTAAAAAGCTTATCAATAAGGCCAATATGCGCAGCTTGTGCGGGAACGAAAGATCCCATTTGGGCCATTATCGCGATTAAGGCATTTTGGCGGATGTAGGTAGATTTTCCCGCCATATTGGGGCCTGTAATAAGAGCGAGTCGGCGTTCATCATCTAACTCTGTGTTATTCGGTACAAAGTGCCCCTCAGGCAGCGATGTTTCGATAACAGGGTGGCGTCCTTTTTCAATCGATAGGCAAGAGGAATGGTCAATAAGAGGACGTACATAGCGCCTTCTTTCAGCGACCTCGGTTAGGGAGTAAAGACAATCAATCTCGGCGACAGCCTTCGAGATTTTACGAATGTCGTCAATGTGGAAAAGGACCTGATCGCGCAGTTTTTGAAAGAGTTCATTTTCCAGCGCAGAGATCTTTTCTTCAGCTGTTAAGATTTTATATTCATATTCCTTTAATTCGGGCGAGATAAAGCGCTCAGCATTGACCAGTGTTTGCTTCCTTACAAAAGAAGCGGGCATCTTTTCGGCCTGTCCACGACTGACTTCAATGTAATAACCAAACGCTCTAGTAAAATTGACTTTTAGTGTTTTAATTCCTGTCGATTCGCGTAAACGTGTTTGGTAAGCAATCAGCCAGTCTGTATTGGAGTTATGAAGGTTGCGTAATTCATCGAGCTCTACATTGAAACCTTCACGAATCACGCCGCCTTCGTTGAGTTTAATGGGTGGTTCGTCAGTTAACGTGGAAGCGATTGTTTTCGTTATCGTGTTAACATCTTTCAGTTCGGTTAGGCATTTTTGTAAAAGTATCGATGGATAATTCCGTATAGTGTCAGCAAGTCCGGGAATGACCTCTAAAGAGAGTCGAAGAGCAAGCATGTCACGTGGTGTAGCGTATCCGCTCGAAAGGCGAGCGATTAGCCGATTGAGGTCGCGGATTTTCTCAAGATTGCCTTTTAACAGATGACAATTTGAGCTCATCAAACACGCGATAGCATCTTGTCGCTTGTGAATGGCCTCGACGTCCAGAAGGGGATGTAAGAGCCATTCGCGAAGCAGGCGTCCTCCCATGGGAGTACGTGTCTGATCCAATATGCCTAAAAGCGTAAAGTCGCTAGTGGGATCGTGAAGGGCTTGGGTCAATTCTAGGTGGCGCTGAGTTGTTCGATCAATTGACATGGTAAGGCCCAGCGTCTCGACCCGAATCTCTGTGATATGATCGATGGAAAGATTCAATTCTTGATGAACATAATGCAGAAGGGCTCCTGCAGAATTAACGGCAGCCGTCATTCCTTTCAGTCCGAAGCCATCGAGAGTTTGTACTTGGAAATGATGGATGAGGGTGTCGTAGGCCATGCGGTGGTCATAGGACCATTCTTCTTTATTTTGGCAAAGACATCCTGTGATCGAGGAGAATTTTTGGACAGCCTCTTTGTGATGGGCCATACATTTATCAGAGACTAGTAATTCCCGAGGATCTTTTCTATAGAGTTCCTCGAAAACTTCAGCCTCTTCTTCAAATTCAAAAACCTTCATCTCGCCTGTGGAAAGATCGAGTAATGCTAATCCAAAAATAGAATTAAGGCGGGTAAGAGAGGCTAAATAGTGATTTTGCTTGTCTTGCAATAAGGAAGATTGGACGACTGTTCCGGGAGTGATGATGCGTACAATTTCACGGCGCACGAGGCCTTTGGTAGACCGCGGATCTTCGACCTGTTCCGCAATGGCGACCTTGAACCCGCGACTCAGTAATCTATCTAGATACCCTTCACATGCATGGAAGGGAATACCACTCATGGGGATTTCTTGTCGCTTGGTCAATGTCAGTTCAAGTTCTTTTGCTAGAATAAAGGCATCATCATGGAAGGCTTCATAAAAATCCCCTAGTCTAAAGAGTAGCAGGGCATCTTTTGCTTTGTCTTTGCATGATTGCCATTGAACCATCATGGGGGTGGTCATATTAGCTTCCTGGTTTTTTCAGGTGTTCGTCACCACTTTTTTCTGCATCGCATGTGTTTTCAGAAATTTCCTCGTGAGGCGTGTTAGTGCTAATTTTTACTTTGATGTCCGAGACTTCATCAACAGCCCTTTCTACCTGTTTAAGACAGCTATCACCCCATACCCGAAGGAGTTCAAGATCGTTTTTAAGGCAGCTAAGCTTATTCAAGATCTCATCAATTTTTGTTGCATCAGGCCGATTTCCTAAAAGTCGAGAAGGGGGCATGCCTGCCTGTTGGGCGGCGAATTTTAATTCGAAAACTCGAATGAGATTAGGGATCATGATTTTTTTGATTCGCTCGCGAAGATGACTCAAATCAGGATCTGTAAATGCGTGTGAAGCATCGGGATGAGAAGAAGAGGGATGCTGAAGGACCTCTCCAACTTGTTTGCAAGTTTCCATGAAGTCTCGCCGTGTATAGCTTTAATTTTCTGCAAAACCTCTATTTTGTTAAAGTCCAAAGGAAGTAAAAATGAAACTTTAGAGAGGATCCTTTAAACTTAAGTTCTGTCGCTTTTGTATCTTTTGAGCCGATTTCAAAATTGAGGGGTAATAGCAAACTTCGTATATTATCCTCGATTTTGAATCAAAAAGCTCAGAAAATCGAGATAAATTTACTTTTGGTACACTCACTTAATTTCATTGGAATCCCTAACTTTAGGATACCTCTTATGTCAAATGAAACTTTAGCGTCATTTTCGACAAATGCATCACAACTAAAAATTGGAATCTATGAGCATTATAAGAAAATGCGCTATCAAGTTCTTGGTGCTTGTCGCCATAGTGAAACCTTGGAAGAAATGGTTGTTTACCGTGCTCTTTATGGAAAACAAGAGCTCTGGGTTCGCCCATTGGAAATGTTCCTAGAAAAGATCGAGATCAATGGCATTTTTCAGCCGCGTTTTAAATTTGTTGAATAATCGCCTGCACTTACAAGAGTTTCATGTACACGACATCTAGTTTGGATACGTTACGTCAGAAGATCGATTTAATTGAGGTCCTATCCTCGCATCTCGATCTTAAACGTGCTGGCACTTCCTATAAAGCCCTCTGCCCCTTCCATGAGGAGAAGTCGCCTTCGTTCGTCGTGAAGCGAGGTGATACGCACTACCACTGCTTTGGTTGTGGAGCTCATGGAGACGCGATCGCCTTTTTATTGCAGCACATGCAAATGGGTTTTACAGAAGCTGTTGAATATCTAGCAGAGCGTTTTCAAGTCGTGCTTGAGAAGTCCAATCAAGCGATTGAGACAGGTCCTAATAAAACTCTTCTCAAAGCTGCGCTTGAAACAGCTTGTCAATTCTACCATTTTTTTCTTTTGCATACGGAAGAAGGGCATGAAGCTCTTAACTATTTATATAAACGGGGGATTGATCTCGCTTTTATCAATAATTTCCAAATTGGGGCCGCGCCACAAAGAAAAGATGCACTTTGCCAGTATCTCCGCGAAGCGGGGATTAGCGAACATGACGGCGAACAGGCCGGACTTATTCGTAATGCCAAAGGCGATTTTTTTACAGAAAGAATCATGTTTCCGATCCGTGATGCAGTAGGAAATGTAATAGGTTTTTCGGGAAGGAAGTTTAAGGAAGCTACGTTGGGCGGTAAGTACATCAACACCCCAGAGACACCTCTTTTCAAGAAGTCGCATGTTCTTTTTGGTCTTTCTTATTCTCGGAAGAGAATTGCTAAAGAAAGAAAGGCAATTATTGTCGAAGGCCAGATTGATGCTCTGCGTTTGATCCAAACAGGTTTTACAATTGCTGTGGCTGGACAAGGAACAGCATTTGGAGAAGGTCACAGGGATGAATTAATCCGATTGGGGGTTAAAGAGATTTTTCTCGCATTAGATGCAGATAAGGCGGGCCAGGAAGCTGCTTGCAAAATTGGTGATCTATTTCAGAAAAAAGGAGTAGCGGCCAAAGTTATTGTTCTGCCCCCAGGAAAAGATCCAGATAATTTATTGAAAGAAGAGGGGCCGGAAGCCTTCCTACAACGAATGGAAAAAAGTCTCGAATACTTGCCATTTCTCATTCAATACCGAGCAGAGAGCGTGGACCTTGCACAACCTGCTATCAAAAGTCAGCTAGCAGAAGAGATTGTAGCGCGTATTCGGGCATGGGAACATCCCGTTATGATTCATGAAAGCCTCCGCCAATTAGCTACTCTTCTAAAAATCCCTGAAGAAACTTTAGGTGCATCTGTTCCTGTAGTTCGTGCTGTAGTAAAAAAACAGTCTTCAGCTAAACTCTTTGGATTTGATATTGATCCGCATAGAATTCTCGAAATCGATATCTTACGCTGGGCGCTTCTCTCTGGTGAGCTGCAGTCCCGTATTTTAGCTCTGATGGAGCACAACGATGTTTTGCAAAAAATGAAGGTGCCTATTTGTCGAAAATGGCTTGAGAGTTGTCTGCAGGCGTATACGCAGAATACACCCTGCGATTTTCTTAACTTGGCCAGTTTAATCGATGAAAAAGAGGATCCTTTGCTGATTTCTCAAATTTTGCAAAAGAAAGTCAATTTACAAAAGGCTGAAGAGGGCTGTCTAGTCACGATCACAAGTTTACTTCAGCGTGATTGGCTCGAAGAAGCAGAGAAAATTAAAATCAAAATCCAAAGTGGAAGCTGTAGTGATGAAGAAGCTCTGGAGCTTACCCAAAAATTTTCTGAGATCAAAAAACACCCACCGCAAGTTAGGTACCCATGAAAGATCACCTCGTCCTATTTGATGATACTTGTCGCTTCTGTCGTCGCGCTGTGGCCCACCTCATTGCAATCGACCTCAAGGATAAATTTATTTTTTCACCCTTAAACGGCAAAACAGCGAAGCAAGGACTTAAAGGTAAAATGGCCTACTTGCGCCGTGCAAATACTATGATCGTCATTGAAAATGTCAATAGACCCCCGAGCATGGTCTGGATGCGCGGTAGAGCTTCATTGCGTTGTTTTTGGATTGTCGGAGGCAAATGGAAGTGGATTGGGTGGGCTTGCTTTATTCCCTGGATTCCCGATCTGATTTATCGCTTGGTAGCTAAGATGCGGCGCCTGTTTCCCCTTGAAGATGTTCCAGACCGCTTCTTTCGCTCGCAAAAAGACCGTTTTCTCCCATGAAATAGGAACTCCTCGAGAGAGGAGCTTTATCTAAGGAGGGCTTCAATACGACTTGTAAGCTCTGCTACAGGAAGGCGTTCTTGCTGCATGCTATCCCGATGGCGAAGAGTAACCGAATCATTTTCAAGTGTTTCAAAGTCGATCGTGATGCATAGCGGTGTTCCAATTTCATCCTGCCTTCGGTACCGTTTTCCAATTGCTCCAGAGTCATCGTATTGTGTATTCCACCGTTCGCGTAGCGCAAGAAAAATTCCACGCGCTTTTTCTGCCAGAGGCTCTTTTTTCATTAAAGGAAAAACGGCGATTTTGACCGGTGCAATTTTAGGAGATAATCTAAGAACGGTTCGAGTCTCTCCATTTTCCAGCTTCTCCTCCTCGTAGGCATCGCAGAGAATAGCGAGTAGGGTACGGTCAAGGCCAAAGGTCGGCTCGACCACATGCGGAACATAGCGCTCGTTGGTTTTAGGATCGAGGTATTCTAATTTTGTCCGCGCGAATTCACTATGACGCATCAGATCAAAATCTGTTCGGTAAGCAAGGCCATACAGCTCAGACCTTCCAAATGGAAAGTCGTACATAATGTCGACCGTGCGTTTCGAATAGTGAGACAGTTTTTCTTTAGGATGTTCGTGAAGGGAGATTTTTTGCGGATTCAGTCCAATCGCTAAAGACCACTCTTGCATATTGGCCAGCCAGCTTTCAAAAAATTTTTCCCATCCATTAGGAGGGATAAAGTATTCGATTTCCATTTGTTCAAATTCGATCACGCGAAAGAGAAAGTTGCCTGGAGTGATTTCATTGCGGAAAGCTTTTCCGATTTGCGCCACGCCAAAGGGGATCTGTACCCGCATCGTATCGATAATGTTTTTGAAATCGAGAAAAATAGCCTGGGCTGTTTCAGGGCGAAGAAAAGCATGACCCTGCTCTTGGTTGTCACTGGTTTTATTCATTTGGGTCGAAAACATGAGATTGAAATGGCGCACGTTAGTCCACTCGCATGCGCTGCATTTAGGACATGTTATACGGTTTTCTTTAATCAACTCATTCATTTGATCCATAGATAACCCTTCGACGTCGTAGTGAAGGGCAGCCTCTAAAACGTGATCAGCTCTAAATCGGCTTTTACATTTTTTGCAATCCACTAGTGCATCACTAAATCCAGCCACATGACCCGATGCTTCCCAAGCGCGCGGATGCAGAAGAATAGGACCATCCATGCCCACCATGTCTTCGCGGTGATGCACAAAGGTCTTCCACCATAGATCACGGATATTTTTCTTCAGTTCTACGCCATTGGGCCCATAGCTATAAGTGTTCGCAAAGCCTCCATAAATTTCCGACCCCGGGTAGACGAATCC
>JABDCS010000017.1 GCA_013288005.1 Chlamydiota bacterium | reverse complement strand
ACTTGTAGGGCTAGAAGTTCGCGGCTATTGCTCATCGATGTTAAAACACGTATCGTAGCGACAACTAAGGCTAAGGGAACCAGAATATTGGCGCGCTTGATAAATTGTAGGCCGTAATAAAAAGCAATGTCGGGAATCCGTAAGGCTTGGCTTTGTAAAAAACGCTGCATATGAATGGAGTAATCTATGGCAATGTAAAGTCCAAAGAAGCAAATAAGAAAAAGAAAGAAAACTTTCAAAGTTTCCATCAAAAGATGTCTTTCCCAGATTGTCCCTATAAATTTCATGTTTCAACTCCTTTATCAATACGTTTAAATGAGCGAAAACAGAGAAATAAAATTAAAGGATGAGGGAGCAAATAGAAGACTAAGGCAAGAGCGTGCGAGGTTTTTAACGATTTAGCAGCAATAAATGTAAGCAAAAAAGTCGCAGCCAAACCGACCATCCAAATCACCCCTTTTTTCGTGCGGGTCCTCCCTATGTGGACAGCAAAAGAAAGGCCAATCATAGTGAATGAAAAAGAGGCTAGTCCCAAGCTAAAACGACGAGCGAGCTCTACATGTAGTTTATCGATATGTCTTTGTGATTCTTTTGCTTTCAAATTTTCTCGTCTTTCCACGCATTCTCGCGCAATAAGAGCTCTAAGAGATAGATAATCTTCGTGCATTTGCCAATGAGCATCTTCCCAAAACTGCGAAAGTCCAGAGGCTGCCGTATTCATCTCTTTTTGATTTTCGATAACTAAATGATCAAAAGAATTAGGCACTTTCGGGTCTAAGCTCGAAATAAAGGTGACATCATGGCCGCGAAGCTTGCCGTCATAAACACTAAGCTCTTTTGCCACCATCATACCCAATCTTCCATTGGAAGCGTTTTTTGTAATGAATAAAACATCATCAGCGGCGCCTGGTGAGGGCGAAGCATGCATATCGAGATAGGAACCTTTTAATTTGACCAATGCATCTTTTTGTAGGAGGACTAAAGGATTGGTCGCAGTAATCTGCAAAATGAGCTCTTTAGAGAAAGAGCGAATACGAGGTGCGAGTTCGCAGGAGAGTACAATATTGAATAATGATAAAAACCCGGAGGCGAATAAAAGAGGTGTAATAATTTTTTGAAGACTGCAACCTGCTGCACGTAAAGCGGTTAGTTCATGAGAATGGCTCATTTTTTGGAAAAGCAAACTACATGCAATCAAACAAGAAACCGGGATGGCAAGAGGTAATATGTAGGGGATTTGATAAAAAGCAAATAAGAGTACCTTTGACCAGGAGGCGCCTAGACTCGCAAATCTAGCGATTTCCTCCAGACGCATCACAAGCAGAACGCAAATAAAAGCGGTCACAGATAAGAAAAATATCTGAAAATAACCCCGTAATAAATAGCGCCAGATGATAGGCATAGAGTGTATTCTAATTAGTTTTAATCGATTTTCTGAGCTCTTTGAGCTGTTTTCTCTTCAGAGTTGATGGGTAATATACGAAGTCCGATATTATCCATCTATTTAGAAGTAGAAAATTTGCTCAAAAATCTCTGAAAATCGTCAAATATTACCTTTAGAACACCCTCCAACAGAAAGCATTTAATAAAGGATAGTGCTAAGCTAGATGATCATGAAACACACTCGAAATACAATTTTGCCTTTAGCAAGTCACAAGAGGCCTATAGGGAAACGCCTTCAGCGCTCAATTGATATTTTCCTCAATAAAAATCGTGTATCTTCGAGACCCCTACTTTTAGGTTTTTCAGGCGGACATGACTCTAGAGCCTTATGGGAGCTCTTAATCGCTTATAAGAAAAAGCGCTCTCTATCTTTGATTGTTGCTCATATTGATCATGGATGGCGATCCGAGAGTCAGCAAGAAGCCCTACAACTAAAAGAGCTTGTCGAATCCCATGGGTGTTTGTTTTTTTTACATATCTTAGAAAAAGATCAAAGTGGGAAAAATTTAGAAGAGAAAGGCCGCCAAGAGCGCTATGCCTTTTTTGAAAAGCTCTATCACGAACATCAATGCGAAGCCCTTCTATTAGGACAGCAGGCCGATGATCAGGCGGAAACGGTTTTGAAAAGGATTTTTGAAGGAGCTCATTTTACCTCTTTAAGTGCAATGCGATCGGTTTCTACATGGGAAGAAATGACAATTTGGCGTCCGCTTTTAGAAGTGACACGTGAAGAAGTTCTAACTTTTTTATGGGAAAAACAGATCGTAGCTCTCGATGACCGCTCCAATTATGATCCTTCATTTTTACGGGCTCGCATGCGCGCGAACATGCTTCCTTATTTAGAGGAAATGTTTGGAAAGAAATTTCGGGAAAATCTATTAGAATTATCTAAATCGTTCCAAGCTATCGAAAATTACTTTGAAGAAAAAACAATTCACTATGCAAAAAGCGAAAAAAGCTCCCCAGAAGGGGTGTCTTTAGACTTTTCAACCTTTGTCTCACTTTCGTTGCTCGAGAAGGAAGTAGCTGTCAAACGGTTTTTACTCAAGGAAGGATTGCGTTTAGGAACTCGCCACTTGCGTCAAATCGTCGAGCTTTTAAATGATAAAGTAAGCAATAAAAAGCTATTAATCAAAAAGCGACACCTCGTTATCAATGGTGGACAATTGTTTGTTAAGAGTTTTAAGAGTGAGTAAATTAATAAATAGTAAGAATGTGTATTATTTATTGATTAAAATAAAAGAAAGATGATATTCAATGAATAAAGATACAGATTCCAGCATTAGGGTGAATTTAGGTTGTATTATGTTTTGAGGTGGAAGTTTTCCATTCTCAACATGCTGATAGTCAATCTTTTTTATTATTAAACAGGCTAGAAACCACTTTACTTTATCAGAAAAGAGTGGTTTAATTTTTTTCTTTTGGATGTACAGAACATGAATGAAGATAATAATTTAAAGCCCGATCAGAAGCGTGGAATTCCCGGCGGTTTTTTTGTCTTTTTACTTGCGATTGTTCTTCTGGTTCTGACCTTCCAAAATATTAGTACGGAAAAAAGTGCAAAAGTTGCCTTTAGCTATGAGCTAGAGCACCTTGTCAATTTAGATCTTTTGCAGCCCAACGAAAGTAGAAAAATTGCCCTTAATGATAATCTCGTTACCTTTAGTGGACGGTTTCAAGATCGCTTAAGTGAAGAGTCAAAAGAGCGATTCCGCTACCTCACTCTTCTTCAATCTCAGCACAACTTCCTGGCCGATAAAAGTAAACTCTCTAAAGACCTCGAAAGAGACCAAAGCGCTGTTAAAGAAAGTGCCGCCTTATTTTTAAGATTAAGCGGATTACCCATCCCAAAAGGTGGTTACCGCGTTGTGGATGCCCCTTTTGATAATTCTAGAAATAGCGCTGTTATTATTACTGAGGTGAGTGCTTACGGCTTACCTAGTCTGGCTGACCTGCAGAAAGAATTCGTTGGCTTGGTGCAAAATCCCAATCCAGAAGGGGCTGCAGATTTTGGAAAACAATTAGAAGTTCTCGTGAGAGAATTCCGCTCGCCAGCTTTGGGTATAGGCAGTGAGGCTCTCAAGCAGCAGCTAAAAAATCTCGAACAACAACTTCTGGATCTTGACGGACAAAGTCCAAGCGTCCAGCAACGCGTTATGCAATATCGCGATACGCTCGCACAATTGCAGGGGATTGTTCAGGACCTCGATCGTGAAGATCAAAATATGCGTCTTATTGCGCTGCGCACTATTCGAACTTATAAAGCGGATCTCATTCAAAATGCTTCTCTTTCCGAAGAATTTGATAAGAATTCTCAGCAGCTAGATAAAGCGCGTCAATCTGTTGCATCCGTCATCTGGTACTTTAATAATAATGAACTCTCTACACGTTCTTTAGAAAAGCAAGATCCCGAGCTCTTCAGCAATTGGTTCTCTCAAGCTAAGCAAGAATACGAGCGATTTAATGCGAATAAAGGTTTAGCTTTTAAAGCACCGGATCAGCCTCGCAATCTAGTTTTAGAAAAAACGTTTAAAAGCGAAGAACCTTCGCCTAATTATTTCAGTTACTTCTTGACTCTTCTTCCTGTTCTTATGGTGGTTTTCCTCCTTTACTTTGTCTTTTCGCGACAGATGAAGGGTGTAGGATCAAGCGCCATGACCTTTGGCAAATCTCCAGCTAAACTCCTTACTAAAGAACACAACAAAATCACTTTCAAAGATGTGGCTGGATGTGATGAAGCAAAAGAAGAACTGGAAGAGATTATCGAATTCTTAAAAGACCCTTCAAAATTTACCGCTCTTGGAGCACGGATTCCCAAAGGTGTTCTTTTAATTGGCGCTCCAGGAACAGGAAAAACATTAGTAGCTAAAGCAGTAGCTGGTGAAGCGGATCGTCCCTTTTTTTCCATCTCCGGCTCTGATTTCGTGGAGATGTTTGTTGGGGTAGGCGCTAGCCGTATTCGCGATATGTTCGACCAAGCCAAAAAACATGCTCCATGCATTATTTTTATGGATGAAATCGATGCTGTAGGTCGTCATAGAGGTGCTGGTATCGGTGGAGGTCATGACGAACGCGAGCAAACTTTAAACCAGCTTCTTGTGGAAATGGATGGTTTTGATACAAGCGAAGGTGTCATTTTAATCGCTGCCACTAATCGCCCCGATGTTCTAGATAAGGCGCTTTTACGGCCAGGCCGTTTTGACCGCAGGATTGTAATTGACCTTCCCGATATTAAAGGACGGTACGAAATTCTTAAAGTCCATGCTCGACGTATTAAACTAGATGCGAGTGTCGAATTGATGAATGTCGCTCGTAACACCCCAGGGTCGTCCGGAGCAGATCTCGCCAATATTTTGAATGAAGCCGCTTTGCTTGCTGCCCGTAAAGGGCGCTCGGCTGTGACGGAGCCCGACGTGCAAGAAGCCTGCGATAAAGTTCGATATGGTAAAGAAAGACGCAGTTTAGAAATCGATCAGGGTGAAAAGAAAACAACGGCTTACCACGAATCGGGTCATGCTATCGTAGCTCTTACAGTTAAACATTCTGATCCCGTTGATAAGGTGACCATCATCCCACGTGGACTTTCTTTGGGTGCTACCCATTTCATGCCGAAAAAAAATCGCCTCAGTTATTGGAAAAGCGAACTTATTGATCAGCTTGCCGTTTTGATGGGGGGCCGAGTAGCTGAAGAGATTTTTATCGGTGATGTTTCCAGTGGTGCGCAGATGGATATCACGCAAGCGACTCGATTAGTACGGAGTATGGTTTGTGAATGGGGCATGACAGAGTCACTTGGCCTTGTTGCTTACGATGAAAGATCGGAAAGTGGACAATTTTTAGGTATGCCGAGTTATCAAGAAAAGACCTATTCTGAAAATACAGCCCAGCAAATAGATGAAGAAGTTCGAAAAATTCTTACCGCTGCTCATCAACAAGCTTCCGCTATTATTATGCAGCAGCGTGATAAAGTGCAGCTCATGACAGACATGCTCATCGAATTTGAAACACTTAATCGCGAAGACGTTTTGGAGATTATGGATGATACTTGGAACATAGAGGAAAAGCGTAAACGCGTGAAACTCTATGCCGAGGCTTATCGCAAATTACCACCACCCATCCCTCGGGAATTTCCTAGCGAGTCGCAGCCGCAACAAGCGTAGTTGGCTTCTAAAGTTAGCTCAATCACATCTGATAAAAAAATAAATAGAGTTGTTGAAAAACAGCTCTATTTATTTTTTTATTCCTTAATCTCTCTTATTTGTCTCTTTCGGCAACACTATTTTTTATGTAAATATTAATTGATTTAATTTACCTGTTAATATAAAATAATTAAGGCACATTAATTTTAAATAAAAAAGGTAAATAGAATGGGTGTTGGAGTCACAGGTCATATAGCACTTGCTTTAAGCAGGGCTTATACAAGAGTAGAGGAGATGGCTCTACATAGGGAAGCCTATAGTAAGAGGGCAGTTGATCCGCAGTTATATTCTTTCCCGATTTCGGAGGAAGAGTTAAGAGTGTTACCTACTTTGCCCCCTCAAGAACGTGATGAGCGAATTAAAGAAATTGGATATGCAAGCATAGATAATCTTACTCGGACTAATGAGCCTATACCATTGTCAACAGAACAGAGGCGTACTAAAATATTAAAAGATAAACTTCCAATTTCAGAAGAGGATTTTGCACTAGGTCTCGAGCAAGCGAAAAAAGATTACGTTGCGATAGGCATGCCTCCGGAGATAACCGAAGAACTTTTAGAGCCCTTGCCGTACCGCCGCCAGGTCTTTCCCGATCTGGATCGTCCAGAAAATTCAAGGATGGCTGTCTGGAGAGTAGAATTTTTTTCCACTCAAAGTTGCCCGGTCATAAGGGGTACATTAAGAAGAAGGGTAGCGACAGCTGTCGGAACGGCTCTATGTTTAGGAGCCGTTGCCTTGACGTCTTATGTGGCATTAAGGCATCGGTAAGCTTTCCAAATATAGGGAATAGCCAAGGGCGATTCCCTATATTCTTAAATTAAAATTTCTTTCTCTACTTAACAAAACATTTTATGTTTTATAAAAATTAAACATAAAATATGCGTGGTGGTTATTTTGTTACAGGGTAGACTAGCGTGCTAAATGGCCGCTCGTACGCGAAAGAGAGTACATTGAGCTAGAAACGCTTAACCCCTAAAATGTTTTAGAGGTGGGGACATACTTTAAACAAACAGCCAAGACGGTTTTAAAAAAATATTATTTAACTAAATTTCTTCTTAACATCCGCAAATTGATTATTAATTATTTCTTGTTTAATTAAATTGTATTTTTAATTTATTATTAATGAATGATTAATTCTCTATCAATAAAGGTATTATATTATGAGTTTTGCAATTGCAGGTAGTGTAGCCAGAGACTTAGCGCGGACTTATGCTGCCATTGATGAACAAGCACAAAATCTGCACACAACCCGTGAAGATTATGTAAGGACTACGCATAAGCCAATGCTACATTCTTTCGAGATTACGGAGGAAAATTTAGCATTATTAGCTACTCTTCCAACAGAAGCTCGGAGAAGTAAAATAAAGGAAATTGCACTACACAGCATACATAATCTTATACCTAGCGATGAGCCTATTCCTGCGGAACTACAAGGTCTTACTGAGGTAACAAAAAACGGACATCCAATTTCCGATGATGAATTTGAAAGTGCTTTAGAGGAGGCTCGTTTGCCTTATGTTGCGGGGAACCTGGCCCCGGAATTAATTGATTTGGAGGTAGGTCCTGTCCCCGTTACCTATAATACTTTTCCAAATGTAGATCGTCCAGAAGAGACAAGAGTTGCTGTGCAAACAGTGCAAGCTTTTAACATTAGAAGATATGGTTGCATGGGACCTAAATTAAGAGATTTTGCGACAAAAATGGGAATTGTTCTCTGTTTAGGAACCCTGGCCCTCACATCTTATGTGGCTTCTAGGCATCGTTAGGCCTTCAAATAAGTAGGAAATTTTAACTTGGAATTCCCTCTGTCATTATAATAAATATTAAATTGATTTGCACTTACATGCATTAATATTTTGAAAGCAAATCTTTTGTTTATTTTTTTAGTTTAATGTTTAATTAGTATTGTTTACAAATATTGATATTTATAGCAATTGTAAATAAAATAAATGATTCTTAATTATTGATTCAAGGCTTGAGGTTGAATATGGCTGTAGCACTTATAGGAAACTGTTTACAACGATGTTGGAGAACTTACACGACTATAGATGATGATATCCAGAGCTATGCTTTAACTGTAAATACAGTTTTTGAAAGTTATAAGAGCATTGGTACAGCGCCTACACTTTCTCGTCCGGTTATTTCACAAGAAAACCTAAATTCTCTAGCTCCTCTTTCTGAGGAGCTCCGTAGAGAACGCTTAGATCAAATTTATTTAGAGACCAGATACATACTAGAACCTACTGATGAACTTACTCCTCCTGAAGTATCGCTTCCGACTGTTTTAACGAAGGACGGTGAAGAAATTGAGGAAGCGGTTTATGAAAGGGCTTTGCAAGAAGCTAGGATATCTCGTGATCTGACTACAGGCGATACAGTTTATGGTGATGGGCAATTAGACGAACCCGTTTTGCACTTCGCCGCCATTTATCCAAATTATGCTCAACCCGAGCACTCACGAGCTATTCTAACATTAAGTCGGCAATTCGATATTCGACGTTTTGGACCCATTGGACCCCTGTCACGATTGATAGCCACCCGGGCCATTTCATTGTTGTGTTTAAGCATTATCGGTCTTTCAAGCTACGCAGTATTGCGGAATCGATAGTGTTTGTTAACCTTCCCTATATTCGTCTAAATACCACAGATGTATGCCAGAAAAAATTAGTAGAAATTAATTGAAATGGTTTTTCTATTTAAGCGCATTCACTTCAATAATCGATTCATTAGAATAGGGCCTAGTTTTCAAAGATATTTCTAATTCAAGTTGTGGTTTCTGAGCGTTTTTTTCTTTCAACCTGTTATCCTAATAACTTTTTTGGAAGATAATGGAGGAATACACATGCCCCTTTTTTGTTGCTCTAGGCGCCACAAGATAGAATACTTGCCGCAAGACCCTCCACTTAAACCGGTAGAACGCAGCTTCTTTTGTAATCGACATGAAGCCGTTATCAACCGGACCGTACATGATTTGAAAGCGGGAATCCTGACGGGAATTGCCTTAACAACACTTTATAATTGTTGTCTAAAAGAAAGTTCTTCTCATGCACCCAATTGGGCTCCTCTAAATAGACCGGCTTTTTCTGATACTTTGGCTTTTGATAATAATGGGCCCTATTTTTCTGGAGGCGCTGCAGATCGTGTATTAACTGGAACAGCTACAGGTTTGGCGATGGGACTTATACGAGTCTTTCGCAATCTTATAAGCTAAAGTGGCAATAGCCTATTCTTTTCTCTCGAATGTACCTTCTCGTATCGCAAATTTTCTTAGAATCATAGTTCATGTCGGGGATAGAGATATACGACGAGCATGGCTCCTGCAAAGACTAGACAGAATCCAAATATACTGGATAAGGGAACAGTGTGGCCCCATACGAGCCATTGAAGCGCCATACTAAAAACAACGCTTAAGTAAAGAAATGGACTTGTTAGACGTACGGGTGCCCACTTTGCTGCATAAGTAAAACAAAGTTGATAGGCCATGCCTAATCCGCCTAGCCCTAACAAGATTACGAGATTGTGCGAATCAAGAGTTAACCAATTTAAAGAAAAGCGGGGTAAGGTTCCTAGAAAGGCAAGAGAGCTGGCAATAAGAAAATAAAAAAAGAGCGTACGAACGGGTGGCTCTGAAAAATGGGCCATTCGTAAGGCAAAGATAGCGATTGACCCAAACATTGCCCCTACAATCCCAATTAAGGAAGCAGGTTGGAATACACCAAATCCGGGCTTGATAATAAATAGGATTCCCAAGAAAGCCATTCCAATTCCCCACCATAAACTGTGCATGATGGGAATTTTTTTCCAAAGATAGGCGATGATGGGAATGTAAATCGGCATGGTATTGGCCAAAAGCGTAGCATCCGTAAGACTTAAGAATTGTAACGAAATAAAAAACATATAAATCGCTACAAGGCCAAATACTCCACGTACAAGATGCATGGTGAAGTTTTTTGGTCGGATGATTTTTGCTAAGGAGGGGTGGCCATGGGATGCATGCGAAAGCCAGGGGAAAACAAAAATCAGACAAATGAAGTTACGCCAAAAGGTCATCGCCTCAATGCTAATCCCTTCAGAGGCATATTTAACGGCAGCGCCCATTAGAGCATTAAAAAAAGCTGCAGCAATAATAGCAAGTAAAGCAGGTACGAGGTGAGTTTTAGGGCGAAGATACTTCATATAGCCACATTAAGAGGGTCATTAGCCTCTTAATGTGGACTGTCCCAGCTTTGGGTCAAAGTGTCAAGCGTGTTGTTTAGCGGGAAGTAAAACCTTGTGGCTGAGTTTGACTTGGCCACGGTCATTGATTTCCATAACCTTTACTTCAAGCATCTGCCCTTCTTTAACCACGTCTCCCACATTCGCTACACGGGTATGTGAAAGTTCAGAAATATGGCAGAGACCCTCTTTGCCACCTGGCAATTCCACAAAACAACCAAACGCTACAACTGATGTTACTCTGCCTTTGTAAACTTTATGGAGTTCAACCTCAGCAGTTAGATGATGGATTATAGCTTTTGCTTTTTCCATCGCTTCTTGATTGTTCGAGGCAATGCTGACAATACCACTATCGTTGATGTCGATCTGTACGCCAGTCTCTTCGATGATCGCGCGTATTTGTTTGCCACCAGGACCAATAACTGTGCCAATCTTGCTAGGCTTAATCTGGATTGTTTCGATACGAGGGGCGTACTGAGAGAGTTGTTCGTTAGATTTAGGACATGCATCGAGCATCTTGTTCAGAATATGAATGCGCCCTTGCTTAGCTTGCGTCAGGGCTGCACGCATAATATGAAGGTTAATACCTTCGATTTTAATGTCTAACTGAAAGGCGGTGATCCCTTGACTGTCTCCAGTCACTTTAAAATCCATGTCACCCAACGCATCTTCAGAACCTAAAATATCGGACAGAATTGCGTATTTATCACCTTCCAAAATGAGGCCCATCGCTATCCCTGCAACAGGGCGCTTAATCGGAACACCAGCATCCATCATAGCCAGGCAACCACCGCAGACAGAGGCCATAGATGATGAGCCATTGGATTCTGTAATGTTGGCTTCAAGACGGATAGTGTAGGGGAAGTGTTCTTGGAGTGGTAACGCCATACTTAAAGCGCGTTCCGCTAGTTTTCCATGACCAATTTCGCGTCTTCCTGGCGAACCCATTCTTCCTACTTCTCCGACAGAAAAGGGAGGGAACGAGTACTGAAGATAAAAGCGATTTAAACCGTCGGCATTTAAATCTTCAAAGCGTTGTCCCATGGTCTCTCCACCGAGGGTACATACGGCAAGCGCCTGCGTTTCGCCGCGTGTAAAGAGCGAGCTACCATGCGTTCTGGGTAGAATAGACTGTTCTATATCGATAGGACGTATTTGATCAGTTGTTCGACCGTCCATGCGACGATTTTCTTTCAAAATCATCTGGCGCATAATCGTAGATTGCGCTTTTTTGAAGCCGTAAAGAACATCGTTCTTGGTGTACGAGGATTCTTGAGATAAGAATTTTTCTAAAAGCTCCGCTGTGATAGCGCTAAATGCTTCATCTCGTTTTTCTTTTTCTACAATGTGTAGAGCTTCTGTGATTTTTTCTGCACTCAGGGAGTGGATTTCTTTAAGTAGGGCAGAGGGCGGGAGTTTAATCTCCGCCTTCATCTTGGGTTTGCCTATCTGTTCTTGCCAGGTTAGCAAATGCTCGCAGATCGTGCGAATAGCAGCGTGACCCTCTTCGATTGCAGTTAAAATTTGCTCTTCAGTTAAAAAGTCACAGAAACCTTCAATCATCAAGATCGCTTCATCATTTCCTGCGATCATCAGGTCAAGTCGAGATTTTTTTTGTTCTTCTAGGGTAGGGTTTACAATAAAAGTATCGTCGATGTAAGCCATTCGAACAGCGGCAATAGGCTTGATGAGAGGAATATCCGAAATTACTAAAGCTGCTGAAGCGGCGCATATGGCCAATGCATCTGGTGTATGGATGCCATCATAGGACATTACATAAGCTAGTAACTGGACTTCATTGTAAAATCCATCTTGAAACATGGGGCGAAGAGGTCGGTCGATGAGCCGCGAAAGTAGAATTTCTCTTTCTGCAGGGCGCCCTTCGCGCTTGATAAATCCCCCAAGAGTTTTTCCTGCAGCTGAAAATTTTTCTTGGTAATCAACACGAAGTGGAAAAAAATCTATGCCTTCTGCCGCTTTTGAATTCGCGCAAGCTGTAGCGAGGACCATGGTCTCGCCTGACCGGGCCATGACGGCTCCATTAGCTTGTCGTGCGATTTTACCCGTCTCAAAAGAAATTTCCCTTCCATTGATAGGTATAGTTAACTTATGACGTTTGAACATGAAAGATGACTCCAAAAATTGATTTGTAATTCGAACGTGATCCGAATGGAAAGGCCCTTTTCAGTGATAGGTAGAGCGGGGAAGACTTGATGGTCTAAATCCGGTTTTCGCATCACGTTTCATTCTATAATTCGATAGCTTCATGAAACTATAGCATGCGAGAAGAGGTGGGTAAAGCGAAAAGGCCACTCCAAGTTTCTTGGAATGGCCTTTAGAACGTACTATAAAATATCTTACTTGCGCAGATTTAGGCGAATAATCAAACTTTGGTAGCGCTTTGTATCCGTAGAATTTAAATAATCGAGCAATTTGCGTCTTTGGCCGACGAGCTTAAGCAATGCTAAACGAGAATTATGATCTTTTGGAGCTACTTTTAAATGCTCTGTGAGTTCGGTGATTCTTTCGGTTAGGATAGCAATCTGAACGTCAGCTGATCCAGTATCTTTTTCATGCAGCTGGAATTTCTTGGTAATTTCTTCTTTGGTACCTTTATCTAAAGACATCGTAGACGGTCTCCCTTACGTAGGTAGTTTGCTAGACAGACAAACTTAACACTGTTCAACTTAGCCCCAATTATAGCGCAAATGGTCCATCGGTTCAATCATAAAAGAACCTATATGTAGTGCTCACATAAACTTTATCATCGATTGTTAAGAAACGATTAATCTGCACAGGGTGAGGCTGTTTGCTACTTGATATTTGATATGGGTCTTGCTAAATTTTTTTCTTCGAAAATGATTTTTAGGTCACCATGAAAGAAGAGAGTTTTCAGAATAAAATTCAAAGGCTACAGCCTTGGTTCGATCGCCTTGTAGAAGAAATAAAAAAAGATGTTAAAACTGACCTTCGAAGGCAATTTCCCAAGGTCTATCAAAAGCACTTTTCCCGTATGCATTTTGTAAAATGCCGGCCTCAAGAGTTAGCAGCTCCTTTGCTACAGGAAGTTTTAGAGGGCGATGAGCAATTAGGGGAGTGGCTTGCAACTCGTTGGATTGTAAAGAATGATAAGATGTTTCAGTTCTTTGCCGACCACCTTATGCAAGTGAATCCCGAGTTTGACAAAATTGAAAGACTCAGTGATGAACAAGGATCTGCTCTCATGCAAGCGGCTATAGGACGCTATGGAGCTCAGAAGACATTTCTCTTTAGCGTTCTTAATAGTGTCGCCTTCTCCCCAGAACAATTCGAACAATTAGCCGCGTTAGCAAGAGAAGAAAGCCATGGATGATTTTTATATGCGAAGAGCATTAAACCAAGCTCGCCTTGCCTATGGAGATGGTGAAGTGCCCGTTGGAGCAGTTGTTATTTTTAAAGATGCCGTAATAGCAGAAGCTCATAACGAGGTTGAAAAACGCAAGGATGCTGCTGCACATGCTGAAATTCTTTGTTTACAAAAAGCGGCTCAAAAACTGGGTAATTGGCGTCTACAAGAAGCTATACTTTATTGTACGTTAGAGCCTTGTACTATGTGTGCAGGCGCTTTTTTTTTGTATCGTTTAAAAAGAGTTGTTTGGGGAGCTCCCGATTTGCGGCATGGAGCTCATGGAAGCTGGATCAATGTTCGTCAAGAACGCCATCCGATTCATGAGGTAGAAGTAGAAAGCGGGGTCTTGCAAGAAGAGTGCTCTGAACTCATGCGCGCTTTTTTTCAAGAGCGAAGAAAAGAGGCTTTGACGGTATCTTCATAAAAAATTTCGTTCAATGGGATGCTATGTCTTTTCAAGATGTCGAGAAATTGCTTGAGGAATTAATCTCTCAACAGCAAAAAAAAGTGACGGAATGTGGAGTCTCGATTATCCCACATCTCACCGAAGATGATCTTTTGCAGCCAAATGACTTTCCCGAACTTGAACATCACCCCTTTTTTCGTTACGAAGAAGGGGTTCTGGCCGGTTTGTATACAGCTAGAATGGCCCTTCTCGCTCTCAAAAAAGATTTGGTTAGCTAGTACATGGTAAAAATTATTTAATCATGGCCTGCTATCAAAGACGCCTATTCCTCTTGAACCTTAACAACGGGTTTGAGATACTTATTGGATCTATATTTACCATCGTCCTGGAGAAATTATGAAAAAGCAAGGGCATCCACCATATCAACAAATCTTATTCATCGACTCTTCAACCGGCTTTAAATTCATCTGTGGAAGCACATTGCAACCTAAAGAAACCGATGTTTTTGAAGGAAAAACGTATCCCGTATACCGGTTGCCGATTTCTTCTGCTTCCCACCCATTCTTTAATAAGAGTAAAGCGCAATTCATCGACACAGAAGGTCGTGTCGATCGCTTCACTAAGCGCTATGCATCCAAGCGTAAGGCTCAAGAAGCTGAAGTTGCTGCTAAGGAAGAAGAAAAAGAAACTGCTAAAAAAAAACGTAAGCAAAAATAATAGTTTTTTTGCCAAAAATCGTTATTCTTAATGTCGCGTAGAACCTTTTTTAAAGTAAATTTTAAAAAAGGTTCTAAAAAACTCATTCTAGAGTAAAGCTATTCGTTCAAGATAGATTTGTATAGGTTTATCTGAAGGAAATCGTTGTTGAAGAGATAGGAACAATTTTTTTGCTTCTTCTAACTTCCCTTGACGGAATAGTTCATAAGCAATTGTAAATTCTTTACACAAATCGACCTGTTCCGTCGAACAGGCAAATTCACCTTCTGCTGTTCCTGCAAGTTCGTATATAAGAATTTTGATTGTCTTTCCTTTTACGGCTAGGTAATCCAGGGGACGGCTAATAAATTTGACGCCTATTTTTTTCTGTACGGTCTCGCTGATGATAATCGAAGTATGATATTGTTTATTGAGTTCTTGTAGCCGTGCTGCCGTATTGACCGTGTCGCCCATGACGGTATAATTCATTCGCTCTGTAGTGCCAATGTTTCCTACGATTGCCTCACCGCAATGTAAGCCAAAGCGAGAAAGCCAATTCTCTGTAGGATTTTCTTTCTGCATCTTCTGGCAAGAAGATAAGCAACGTAAAGCAGTAATGCAGGCTTTGGCTTCTTGATCATCTACATCGTGTGGAGCTCCCCAAAAAACCATAATGCTATCACCGATATATTTATCGATGGTTCCTTCTGTTTCCAGAATGATCTTTGAAAGCCGATCAAAGTAAGCAGTAAGAAAAGGGGTTAATTTTTCTATCGGTAAGGATTCAGAGTAGGTAGTGAAGTTAAAAATGTCCGAAAACATCAGGGTAATTGAGCGTCTTTCACCGCCTAAGGTAATTTCTTTACCCTTGGCTACAAGGGCTTTGACGATGTCTTTAGGAATGTATCGGCCAAACGATCGTATAGCCTCCCGCATAGCGCTAATGGAAGATTCTAAGGTTTTAATCTCGACAATATGCGAATCAATTTTCTTTGGAGTCGAAAAATCGAAATGGCAGATCCTATCGACATCTTTCGCTAGTTGAATAATAGGAACAGATATGTGACGTGATGCAAAGTAAATTAAGACTGAAAATACTATCATTATACCAAATGATATAAATATAGTTTGTTTTTGGGTTTGAATAACGTTACCAAAAAAATCATGGAAAGGGACTACGACCATGATCGTCCATGTATTTTCAAGAGCTAAAGGAAACTCTGAGAAGGTCACAAGATAGTCAATGTTGTTATAAGGCAAGAGGAAGCTATTTTGCTGTGTTTTATTAAACTGAGCTAAGGCATGTTCGACGAGTTCAGTAGAAATTTCGCTAGGATCAGAGTTCTCTGAAGGAATGAGGATGTGCCCATTGTCATCCAGCACAAAAGCTTTTCCTGAAATCCCAATTTTCTGGTGAGAAATAAAATTGGAAAGTTCTTTTATGGCGGTGTTAATGCCTATAACAGCCACAAATTTGTCTTCAGCATTTACAACGGGTACAGAAACGGTAATCCCTGAGGCCCGGTTGGTCATATACTTATTAGCCCCTCTTGGAAGATCAACATTATCCCACCGTATGCGAGGCCAAGCGTGTATGGCCTGAAACCATATATCAGTACGAGGATCGTAACTTACAGGCGCTATAGTCTCGGTATCTAGGAGTTTTGTGTCAGTATCCAGATATTCCCATGTTTCTGTGGCAGGAGAGAGATTATTGTTGATCATGCGGATGGCATATTTAGCTCCCTCTGGAAGTGGTTTAGTCGGGTCCGAGTAGTAATAGTAAAGCTGTGCTAAAGTAAGATTCGTAACGGAAAGAAAATTACCATCATCTGTGGCGATATTGACGCTGTAAATAAGCGGATCGATTTTGAGAGAATTAATTAGATAGGAAATGAGCTTTTGATTTTTGTTCGATACTGTTTTGCCGTCGGTGATAAAGCCTTTTGTAGCTTCCGATAGGAGCAAGGTGTCATTTGTTACTCCAGTGATTTTTTCTACCACAACCTCTTTGACTTGGCCGACAATAACAGTGGAAAGATCGAGGATGTTCTTGTAATTCCTATTATAAATGTAAAAAATGACGATGAAGGAAGAGGTCAGGAGGAGAAAGATAAAGATGGTGACAATGTCGAGTTGGATTTTTCTTTGTATAAACCGTTTCCAGTTAGGATTTTCTGCCATTGTTGATCAACTAGAGATTATTGATTTTAAATAAGGAAAATAAAAAGCTGGCGCACGCAGGCTCGTTGGCAGGTTGTAAGAAGACAAATCCAAGAGAAGGTCCGCTCGCAGCGTAAGCTGTAGCAATTGTATCCCCAGCATTTAGAGCGATTACAATCGCATTTGTCATAGGAGCCGTATCAGTGGAAGTTGTTAAAGTCATTCTAGATGTGGAATTCACGACAGGTTTTCCATTTTTTTCAAACCACATATCTATATAGCCTTTAGCGCCGGGACTTATAGCTCCAACCTGACCTGATGAAGTGATAAAATAAATCCCTGGCTCCTTAACGGTAACGCGTTCGCGGTTGTTGGTGAGTTCTGCATTTTTGATTTCATCGACAGAATCCATTTTAACGAGGGTTCTTCCTGTTCCTTCGGGGAGTTGGGTCGTTAGGCTCGTGGCACGTAAATAAGCGTTATCTGCTCGTATACTTTCAATTCCCAATAAGCAGAGTAGAGTGAAAAAGATAATTTTATTTTTCATATTTCCTCTTTTATTCTTAATTTGGTTTTTAACGGTGTAATTCCCCCTTGTCAACAAAAATTAAGATCGATACCCTATAAGGATTGTACATAAACTAAAATCCTGTCCAAAAAGTTAATTTCTGTTAATTTCTGCCCCTATTTTGGATACATGCGCAGATAATCAATAACTAAACCTGATACATTCATGAATGAACAAATTCGTCGCTTACTTGAGCGAATGGAAAAAGTCGAGGCTCTTCTAAGTGCTCCAGAAGTTATGGGTGACCAAAAGCGTTTTCGCGACCTTGCTCAAGAACATGCACATCTAGCGCAGATCAAAGAGACCTGGAATCTGCTTTTTCAGAGCGAAAAACAATTCGATGAAAACCGACAACTCTTGGAAAACGAAAGAGATCCCGCTTTTATCGAATTTATCCGTGATGAAAATGCACGCCTCGAACAAGAGAAAACTTATCTCTCAGGTAAATTAGAAAATTTGCTCATTCCCCCTGATCCTCGGGACAATCGCAATATTATCCTCGAATTGCGCGCTGGAACTGGTGGTGATGAGGCTGCAATTTTCGTAGGTGATTGCGTGCGTATGTACAAAGCCTATGCCGACCAAAAAGGATGGAGTTACGAGCTTTTATCTTGCACACCCTCTGAATTAGGGGGATTTCGCGAATATGTAATGGGTGTAAGTGGCCCCAACGTATATCGATTGATGCAATACGAAGCCGGTACGCATCGTGTGCAACGTGTGCCGAAAACAGAAGCTCAAGGGCGCGTTCATACATCTGCTGTTACAATCGCGGTTCTCATCGAACCGGACGAGCAAGAGCGCGTTGTCATCGACGAAAAAGAACTTAGAATCGATACCTATCGTTCTTCAGGAGCTGGTGGTCAACACGTCAACGTTACGGATTCTGCTGTTCGCATTACCCACCTTCCAACCGGCACCGTGGTCGCTTGTCAAGAAGAGCGCAGTCAACATAAGAATAAAGATAAAGCTATGCGACTTTTGATAGCTAAGATAGCAGAAGAAAAAGCGCGAAAAGCAGCTCAAGAAATGGCTTCCGTACGATCGACGCAAGTAGGTAGTGGCGATCGTTCGGAGCGTATTCGCACCTACAATTTCCCACAAAATAGAGTCACGGATCATAGAATTGATTTAACACTTTATAAGCTCGATCATGTTATGCAGGGTAAACTCGATGAAATTACTGAAGCTCTTGTTAAGTATTTTCATCAAGAAAAGCTGGCTCAAGTCGGCGGTCAGGTAATATGAAGGCAATTCAGGAAATTTTACCTTTGGCTGCAGATTTTCTTAAGAAAAAAGGGATCGTTCGTCCAAAGCGTGATGCTGAAGAGCTCTTAGCAGCTCAGCTAGGTTGCAAGCGTATCGATCTCTATATGAAATTTGAATGTCCCTTAGAAGAAGATGAAATTGTTGCTTTTCGCGAAAAAATAAAAAGAAGAAGTACAGGGGAGCCACTTGATTATATCCTCGGGGAAAAAGAATTTTATAATTGTCGCATCAGTTTAACGAGAGCCGTTTTAATCCCGAGACCTGAAACGGAGATCCTTCTGGAGAGAATTTGCCAGCGTGTCGAGCTGACTCTGCCTGGAGATGCTTGGGATATTTGCACAGGCTCTGGTTGTTTAGGCATAGCATTTAAAAAGAGATTTCCCACATGGGATGTAGCTCTTTCCGATCTCTCTTCGGAGGCTCTTGCGGTCGCTAAAGACAATGCTGCAAAAAATAATGTCGAAGTGAATTGTTTACAGGGGGATCTGCTCGCTCCTTTTCATGGAAAGAAAGCGCAGCTTTTAATGGCCAATCCTCCTTATATTTCAGAAATGGAATTCGCCAATCTCGATCATGAGGTGCGTTTATTTGAACCGGAACAAGCCCTTAAAGGGGGAGTTGATGGCCTGGATTTTTATCGTCGTTTAGCCGCAGAGGCAGCTCCTCATTTGCTTCCCGGAGCGCTATTATCCTTAGAGATCGGTGCTTCGCAAAAAGAAGAAGTTCTAAAAATTTTTAACCATCCCTCATGGCAAGGTGCCCATATCGAAAAAGATTGGGCTGGCCACGATCGCTTTTTCTTTTGTTATCGCAATCTTGCCTAAAATATTTTTTGACTCCTTCTTTTACCATCATGACAAAAGAAAATGTGAGCTTTTTGCTTTCTGGGGGATTTTATTTTTTTAAAGGGTAAAATATCACCTTTTCTCCTTGAATGAGAATAATTTTCTCCTGTAAGCTTGAGGGTCGAAAAGGATTTTTATGTTTGGTGGACTGACAAATAAGCTTCAGGACCTCTTTTCCTCTATCGCAGGAAAAAAGCAACTGACCGAAGACAACTTAACGGAAGCAATCCGTACGGTACGTCTTGCCTTGCTAGATGCTGATGTCAATTACACAGTTGCTGGTAACTTCATCAAACGCGTCAAAGAGAAAGCCATTGGTGATGCAGTCATTCGATCGGTAGAACCTGGGCAGCAATTCATTAAAGTTGTTCACGATGAACTCGTTACCTTACTGGGAACAGACGAGCCAGCTCTACATCTACAAGGGAAGCCAGCTGTCATTATGCTTTGTGGCTTACAAGGTTCTGGAAAAACTACCCATTGTGCAAAACTCGCAGCTTATCTGAAGCGCAAAGAACATAACAAACGCACTCTCATTGCTGCTTGCGATTTGCAGAGACCTGCTGCAGTAGAACAGCTCACTAAACTCGCTACATCGATCGACATTCCGGTTTTTTCTTTACCGGGCGAAAAAAATCCTTTGAAAGTTGCTAAAGAAGCTTATGCAAAAGCGAAAGAAGAAGGCTTCGACGTTCTTATTGTGGATACAGCGGGTCGACTCCATGTCGATGAAGAGCTTATGAAACAGTTGGAAGAGATGAAACACTTTCTCTCCCCACATGAGATTTTCTTTGTTGCGAGTGCGACAACAGGCCAGGATGCTGTTAAGACCGCTGTCGAATTCGATCAACGGATTGCGATAACGGGTACTATTCTTACCATGCTTGACAGCAACGCGCGTGCTGGTGCTGCTCTTTCTATACGAGAAGTCACAGGTAAGCCTCTTAAATTCGAAGGGATTGGCGAAAAAGTAGATGATCTCCAGCTTTTCAATCCACGTTCCATGGCTGATCGTGTTTTAGGCATGGGCGATGTGATCAATCTTGTGAAGAAAGCCCAGGAGCATATCGACGAAGAAGAGACAGCAGAGCTCGAAAAGAAATTACGTAAAGCTTCTTTCACCTACGAAGATTACTTGAAGCAAATGAAGATGTTGAAACGAATGGGATCTTTTAAGAGCCTGTTCAAAATGCTTCCTGGTATGGGCGATTTGATGAATAGCGATCTTCTGGAGGGTTCAGAAAAGCATTTTTCCAGCATGGAAGCGATGATTCTTTCTATGACCGTCGATGAGCGGGCAGAAAAAGTTGAACTAGAACCTAGCCGTAGACGCCGTATTGCTACAGGTAGTGGCACAAAGATCGACGAAGTGAATAAAATGGTTAAAAGCTTCAAACAGTTGAAGCACTTCATGAAAGATATGCCGTCTATGAAACAAACCATGAAACAAAAAATGAAGGGTCTTTAGAGGTTTTGATGATTTTCGATTGGTCTCTTAAGTTTTAAGAGTGTAATCGAAGGTGATCAAAGAACACAAAAGCGTCTGAATCTTAGAATAGATTCAAACTTAAAAGTACATAAGGAGAAAATACATGGCACTCGTGATCCGTCTACGGCAGCAAGGCCGCACTAATGGACAGACTTACCGCGTCGTAGTTGCAGATAGCCGCTCACCACGTGATGGCAAATACCTAGAGATGCTCGGTTGGTACAATCCGACTCAAGCAGAGAATAATGCGGAAATTAATGCAGAACGTCTAAGTTACTGGATTAGCCGCGGTGCCGTAGTTTCAGAAAAAGTCGAGCAAATTGGCACACGTGCAGCACCTCAAGTGATTAAAGACCTTCGCATGCAGCGCCATAATAAACGCATTAAGCTTGCGGCGAAACGTAGAGCTCTAAAAAAGCAGAAAAACGAAGCTGAGACTGCAGCACCCGCTAAGAAAGCGACAGCTAAAAAGAAATAAATGAAAGATGCTGATTGATATTTTGTCCCTGTTCCCCGCATTTTTTGAGGGACCTTTTAATGTCAGCATCCTGAAGCGGGCAATGGGAAAAGGCCTCTTAGATATCCGTCTTACCGATATACGGGATTTTGCGAGTGGGCGTCATCGTAAAGTCGATGATAGACCTTGTGGAGGAGGCCCGGGCATGGTTATGTTGCCTGGCCCCATCGCAGAAGCGATTGCCCATGTTCGGAGAGAGGATTCGCATGTGATTTATTTATCACCTCAAGGAAAAAAGCTGGATGCAGCGAAATGCCGAGAGTTAGCTATTCACACTCATCTCGTTCTTTTATGTGGTCATTACGAAGGGGTAGATGAACGCGTTATTGAAAGTGAGATAGATGAAGAGATTAGCATAGGAGACTTTGTGTTGACTAGCGGATGTCCAGCTGCTGTTGTTCTCGTAGATTCCGTGTCTCGTTTTATCCCAGGTGTGATTGGAAATGAACTCGGTGTTTCACAGGACTCTTTTGAAGAGGGCATTTTTGACGCACCACACTATACAGGACCCGATGAGTTCGCAGGAACTGTTGTTCCTTCTGTTCTCAAAACGGGTCATCACGCCCAGATAGCTTCTTGGCGTAAACAGCAAGCTTATAATAAAACCCGCATGATTCGTCCGGATCTTATCGGCGATCTGCAAAACGGAGAAGCGACTCATGATTCAGTGTAAAGAGATTCAGGAACTCGAAGCTAAGCAGCTTAAAAAGAACATTCCTTCTTTTCGCATTGGGGACACTTTAGATGTTCATGTGCGAATTATAGAAGGCGAAAAAGAACGTACACAGGTTTTTACAGGAACTGTTATTGCCCGTAGAGGTGGTGGATTATCTGAAACTGTGGCTCTTTATCGCGTATCTTATGGTGCTGGTATAGAACGCGTATTCCCTATCCATAGCCCCAGAATTGCGAAAATCGAAATAGCGCGTGGTGGTAAAGTCCGTAAAGCCAAACTTTACTATCTCCGTGGTGTTTCCGGTAAAAAAGCAAAAGTTAAAGGTCGCATCGAGACCCAATCTAAGAAAGAGATCCGAGAAGACACTGCTGCTGAATAAAGGTGGGATATGCTCCGTTTTGAGCAATCCTACTGGGATAGCGGGTTTGAGCGGGTTGCAGGAGTAGATGAAGCTGGACGGGGCCCTTTAGCAGGGCCTGTCGTAGCGGCTGCTTGCCTCATTCCTCAGGGTGTTTTTTTTGAAGAAGTGAATGATAGTAAATGTCTAACTGCGATCAAAAGAGAAGAGCTTTTTGAGCTTATCACACGCCATCCTCTTGTTTCTTTTTCCATCGCAGTAATAGAAGCTGACGAAATCGATCGTATTAATATTCTTCAAGCCACTTTACGAGCTATGCATATAGCCGCTGATGCGCTACCTCAATCTCCCGATGTGATTCTTGTAGATGGTAATAAAACGCCAACGTGGAAGTATCGGTCGCAGTTTATCATCGGAGGCGATGGTCTTTCGCATTGCATAGCGGCTGCTTCGATCCTTGCCAAAGTTACGCGCGATCGCCGTATGCATGCAGAGGAAGCCAATTATCCTGGATATGGGTTTGCCAAACATAAAGGATACGGTACCAAGGAACATCTAGAGGCTATCGAAAAATTAGGTCCATGTTTGCTACATCGACACTCTTTTGAACCGCTGAAAAGTGGGAGAACTATTAAGCTTTAATTTGTTTAATTCCTTCTCTCATCAAGTTTGTCAAATCCCTTATTAGAAAAACATTTTGAGTTTTTATCCTAGCTAATTTAGGTTTATCTAAAGAAAAGCAGGAAGCATTTCGGCGAAATTTAAAAATGCCTTTTCTGATACTTTGAGAAATCCACTTAACAAGGCGTTCCGTTTCAACTGAAGGGATATCGGGAAAAGCAGCTTGAAGATGAAGGCTTAATTTTTTCTCGCATATCAATCCCCATTTAGATTTTGTCTTTGATATTTCGTCCAATGTCCAGTTTAACGCGTTAACAATACCCACTTGCCTATATCTATCATTCCAGTGAAACTTTTTGCTAACAAAAGCAGCTTTGATCGATCCTCTTCTGAAGTATATTAACTCCTTTTTAACCTCCTCAAATATACGAATATAGGCTTCGGCATCTTCCGTGCTTAGATGAGTAAAATTCTTTGCTAAATATTCGCGCAAAAGAGATGCCTTCCAATCAACATTTTGAATAGTAAATAAAATACTTGAGTCTATAATTTCTTTATAACTTGAGGCAATTTGAGGTTGATTGAGTGATTCTTCATACTCTTGGAGCATTTGTTTTTGAATTTCAAATAATTGATTCTTAAAACTTTTATCTTTTGCAGAGATAACTTTCTCGATCCAGACATCATTAGCCCGCTCTTGCAATTCGCTTAGTAAACGCCAGGGGTGCCAGGTGACAATTTTCAAAAAACCGCTATATAACTCCTCGAAAGAAAAATCTACACACACTCTAAAAGCAAGAAAGATTTGTTGAGATACTGACTTTCGTTGAAATTCTCTATATCTTTCGATGGATTTGTGTGAAATTCGCGTGCATTTTCCCTGTGCTTTTAAACAGGGATTTTCTATCTCGGTGATCACTCGTTCTTCTTCATCATTCGTCCAGACACTGCTTGTAGTCGGATTTAACGCCCACACACGATCAATGTGCCCCAATTCATGTACCAAATCACTATGGATGTCTAAAGTTCCCAGTTGCCACCGATGGTCGGGACGTTCTAAAACATGGAGCAAACGATTGGTGGAGATATCTAATCGAACGATAAAACAATCATCAGACTCTCTTACGGTAGAGACGTTATTTTCATTCGATTCAACTTCCACCAAAATAAATTTTTTGAGCCGTTGGATGCGAGTAATTACTCGATTTAATAAGGAGCGGTCATGATCCGCTACACGCACTAATTCCCTATTAATTTGCTCAACTTCTTCACGCGATCCTTTAATTTTTAGGTATCCTTCACTAAGAAGAGTATCAATACAACGATCGGGCTTACTCTTCAGCCATATCGTGGTCCAAATATCTTGTAGTGTGCTTGTTAGATTAACCCGGTCCGTTACTGCTGCGAGTCTATGCTTCGTGTATAGGTAATCTACTATAGGAGTAATGAAGGGCTCACCGAGATATGCTGGCAATGGAGTTATAGCTGACATTCAGAATTCTTAACTCCAGTTCGATCTTCTCATAGATTTTTGTAGTTTTCGATTTAGAATAGATGGTTACTATATCTATTTGATAGTATCCATCTATCGCACACTCTTAGGGCGAGATGCTTTTTCCATAGCTTTAATAGAATTTCTGATCGACCAATCCTTTTTCAGGTGTATAGAAGGTGTAGAGCCTGTAGATGCCAAGGAAGATTCGAACATATCTCCTTGCTTCAAGAGTTTGAAAAGAGACTCTTTTTCTGTCTTAGGCAGATCAGGGAATTCTTTGGATAGAATTTGATCTAATTTGACAAAATCCATTTTAGGGAGTTCTTCAACAGTAAAGGTGAGAACCCACGAGATCGCTTTGTCAATGCACTGTATTCTTGTGTTGTTATTCCAATAGTATTTTTTCCCAGCAAATGCTTTTTCAAGAGTTGTTCGTTTTGCTGCCAGGTGACCGAATTTAACATCTTGAAATAAACGAATATAAGCTTCTCTATTTTTAACATTAATATTCGGAAAATTCTTTTTTAAAAAATTACGCAGAGTTTTTTTATTCCAATTGGGCTTTCTTGTTGTATAAATCAGAAGAGACCAAATTGCCTGGGAGCTATTTTCTGAGCTCTCATCAAACTTGAACTGGGGATTGATTTCATATTCTCTCAGCAGTTGCTCTTTAATTTTTCTGGCTTGTGCATAATGATCTTTATCTTCAGTAGTAATAGGCTTTCCAGTCCACTCATAATGAATCAAATTTTTGAATTTAATAGTAAGCGATTTTGGATTAATATCTTTTGGAATTTTCTCAGGAGAGAAATGATAATTACATAATTTCCTAAATGAAGCATCTGCAGCGTGCTTAAATGTTTGTTCTAATTTTGAAGAGATGTCCAATTCTTCATATTCTTTTTGTGTAATTTTGAGACGCTTGTGACTTATACGGATATTTTCATTTCGTTCCCGTAAGCATGGATTTTGTATGGTGGTGATCACTCTTTCTTCTTCAGGGTCTGTCCAAATGACGCTTTTTTTACTTGATGTAATCCATCCACCATCAATATGCCCAAATTCATGTACAAGGTCGGCGTGAGGGTCCAGAGGCGCTAATTCGTGCTGCCCATCAGGGCGCTGTAAAATGTGCAAATAGCCATTACTTGTCATTTGCAAAAAAATAGAATTTTTACCTGGGGAAAATTCCACACTTGATGAGTCCTTTTCATTAGGTATAGGAGCTATAGTGAGAAGTATTTTCTTAGATTGTAAGTCAGTTATTGCTCGTGTTAGTAGGACTCTTTCAAGAGGGTGATAGGCCATGTCAATAAGTTCGGCCTCTATCCTTTCCGCAAAACTCTTAGAACCCTCAATCAGTATTGTTTTTCCCTTTAGAAGAATATCAATACATTGCTCAGGGTTACTTCCTTGCCATATTTTTTTCCATAGAGCTTCAAGAGATTCAATAACTCCCATTTTGGTTCTACTTACAATCCTCATAGGAGGATAAATATAATCTACAATGGTTTGCGTAAACGTGTTGCCAATAGGAGATGCTATACAAGGAGTTACTGACATTTAGACTCTCATAAGAGGGTGTAGCCAAATTTATTTTCTGTCGATTTTTTCCGCTTGAATAGTGGCTTGTTTTAGAGACTAGCGACAAAATCTCTACGCATGGGCATTATCTACTTAAGGGTTCAAGATTTTAAGCTGAGCTGAGAAATTAAAGCACACAGGAATCTTGAGGTCTTCTATTTTTTTATCATCCTTTTAACAAAATCATCGACTGTCCAACCCTTTTTGGCTTTTATCCTAGCGAGTTTAGTTTTTCTAAAGGGCAGGCAAGAAGAGACTCGGGGAAATTTAATAACACCTTTATGGAAGCTTAGAGATAGAAGTTGTATCAGGCATTCTTTCTCGGTTGCGGGTATGTCAGGGAATGTTCTCCCAAGATAATAATCCAATTCTTGTTGAATTTTCTTATCCCAGCGTCTTTCATGAGATATTTTTTCTAGAATCCATGCAATAGCCTTATTAACACATTGCTTTCGGTATCGATCATTCCAATGATAATACCTTGCTTCCAAAGGGATTTCAAAAGCTCTGCTACAAAGATGTATGGGATTATCTCTAACAGATTGGAAGACACGGATACATGCTTCTCTATCTTCAATAGTATGAGAGGGATGAGAGATGTCCAAATATTGACGGAGTATTCTCGTATCCCAAATTGCTTTTCTATTGATGAAGTATAAAATCGACCTAACCATATTGGCGTAGGGTTGTTGAATGGAAGCCCCAGGCTTGCCGTTTAGAGTCATTTCATATTCCAAAAGCATTTGAGATTTTACAGCTAAAAGTTGCTTATGAAAATTTTCATCATCGTTGTTTAAGGCAGGTAAGGGAAAAATCTCTGTGGCAATTTTTTTAAGATGCTCAAGTAAACTTTTTGGGTTTTCAATTTCAGACACTTTCTCTAATAGCTTTTCAAAAGTTGCATCTGCCCCATGGGTAAAACAGAAAATTATTTTTGTCGGCCAATGACATTTTTTCATAGTCATCTTCTTTACAATCGATAGCATTATACATGATTCGCGTAAATTTCCCCCGCTGACGCAAACAGTGGTTCTCGATGCGGGTGATAACTCTTTCTTCTTCTGAAGTCTTCCAAATTCCACTTGCCGCTTGTCTTGTATCAAATAAGGGAGGAGGTTTAGTGATATGTCCCAATTCATGCACCAAGTGGCTATGAATATCTGTGGTTCCGATTTCGATTCGAGAATCAGGGCGTTCCAAAAGGTGCAAATAGGGATTTTTTACTAGCTGTAATTCAATTAAATAATTGTCGGTTTGAGAGTGGATTACAGATGCTTCAACGTTTACAGATAGGGGCTTAATTAATAGGAACTTTGCTCTTCTCGTGATAAGTGTAACGACTTTATGGAATAATTCATGATCATGATTGACCACTTCCACTAATTCAGTATAAATTTTTTTAGTCTGGCTCGCTGATCCTTCAATACGAACTATCCTTTCCTTTAAAAGAGTATCTAAATAGCTTTTTCGCGTTTCTGAGATAGTGGTGGCGTTACCTCTGTGAGAAGATGATTTCTCAGAAAATGGATAACCTAAAAAAGGATTTGCAAATGGGTCGGTTATAAAAGGTTTATTGAGCTTAGACATTTTTGGATCTGAACCAGAGTTTTATTGGATTAAAATATAGGTTAATCAAAAGGCAGAATTTTAAACCTTCATACATACGTGTCTGGTTAATCGTATGTGAAGAAGTTTCTGGCATTTTATTCACCTCAAAACAGAAATTTTACGATGATAAGTCGAGCAGAGAATTTTAAGCACACAAGAATCTCCTATTTTTTTTTCATGCCTATTAGGAAATCTTGGATCGACCAACCTTTTTTGGATTTAATTCTTGCGGGTTTAGTTTTTCTAAAGGGCAGGCAAGAAGAGACTCGGGGAAATTTAATAACACCTTTATGGATGCTTAGGGATATAAGTTGTATCAGGCATTCTTTCTCGGTTGCGGGTATGTCAGGGAATTCTTCCTGAAGATAAAAACCTAATTCTTTTTGTGTTCGTTCGCTCCACGGAGCATTTTCAATTTCGGCTATCGTCCATGCAATCGCTTTACTAATTGTTTGTTGTCTGCATCTATCATTCCAATGATAGTCTCTTCTTTCTAAGACAATCTCCAAATCCCTACTGGAAAATGTTGCTGTACTGCTTTTTACAGCCTGAAATGCACGGATACTGGCTTCTCTATCTTCAACAGAGTGATGGGAATGATGCATAATCAAATAACCCCGCAGCGTATGCGCCTCACAGGGATCCTTTCTAATACTAAAGTAGAGAAGTGACCGAGTAATTCGGGCAAAGGGAGAGGGGTTGTGAATAAGATGGGGGTATTTTAGATTCATCTCGTATTCTAAATGCATTTGCGATTTGATTTTTAGGAGAGTGTTATGAAAAATTTCATCTGTTTTTTTTCGGGCAGTCTCGGGCCAAACGGAAGTAGCATTGTTATTCAACCTATCGAGTAAACAAGAGGGATTTCCAGTTTTAAAAAAATCCTCCAATAGTTTTTCAAAAGTTGCATCAGCACCATATTTATAGGATAAAATTATTTGGTCAGCCAAGGTCATTAGGGAATATTCTTTCTCACTGGAACAGATATCTCGGTGTGAAATACGAATAGATTTTCCGCGCTCTTGCAAGCAACGATTCTCAATTGTATTAATGACGAGTTGTTCTTCTTTATTTGTCCATAATTCGCCTGCGATATCTGAAAAAGTGCCTAAAAAATCTTCTATTTTTGCGGCGATCGGACCTACAACAATATGTCCTAATTCATGGACTAAATCACTATGAACATCTAAGGACCCTATTTCGTATCGATGATCAGCGCGCTGTAAAACCATTAATATGCGATTATTCGATAACTGTAAGTAAATAGAAAATTTTTCTAGACTATTTTCTATTCTAGATGATGCAATTTCGTTGGATAAAGGTCTGATTATCAGGAATTTTGCCTGTTGTACAATACAAGCAATTACTCTTCGGAATAGCTTGTTATCGTGATTGGCGACCTCACTCAATTCGCTATAAATTCTTTCCGTCTCACTTAGAGATCCTTCAATACGAATAGTTCTTTCACTCAAAAGGGCGTCTAAATAACGCTGCGGGGTATTTTTCCATCTAGTGTTCCAAACATCTTCGATGATTTCTATCCTCTCCTGAAGAAAAGTAGATTCCTCGTGGGGAAGATACGCCTGAATATAAGGATTAAATATCTGGCCTAAGGAAAAAGGGTTAGCAGTAATTAGGGGCATTTCTGAAATTAGTAAAGCGTTACAGACTGTGTTTTGGGACACACAGTTATAGTTGTCGACGCTTTTAATCTCTCTTATTTCCCGCTTTTTCCAAAGAAAGAATTAAATCTGGAATTGTCCACCCCAATGTGGGCTTTACTCTAGCTGGCTTAGATTTTCCAAATTGATACCAACTGCGATTGCGAGGGGGCTTAATTACGCCTTGTGTTATGCCTTGAGAGATAAGATTAATGAGATGGCTTTTTTCCTTTTCAGGAAGGTCTGGAAATTGTTTGGTTATGTAAGTATTAAGTTCTAATGGCTCCCACTTTGCAGGTGGTCCTGATAGATGGGACAGTGTCCATGCAAGAGCCTGCTGGATGCATTGTTCTCGAGTTTTGTAACCCCAGTGGTATTTTTCACTATGTAATAGGCTTTCAATAATTATGCTATCCAAGGGTACAAGTCCCTTTCGCACATCCTTAAATATGCGAATCCGGGCTTCTCTATCCTCTATTTTAAGATCGGGAAATTCACTTTCAAAAAGGCGTCTTAAGCTTAACTCGTCCCAAGAAGGCGTATTCTTGATATAGCGAATAGCCGCATTTAAACTCTCATAACGATCGAAATCCTTTGCTAGAGGGCTCCCAACCAAACGACTTTCTGCACGCTGCATGGCTTCAAGAAGCTCGGAAGAGTCTGCCGAACTGTGATTACGAAGATAGGTTACTAGAGCTTTTAATTCTGTTAATGCTACTTCGGCATGTTGACTTTCCAGAAAGTGCAATAAGTTTATGCTGACCCAATCTTCACGAGAGGCAATATAAGAAAGTGCATCGTTTATAGAGCTTAATCGCGTCTCGTGTTTAGATTTTTTGAATTTTCCTTCATCACGCATCGCATACAAAATCGTGGATTCCGTAGGAATGGAGGTACGAAGATGATCGGCAAACACATAGATCGCCGCATTACACTCTTCTAAAGGCAAAGTGGGGAAAGTATGCTGGAGAAACTTCTTTAGCTCTTTTAGAGTATCTTTAGTGATTAAATCCACATTGCGCATGTAAGTAGCAACTACCTCTGCGCAGATTTGTCGCAATTCTGGAGTCCAGGGGCCTTTCAGTTTGGGAGATTGTAGGTCTAATGATTTTGACTCATCTTCTGCAATCTTACTTTGGGGTGAGGAAATAGGGGAGGGAGGAACTAAAGTAAGTTCTTCTTTGCTTTCTTCTTTGTGTACCGTTTCGACCACTGGAATGGGTGTAAATTCCTCAATCTCTACCGCTCTTGTTTTTCTCAATTTTTTTACTTTGCGAGGTTTACTCATTTTCGCTGGTGGATACTCTTGCGACGATTGTCGATAAGCGGCTACGGCGGGTAAATGAGAAGGTATCCTCGCTTCGACGATTCTTTTCCATTTTGGGTGTTTCAAAAGCGCCTTGGGCTGTCGGATTTTTCTTGAAACAACATCCTCTTTCTTCGCATCTATCCCTACATGTTTTTGGAAAATCTGAGAAGATGGAGATGTTTTAAAAGTTAAAGGCTGATTCGAAGTCTCGGAAGGAGCCGTACGAATGTCACCAGAGAAACCGGAGGTGGCCATAGTTTTACCACATAGTGATTGTTTACTCTTGTAATAACATTAAGATTCATATTTTTGTTAAGAAAAAATTAGAATATTACTGCAAAAACTTAAAGATTAGATGTTTAAAAAATTAAATTTTCTTAAACATTCGGCGAGCAAAATAGCAAATAGATAATGTGGGCTTTAGATCGAGAGGAGAGTTATCTTTTTTTGGAAATTATTCGATAATTAGGAAGGAAACCTAAATCTAGTTCGGTCCCTTAATGCGATAAAATATTTCTTTCGATACATCCTCTATCGCAATTCTTGTCAGTAAGTCTAATGTAAGACATAATCAGCAATACTTTAACTGCGATATATCCTCTTAATTTCATGATCAGAAGCATGACGGCCTTTGGCCGTGGAAGTGTAGATACTTTAGAAGGGCGCTATGTTGTCGAGCTTCACTCTGTTAATCGGAAGGGACTCGAAATTCAGGTGTATTTACCCAAAGATTACCTGTCTTTTGATGTGCACTTGCGGAAATGGTTAGCTCCTTTTGCGCAAAGGGGACAGGTAACGATCCGTGTGAATCTTCAGCGAGAAGAAGCATCTCTACTTCGCAATTTGGCTCCTAAACTCAAGAGTTTGCAATCTGTATGGTCACAATTAGCTTTTGAACTGGGTTATAAACCCCAAGAAGTTATTGATCTTAGATTTCTTTTAGAAAGAATGACAGATGAACCAGAAAAACTCGATGAAGACCAATATAAAAAAGGTCTTAAAGAGGCTTTTGAAAAGGCAATCCATGAATGGCAAGGAATGCGTGAAATTGAAGGCAAGGCTTTAGCGCACGATATTAAGCAGCGTATTGAGAAACTTGAAAATTATCTTGCAGAGATAAAAGATCATGCTCCTAAAGTCGCCGAAGAATATCGCGTAAGAGTTACAGCACGCTTAAAAGAGATTAGCCAAGATTTACTAGCGAATGAAGAGAGAGTCATGCGAGAAGCCGCTTTACTAGCCGAGAAGATCGATATCGAAGAAGAAATAACGCGTCTTTATTCCCACTTTGCTCAAATGGCTACGGCTTTGAAAGGAAATGAAAAAGGGGTTGGTAGATCTATGGAGTTTCTCGTACAAGAAATGCTACGAGAAATGAATACCATTGGTTCGAAATCTACGAATCTTGAAGTTTCTCAATTGATTATTCTTATGAAGTCAGAACTTGAAAAAATCCGTGAACAGGTCCAAAACATCGAGTGACATGACAAAAAAAGTTTTAGGCAATACCAAAAAAGGACTGCTTTTTATTGTAAGTGCACCTGCCGGAACTGGAAAAACAACACTTGTTCGGATGCTGGTTGAAGAATTTTCTTGTATCAACGAAAGTATTTCTTGTTCTACTCGCCCTATGCGAATAGGAGAAATTGAAGGAAAAGATTACCATTTTTTATCGCTTGAAGAATTTGAAAAAAAAATTCAATCGGGCGATTTCCTTGAATATGCTAAAGTATTTGGGCATTACTATGGCACCTCCAAAACTTCTGTTGAAAATGAGCTTAACAAGGGACAGCACGTCGTTCTTGTCATTGATACGCAGGGAGCCATGCAGCTCCAGGGTAAAATCGCCGCCATTTCGATTTTTTTACGGCCGCCGAGTTTTGAGGAGCTAAGAGAACGTTTAGTCAGTCGAAAAACAGAGAGCAAGGAATCTATTGAAAATCGTCTCGATTGGGCAGTTAATGAACTCCCTCTTGCAGAACGATATGATTACCAGATTATTAATGACGATTTAACGGTTGCCTATCAAGTGCTTCGTAGTATCGTCATTGCGGAAGAACACCGCACAAAAAATATTACCCTTTAAGGAGATCTATGCCAGGACGCGACCAACTTACCAATGAGCAATTAAAAAGCCTCTTCAAGAGCAATTTTGAGCTCGCTAACTACGCGATGCAAAAAGCGCGTTACCTGGTGGCGGCTGGACATGAGACCTCTGTTGAAACGATTTTGCTCGAAATCCTAAAAAATCCAACCGAATACTCCATGAACGAACTCGCTGACCTGATTGAAGAAGCGAAGACGCAACCAAAAGTTGACAACGAACGTCATCCCTCATCCGACAAAAAATAAACGCCTCGCCCACGCATGAAAAAAAAAGTTCTCATAACTGCAGCGCTTCCCTATGCCAACGGGCCACTTCACTTCGGTCACATTGCTGGGGCGTATTTACCAGCTGATTGTTATGCGCGTTTTCAACGTCTTTTAGGAAATGATGTTCTTTTCATCTGTGGATCAGATGAACATGGGGTCGCCATCACCTTAACAGCTGACGTCGCAGGTCGTTCACCTAAAGAACACGTCGATATTTTTCATGCGATTAATGCCTCCTTTTTTCAGAAGCTCGCCATAACGTTTGACCATTATTCTCGAACGACTTGGCCAGGTCACGTTGCTCCTACACAACAATTTTTTCGCGATCTGCTCGACAATGGCTACATCGAAGAAAAAGTCACGGAACAACTCTACTCGGAAAAGGAGGGAAAGTTCCTAGCGGATCGTTATGTTGTAGGGACTTGTCCTAAATGTGGATTTATGGAAGCGAGAGGAGATGAATGCCAGAAGTGCGGAGCGAGTTACGAGGCAACAGATCTTAAGGCTCCTCGTTCTAAACAAACAGGTTCACCTTTGGTGCCTAAAGCCACTAACCATTGGTTCTTACGATTTGATCTTTTTAAAGAAAAGCTACGCGAATGGCTTGCTACGCGTGCATGGAAACCTAATGTCGTCAATTTTGCACGTCACTATATCGATGAGCTCCGCCCACGAGCAATCACGCGAGATTCGGAGTGGGGTATTCCAGTTCCATTGCCTGAAGCAAAGGGGAAGGTCTTTTACGTTTGGTTTGATGCTCCAATAGGTTATATTTCTGCCACTCAAGATTGGGCGGAAAAAGCTGGTAAGAGTGAAGCATGGAAGGACTTTTGGCTGGACCCTGCCACCCATTACGTTCAGTTCATCGGTAAAGACAATATTCCTTTTCATGCCGTTTTTTTTCCTGCTATGACAATGGGGCAAAAGCAGCCGTATAAACTGGTGGATGACCTGCCTGCGAATGAATTCTATAATCTAGAAGGACGTCAATTTAGTAAGTCTGAAGGGTGGACAATCGATTTAGAGCGTTTCTTTAAACGTTTTACGGTAGACCAAATCCGCTATACGATCGCTGCAAATGCCCCAGAAACCCAAGATTCCGAATTTTCTTGGCGTGATTTTGAAATGCGTTGTAATAGCGAACTGGTTGGCAAGTATGGCAATTTTGCGAATCGCACACTCGTTTTCGTCGCTAACCATCTTGAAGGACGGGTGCCTAAGCGCGGTCCCATGGCCGAGCGTGATGTACAGTTTTTACAGACAATTGAAAACCTCACAAGTCAAATTGCATCGAGCTTTACCCAATTTCATTTACGCAAAGCCACTCAGCTCATCATGGAACTCGCGCAAGCTGGCAATGTCTATTTTGATGCGAAAAAGCCTTGGATAGCAGCGAAAAATGAAGAAACACGACCCGATATGGAGACAACTCTTTCTCTTTGTTTGGAGGCGTTAAAATATCTCGCACTTACCTCTTCTCCCATTATTCCTTCAACAGCACAAAAACTTTGGGAACTTCTTGGTTTTACAACTCTTCTCGAGAAAGAGGAGTGGGAAACAGTATGTGGAGCAAAAATTGCTGAGAGTCGAACTTTACCTCGTCCAGAACTGCTATTGCATAAAGTTGAACCAACTTGGATCGAAGAGGAAATTAATCTACTAACTACAGCAGCAGCAAAAAAAGCCGCAGCAGTTTCTTCTCCTTGTGAACCACTTAAAACATCTATCTCTATTGATGATGTGCGCAAACTTGATTTACGCATTGGGAAAATCATGAGTGCCGAAATCGTAGCTAAAAGCAAAAAGCTCTATAAGCTTACAGTCGATATTGGTATCGAAACGCGAACTATCGTCTCGGGTATCCGTGGCAGCTATGAGGATCCTCAAGAGCTAGTTGGTAAACAGGTTGTACTTGTAGCCAATTTGCAGTCTGCCACTCTAATGGGAATTGAAAGTCAAGGTATGGTCCTTGCTGCCGACACCGACCATGGTCTAAAGCTTATTATTCTCCAGGATGCCCAACCAGGTGATGTTGTCAGCTAATCTTCTAGATTCATTAATCGTCTATTTATCTCTCTCTAAAGAAGGAAGCAGGGTGGCGATTTTCATTTTAAGACTGGTATTTCGTTGAGTGACTTGATTATTCTTTATACCCATCATCAAGGCTTTTGACGTGCCGACGAGAACCACGAGTTTTTTTCCTCTGGTTACTCCTGTATAAAGAAGATTGCGTTGTAGCATTTTGAAATGGGAAGTGTGGACGGGCATCACAATACAAGGACATTCACTTCCCTGATACTTGTGAATGGAAACGGCATAAGCATGAAGAAGCTCATCTAATTCTGTAAATTCATATAAGACCTTACGATCTTCAAAGAGGACTTCCACGACTCTATCAGTTAGGTCAATCGAGATAATGCGTCCAATATCGCCATTGTAAACCTCTTTTTGGTAATTATTTCGAATCTGCATCACCTTATCTCCAAGGTGCAAATTCCTCCCCATGTGAGATAAAGGATGTAAATTAGGATTGAGTGCGTTTTGCAAAACATGATTGAGATTTTCAATGCCAATGAGTCCCTTTTTCATAGGAGCTAAGACTTGAATATCGTCAAAGCGATGGAGTTTGTAGGTAGTAGGTAGTCGTTTTGTGACAAGATCGACAATGCAATTCAAAACCTCTTCTGGTGACTCGTTTTGCAAAAAGAAGAAGTCACTTTCGTGACTAGAGGAGAGGTCGGGAAATTCTCCGGCATTAATTTTGTGCGCATTGACAATGATGCGAGAGCCAGCAGCCTGTCGAAAGATCTTTTTTAATCGACAAACAGAAATACATGAAGAATCAATAACATCCCTTAATACATTTCCCGGCCCCACACTTGGAAGTTGATCCACATCTCCAATGATCAGTAGCTTAGCATGATTCGGAACAGCTTTGAGTAGGTTGTGCATGAGCAAAGTGTCAATCATGCTCGCTTCGTCTACGATCAGTAGATCGCATTCAAGCGGATTATCCTTCCCTCGTTTGAAACCTCCCTTTTGGAAGTCCATTTCGAGCATGCTATGAATCGTAGCTGCCTTATATCCCGTAATTTCGCTCATCCGTTTAGCGGCTCGTCCTGTTGGTGCAGCTAATAGAATTTTTTGGGTAAGTTTGGAAAGTATCGTTAAAATACCTTTCGTAATTGTGCTCTTACCTGTTCCAGGTCCACCTGTAATAAGATAGACTTTGCTATTTACTGCTTCGGAGACAGCTTGTTTTTGTTCTGGGGCAAAAGTAATATTTAGCGTTTTTTCTACCCAATCTGTCGCTTTTTCAGCGTCTACTTGCCGTAAAGACCCCGGACACGATACAAGCCTACCAATCTCACGCGCAATTCCCACCTCGGCTAAAAATAAGGGCTTAACCCAAACCAGGTCATTTTCTTCGACAATTTCTCCGTCGCGGGTCAAAAAGTATAAGCGCTCTTGGACAGCCGCTTCATGCACACCTAGCATTTCGGTACAGCTATAGATAAGTTCCTCTTTTGGATAACAGACATGGCCTTCGTTGCTGAATTCCCAAAGTTTATGCGTAACACCAGCATCTATCCTTAAGGGGGAATCTAAAGCTATTCCCATAGCTTGACCTATTCTATCGGCTGTCAAAAATCCAATGCCGATAATATCGCGCGCCATGCAATAGGGGTTGTTTTTTACCATGGATATGCTGCGATCGCCATAGGTACGGAAAATTTTTTGTGCAAGCGAAGGGCTTATCTGATGGCTGCGCAAAAAGATCATTACATCTCGAATTTGACGTTGTTCTTGCCAGCAAGTCCTGATTTTTTCGATTCGTTTTTTGCCTAGTCCGGGGACATCTTCAAGTAACCCTGGATCTCTGTCGATAATTTCTAAAGTTTTCAATCCATAATGCTTCACAATTCTTTCTGCATAAACGGGGCCAATTCCCTTGATCATTCCCGATTCTAAGTATTTTTGAATGCCGACTAAGTCGGAAGGAGCTTGACACGCAAAATTTTGTACCTCGAATTGTAAGCCATGCTGAGGATGTTGTTTCCATGCCCCTTCACACTTGAGTGATTCTCCTGGCTGTACGCCTGGCATTACCCCGACAATGCACGTCAGTTCACGTTTTTTAGGTTCTTTAAGTTTGGCAACCGTGAACCCCTTTTGCTCGTCAGCGAATACAATATTTTCTATATAACCAAATATCTGATCCATATGACTACTCTAGCAAAGGTAAAGAATTCTTGTCGTTTATTCTGAAGAGGATTAGTATGTTACCTTCTGTTCTGGTTGATCCGGGTTAGCTCAGTGGTAGAGCAGTGGACTGTTAATCCATTGGTCGTAGGTTCGAATCCTACACCCGGAGTTCTTTATCTAAATTTTAACTTGATGTCTTATGAATATTGTTTTGAAAAGTATGGCGGCATGGGCAGTGTTTTCCTCACCACTCTTGTGTGCAGAAGAAAAAACATATGACATTGATGTTGAAATCAAAATGCAATGTCCTGCAATGGATGAGTTACATGAATTTACAGCTCTGCTTCCTGATCCTCAAGCTAGCGAAGTCGACTATGCAACATGGAAAGCGAATTTTATTACAAGTATGACAAAGCTCATCCAACTAGTGGAGACTGACAAAGTAAAGAGTAGCTCTTGGTCAGCGCACGTACAATCTACTGAGAAGGCCAATAACGTTGGACTATCTGTAGACGATTAATCCTTTGGTCAGCGGATATAAAATAATAACTGATTTACTAAATACACAATTGCATTAGCAAATCGCTTAGGCTTACAATTCTATCCGTTCTCTATAGGCCGAATAATCGG
>JABDCS010000016.1 GCA_013288005.1 Chlamydiota bacterium | reverse complement strand
AAGAGGACGTAACGCTCTTTTGCCCCCTTGATGGCAAGGACGATAGCCACACGGTCGCCCTTAGGTAAGAAAGCCAAAGGAGAGGGGAATAAAAAAAGTGGTATGTTAGCGCCTTGAGAGAACCCCGTTGCGGCCGCTACGGCGGCGCGCGTGCCCGTATAAGAGCCTGGTCCTCTTCCTACAGCTATATAGGAAAGTTCCTGTTTTAAAAAATCGTCGATGAGAGAAAAAAGAGAAGACCCAATTCGACTTGCTTCTTTGTGGATCTCCCAACGCTGCGGTTGATCGAGAGCCAAAATAAGAGAATCGCTGCTAGAATCTAGAATGAATCCCGCCATTTGAGAGAGTGTACTCGAGAGGCGAGTTTTTGAAAATAAAGGCATTGTTTGATCCAATGCCTTTATTAAAATATATTTTTTATACAGCTGGGGGCGTGAAAGCGGGAAGAGGTGTTTTACCATCTTCTCCCTCATCATCTGAAATTTCTAGTTCGATACCGAGTCGGTCCAAATCGGTCGCCCTCTCTTTTTCATAGCGCGCTCTTTCTTCGGCTTCAATTCTAGCTCTAACCTCTGCTCTAACCGCGGGTTCAAGTCTAGTTGCTATCTCAGCTCTAACTATGGGTTCAAGTCTAGCTGTGATTTCAGCTGTAAGCACCGGTTCAATTCTTGCTCTGACCTCAGCTCTAACTTCGGCTCTAACCTCGGGTTCTAAGCCCTCACGTAGGATAGTCCTTTCGTCGACCTCCACTGCTTGGAGTGCCTTAAATCTTGCTATTACGATTGAGGCTCTAGAAATAGGTGCAACGGGTGCGCTGGGGCTTGCAGGTCGTGAGGTGACAACTGGGGCGCTATCGGGAAGAAGTTCTGGTAAGGGATGTATAGGTTGATATCGGTGAGCGCGTTGAGGGCATATTCCCTTGCACGCATCATAGCAGGCCTTCATCGAGCTAAAGAAGCGGGCGCATGTTGAGGCGCAACTTCTGCCCGAACTAGACGAGGGTACGGGTTCATTAATAGGAACACGTGTGTAGGGGTTATTTATACAGGGTAGGCAAGTAGACATAATAATCCTTTTTTTATTAATTATTTAATTAACGGGTTTGCTAATTTCAAATTTTTTAATTAATTTCTTATTTTTTAGTTTGCTCAGAATTTTCAAGGTAGAGCCGAACCTTATCTTTGCCATATCGTTCGAGAGTAGCAGCCTCACTTAACCGCTGTTGCTCAGCAAGATATAGTCTATATTCTTCCTCTTCAGACACTGGAAAGTCTATCTCACCTGATTTAAAGGCCTTAACGTGAGCAACTTCCCCTTCTTTTTTTACTATTTCTTGATATCTCAAGACTTCAATATCAAGAGAAGGAATTATGGAAACCATAGGGGCGCTGTCTTTTAGAGGGGTGCAGCAACAAAGCAGTTTTCTAAAAATTCCCGAACAAGTCTCTGAAAGAGAGCATTTTTTTGTTTTCGCAATTTCAACTGTAGAAACAGGGATATATGTTCCTCTAGATGTATCGGTTCTGACTGACATAGATATTTAACCTCATGTTATTATGAATTAGATAATTAATAATTATATATTAATAAATATTTAATTTAAACAATTATATATTATTTTTAATCATTTATTCTAAAGCATTAATAATGTGGAGCGTTGTGAGCAAAAAAAGCCCTTGCATGAAGGATTCAAGCAAGGACTTGTTAGAAAGGATTAAACTATCGTTGTTCTACTATAGTTGTTCTACTTGCTAATTCAGCACGTAGAGCAGGATTTACACCTGTAGGTATTTGGGAAGCACCTAAGTCGCTTATTGTCTTAGTTGTCTTCGCTACAGCAGCTGCAGGAACGCTTGCCGCATCAGGGTTATTTAGCACTCTTGCTGCGAATGCGAGTTCTTCCGCGGTTGCTCTAGGAGAGGAAGATGATGAAGGGGAAGCCGCTTGTGTTGAGCGACCAGCGATATGAGCATCTAATTTAACAGGAGCCCGAACAGCACCCATAGCTCTCATTAGAGCTTTCTGATCAGATTCAGTACGACGATTCTCTGGGACAGCCAATACCACTTCGGCCATCTGTATATCTCTTCGTTGATCGTCGCTAGGACCATCCATGGTCATATGTGTTGGACTGGTTGCTGGAGCTGAAGTAGGACGGCAGCAAGAGCAACAACAACAGCAACAGCGTGCAATTTTTTTGATGGTTTCTATTAAGCAGCAACCTGTTTTAGGGGCGCCTGGGGTAACGGGGGTGTAAGGGTTTACACTTACGCAACATGACAATGACATATTATTATCTCCTTTTTAATTTACATCAATTTACGATGATTTATTTATTATATAGCAATTATATATTAAATTTAAAGTAATTATTTTTTTATTATATAGTTCATTAAGAATGTGTCTTGGCAAATTAAAAATTAAACTTCTAATAATTAGATGAGTAGGAATGATTATTAATTTTTTTGTGCGCAATCGAGAAGAGATAAGAGTGCGACGTAGTTTTTCAAAAAAAAGATTATGTATAAAGCGAGAGATTTTTAAAAAATACCCAAATACCGCTTTTTCATGCTGCAACGTGGTTGCGGGTTTTTATGCGACTTGTTAGAGTCGCTCTTGTTTTTTGCGGAGAATGGATTTGACTAACGATAATAATGGCAATGATTCGTTTGAAGAACAGATAGAAGATGCCTTAGTGGAAACTGTACGGGAGTCGATGAAGGAAGAGGAAGAAGCTGCTTCCAAACCTGCCAACTTGCCCGATCAAGTCTTTATCGTCCCTCTTAATCGGCGCCCTTTTTTTCCTGGAATGGCAGCGCCCATAGTTATTGAGCCAGGGCCTTTTTATGAGGTATTAAAGCTTGTAGCTAAATCCTCGCATAAATGCATGGGGCTTTTTCTTACCGAAAATGAAGATGCAAATGTCTACGAAGTTAATCTGCAAGATCTTCATAAGGTAGGTGTTTTAGCACGGATTTTGAGAATTATTCCTATGGAGCAGGGCGGTGCGCAAGTCGTTCTGAATATGGAAAAAAGGATCAAGATTAAAAAGCAATTGAAGTCGAAATATCTTCGCGCTTCGATTCATGTGCATGAAGACTCTTCGGGAAAACTCTCCAAAGAACTCAAAGCCTATTCCATAAGTATCATCACTACGATCAAAGAGCTTTTAAAACTCAATCCTCTTTTCAAAGAAGAGCTGCAAATTTTCCTAGGACATTCCGATTTTACAGAGCCGGGTAAACTTGCAGACTTTGCTGTGGCGCTTACAACAGCTTCACGAGATGAATTACAAGCGGTTCTAGAAACTTTCGACTTGCAAGGGCGTATCGACAAAGCTCTTATGTTGCTTAAGAAAGAGCTCGATTTAAGCAAATTGCAATATAGTATTAACCAGAAAATTGAAGCCGGTATTTCGAAAACCCAAAGGGAGTTTTTTCTTAGAGAGCAGCTCAAGACGATCAAAAAAGAGCTCGGCTTAGAGAAAGATGACAAGACTTGTGATATCGAAAAATTCGAAGGGCGTCTTAAGAAGTTGAAAGTGCCAGATGATGTCCGCAAAGTAATCTCGGATGAGTTAGAGAAATTGAGTGTACTTGAAGTGCAATCAGCTGAATATGCGGTATGCCGTAATTATTTAGATTGGTTGACTATTGTGCCTTGGGGTGTATTTAGCCAAGAAAACGATGATCTGGACCATGCAGACAAAGTCTTAGCTGAAGACCATTATGGCTTAGAAGATATCAAGGAGCGCATCTTAGAATTTATTAGCGTCGGTAAACTTTCTGGCGGTGTCAAGGGGAGTATCATCTGTCTTGTAGGACCTCCAGGTGTTGGGAAAACCAGCATTGGTAAAAGCATAGCGCGAGCGATAGGTCGCCAATTCTATCGGTTTTCTGTAGGTGGCATGCGTGACGAGGCAGAAATTAAAGGCCACCGTCGTACGTACATTGGGGCCATGCCAGGCAAACTCATCCAAGCCCTTAAACAGACTCAGGTAATGAATCCTGTGATCATGCTCGATGAAGTCGATAAAATTGGGGCTTCCTATCATGGAGATCCCGCTTCTGCTCTTTTAGAAGTGCTCGACCCCGAACAAAATAAGGATTTTCTCGATCATTATTTAGACGTGCGCTGTGATCTTTCCAATATTCTCTTCATTACCACGGCTAATGTGCTCGATACCATTCCCGAACCTTTAAAAGACCGGATGGATATTCTGCGCCTTTCGGGTTATATTCTCGAAGAAAAGATGCAGATTGCAAAGCGCTATCTTATCCCGCGCAATCGTAAGGCCATGGGATTGAAAAGCAAAGAAGTGGAGTTTTCTTCGGTGGCGATTAATCAAATCATCAATGGCTATGCCCGAGAAGCGGGAGTGCGTAATCTTGAGAATACTATCAAAAAAGTGCTCCGAAAAGTAGCTGTCAAGATCGTACGTCATCAAAACAAGAAAAAAGAGCCCTTACCCAAAATCTCTATTAAAGAGGACAACCTCAACGACTACCTGGGTAAACCTGTCTTTACGACCGATCGTTATTTCGAACGCACTCCCGTGGGGGTGTGTATGGGACTCGCGTGGACTTCGATGGGCGGGGCCACTCTATATGTAGAGGCCATTCGCGTTCCTGGAGAAAAAACGGAGATGAAGCTTACTGGACAAGCGGGCGATGTGATGAAAGAATCTGTACAGATTGCATGGACCTATTTGCATGGTTCTGTAGAGAAGTTTGCTCCTGGCTTTGCTTTCTTTGAAAAGTCCCAAGTGCACATTCACATACCTGAAGGAGCGACTCCTAAAGATGGACCATCAGCGGGCATTACTATGGTGACAGCTATGCTTTCTCTTTTACGAGGCGAACCTGTCCGCGAAGACCTCGGTATGACAGGGGAACTCACTTTAACAGGGAAGGTATTACCGATAGGGGGCGTGAAAGAAAAAGTCATTGCCGCTCGACGTAGCCAAGTGAAGACTTTGATATTTCCAAAGGACAATCAGCGTGATTTTGCTGAGCTCCCCAAGTATATCAAAAAAGGGCTCGAGGTACACTTTATAGAGTATTATGACGAGGTATTCCGTGTTGCCTTCCCGAAAGCCTAATAAAATTCTGGATTTTTGCGGCCAGAAGACGATTTCTCCTGAAGGTATAGAAAAAGCGGTGCAAGGGTGGCGAGCTGAGGGAAAGACCATTGCGACCTTGAATGGTTCTTTTGACCTTCTGCATGCGGGGCATTTGGAAATTATTTACGAAGCTTCGAAGCAAGCGGACATGCTGCTGGTAGCCCTCAATAGTGATCCGTCGATTCAAAAATACAAGAGCCCTCTTCGGCCGATTATCCCTCTTGAATACCGCTTACAAATGATGGCTTCATTAGCATTTGTCGATTGTGTAACATGGTTCGATGAGACGGACCCTTGCGCTCTTCTAGGAAAAATTCGGCCTGACGTGCACGTGAATGGTGCCGAATATGGACATAATTGTATCGAAGCAGAGGTTGTAAAAGCGCATGGAGGCCAGATTCATATCGTCCAGCTAGTACCGGGACTTTCTACCTCTCAGATCGTAGCCAAAATCCAGGATGCCTATGCGACTCATTAACGAATTTTCCGAGCAGAAAAGAGCTTATACCTTTTGTCAACTACTGGAGCAAAAAGGAATAGAAGCGCTTTATGAGTTGGGGAAAGAGAATCGTCATTCTGTTTGGATTATCCAGGAAGATGATTTTGAAAAAGCGCGTATACTCTTAGAAGAATTTTATCAGCTACCAGAAGATCAGCAAATGAAATCCGAGCGTCCCCATGCTATCTTAAAAGCTCCTCCGACGCCTATGGCTAAGCCTCTTGGTAAAAAAGGTGCCTATGCGCACGTACGCCTTAATCGAATGGATCCACGTATGCGCGGGAAAAATCCCAAACACCCCATGACGCATTTTTTGTTGCTCATCTGCTCTCTTTTTTTCTTTTGGAATCTCATGCAAGAGGGCCTTCTTGTTAAAAGCGAAGGAAAAATTGCTCTTCAAACCGGGATTACTCCTTTACAGCAGAAGCTGATGATTGATTATCCCCAATGTTTAAGCAAATTAGAACAGCTCTTTAAAGAGCACCCTTTGCATTCTGTCGATGACATTTCCCAGCTTCCTCCCGCTTTACAAAGGAAGTTTGCGGAGGCAGACCGTTGTCCTTATTGGCGTGGTTGGTATGAGGATTTACGGGCAAAGGTCAGTAAAGCCCCTTTTCAATCCTCTCATGCGCCCTCTGGGCCCATGTTTGAGCGTATTCGTCAAGGAGAGGTGTGGCGTCTTATTACTCCCATTTTCTTGCACCGCGATCTTCTCCATATTCTTTTTAACATGAGCTGGCTCATTTTTCTTGGTCGTCAAATCGAAGAGCGCCTAGGGAAAGGGAAGTTGCTTTTTCTAGTGGTCCTCATCGGTATCTTTTCTAATGTAGCCCAATATCTCATGAGCGGTCCCTTTTTCTTAGGATTTTCCGGAGTGGCTGTTGGATTTGCTACATTTATCTGGATGCGGCAACGCCTCGCTCCTTGGGAGGGGTACCCTTTGAGTACGGGAACGGTGATGTTTCTTCTCATTTTTGTTCTGGCGATGCTTGTGTTAGACGGTGTTTCTCTGGGTATGCAAATGTTTGGCAAAACGTCCTTAATGGGAAATATCGCTAATACCGCCCATATAATGGGGGGGCTTGCCGGAGTTCTGCTCGCTAGAATACCTTTCTTTGCTCATAATGCTAATTACTCTAAATGAAAGCAGTTTTGTCAAAGTCTAATTAGAGCGCCCTCTAAAGTATAACTTTTTTGAAAGAAATCGATCATGAGCGTACGCGACCTTACTATTCTCGGCTCCTCCAGTCAGCAGCCGACACGTAGGCGCAATCACGGAGCCTATCTTCTGCGCTGGAATGATGAAGGCCTCCTTTTTGATCCAGGTGAGGGCACGCAACGACAATTCATTTTTGCTAATATTGCCCCACCTTGCGTTACAAGGATCTTTATCAGTCATTTTCATGGGGATCATTGCTTAGGCCTTGGTTCTATGTTGATGCGTCTCAATCTCGATAAGGTGAAGCATCCGATCCACTGTTACTATCCTGCTTCAGGAAAAGTCTACTTTGATAGACTGCGTTATTCGACAAGTTATCACGAAGTAATCGAAGTAATTGAACACCCGGTGACAGAAGAGGGGCTAGTATGTGATGATGGCTCTTTTCGTATCGAAGCCTACAAGCTCAAACATGGTATTGATAACCTCGGATGGCGAGTAACCGAACCTCATCGCCGTAAATTTGACGCCGCTCAACTTAAAAAAGCGGGGATCGAAGGCCCTGCAGTACGAGAATTAAAAGACGAGGTTATTCTAAATCAAGTTAGTCATTTTGTCCCTGGAAAGGTCTTCGCTTACATTTCAGACACCCTTCCTTGTGAGTCGACTTTTCGTGTAGCGCAAGATGCAGATCTTCTTTTGTGTGAAAGCACCTACCTCGATCGCCATAAAGATCTTGCGCATGAACATGACCATTTAACCGCCCGGCAAGCTGCGGAAATTGCAGCAGGAGCGGGGGTCAAACAACTGATTCTCACACATTTTTCTGCACGTTACCAAGATCTCGAGGAATTCATTAGCGAAGCCAAGCCTATCTTTCACAACATCGATGTAGCGGAAGATCTCAAAGTCTTCCCTTTCCCTAGATAAATTTTGTTATTATTCATACTTTAAAATTATTTTTCGGGAGCTATGATTGGCGGCATTTCTTTTTTAGTAAAACTCGTTACTTCACCGATACAAACATGTTCTACTGAGGGTTTTCGAATTACTTCTGTCGCACGTGCAGCATTACCCATAACCCCTCCCACTCCAATCCTCATCTCAGCTTTTTATATACCTTTAGGCGAGTCTCTACTCAACGCTTGTAGAAAAGGTAATAGCAGAGAAGTAGCAAAGCTTGCAGCTAATCCTTTCACTCCATTGGATTTTATCGATAAATATGGAAAATCTGCACTTGCTCTCTCTTGTGAACAAGGAGATGGCGAGAGCGTTGTTACATTGTTGAAGGCGGCCAAACAACGTGGAATTCAGGACCTAGTCATGAATCAGACCGATGAAACAGGCATTCCATCTTTAACAATAGCAAGCATAAGAATCCTAACAGTGGCGAGTGAATTGCGGGAAAAATACCAAAAAATTATCGAAAGACTCTTAGTTGAAGGTGCAGACGTAGATGGAGGGTGGTCTAAGTCGTCGCCCTTGGTAACTCCACTTATGCATGCATGTCATTTTTCCTTCTTCGAGCTAGTGAGGTTGTTTTTGGCTCATGGGGCAAACGTAAGGGCGGAAGACCAAAAGGGAAGAACACCATTATATTATGCTTGTCTTGGTTCTCGTCTATTCGATGGCAAGGAACAACTTGCCTTGAATGTTCAATGCATCCGATTACTCTTGGATAAAGGAAGTGATGCCAATCATGTAGCAAATATGGGCTCAACACCTTTATCGGAGGTTTGTCAAGAGCCACCTACGTTTCCTCTGGTTAGACTGCTTCTGGCAAAAGGCGCTGATCCTTGTAACGGGAATAGCGTTTTTTATGATCACAGAAAGATCGAATTTTTAGACCGCCTTCCTCCACTTCATAGTGCATGTCTGGCAAATAATATCCCACTCATAGACCTTTTCCTCAAATTCGGTGCTGATGTGAACGCCTCTGTAAACATAAACGGTGATATTTATACACCTTTTATTGCTGCATGTAGTCGAGCGGGCAATGCAGCTACAATTTACTATTTATTAGCCAACGGAGCTAGTAGGAGAATAATAAGTCGTACTAGAAATCTCTATAGTATTGTGGCAATTCGACCTAAATATCAGAAATATTTCACCAGATTCCGAGAAAAAAGAGTTTTCGCAACAAAAAAATTAGCCATGATGAACTCGATAGCAAATCGACGTCGTGCCCCTATACATTATGAGGGATGGTTTAGCCCAATTTTCTACAGCGAGATTGCAAAACAAATAAAAAAAACAAATACGCTCGAGAAAGGAGTCCGCAAAGAACTCTTGCAAGCTTTTTCAAAGGCTGCAGATCCGATGGATAGCTTTTCAACAGCGATAGCCATTCAGCGGGGGCATTTAACTATTATTCCTGCAGGATGGGAGGAACATGCAATTGCTTTGGTGTTTTACAGAGGCTATTTTGCGATTTGCAATAGAGGTGATGGAGTTACAGGACATAGCACGGCCAAATTTTTCCGCATCGATATTTCTCGTATAGACGAAAATCTTATAAGAAAAATTTTTTCCATGAATTTTAATTCAGATACGTCCGGAATTTTCTATTTTTATAACGAGTTACCGACACAATTAGCCGCCAACCAAAATGCACTTTGTTTAGAGCTAGATAGAACGATGTACTCTTCTTTGCAAACCGTGGGTAATTGCTCCTATGCATCTGCTGCAGGGGCGTTACGTGCCGCCTTGGGACTTCTCTATACAAAGGGTCGTTATTTCTTAGATGTTACTACGACTTCCTATGTTAGAGAAACTAGCAAAGAAATCCTCTTTACCCAAAGACTAGGGGGAATGGAAGAGTATTTGACACTTCATCCTCCAAGCAGCTCTGATTGGAAGTTAGTCCATGCTGTTTGGAAGAAAATGCGCCAGCGGTTGTCTCATCGGCCACGATCTTTAGGGAGCTTCCCAGAAATCCAGCATCGTCTAATGCGTTAAATGAATAGGGCCCCATGGAGAGGTATCTAATTCGCCTCTATCATAAATCAACTAAGTCGTTATTCAACCCAGAGAAGAGATCAAAAATTAGTGGGAGCTTTAGGGCCCAAAATGAGCCGAAGGTTATCAAGTAGACCTGTATCATTAAAGAAATTGCCGTAGGGTGAAGTGCTAAGGCAGGGTTAAAGATCCTCTAGAGTTGTTATGGGTATCGCCTCATTCTCATTAAGGTTTTAGGAAGTGGTCTAATCTTGTGGGGGTGTTCCCCTCAAGATTTTCTTTTTACGTCTAAGTTCTATTCTATTGATCTTCAGAGACTTATACCTTTTCTCTCGATACAAATTTCTGAAAGTATTGAATATTAGACGCTTAGCCCCTTTATCTATTTTAAAGAATAATTATCGCTTAATTAACTTAATATTAAAATTGTAATAAGAAAGTTAAAACAAATGTTGAAAAGTTAATTAGTATAATATATAATTGAAATTGGGAGAATACATCCTAGTACAAACAATAAGGATTTATGAGTAAAAAGTCGATAAACAGTCAGAAGTTTCTAGAGTTGGTAAGCCGCCTGGAAGGTCAGAAGCATGCAATGCCAGGAATGGAAGCGATTGTAGAACTCTTCAATGAATTCGGCCAACTCATGCAGACATTCTATCAAACGCAAGAAGAAGCCGACAGGAAACTTCTGTGGACAGAAGCTAATGCGTGCAACGACAGGTTGCAAACCGCATTTGCTGATCTATGTAAAGGCTGGGGGCTTTCTGTCGAAGAGGTCCAGGCGATGATGGAAGACTCCAACAATTATAGTCCGGAAGAGTGGAGACAGGTACAAGATTTAAAACGAGAGGCTTGCTCAGCGGTGATCGAAGAGCCAAGCCGTATACGTAACCGAGAACGTCTCTCTACTAAACGACAGCCCCGTAAATGGGCCTAAGATTTAAATAAATAATAAATAGGAAGGTAAAAAAATATGACAAGCCCAATAGATTCAAGCATTGAGCAATTAAAGCAGATCGAAGATGCCAAACAAAAGCACTTAGACACGCTGAAAAGTAATAGAGATATACTTTTCTCTGGCAATAAAGATCCAGGTGTTATGTTGATGCTTATTTTAGTCGTGCTTCTCCAGTCGGGCCCTTCATTAGCTCCAATACCTGGTGGATTCAAAGATCCGACAGGAAGTACATTCGTAGAGAGTTTTGAAGATAAGCTGCGCGAGACAGGTGTTCAGAAAGGCGTAACGAACGCATTTAGCTCTGTTTTGACTGATGCCCAAAATGCTTTCAACGTGACAGACGGTAGTAAATCAACTCTGGATATTCGTGTTAAATTGCTAGAGCTACGAGATGGTCTGACCAAGTTAAGCGGAAAAGATGGGTCTCCTTTTGATAAAGCGAGTATTACAAGTATCAATGAGTCTATCGACAAAATGATAGGTAGTAAAGAAGACTTCCCGTTTGGTGGCGGAGGGATTTTAAAAGAGATTGACGGTGTCGGTGGTTTGAAGGCTCTTTATGATAATGCGAAAAAGGCTGGAGACACAACTGGTGCAGCTAACATCTTGAAAAGAGCGACCGACCAGTTTGGTACACTCGGGACTTCAACACAGACAGTGAGTAGCATGGTGACTACAAAAACAAACATGGTGTCTGCAGACTTACAGACGATGCAAGGATTCTTGAACAGTTTCGTTCGAGCCTTAGCCGATCAGCTAAAGTCTTTTAATAAAGCACCTCAATAATAAAGGAACCATTATGACTGAAACAGCTGGGTTAAATAATCCCATGATCTATGTGCTACAAGCTGTAGCAGAGGCTGATGATGCTATGCGCGTAGCTTTTACGAGCAAAGCCATGCAGACTGCGGGGTGTGCCTTTAGTCTTATGCAATTGAATAACGGTTGGCTAGACGATAATAAAGTCCAGCATGATGGTTATACAGGTTTGCTTGAAGAAAAACGCAACGAGTATTTAATCGCCTCTCTTACTCCAGGAGATGATTCGGCGATTAAAGCAAAAAAGCTGATGAATGAGTACAACATCCTCAATTCACAATCGGACCAAGATAATCAGACTTGGCAAGGAATGATTAGTAGCGCGAGTTCGGGTTGTGATGAATTAACAAATAGCCGTGAAGAGAATATCTCTCTTTTAGGCCCTGTAATGGGAATGCAGCGTTCTGGTGTAAACTTAGCTAAGCAACCCATGTAATAAAGAATTAAAAAAAAGGAAGGTCTTATGGATGTTACAACAATGAACCCAGCACATTTGGTCGTCGCCAGTGCTACAGGAATGAGTGATTCTACAGGTAAGGTGGTCATGGTGGGCGCTATTTCAGCGGGAGCTAGAGATATGATTGCGCACAGCCAATCGCTACTTAACAGTACCGAAGTGCTCGATACAGTGGTTAAAAAATACACAGGTGATAAAAATAGCCCGTCGATACCTGATGATGGAACGCACAATATTCCTGACCCAACAACCCACCCAGATGAATTTTGGGATTTAACTTCGATTAACGAATGGATAGGTAAGCTCGCTAAAAAAATAACGACCGGGACCGGTGAGGAAGATAAGGCAAAAAACGCTCAAATTAACGCTTATGTCAATGCATGGAATAACTGGGCAACCTTACAGACTACCCAAAAAGATGCCGCCAGTGGCGAAATCAATAGTTGGACCAAAACCGAGCAGTCTAAAGTCTCAGAAGCCCAGTCTAATATCCAAGCGATGGGTGGACTGACGCAGGCAGCTATAGGTACCGCTACCTCGGGTGCTAATATGATTTCTCAACCGATGTAAGCTACTCATCATTAATTGCTTCATAAAAACCTCACTTTAAGAAAGTGGGGTTTTTTTATTTCTCTCATAATTAAATAATTAAGATTTTATTACTTATTATAAATATTTCATTAATAAAACTTGAATAATTAATTTACACTATATATAATAAATATTAGGGGGAATAGGCCCTCAAGAAATTAATAAGGTTTAAAACTATGGAACTCGCAAGCATTACCAGTAAAGATCCCGTTCAGGATGCGCAAGCCCAGCTGTTAGCCCTCATTGCCGAGGAGCAGCAGCGGATCTTGGATATTGCTCAGCTTATGCAGACATTGGATAAGGCGAAGGCCGAAGTTGACCAATTAACAAAAGATCAAGCCGAGCTAGAGCGCCAAATTGCAGAATTAGAAAAGGAATTGGGACAAAAAGGTGCAGATGAAGATGGTTCTTCAGGAAGCGGGGGCAGCAGTCCCGATCCAGAAAAAGAGAAGAAGCTTAAAGATCTTCTCGGCCGTTTGATGATGACCAATCAAGCCATTGAAGAAAAAAGCTACGCGATTAGCGACCTACAAAAGACTATTAAAACGGAACAGAGCGCACTCGATCATGTTATGGCAGCGGATAGTAGTAGCAGACAGAATCTGCAACAACTTTTACGCGATGCCCAAACGATCGAAAGAGAGAGTGTAAGCGCCTTTGATCCCACACTTCTTATCTCAGATAAGTTGCAAAAAATTTGTGAACAGGCTCGCAAGCGTCAGGAAGAAGAGCTTCAGCAAACACAAACAAGCATGAATGATGCTTCAACCTGTAACCAAACGAAAAAGGCTACGGCGGAAGATGTTCAACAAGCTTTAAAAGATATGGGCCAACTACAACTCCAACTCGCTAAAGATACACAGGCTATTATTCAAGCCATCGTCGATAAGCAGGGAGATATTAGTAAAGCGCAGGCGGAGTTAGATCGTTTGAAAGCAGAGTTAGCGGCTAACGAATGGAAGCTCTATGTTCCTTTTTATGATCTTTTCCAAATCTCTTACATCAAAGGACTACGTCGCCAGATTGAAGCTCTTGAAAGCGGCATTCCTCAAAAGAAAGCGGAACTTAACGGTTTAATCGATCAATTAAAAGACAAACTGGCCGAAATGATAGGGATGGATCGAAGTGAGCTTGTCGCGGATATGGAACAAATTGGCAAGCTTATCCAAGAGTTACTCGACATTTTCAAAGGAGTCAATCCTGCAAACTCGCAATCTAAGTTTGAGCAGGCCAATGTTTTGCTCGTTACGATTATGAGTATTTTGAAAGTGATTCTCGCTAAAGCAGCCGGAAAGAAATCCGATAACGACGACATGATGACGAAAGGAACCATGGGTCTTTATGAGTACGCCGCGCAGGACGCTAATAATAACGCCGTTAAAGTACAAGGTCAGATTGCTGATCTACAGAAAAACCAGACCTTCATGGATAACCTCAAAATTGCGATGTTAGTCGTTGCTGTTTTGACCGCCCCGATTACTGATGGTGCTTCTTTTGCGCTCTTTACTCTTTTTGAGATTTTGCAGCAGACAGGCGCCTTAGATAAGATGACAGATGCGATGGCCAAAGCTCTTAAGGGCGATGGATGTAACGATGAAGTATCTAAATGGTTAGCAGAAGCGTTTACCTTGATTATTATTCTGGCCGCAACGCTTGGAACGGGTGCAGCTAGTGGCGCAGCAAAAACGGGTATGCGCGCCTCTGAAAGAGCTCTTGAAACAGAAGCTAGGGCGATGGCAAGAGAACTTACAGAGTCAGCATTTACAACGGTTGCGCAAGGAGAATTACGATCAGTTGCCCGCTCGACAACAGAGCGAGTAGTCGAAACGGCAGTTCAAAAAGAGTGCCTAGCTCTTGAAAAAGCGACAATCGGAAAGATGATTGCCAAAAAAGGTGCGGCTCTTGCAGGTCGTGGACAGATTGCGGAGATGGAAGTTCGGGAAGGTGTCAAAACTGTAGCGAAAGCTGCAGCTAAAGAGGCTTTTGAAGCGGCTGCAAAAGATGCCGCCAAAACAGCTCTTCGGCAAACTGGGAATGGTTTACGCGGTTCGTTGACAGAAGCAGCTCAAGCGGAGATTACGGCAGCAGCGCAAAAAGCGGCTTCAAAAGCAGCTGTAATCGCAGCAGAAAGATCTCTTAAGAGTGTAGGATCGGTTGTTACAAGTGCGATGGCAAGTGGTGCCCGTAACACAATCGATGCCTCTGTAGAGAAAATCGCGTTGAAAGAAGCTTCGATGGCTGTTTCAAAAGTACGATGGGGCGCGATGGCAGGTTCGTTGATGGTCCAACAGTTTTTCGGGGCCAACGGTTTAATCAACGCCGTCCAAGATATTATGAAAGCAGGTGGGAAGACACAAGACGATATCGATAAGAACTATCAAGTTTTACAAATCATCCTTCAGGTGATTCAAGTTATGTTGATGATGGGTGCTGGATTTGCGGCAACCCAAGCTACCGGTGCTATAGACAAAGTAGCCGAGTCAACGGGTAGAACTCTTTTGGGAGCTTCTCCAGAGAAGCTACGCGTCGTAGGCACTGCTTTGCAGATTGCGGGGAATGGGATGACATCCTATTCAAACTTTCAAACAATGGAAATCCATAACCGTTTGAATAAGCTGCATACTGTTTTGGCTGAAGACGAAAGGCAGATGATTATGTACAAATCTACTTTGGATGAGATGCAAAAGCTGCGCGAAAATCAAAGCGATGTTCGATCCTCTATGTTCGAGTCACAAGAACGAAACGTACAACGTTTAGTAAAAAACGCAGGAAAAGCGGAATTTGAAGTAGGTCGCCTCCTCGTTGAAAGAGCTGTATAAAGAACAAACCCTTGCTCTTGAGCAAGGGTCGCGTAAACCTTTAATAATCAAATAGTAGCAATAGTCTTTAACGAGCAAGAATTTATAAGTATTAAGATAGTTTAAATGATTTTTAAATAAACATTGTATAATAAATATATTTTTGTTAAAATAAATACTGGATGATCAGAGACTTTTAATACCAGTTAGTTTTTAAGTTTAATTTTTAAGTAATAAAACGAGGATAATATGTCAGTACTAATAAGACCAATTGAACGTGTGGATGAGCGAGAACACAGAAATTCTTCATCTGCTACTTCAGCTAGCTCCTCTTCAGAGACAGTACTGAAGCAAATCAACTCTCTCCAAGAAAAGGCAGATAAACAGGAAGAGGAAGCAGAAAAATTACGCGACTTAGCCCAGGTGATCCAAAAACTTCAACAAGCTCTTAAACAAGCAATGGTTGATCCAGAAGCTGCTAGCTCGGGACAGACAGTGTTGCTAGGTGACGAGATTGCTCGGCAAACAGAAAAGTTTAAAGCTGGAATGAGTAAGTTCGAAGAGCAAACCTATGATCTTATCACCTCGAGTGACGACTTAGGTAAGGACGAGAATGAGAACTACTCGGGCATTACTAATGGTTTCTCTGCTCAAGCGATGAGTATTTTACGGGAACTCCAAAACGTAGATATCGAGTTGATGAAAGATACAGCAGCCATTGCGCAGCTCAATATTTCCTTGCAAGGTGCTGTCACGAAGATAACGGCGGATACAGCCCGAGCTCTTGGATTAGAAGATGCCAGACGGGATGAGATCGAAGGGAATCAATCGATGTGTAAAGCAGTGGCTTCAGCGGCTAGCGGGTTATCGACAGGTCTGCATTATAAAAAGACCATGAAGGATATGAAAGGCCTTGAGCAAACAAAAGGGCATCTTGAAGCGCAGCGAACAAAACTCGGTAACGTACCCGAGGTGGATCAGGCGCATGCAGGCCGTGTGCAAAGAGCAGAAGTGCTCTTGAATGAGCGTAATGCTTATGAGCGCGGTGTTGTACCTGAATTTCCAACGCGAAAGGCTGAATTCAATAACCCTCGCTTAACTCCTAAAGAGAGATTTGATCTACGCGATGGTGCCGAAAATGAGGTTATTAGCCATCTGGGTCCCCAGCGTTTAGCTGCTAAAAAATCCTTCGATGAACAATGGAAAGGTACCGTTGAGCAAATTAACACCGGTTGGTCTCAGCATTCAAGCCGAGCTGGTTTAATCAACCAGGCAGAAGGGATTGCTACAAGTGGATATGATTATTATGCTGCTGGTAAAAAAGCCGAAGTAGATCGGGATAAAGCAGAAGAACAAGCTTCTCAAGCTTATGCTCAGCAGACAGCCCAAATGCTGGCTAACATGGCGCAGGAAACGGCGCAGAAAGCTACCCAATTAGGCAATGCTGCGGATAAGATCATCGATGCTGACATCCAGGCCTTGATTAGTAGCCGAGCTTAAGTCCTAAGTAGCAGGCTTTTATTAGGTTTAAACCGCTCTCTTAAAAAGAGCGGTTTTCTTTTTAATTAATTCATTTAAATGTTAATAAATTGTTTGATGATTACTTTAATGTTTGCTATAATTAATTTATAATTAACAATAATATCGGTTTAATATGTCTTTTCCATCATTTTCTTCAAATCCAGCGCATCACACAAGACCACCCGTAACTCCACCAGGTGCAGGGGCTCTTCCCGCAGATAGCAGAGTAAGCCCTGCTGTATCTCCTAGCCTCGCTTCTATTGCCTCACAGGTAGGTAGTCCTGGAGTTTCATTTTCATCTACACAACCACCTGCTCCACTCACATCTGTTGCTATTTCCACGGCAGGGCAATCGGCTTTGGGCCTCGGAGGCTCCTATAGAACAACGCCTCCGGCGGTTACAGGTGTAAGCGCAAGTGTTACCCCTACTATTCCGCCTGTAACGGGCATGAGCTTTTCTTATACCCCAGCAGGAGCAGCCACTTCCCAAGTCAGAGCAGTTGAATTTGGTTATGCCCCACAAGCCCCTTCAGCACCCTCTTCTCATGTTTCAGCCGTTGGGTTTAGCTATACCCCACAAGCCCCTTCAGCACCCTCTCCTCATGTTTCAGCCGTTGGGTTTAGCTATACCCCACAAGCCCCTTCAGCCCCTCACGCTGCTGTTACAGGAATCGGTTTTCCATGGGCCCCTGCTAGGCCTGCACCTTCTCAAGTAGCAGGAGTGGGTTTTCCTTATACAGCTCCAGCTCATCCTCCAGCACCAGGCACTTTACCTGCACCTTCAGCCCCTTCAGCAACGCTTCCGGGAGCAGCTCCTGCTGGCCCACCAGCTTCTGCTGCAACTCCGCCCACCGGAGTTCGTTTTACGCGTGCAGATGGTGGAATTTCAGGTGTACGTCTTACACGTCAAAACACCCATGTTCCTCAGGCACAACTTCACATCGGTAGTGAAGGAGTTCTTGGTAAGCGAGCAATCGATCGTCAAGACGAAGCACGTTATAATGAGGCATTGGAGCAAATTGAAAACACTATCGCAGAAGCTCTAGGAATCAACACAAGTAATCCTCGTTTTCGTAATAGACTCGAACTAGATGTCAATCTGCATGATCAAGTATTTACCTTCCGCAATGCAGCTGGAAATAAAGTTTCCATGACAAAACATGAGTTTGTTCGTAAGCACATGCGTCATCTAAGGGAGGATGAGGCATTATCGCGTTTAGATAGATCTATTCTGACTTTGCGCGTTGTTGCACGAGCCAATGGTTATGTTAGCGCATGGCGAACAAGCCTTGAGGAAGAGACGCGAGGAATTAGTCAAACTACCCGCGAATCTCTCGGCCATACATCACAAGCTCTTCAGGCCTTACAATGTAAAAGCCTAGGTGAATTTATAAAAAAAGGTGGAATGGATGATCTCTATAAGGGTTATCCGTCTTTAACAGCCCCAGAGGTCTTTAAGCGCGTAGCAGCGGCAGAGGCTTTCCGCGCCCATACAATCGCGAAAACCAAAGAAAAGTGTAAACAAATTGAAGCTGATTTAGCAAAACCTACTATTAGAGCAGCTACCAAGGCAAAGCTGAATACTCAACTACAGAAACTCCAAACGCTACAAAGTGGTTGGGAGAATATCGATTTGTATGCCTATTTTACCGCTTCAGTTGCTTCTAGAAATAACGACAAAGCCACAGCCAAAAAAGTTCAAGCTGATACCGAAGCGCGTATTAGAGAAAGAGCTCAACGAAACAATATACCTTTTTCAGCTGCCGACATTCGAGCCTATGCTCGTGAGGTAGGAGCCCTGACCTTAAGTAAGCGAGAACTCTACTTCCAATATTGCCAGGAACAACATGCAGCTCCTATGAACTCAAGCCCAACATCCTTGCTTGTTCATGCTTTTAAACGTAAAGGAAACCATATCCAATTTTCTGACTACGGCATGCCCTCTTTTGAGGATTCAGCCGAAGCGCATATGGTAGGGAAAATTTTCAAAGATTCCTATAGAGCGTCAGAAGCAATGAGAGTAGCTTGCCGGGCAACCAACCCAGCTGAGATGAACGACTTCATGACAGAAAATCCTATAGCCTTTCCCCCCACTCCTCCAGAAACTTTCTCAGAAAAAGCCGCGAGGGCATGGAATAGTAGATACAATCCCTTAAACCGCCTCATCTAATCGATAGAACAGAGTTTTTAGGAAAATATTTTAAGCAATGTCACGATCGAGATCTTCGATCGTGAGTTGCAATTCGACTTTTAAGGATTGGGTTTGCTCGGCATAAGCAGCGAAGGTTCTTGAAATCTTAGCTAAATCGGACGAATCAGGATCTTTCTCAGTAAACTCTCGAGCTGCATTCACTAAAGAAATATTCGCATGCGTACCGCCAATAACATCGAGTGGTTGATTCAAGATCACTTGAGCTGTATCAGCAGCATTCTGAATATCTTCCATTAAGCGCGACGTAGGATTTTGGACTGTGGGTATAGCCCTGCGCGACAGTTCATCCAATGCGAGTGTCGCTTCGGCAAAGGTCTTCAGTTCATCGGGAGAAGGGGGAAGAAGCTCGCGGAATTGGGCAATTTTTTGCCGAAGTTTTTGCGCTAGGTCAGGCATCGCAATTTTAGACGTCATGAGGTGCCTCTTTTCGCTTTAAAGATCGTCTACGCGATCCTCGGACGTATCGTCCTCCTTTCTTTTCCCGGACCTTCTCTTCATGAATAAAGGATGTTTGTATGGGCCAGCCTGCAATAGGCGGAAACTCTTTTGCCATAGGAGCCCCTCATTTTACTAACTTCTTAAATCCCATCCATAACTCTCCCTCTCAATATTTGTAAATTCTTACTTTAAGATCTTTAGATTATGCCTTTTAATGATTTAGGAAAATTCTGCCATTTTTTGGAACGAATAAATGGATAAAATGTCTGGCTATGAAGCACACAATCATGAAAAGCCTACTTGCTTGAAAACTCAAGCCTAAAAAAGCCCTTGATTCTTATGGGGCAAGGCAAGTGGGCAAAACTTACATTCTCAAACAATTTGGTTCTCAAGAATATACCAACTTTCTTTACCTGAATTTTGAAAACAACCCACGTCTTTACTGGGTGTTCGAGGCTAGTTTAGATCCTCATGCGATACTAAAAGCATTATCTGTAGAGTTGAATGTGGAAATTACCGAAGAAATGACGCTACTTATCTTTGATGAAATTTAAGAGTGTCCTAATGCGCTTAACAATCTTAAATATTTTGCCAAGCATGCTCCTAAGGAGCATGTCATGAGAATTAATCAAATATGGGGGACTATTTCCAGCCAATTCGCCTAAGAAAATAAGAAATTCATTTATCCGGCGGGTTAAAGAGAGTGGACGAGTGAGGATTTGAAGGGGCCCTTAAATTTAGTTAAGGATGGTGAAATTCTGAATTGTCCTTTCTACTTAATGGAAGAGCTAGGTTTGCTTATAGCAGAGGGCCCTTCAAAAATAAGGGCTTTGTATCGAAGGATTATTTTTTGCGGCTGGCAAAATAATCTTCAAGTCCGCCGTCAAAAACATGAATGCCATCTTTTTCAAAAGCAATGATGCGATTGGCTACTTTTCCAATGAGATCGCGGTCATGGGAGGCAACGATAGCTGTTCCTTTAAATTCTTCAAGACCCCATGCGAGGGCAGAAACCGATTCCAAATCGAGGTGGTTATTGGGTTCATCGAGGACCAGCGTGTTAAAATCTGCCAGCATAAGGCTGCCTAAGATTAGACGAGCCGTTTCTCCACCCGAAAGTGCCGGTAGTTTTTTGAAGGCATCATCACCTCCAAAAAGCATTTTCCCCAAAACACTGCGTATTTCCTGATCGTAAATTCCTGGTTTTCGGCTTTTCAACCAATCAAAAGAGGTATGGTCGGGTTTTTTTTCGATAATTTCAGCATGGTTTTGCGGGAAATAACCGATTTGGACCTGGTGCCCTAACTCGATTCGGCCGCCATCTTGTTGTAAGACACCGGCGAGCATTTTGAGAAGTGTGGTTTTGCCGCGCCCATTGTTTCCGATGATTCCAATTTTGTCACCTTTATGGACTTCTAGGTTGAAGTGGCGGATAACAGGGAGGTTCTCATAGCCTCGCGAGACATCGTCTAATTTAAATACAACCTGTCCAGATGCCTTTTCAGATGGGTAAAATCGTATGTAAGGACGTTGGATATTGGATTGTTTGAGTTCCTGGGGCTGTAGGCGATTGATTTCGCGGATGCGCGATTGCACTTGGCTCGCTCGGGTTCCCGCTCCAAACCGAGCTACGAACTCCCGAAGTTGGGTAATTTTTTTATCTTTGGATTTTGCTTCCGAGGCCGCACGTTCTCGAACCGCTGTCTTGGTAACCAACATGGCGTCGTAGTTGCCAGGATAAATGATCAAAGTGTCATAGTCGATATCTGCTATAGCTGTGGTCACAGAATTGAGGAAATGACGATCGTGGCTTACAACAATCAATGCTCCGGTGTAGTCGTGGAGGAAGTTTTCAAGCCAGCTGATCGACTCAAGGTCGAGGTGGTTAGTCGGTTCATCCAAGAGTAAAGCGTCGGGTTGGCCGAAGAGTGCTTGGCACAACATCACTTTAAACTGTAGATCGGTTGGGATTGTGTGCATTTTCTTTTCATGGAATTCGGCAGGTACTCCTGTTCCACTTAGCAGAATTTCGGCATCCGATTCGGCGCTATAGCCATTTTCTTCACCTATGATCTCTTCTAGTGTACCCAATCGAAGACCAATTGCCTCAGTCATCTCTTGTTCGTAGAGGGTGTCGCGTTCTTCTAGCGCAGCCCACAGACGGGTATTGCCCATGATGACAACGTCAATCACGCGGCGTTCGCGGTAGGCTTCGATATTTTGTCGTAGATAGCCGGTGCGCTTAGGTAAGGTGACTGTCCCGGAAGTGGCTTCTTCTTGACCCATCATAATGCGTAGCAGAGTTGATTTACCGGCTCCGTTAGGTCCTGTAAGGCCGTAACGAGTACCAGGATTGAAAGTTACGCAAATATCTTCAAAAAGAGTGCGATTGCCAACGCGCTTGGAAATTTTATTTAAAGTAATCATAGAAAAAGGCCGAGAGGGTGTTCTAAAATTAGGGTTTCATCTTTTTTCTAAGTTTTTTGAACAAAAAAGAAGCCGAAAATCTTCTTGGAGACTGCACTCGAAGGAGTTATTGTAATGATAAGGCCTAAAAAGAGCTACCAAAACCATGCCTGAATCTAAGACTTTATCCTATGAGATCGACAGATATCTTCAACACCTAGAGATCGTACAACAATCCTCTCCGCACACCCTGCGTAATTACAGAATTGATTTACAGATGTTTTCCGAGCAAATGGAAGAGTCGAAGGTGTCAGCTGTGGACCAAGTGCAAAAACGCCACATAAGAAATTTTTTAGCTCTGCTTCACACACGAGGAGCTGCTCGCAGAACTGCGACAAGGCGCCTATCAAGTCTACGCTCATTTTTCAAATTCCTCTGCCGCGAACAGCTTATCAAAAATAATCCAGTAGAAGAAATTAATGGCCCTAAACTGGATAAGACTTTGCCTCGACCTTTGACGATGCAAGAGGTCGATCTTTTTTTTAGTCAACCCGATTTAACGAATTATTTAGGCCTTCGTGATCGTTGTATGATGGAGCTTTTCTACAGTTCGGGACTGCGGGTGAGTGAGCTAGCTGGTCTTAATCGTGATGACGTCGATCTGCAAGGAAGGCGTGTTAGACTTCGCGGAAAAGGAAAGAAAGAGCGAGTGGTTCCTCTGACGAAAACAGTTGTGGATTGGTTAGAGCGGTATCTCCAACATCCCGATCGCTATATCGATGACGATTGTCATCAGGCCCAAAAATGTGAAAAGGCTATTTTTTTAAACCGTTGGGGCAACCGAATCACGGTTCGTTCAATTGATCGTCTCTTTCAGGGATACCTTCGTTCAAGCGCGCTTTTAGGCCATGTCACACCCCACGCATTGCGTCATACAATCGCTACCCATTGGCTCGAAAAAGGGATGGATCTTAAAACAGTCCAAAATCTATTGGGTCATAGCGCTCTGACTACAACGACCATCTACGCGCAGGTCTCAACGCGTCTCAAACGACAGGCATATGAAAAGGCGCATCCATTAGCAAAAAAAGAGACGGATTCTTCCTGAAATCAAGAGTGGGGATAAATTAAGAAAAAAATCGGGAAAGCTGTAAGCCGGATTTTGTCAGCGACAGAACAGAGTCTGTCCTGGGCAATCATTCATCTAGGGAACTTGTCACCAAATTCCTCGAGCGGCGCTATTTTAAGAGACTCCGTGGAGAACGGTGGCACGCAGTTATAATGCGGTGCTTGTCTCTTTTCGGCCTTGCTTCGGATAGGGTTTGTCGCATCTGACATTTCTGTCAGTAGGGCCGGTTCATCTAAACCGGCATTTTCAGCCTGGCTCCACTACTTGCGTGATGGAGCGGGGTATGTTTTCTGTTACACTTTCCGTAGCCTTACAGCCCCCAGCTTTTCGCTGGTATCCTCTCCTTTGAAGTCCAGACTTTCCTCCCCCTGATGGTCAGGCGGCGATTGCCCGCTTTCCCGAAAACTATAAAAAGGCCCTCTTTATGCAGTGGCAGTCCTGCGACGACGACGACGTGTGGTAGCTGCAGCCGATCCATCTGTCGCTTCTGCTTCTTGCCAGTAATGGATACGCGAGCAATGTTCGCAGAAAACTAGATTTTTTCCTTTGCGTACGACGTTCTCATGCTGGGCAGTCAAAGAGATGTGGCAGCCGCTGCATGCGCGGTTTTCGATAGGAACTATGACGCGGTCTTTTTTGTTGCGTAAGAGTCTTTCGTAAATGCGTAAGATTTCTGCATCTGCTTCGCTTACAAGGTGATCGCGATTTTGTTTTAGTCCTCTTCCCTCTTGATTGATCATGTCGATGCTGGCTTTGATTTCATTTTCCAAAGCTATGCTGCTCGCTTCTGAGGCTTTTAGACTTTCTTTAATTTTTTCGAGCATCTCTTCTTCAAAGACGCGTTTGTCGACGAGATCAGAAGTTTTTTGTTCGGTAGCGATTTTTTCACGCTCAAGAGCGGTCATCTCTTGGGTAAGAGCATTGAATTCATCAACTTTTTTAATCGATGATTGTTGACCTTCGAGTTTTTTAATCTTGGTGACGCTATCCTGGATTTTTCCTTCCATGATCACGATGGTCTTACTTAACTCTTCGATCTCTTTCGCCTTTTCATCTAGCTGGGCGTGTAATTCGCGACGAAGGTCCGCGATCTGCTCGAGTTCGACGGAGCGTTCTTTTCTCACGCGCATAAGGCGGAGCATTTTCATGTCTAGTTCTTGAATTTCCAGGATTGTCTTGAGCGATTCTTGCACGGAAACCCCGCAGTTGACTTTGATCTGATTAAAGAAATGTAAGAGATTATCTCTGAATTAACATTTTGTCGAGTTTTGGATTATTTTAACCGCTTTTCGATTTCAATTTTGCCGGTCCCTAGCCATTCTCGTATGGGATCTTCAAACTTTGAATCTAAAATCGTTCAAAAGGATCGAAAAATCGATGAGCTTTTGTTTTATTAAGGTTCTAAGGGGTACATTATCTCCGTAATCGATTATTTCTCAAGAGAAAAACCTCGAGTAATTCAACTAAAAATTTTCATTTTCTGTATGATATTTATCCGCTTTTTTCTTCAAAAGTTGGGGACAATCCGAATATTATGTATATTGATCCCAAATTTTAGAGAGGGATTTTACCCATGTCCTACTTACAAACTTACTACAAACGTGTTGCAGAACCGAAACGAACTTCTCATGGAATAGCTTTTGCTGCCTCCCTCGATAGTGTGCAAGATGCTTATCCTCTGCTCGCAGAAAAAATTGTCCAGGAACTTAATGATCAGCGTTCTTACCTTAAACTTATCGCGTCTGAAAATTATTCTTCACTTGCTGTTCAGCAAGCCATGGGCAATTTACTCACCGATAAATATGCAGAAGGGTATCCCCACCATCGTTTTTATGCGGGATGTGAAAATGTCGACACAATTGAAGAAGCCGCTGTCGAAGAATTAAAAAAATTATTCGGTAGCGATCACGCTTATGTACAGCCTCATTCGGGGATAGATGCCAATCTCGTTGCTTTTTGGACTCTTTTAATCCACGGGGTACAAAACGGAGAAGTAAAAGCTAAAGGTTTTAAATCTATTGATGAGATGAGTCCTGAGCAATATGAAGAAATGCGTCTTCTTCTCTGTCAGCAAAAAGTTATGGGGCTCTCTTTAAATTCTGGCGGGCATTTGACGCATGGATATCGACATAACATCTCTTCTAAAATGATGCGCTCTATACCCTACGAAGTAAATCGAGAGACGGGTCTGATTGATTATAACGAATTGAAACAACAAGCTATACGCGAAAAGCCCTTAATTTTACTCGCAGGTTATTCTTCCTATCCCCGCCTTATCGACTTTTCTATCATGCGAGAGATCGCCGATGCTGCAGGCGCTTATCTTATGGTGGATATGGCCCATTTTGCAGGCTTAGTAGCCGGTAAGGTAATGACCGGAAATTATAATCCCATTCCTTATGCTGATATTGTGACTTCAACGACCCACAAGACCTTGCGCGGACCTCGCGGAGGTTTTGTCCTTTGTAAAGAAGCGTTACGAGAATCTGTCGACAAAGGATGTCCTCTTGTCCTTGGAGGGCCTTTGCCTCATGTGATTGCGGCCAAGGCTATTGCTTTTAAAGAAGCACGCACTCCTCAATTTGCGGCGTATGCCGACCAAGTTGTGAAGAATGCCAAAACGTTGGCTGAAAGCTTAATAGCACGCGGCGCCACGATTACAACAGGGGGCACGGATAACCATATTGTTGTTATAGATGTCCATAAGAGTTTTGGTTTAACGGGAAGGCAGGCGGAAACCCTTCTTAGGGAAGCCAAGATGACGGTAAATCGTAATTCCATACCGTTTGATGTCAATGGACCCTGGTATGCATCGGGCGTCCGCATGGGAACAGCCGCATTAACTACCATTGGCATGAAAGAGCCGGAAATGCGCGAAGTAGCCAATATATTGTACGACTTCCTAAAAGAGGGAAAACCGAAGACCGACGCTAAAACAGGAGGCCCCAGCCGCGCAAAGGCTACTGTTTCTCCAGGATCAGCAGATAGGGCAAGTGCTCGTGTAAGTGCACTTCTGCAGCAGTTTCCCCTATACCCAGAACTCGTAGTTGAGTGAAAAAAGGAATTTTCACATAATCGCCCTATACAGCACGCGAGTTTCGGAATGCTTTCCTAGACAAATTTAGTTTTGATATACTCTCTAAGGAGATAACCATGCCAAAAAACGAGAATGAACCTGTCGACAAAAAAATGCGTAACCTAGAAGACAAGATCGATGAGGCCCTCCTTAATACCCGTAGGATTTTCTTTTCCGATGCAGTGGATTCTGCTACTGCCCGGGATGCCATTCGGAAACTCTGGTATTTGGAGCTAACGGCTCCAGGCAAACCCATTCTCTTTATTATTAACTCTCCAGGCGGCTCTGTAGATGCAGGCTTTGCTATTTGGGATCAAGTGAAGATGATCTCTTCACCTGTAACCACTTTAGTGACAGGGCTAGCTGCCTCCATGGGGTCCTTGTTAGCACTTTGTGCTGTTCCGGGACAAAAATTTGTAACTCCTTTAGCGCGTATTATGATTCACCAACCTGCTATTGGCGGTGTTGTGCGTGGACAGGCCACTGATTTAGAGATTCAAGCTAGAGAGATCCTTAGAACACGCGATACGATTGTCGATATCTATGTAGAAGCTACAGGCAAGGATCGTAAAACAGTCGAAAAAGCAATCGACCGCGATACCTGGTTAGGTGCTGAAGAAGCGATGGCTTTTGGCTTAGTAGACAAAATTGTTACCTCCTACAAAGATTTACCTGCTTTTACCTAAAAATCTTTAGAAATTTTCAAAGAGAAGTTTATTAAATTAGGGCTCTATTTTCAAAAATGCAAGGGCCTATTCAATAATAGGCTTGTTTATAAAACCACTATCTTCGAAAAAGGGAAGGTGTCTTTTTTGACGGAGAGTCCTTATGCGACGCCCTTTCTTTAAACTGCATGGTGCAGGTAACGATTTAATCTTTTTCGATGATCGTTTGTTAACCTTCCCAGTCGACCGTAACCGTATCCAACGCCTCTGCCATCGACGATATGGAATTGGCGCTGATGGTTTAGTTCTTATTCAACCTTCTACTCACGCAGATGGACGTATTATCTATTTTAATGCTGATGGAGGAGAGGCTTCTTTTTGTGGCAATGCTCTTCGTTGTAGTGCTCTTGCTCTGCGCGCTTGTGGCCAAGACAAGAGTGAATATTCTATTGAAACGTCTAAAGGGGTGATGCGTTGCATTTTTCGGGGCGATCAAGTCCAAACGACATTTCCCGTTCCCAGTATGCGGTTGCGTGCCTCCGTCATCCTCAATGAAATGTCTTTTGATCTTGTGGAAGCAGGTGTGCCACATGCTGTTGCGATCGTCGATAATCTCTCTTCACTTTCGGTAAGTGAAATTGGGCGGATGGTTCGCTTCCATCCTAAACTGGGCAGTGAGGGAGCGAATGTCACCTTCATGCAACGTACAGGTCCTCAAGAGATTTCGATTCGTACCTACGAGCGAGGTGTAGAAGGTGAAACACTTTCTTGCGGAAGCGGCGCTATTGCGGCAGCTTGTGTTGCAGGCGGTGCGCGGCTAATGGTGAAAACCCGCGGTAACGATCAATTCGAAATCGATACCGCTACTTGGCATCTCACAGGTCCCGCTTGCATGGTATTCTCAGGAGTTATCGATCTCTAGTGTCTAAGTAGCGTAATTTATCGGTTTATTCTTTCGTAAATCGACCCGTTTTAGGTTGCACAATCGCTATCAGATCTTTTGCTGTCATGATGATGGACTCGGTACGAAGTCCACAATTGAAGCCCGCTCTCTCATGCAGATGAATGCGTTCGTCATAATAGGTTTCCAAATTGAGAAGCTGTCCAAACGGGGGAACAGCCCCTGTTTCTAAACCAAAACGCTCTTTAATGACTTCTGCATCTTCAAATTCGCATTTTTCGCCTACGATCTCGGCCACTGCTTTCATGTCCAGTTTAAGATGTGAGGGGATATTAAATTGGTAGTTCTTCTTCGTGCTTTTACCCCGAAGAAGTAACGCTTTTATACCTTCTTCAAGTTCCATTTCGCGTACGCGTGCTGAATCTTCGGAAGTAGGTGTGGGTTCATGTACCCTATGGTCAAATTCTGTTCCCGAATGTTTAAGAAGGCGCAATATTTCATTACGAATATTTTCACCACCAAAGAAAATACGGGCTTTTATGCGATTGCCAGCAATGCGCTTGGGATCTGAAGGGAAAAGAGAAGCCTCTCGGATATTGCGCAGACGCAGGAGAGTCATGGTTAAGCGCTCGAGTCCCATGCCAAAGCCTCCATGGGGAGGCATTCCATATTTAAATACACTTAAGTAGTCGTCAAAATTGGCGGGGTCCATGCCTTTGGCCAGAATTCCCTCTATCATCGATTCATAGGTATGCCTACGCTGACCACCCGAAGTAATTTCAGTGCCTGCACAAAGTAGATCAAACGTATTCGTAAGTTCGGGATTATCTTCTTTAGGGTAAGAGTAAAAAGGGCGTTTTTCCGTCTTCCAATCGACTACAAAAACAAGATCTGTTCCCAAGGTGTCCGATGCCCACTGACAGAGTTCTCTTTCTGCAGCTGGGCTCAAATCTGGCTCATTTCTTTCGTCTATCCCTGTACGCTCATAATAGAGCTGCTGCGCTTCCGCAAAGGTCAATCGTGGAAAAGGAACATCAGCTGGGGCTTTTACAAGATTGTTACCTAGAAGAGCTAAGTCTTTAGCGCAGTGTTGTCGTAAGAAATGGATAATAAACTTAATCGCTTTCTCTTCTATATTGAGAATTTCTTGCCACTCTTCAAAAAAACCCATCTCGAATTCTAGCTGCTTGCCTTCTGACAAATGACGTGGGGTGTGCGAAGGTTCGGCTCGGAAAAATGGTGCTAAAGCAAAAACACGTTCGTTGACGCCCACCATGATTTGCTTATAAAGTTGGCTGCTTTGGGCTAATGTTGCGGTATGGCCAAAATAGTCGACGTTGAAAAACTCCGCTCCTCCTTCTGAAGAAGCTCCCACGATGTTGGGAGAAAAATATTCAATAGCTCCGACTTCATCGTGCATGAAAAGGCGATAAGCGTGCATGATTTCTGCTTGAATTTTGAAAACCGCTTGGAGGACTCGATTACGAAGAGCAATTGGTCGATTATCGAGAATGTATTCGAGGTCGGATGGGATAAGCGGTTTTTGATACTCAATCGGTGACGCTTCGCGTACTGGGACTTCTACTTCGATCACGGGATTGACGATTTCAACCCCCGGCTCTTCTTGCGGTGTGGCTCTAGCTTCCCCGCGAATTTTGAGGATGCTACCGGGCTGGAGTGGTTGAAGAGTTTTAAATAATTCTTTGTCTTCAATTACAACCTGGCAAAAACCTGTCCTATCGCGCAAAATAAGGAAATTGACTTTACCAAAGGCGCGCATGTTATTAAACCAACCGCGCAAAAAGACAGTTTTACCGATGTGGTCTTTCAATTGTGAAGCGAGAATACGGATTTGCATAGGTTCTGAGTCGTTTTTTTGATATCTAAAAAAATAGACCCCAAAGAGGTCTAGGAGACTATAATTTTTTATATGGTCTCGAATAAACAGGGATTATTGACGCTTCTATGGCTAAGCAGCAAGAGATTTTTTCTCCAGCCGACCTGAAGAAGGGGGGGCAGTGGTTGCGTGAGAAGAAGGTACACCTTCTTCAATTCGCCCAAGGCACCTACCAATTCGAGGTAAAAGATTCGTTGAAGCGCGAAAGTTATTTTCCCTTTCTTCAAGTGAAAGATGACGGTTCGCTGATCGATTGCATTTGCACATGTTCGATAGTTGAAAAAAAACCTTACTGTCCACATTTAGCAGCGGCTTACCTTAAAATCTTTCAAAATGAAGAGCCTCTTCATTTGCGTTTTGAAAAATCTCTTTGGAATCAGCTTTGCTTCTTAGCAGGTTCACGACATAGCTTTGCCCCAGAGAGTCTAGAGCCTGTAAGCGGTGGTGGGTGGGAAACTCTTTCCCAAACAGGTCGAGTTCTTTTTTGCGTCACTCCTCGTAATCAACAAGGAAAAAAACTACTCAAAGAAATTGTTAATAAAAAGAGTCTCGAAACAGAGCAGACATCCCTTAAATTTTCCAATCTCTCGCCCGAAGATATTTCTTTATGGAAACAAGGAAGACCGAGCCAATTCCTTCTCTATCGTCTCTCTTTTTGGAGCGATTTGGCTTCTTGGCTTTTCTTAAGTCAAGATGAGAAGGTTCGTTATCGGATCCACTTCCTCGAACAGAAAGAGGCCCTTCCCAAAGGCATTAAGGTTACTTTTCCGGCTCTCGAAGCTACTTTTTATCTTTCGAGTGGTAATTGGGCCCAAATTATCCCTTCACTCAAAAGTGTGGAATCTCCCTTAAAAATCTACGAATCGCAGTATCCACCCATCGGAGCGATTCGTTACGATGCCAACAAGCAGGTTCTGCTTTTGGAGCACGAACCACAGGCGAAGGCGAAGGCGAAGGCGAATAAACGTAAAGCTCCTCCTAAACTTAAGAAAAAACCACAATCTGTTATCGAGGTGGAGGATTGGTTTTATTTACCTGGAAAAGGCTTTTTTCCCTTAAGTCTTGACCCTGCTCTGGGTAGGGAAGTTCTAGAAAAAGAGGAAATAGGCAATTTCATCGATACGCACCCAGAGTTGATGGCAGAAAAATTGCATAAGATCACCTTAGATTTCACCCGACATCCTGTAAATTACAAACTTTCTTTTGTTGCGGAGCCGAGAAAAGGGCTTCATCTCTGTGCCTATCTTTTTACCCCAGGCGACCTCGAGCAACCTCAAGTTGCACGTTTTGGAGACTGGCTTTACATCCCCAAGCATGGCTTTCTCAGAACACAGAATTTTCTCTTTCCGGGTGTGACAAAATTAATTTCTCTCGATTCTCTCACTTCTTTTATCGAAAGACACCGGTTATGGCTCAATCATTTTGAAGGTTTTCAAATTCATCAAGCCACAGTTGAGTCGAGTTTGCATTTCTACCTCGATGTAGAAAATGCTTTGCATTTTGAAATGCAAGTTGAAGAAGGGCTAGAGGCGGAAGGGTTTGTCGATTTAGGTGAGTGGATCTATGTGCCTACACATGGATTTTATCCAAAAACGAAAAGCCAAGGCTTCTTGCGGCCAGGTCTTGTTATCCCCGCTGATAATCTGGCACATTTTATTCAGCAAAATCGCGACGAATTACAGAGTTTGAAAGGGTTTTTTAGTTCGCAATGTCCCTTAGCTGCTGCAGGTCTAGTGATCTTCTACGATAGTAAGGAGCGGATTGTCGTAAAGCCTTATTACCAGTTAGCGCCTTCCTATTCGATGGCTCAAGTCCATCTTTTAGGTGAAGTAACGTATGTAGAGGGGGAGGGTTTTTTTGAACTTCCCATGCAGCTTGTTATTCCCGAAGATTACCGTCAGAAAAAAATTATTCCCGTCTCCGAAGAAGAGTACTTCATCACTTTCGAGCTCGAGTATTTACGGGGTTACTGCATCGACATCGATGATCGCCTTGTCGAACCGCGGCGCCTTCGTCTCTGTATGCGCGATTTACGACTCTCTACACGACATGGTATTTGGCAAATTGAGCTTGTCTATACAAGTGAATTTGGTGAAGTGCCCTTAAAAGCGGTTTTAGATGCATATCAAGAAGAAAAAACCTACATATGCACAAAGGCGGGGCTTCTTCATCTCCATAGGTTACATTTCTCCTGGTTGAAAGAGTTAGACAAAGTTCCCTCTGCAGATGGCAGTCTTGCGCTTAGCAGTCTCGATTGTTTGAAGCTTTTAGCCTTTGAAGAGACCGTGGATAGTAATGGGGATCCTCTGACCGTGGAAGCCTGGTATAGATTGACGGACACTTTACTAGGAAAGCAGGAATGCTCTTTAGAGGGCTTAAAAAGTTCGCTTCGCCCCTATCAACAGTTCGGTGTTCATTGGCTATGGCAATTGTACATGCGGGGTCTTTCGGGCCTTCTATGTGACGAGATGGGTCTGGGGAAAACCCACCAAGCTATCGCACTTATCGTAGCCATCTACAATCATAAAAAGAGTCTGCGCAAAAATCCTATTCTTGTTGTGTGCCCTACATCAGTCATTTTCCATTGGGAAGAGATTCTTGAGCGATTTTTGCCTAAATTAAAGGTGGTCGTCTACTACGGAATAGGTCGTAATTTAAAGGAACTTAAAGAACGCGCAGACATTGTATTGACTTCGTATGGAATTTTGCGTTCTGAGAAAAGATTGATTGAAGAGACAGTCTTTTCATTAGCGGTATTTGATGAAATACAAGCAGCGAAAAACCCCTCTTCGCAAACCCATCAAGTTCTTAAGCAAATAACGGCAGATATGCGTCTTGGACTTACTGGGACTCCTATCGAAAATAATCTAGCCGAACTCAAAGCTCTTTTCGATGTTGTTTTGCCAGGTTACTTACCTACGGAAGAGAATTTTAAGCTTTTTCTTTCTAACACCGTGGAGAGCGCGCAGGATGCTGTACGAAGGGCTCTTCTTCAAAGACTTATTCACCCCTTTATCCTGCGTCGTAAAAAGAAAGAAGTACTCATTGAATTACCTGAGAAGACAGAAGAAATTGCCCATTGTCTACTCAAGCACGAGCAGAAGCTTTTGTATAATAGCTATCTTAAAAAAGAAGGTGCACAGGTTGTTCAAGAATTACAGGATGAAACTAAGCCGATTTCCTACATGCATATCTTTGCTATCTTAACGCGTCTTAAGCAAGTATGTGACCACCCCTGCCTCATTCTAGATAATGTGCAAGATCCATTCGCTCATGAATCTGGTAAATGGGATCTTTTTGTAGAGCTTCTGGAAGAGGCCCGCGAGAGTAGGCAAAAGGTAGTGGTTTTTTCCCAGTTCCTCAAAATGCTCGATATCATCGAAGCATACCTCGATAAAAATGGTATTGGTCACGCAGGCATTCGGGGCTCTACACGCGATCGTCAACAACAAGTTGCCCGTTTTCGCGAAGATCCACACTGCGAGGTTTTTGTTGCATCCCTTCAGGCTGCAGGTGTTGGTATCGATCTTGTCGCTGCCTCAGTAGTTATCCACTACGATCGCTGGTGGAACCCCGCAAAAGAAAATCAAGCTACAGATCGTGTTCACAGGATGGGACAAAATCGCGGTGTCCAAGTGTTTAAACTCGTCACCAAAGAGACCATCGAAGAGAGCATCAACCTGATGATCAATCGCAAGATGGCTCTTCTTCAAAATCTTGTGGGATATGACGATCAGGCACAACTCAAGTCGCTCGACCGCTCTGAACTCATAGAACTCCTCAAAACCACTCGCTCTTAAGAGACTATTTTACACACTTTTCTTTCTCATCTTTCTGTAAATCACATAAGCTTCATTTGGGATAATCTAGATGACTTATCTCTAAGCATTCATACTGGGAGAAAATGACTATGGGAAAGCTCATGAATATGGAAGCTCAGCGAAAAGATATGAACTTCTCCATGAGGTTGTCTTTTCTGGTCGGCTTCTTGATGCTGATTATTAAGCCTTATGCCTATTACATTACGGGATCAACTGCCATTCTTTCAGACGCAGCAGAATCAGCCATTCATGTTTTTGCGGTCGGATTTGCTGCTTATAGTATGTGGTTGAGTTTTAAACCTGCTGATAAAAACCACATGTATGGACATGATAAAGTAAGTTTTTTTTCCGCTGGTTTTGAAGGTGCAATGATCATTTTTGCGGCGCTTTTTATTCTCTACCAAGCGATCCATAAAATACTGTTTGGAATCGAATTAGAAAGTATTGAGGAGGGTTTGTTTTTTGTGGCGTTTGCTACAGCCATCAATTTAGCACTGAGTTTTTATTTAATAAAAAAAGGTAAAAGATATCAATCTCTCATACTAGAAGCTAATGGTAAGCATATTTTAACAGATTGCTGGACAAGTATCGCCGTACTTTTTGCATTGTTGATGGTAAAATTAACAGGCGTTCTTTTGTTTGATCCTATCATTGCTATTTGTGCCGCCTTAAATATTTTATGGACGGGCAGCAAACTCGTTCGACAAAGTGTAGGTGGGTTAATGGATCAAACAGATCCCAAGTTACAAAAGCATATTGTTTATCTTCTAGATAAGGAGATGAAACAAAAAAATCTCGAGTTCCATCACCTTCGACATCGACGTTCAGGAAATAAGGTCTTTGTGGAATTTCATTTGCTCTTTCCCAAAGATCTGAAGCTTGGGCGAGCCCATGAAATCGCTAGTGAGATCGAGCACAATTTACAAGAGTCTCTCAACGTCGATTCTGAGGTCGTTACTCATCTCGAGCTTAAACAACATCACGATGATATCCATAAAAAATATGGATTGCCGATTTAGCTTTCGAGTGAGTATCAAAAACACCAGCGGATGATGCGCCTTACAACAAAAGAAGTGAGAATAGTCAATAAAACGATGATAAAGCCCACAGTTAATGGTGAAAGCGCCATCGGAGTATGTTGTAAGTATAAAAAGGTCGTGACGAGAGTGGAGAGTAACCAAGCAGTAAAATTAACTCGTTGGTGAAAGGCGTTAGGTTGGTGCTCTGTCTGTCGATTCAAAATGTAACCGATTATTAAAATAATACATAAATTCACTAGGGAGGTATCGGTAGCTTCCAGAGCGACTACGAGAAACTTTGCTGATAACGCATTGGGGATCATAATAAATATCGTCGTCAATCCCAATCCCAAAATCAGGTATTCTTTTCTGCCTACCAAAGACTTTGGAGCAATAACTTCCCATCCCACTGATGCAGAATAAACATTCGCAACATTCGCACAGATTGCAGATAAAAACAGAAAGACAATCAATGCAATTCTCAACAGCAAATTACTCGCACTTAAAACGGCTGCGGAATTCACTTCAAACGAGTTGCTGATAATCGCTCCAAAAAACAGACTTGCAATAGCTAAAGCAAGGCTCATCACTTGGACAATCGTTAATGCTATAATGGATGATGTTAGAGATTTGCTATGCCTAAAAAAAGTGGGCATGTCAGAGGTGATCCCTAAACTACTTCCTAACACTAAAGAAAGACCTGCCAAAGAAAGAGCAGCGTTGTTTTGGGGCGGTAATTTAAAGGGCACCGTCACCAGAATCACCACAAAGGCCGCGAGTAGAAAAGGAAATGTCCACGTCGCAAGTTTTTTCAATGCGACAATTCCTTCCATGCATAGAAATGTACTCAGAATTCCCAATAAGACACTCATTTGCACAAATTTATTTATGCTCGGGTGCTCTTCAATGGCAATCAATTGAGTTAGAGTATTACTCGCAGCTGTTGTCTGCGCAATAAACCACGCTAACGTCGCAAGAATTAGCAGGGTTCCAATGAAATAACTACCAAAGTTTCCTAAATAGTCTCGGGAGATATCTAAGGTGCTTTTACGTTTTTTATAGGTCATCAAAATAATTCCGAGACGTATGAACCATAAAATGGCATTACCCACAATAATGGTCATAATCGAACCGTAAAAACTATTTTGCTGCAGGATAAGTAAGCTGGTCGCCAAAATAGGTAAACTGGTCCAACCACTCAACTGAATAGCCGAAAGCTCCCAAACTGATTGTTCGGTATCATGAAGCTCATGTGCATGTGCGTGAGATTTCATACTCTTTCTATTTAACTTTGGCTACATGTGCACGCTGTTTTTTTCTAAGCGCCCATACAATCTCTTCAATAAAAATTATCGTCATAAAAAATAATATGCTCGCAGTCAACCCATTTAACAAAGCAGGCAGACCTTTGTACGCAGGTTTTATTTCATAAATTGTTGCGATTACACAGCCAAACAACCATGTTACTAAATTCATTAACTTATCAAATTTTCTTGGTCGGTGTTTAATCATAATTCGTGCAGCAAAAGCAAACATAAGCACAACACCTAAACAGGCAATATAAGAGTTTGTTAACTCTTGCAAGAATTGAACAGGGGAAGAAATTTGGATAAAAGTATATGTCAGTGTGCCGAACAATCCAATGATAGCGAAGCCTTTCGGAGATTCAAAGTTGGGCACAATCGTTCTCCAACATGCTGAAGCGAGGTAAATATTTAGTAAATTACATGTAGTTAACATTATACTTATAAAAACTGCTGTGACTATTATATTAAAACCGGAAACGGCTGAATAAAAGTTAATCCAAATTGTAGATATTTCAAAAAAAGTTGTAAAAACTACAAACATTGTTAAAGCAAGATACGCATGTGCTTTTGAACGAGCATGTCTAAAAAAGGTAGGAAAATTAATCACACCAGGAAGCAAAAGGAGGACTGAGGTCATAACAGCATAAAATGATAATCCAAAAGTCCCTTTCAGCGTAATTGATTGATCAGAAATACTTATAGCGTAGGAATGAAAAATTAATAAAAGCGGAAAGGCGATAATTGATAATCTTTTAAGCATGCGGATTCCCCCGACCGATAGTAATGCACATAAAAGGCCGAGCATAACCCCAAATCTTAAACTCAAATCTAAAACGAGGTTGTTATCTAAATGCAATAATTGATTAAGAGCTTGGGTAGAAAAAGTTAAATGAAAAGCATACCAATTAAGAAAGGCAAACATCAAAATCAAAGAAGATATTAATCCACCGACTCTTCCGAAAAACAATTTTATATTGTCTATACCGGTGTTTCCATGTTGTTCATTTATTGAAATTACGCTAATGCCAATAATCCATAAGATGAGATTGCCGACCACTATTGAACATATCGCTATCCCAGCTCCATATTCATTAGCTAATTGACTGCCTATAACTATTGAAAGCCCAATAGCAGCATTGGGAATAGAGCCTATTTCAAAAAAATTTTGATTATCTGAGTGAAAATGCTTAGTTAAATTTATCATCAATTTTTGGCATCTGGCACGGGTTAAGCGCTAAAATACATGTATATATAAAATATATTTTAAAAGTTCACTCTAAAATTTCTTATATAGTTGCCTAAATTTTCTATCTATCTTTAATTTTTTAGAAAAATAGTTATATTAAAAGGTTTAAAATATTTATTGATAATTAATATGATTTGATATAAAATATACTTAATTATTTAAAATTATTATTTAATAAAGGTGATTATAATGAAAATAAACAGTCTTCAAAAATCTTTCGAAATTTATTGTCTTTTTGGTAGCTCCCTTTTAGCTATTGCAGGGGGTATAGTGGGTTTCATCTTGGGTGGGCCTTTTTTAGCAATTATGGGCATTTTTCTAGGCAACTTGTCAGCACATTTCGTTCAAAGCAATTTTGTAAAAGATAAAAATCTAAAATTAAATCAAATTTGATTTTAAATTGAATTTATATCTATTTTATATAATAATATATCAAATTAATTACAAAAAATATGAAAAATAATATATCTATTTGCCTAAGTCAGCTTCTTCCTTATAACTCAGCTCTTAAAAAGTCATCTGAATTAAAAAATTCGCTTAAAGAATATCAAGCTTTATTAAAAATACTTCTTGAAATTAGTCATGCATTGAAATCTGGTTGTGTAGAAAAATTTGACGGGCTAGTGGGGGAAAATGCTTGTCACATTCGTACTATTTGGATGTGTCTTATCGCAAGTTCTTATACTCACGACATTTTTTATTCTCCACATCAAATAGTAAAATCGATCAATCAAATTAATAGTATTTTAAATACAAAAAAAATCGAAAATTACTTATCTAACAAGAAATCTTTGCAGGAAATATTAGAAATTGAAAGTCTGGATATTGTTTTTAGCGAATCTTGTATATTTGTATTTCAATCTTATGTGCTTACAAAAATTAAAATCATTAAAAATACTGAATCAACGGGTTCGATTTTTAGAGTAGATACAACTGATCCAAAGCAGTTGGGTTATTTAGGTGATGTTTCTTCTTCGTTCTGGCGTCGATTAGTTAATCAATTCAGAAAAGATCTAGCGGAGGCATCCGTCCAATTTACTAGAAAACACGCAATGCAAATTCAAGACCGATCTCTTATGCAGATGGTCTCTGAAGATTTAACACATGTTCATAATGGTTTTGCTTGCGTTCCAATATTTTGGGCTTACAAAACAATGCTCATCACAGCGCAGAAAAATGATATTCCTATCGTTATCCATGCTAAGTTTTTAGAAGATCAGAAAGATCAGTATGTCGTAGCAAATGAACATTTCCTCTTTTTTAAAGTTTCTTCGGAAGGACGCTATGTTGTCTCTTCGCCTGAAGCAGATGATTTAGTTAAACCAGCATGTATTATCCAAGGTCTTGTCGCTCCAAATAAAAATGGCAGGAGCCGGTGTGTAAATTGTTGGAAAGAACAAATGCTGAAAATCGGCGTAGAAGATCTAACTCTTGCAGCAGCGGCAGATCATCGTCAGTATCCTGATGCTTCTCTCGACGAAACACTTATCCAAGCTTTTAATAATCCAGAATACGAGAAATACAAGGCCTTAGCAAAAAACGAAGGGTTTTCTGCCGACAATCCCAAGACTTTTTTTATTCAACATGTCTATCCATGCCTAGCTCGAAAGAAGATAGAGAATCAATCCGTTGTTATTCCTAGCTTAGA
>JABDCS010000015.1 GCA_013288005.1 Chlamydiota bacterium | reverse complement strand
ATGGGTCTCTTCAAAAAGGACCACATTCGCGCGATTTTAAATATGAAACGCGTGGGCGCTGAATTTACTCGAGTAAAGGGTCATTCGTGGACGGAAGAGGATTTGGACCAAATGTACAAAGACTTTATCCCTGTACAAATGGCCTGTCTAGGAGATTACATAGATTTAATTCCCGGAACTAAAGAGTCGGTCAACACGGCTCGCGAAAAATTGGATGTGATAATAGGCTCAACAACCGGCTACAACGAAGAGATGAATGAATTCCTTTTAAAAAAAGCACAAGAACAAGGGTATTATCCTGATGTCCATATCAGTGCTTCTCAAGTTCCTAAAGGCCGCCCCTTCTGGTTTATGATCCAAGACAATATGGAACAAGCAGGAATAATCGATCCTGAAGAAGTCTTAAAGGTAGGAGATACATCAACGGATATGCAAGAAGGCAAAGCCATGAAAGCTGTCTCTTCGTCAGGCACATGGACACTAGGTTTAACGGCAACAAGTAATTATATTGGAAAAAACTGGGCAGAATTAATTGACACGGGAGGAGATGAGCTTCAGCAAAAACTTACTATTGCAGAAGAAAGTCTTTATCGAGCAGGTGCGGATTATGTTGCTCCAAATATCAATTCTCTGCCTTTCATTATTGAACTGATCAATGAGCGATTAGAAAAAGGTGAAAAACCACGCGAAATAGCTCTAGATTTTTTAAATTAATTTGAGATTTAACGGAATTTACTATGGAATACAATCACTGCGGCATTCCCACAACGGAAAAAAAAGAAAACGAAGCCTATGTGGAGGTCGCTGGGTATAAATTTTATACCACTCCCTACGATGCCAACAAATACCATATTATGTGGCATCGCTATGAAGAAGGACATGGATTGCCAGAACTCCTAACAAAAGTTCCCCACATAGCCTTTACCGTAGATAATCTCGATAAAGAAATAGAGGGGAAAAAAGTCATTCTTGGCCCCTATTACCCTCTAGAAGGCTATCGGGTGGCTATTATTGATGAAGATGGTATTCCTATAGAGTTTATTGAAACTCAATTGGACGACGAATCGATTTCTAAATTAGAAAAAGAAAGAATGGAAGAATCTAGAAACAAAAAATAGCTATTTTTATAATTTATTCATTCAATTTACGGAAAAATCTTGTAAATGCCATGGCCACCTCATCAGGATTTTCAATCCAGGGGAAATGGCCAGCTCGTGAGATACCTTGATAAAGAATATTACTTCTTTGAAAGGCTCTTTCTTCTGCAAATAACTTTACAGGGGAGATCATGTCTTCGTCCCCTGCTAGGATCAGTGTAGGAAGATGATCAGGGACCCATTTTGCGCTATAGGTTGCATCAAAATGTTCTTCCGACCATTGACATGCTTCATAATTGTAAGGGAAGGACTGTAACATCTGAATTCCCTTCGACTCCCCTTTCTTGGTGAAAAGATAAGACGCTGAGGCGATTGTGAGTGCTTTCAAGGTCTCATTAGAAGGGCTTTTTGTATGTAGCTCCTGCAAAATACTAAGCTTTTTTTTTGAGGCAATCTTTGCATATTTTCATGAAATACGATTTGCCATTTTGCATACGGAGCAGAATCCAACAAAATAAGACCTTTTAAATATGTCTCAAGCTGGGGTAAGGAAAGTGCATACATGCCACCTGTGGAAGGGGCGACCAAAATCACCTTTTCAAATTCAGAGACAACTTCTAGAAGGGCTGCACCCCAATGGCTAAAAGATGCATTATTATTGGCCGTTACATTGGAACCATCTCCGGGTAAATCCACTAACCATATATGGCCGGGTAATTCGAGAATATCTACTAGAGCTATTAATGACTCAGAACCTAATCCAGGCCCTCCTGGGATAAAAAGCCAATGGAGATCTTCTCCAGAAGAACTCCGCATCCATTGTAATCTTGCTCCTGAAGGAGTTCACCTCAACGACTGCAACATAGAAAGGCCTAAATTTTTTCCCTAATTTATCCTTATTCATAAAGACGTACGCGTATACTTGCTGGAATGAATTCTATCTCAACTCTTCGGGCACTGGTCTAAACTGCAACACTTATAACCATCACGAAGTTTTAGATAGATGTTTTGCCGTACAGGTTAAGTAGGAGCTCGAACTACTGCAAGGGACTCTTTGGCTTTACTAGAACTGGGTTGCGTTAATAACAGTTCTATACGTTTAAAAACATCACTCCCCCTAAGTTTATAAATAGGAAATATAGATTTATGCATAAAATCGATTGGCATCTTCCCTTCACAATCTTTTGCTGAACGATCAGCACCTAGTGAGACCAGTTTTTCAACTGCATTTTCTACACCCCTAGCCACAGCATGATGTAAGGGAGTCATCTGGCGAATATCTCGGGAACTAAGATCAGCTTTATGGTCAACTAATAAGCTTATAATCTCCGTTTGATTAAAACATGCTGCAAAATGAAGGGCCACTTCGCCTTGAAAAGTTTTATCGTCCCAATTAACTCCTAGAGCAGGCCCTAACTCCAAAAGTGCTTGCAGAGCATGAGGTTTGCCAGTAGCTGCTGTGATCATAGGTCTGTGGATCCTTTTTCAGAGGTGGGAATCAACCCATTCATGAGATAAAAACGCACTTTTTCGTAGTTATCCTCTTCTAAAGCTCTTTTATAGTCCCACATTCCTAAACTGGTTTTAGGTAGAAGATAACCACGGACATCAGTATGCAGCCTTTGTTGAGCACAATCTTCATTATCTTCGCTTTCGGCATCAATTACCGGTAAATCCACAGGTATATTCAATAGGGATTCATGATATTCCTTATATCTTTGAGGAAACTTCTCTAAAAAAATAGCTCCTGTACCTGTTTCAGTGATATTCGAAATATAAATAACTCGTGGGGTTCCTTCTCTAGACTTCAAAAATTCTCCAAATTGTGCTGTGTTTCCTATATCAAGCTGCGTAAACGTGAAGTGTTTACTAAGAAAAACTTCACGTACACGCTCAAAATATGTGGGAGAGCATAGCCAGCTTGTGCCATCATCTAATTCTTTTTTGAATCTTGCAGAAACTTCAGGATCTGGACATGCTTTGAAAAAAAATCTTTTTATACTCGTATAATCACAATCGCTGTCTAGGAGAAGATTTTGAATGAGTTGCCATGTAGATTCGAATCTAGGGTCTACATCAAACGCATGTATATATTTAATTCCCGGTTGCCAAGCTGCCACATTTAGAGGCATGAATAACCCAGCACCTAAAATAGCATTCCCATGCGGTGGAAGAAGTTGAAATGCTCTTTGCGTTTTTGCTTGATCCAGTTCGTTAGTAAAAAGGACATACGCTGGCTCAGACATGACTATTCTCTGAACATGTTCATCTATTTCCCTCACATAGGACTTAGACGAGGAACTTGACGAAGAACTATCGGCACTACTAATTACGGGAATAGGAGATCTAGACCCTTCTATACTTTTAATAGACATGCGCAAACCTTTCAAAAAAATCAAAAGATAATAGAGAGGTGAAGAATAAAAATATAGTTAAGCTTCTTGAACAAGCGTGCTCGTTGAACCCCTTGAAATATCGTAAAATAAAAAATTCTATTATTAATTAACAAAAATTTTACTTTTTAGTAACAATTTGTTGACATTGACCATCTTTTATTAAGGATATTATAATAAGCGCCAAAAATAATTTTGGTGGTTTATGAATTCTATTCTTTCTAAAAAAACTTTTATTGCTATTTTTTTAGGGGTAACTGCTTTTGTTTGTATTGCTTGGCACTTTACGCCTAAAACTATCACCCGAGCCGCTATTGATGTTGGCTCTGGAAGCATCAAACTGACGGTTGCTAAAGTGGATCCTCTCAATGGAAAAATTCACCGGATTCTCTATTCTAAAGAACACCCTGTTGCCTTTAAACGTGACATCCAAGTTGGTGGCAAATCTGCGCTAAGTGAAAAAATTCAAAAGGTGGCCTTAGACAAGTTAAATGATTTGCAGAAAGAGCTACGCGTATTCCATCCTACCGAATGGAAAGGAATTGCCACAGCTGCGTCGCGACAAGCCACAAATGCCCCGGATATGTTTAAGAAAATTAATCAGGACTTAGGGATTGATATCTCAATTATTTCCCAGAACGAAGAGGGACGGCTTGGGTTTGAGACAGCTACTGCTGTAAGCAAAATACCTCAGGAAAAATTAATTGCCGTAGACTCAGGCTCTGGGAGTTTCCAAGTTACTTCTCTGATCGATGGACAACTAGACGTTATTGAAGGACAACTGGGCTATATCCCCAGCTTAGAAGCCCTGATGGAAATTCGCGGGCAAAAACTCGACCTACAAACCGCCCCTGCTACAGTTACTTTACAAGAAGCTGAACTTCTTGTGAAAAAAATGCGTGAGAAAATGCCCACAGTTCCTGCTCCGTTTCTTCAAAAAATCAAAGATCCAACAACTAAAGTTGTAGGGATCGGAAATGAGAACTTCATTTTTGCTATGGGAGCTACTGGTGTCGGTAAAAAAACTTTCACTAAGCAAGAACTCTGGCAAGCTGTCACCCATTATGCTGGCAAACCTGCTCAAGAACTCAAACAGTTCGCTAAGCCAGATACTGCCGTCTTAGGGATGGTTTTGCTCTATACAATCATGGATTCGATTGGCCTTGACCAACTGACTTCTCATTATGCTAATGGGAGCTGCGAAGGCCTCTTGGTTGATGGCAAATACTGGGGACAATTAGCCACAGCAAGTCGTTAACCGTTTCTAATCCTATCCCTCTTTCATCTAATATTCTATTTAGGTGGAGAGGGATCATCTATTTACTTTTCTGCATTAACTCCTGATGGCGTCCTAATCTCGTTTTGCAAGATAGGAGAAGAATCGCGACGCTCAAAAAATGCTGTATTATCTTTAGAATTCCATTCAAGAACATCTCCAACCTCGACGCGATTTTTCTCAAACCAGCCCCTATTCATCTCTAATGCATAGCAAACTGGAACTGATGAGGAGATGCTGCCCTTTTGAAAAAAAATAACAATTGGATCTTGGGCTGGATAAAGCGCAAAATCGCGAGTGGATAAGACAGGTCTCTTAGGATCCATGCGTTCCGGGAATGCACGTAGATTCTGTATTTCGCATATTCTCTTTTGTTCATCTAGAAAAGCTACGGAAAGATCGATCAAACAATTAAAGGACCATATCCGCACGTGTTTGGGTGATGAATAGTGAAAAAGCATTCCTTCATTATCCGGTAGAGCGGAGCACCTCATCAATCCCCAACGTTTCTGGTCTTCTGTTCGAGCATGTTTGATAAAAAACAGGGAAGAAGGATCGCCAAAAAGCGAAATCGTATTCAGCAAACTAAGAAAAACGACCAATCGTAACATCATGGGACTTAACCTATTTTTTCATAAGCCACTTTCCTATGTTGGCAAGATTTCTTCAAGCATTTGCACACTTAGATAAAACGTATTTGACTTGATTGATCGCTATTTGATAAGGGGGATGTTTATGTCAAAAAAATAGCCCTTTATGGACCAACACGTTACCAAGAAAGCCTCATTAGATAGATCACGATTAGTCGAATTTGTCCGTAAATGGGCAGAAGTGAATACAGATGGCATTTTAGATAAAACAACACAAATTTTTGCTGTTGATCATATTGAAGGCCTAGTGGGGTATCGGATCAAATTAGGAAATGCCGTTGTCTATGGAGATCCTGTTTGTGCGCCCGAAAACAAAATCGCACTGGCTCGAGAATTTGAAGCCTATTGTAAGAAGCAAAAGATTGGAGTGATGTATATTATCGTTTCGGAAGAATTTGCAAATTCTGCGGCCGAACACCTTTCTTTTTCTTTGATCGAATTTGGGAGAAAATTTGTTCTGGATCCTACTAATTATCTAAATCCTAAAACACCTTTGCTCAGAAAAAAAGTGCGACAATCTTCGAATAAAGGTGTCGAAATCCACGAATATACGGGATATGATCCGCAAATAGAGCAAGGTATTGAAGATGTTGCTCGAGCATGGACTGAAGCGAGAAAAGGCATACAGATTTATCTGGCTGAACCCACTTTATTTGCCGATCGGGAAGGGAAACGGTGGTTTTATGCCAAAAGTGAAAAAGGGATTTTGGGTTTTGTACTCTTAAATAAACTTCAGTCACAAGAGGGTTGGTTACTCAATAACGTCATGTACATTCAAGAAGCCCCTTCAGGTGTATCCGAGCACTTAGCGGTATTCGCCTTACAAACACTAGAGAAAGAGCAATGCCGCTTAGTTCTAATTGGACCCGTTCCCTCTAAGGACTTGGGACGGATTGTAGGTCTAGGACAATTCATCACCCTACTAGCTAAATGGACCTTTAAGAGTATTAGAAAGCTTTGCCATCTAGATGGGCATGAAATTTTCTGGGATAAGTTCCAGCCAGAACTACGATCTTCCTACTTGCTTTTCCCCAAAAAGCGCTTGCGACCCTCAACCATTTTAGCTCTCTTACGCGCTCTTAATTTGTCTTTGCGTTGAGTTTTCCCTGAATCTGTTAGTTAAATCTCTTCACTCTTTGGTGACAATAGGGCTCCTTACCCGTTTTCTCGTAATATTTTTGATGGTATTCCTCTGCAGAATAGAAAGGTCCAGCCGGTGTCACCTCTGTAACAGCAGGAATAGATTTGTTTTTTAGAGAATCGAGAAGCTTGTTAGCCATTCTACGCTGCTTTTCTGTGAGAAAAAAAATCTCCGAACGATATTGCGCCCCAATATCGGGCCCCTGACGCATTTTTTGTGTAGGATCATGAATCTCCAAAAAAAGTTTAGCTAATGTCTCGTAATCGACAACTTCAGGATCAAAAACCACCTCCATAGCCTCCGCATGACCTGTTTTGCCCGTACACACCTCTTCATAAGTAGGGTCGACAACATCGCCACCCATATAACCTACAGATGTTCGTATAACACCTTTTTCCTGCTGGAAAAAATGCTCAACTCCCCAAAAACATCCACCCGCAAAAAACGCACGTTCGTACCCCTCTTCTGTAAAAGCAGGGATGAAAGAGAGTGAAAGTGAATTCACACAATGCCGTGTGTTTTTAGCCGTGAATTGTTCCCCAACAAAAACATGGCCTAAATGAGCGTGGCAACGGTTACACAGAATTTCTACACGAACCCCATCGGCATCGGAAATCCTTTCTACGGCATTCGGGAGCTCTTCATCGAAGCTGGGCCAACCACACCGAGAGGAAAACTTATCTTTCGACATATAAAGAGGCCGATCACATCTTCGACAGGCAAAAATACCCACTTCTTGAAAATCGTTAAATTTCCCAACGCCTGGACGTTCCGTATGTTTACGTACAATGATCTCTTCTTCTTCTTGTGTTAAGGCATGATAACGATTCATCATCGGCGGGCATCTCTCCTATCTTAGAGGGTGTATCAAAAGTAAATATCTCGATTTTCTGAGGCTGATCTAAAATTTATTTTAGATCACCCTCAAGTAATTTTCTACTCTTGTTGACCAGCTTTATTCAGGAAAGCAATCAATGCATTAATAGAATTACGTAAAAGCAAAATATCTTGCGATTCATTATGACTGTGGGCAGCAGTAAGAGGATCCTCTACCCCTGGTACAATCATTTCCATTTTAGGAAATGTTTCCTGTAAATCCCGGAGTAAAGGAAGGGCACCTCCGCAAGGCATCGCTGCGGATGATTGAAAGTTTTCCCCTAATGCAGCCAAATACTTTTTGGCAAAAGGACGTGACAACTCAGCTTTCCAAGCCCATGCGCTTTGCTCATCTTGCGATAATTCAATAGGCAAATTAAAAAGCACAGCTTGCGCTTGTAAATAATGAATAAGAAGCTCTGCAACGCGTTCTGGATCTTGTCCAGGAACAACCCGGATCCCTATTGTACAACTTGCGCTATCTTGTATGGAATTTCCTCCATTTGGCTGACCACAATTCATATTCACAATACTGATGCTGGGCTCTTGAACAATACGCTCATAAACCGATTCTTTTGAATTACCACGTAAGTGTGCATTTTCTATAACTCCCATTTCTCGAGCATAGGATTCGGCACTTTGCGAGCTGGCAGCTAGGATTTCACGCTCTTGTTCATTTAAGGGCTCAATCGTCTCCATAAACCCTGGAATGCTCCTTGGATCTTCCAATAGATGGATTAGACCTGCTAAAGCCTGCGCAGGATCGGGCACCAGACATCCAATCCCACTATGAACAGGCTTCTCGAGGGCATTTACTTTGAGTTTAATATTTACAAGGCCCCTCGTGGAGCTAGTCAGAGTCCCTGTCGTAGCATGACTATTGAGGCCGTCTAGGACAACCAAAGCATCTGCTTGTAATTTCTCTTTATTCTGCTGAAGGAGGGCTTTCATATGGGACGAGCCATATTCTTCCTCTCCTTCAAATAGAATCTTCACGTTAACAGGCAATTCACGGCCTAATTGCGAATAGGTCTCCAAGGCCGTGATAATCGCCGCTAATCCACCCTTGTCATCACTGGCACCTCGTCCATATAGGCGCCCTTCACGCTCGTGCATAAGAAAGGGGTCTGTTATCCACTTAGCTCTATTCACAGGCTGCACATCGTAGTGAGCATATAAAAGAACAGTGGGTTTATCGGAATTTGAGGGGGATTCTCCCAAAATATAGGGCGGCGAGCCATCAATGCTAGGGCAGGAGACGGAAAAGCCTAGTTCAACCAGTTTTTTCTCCACAAGCTGGGAGGCTTGTTCCAGGTTCGAAAAATTATAATCTGGACTATGCGGGTTACTCACAGAGGGAATAGCGACAAGTTCCCCTAACAATTGTAAGGTTTTTTCAAATTGATCGTCGGTCACGCGATGATCGAACGGCAGAGCTTTCTCTGTTGCGAATATACCTTGGCACAAGACCATCATTCCAAATAGGATAGAAGCGCGCATTTTATCTCCTTTCTTCTGTCTTAAAACGCTTATAGAAAAGCACTTAGCAAGCTTTTAAAAACATACTAAAGGGACAATCCTATCCTGTCAAAAATAAAAACCTAAACCGATAATTAAGAAAAAAATGGGTCTAGAACACAAGAGTGTGCCCTAGACCAAAACCTTCAAAAGAAGAGATTAAGCAGTTACTCTTTTATGGGCTGCTGTGAAAACCCAGGCTGCAAAGGCAGCACCAAGAAAATTAGCTACGAGGAAAATCCAAATATTCGACCACATGCTTATATTCATGATTGTGATCCCTAAAGCAACCGCAGGATTAAAAGCACCACCGGAAATCGATCCCACAGCATATGCACCTATAAGGACGGTAAAGCCAATAGCAAGACCGAAATACGAATTACCCTGTGTTTTTTTCGCTGTGGCAACGTTCAATACCACATAACACAGAGCAAAAGTGAAAAGAAATTCCGCAAGTAAAGATTTAAGGACGGCTTGATCTAAGACAGGGCTTTGGGGAACACCTTTGAAATAGATGGTTAAAAACCCGGCTACAACTCCAGCCAAGCACTGGGATAACCAATAGAGGCCGAGGTCTTTTCCTGATAATTTTCCGCGTAAATACACACTTAAAGAAACAGCAGGATTGTAATGACCTCCCGAGATATGCCCTCCAGCAAAGACCATAACCATCAGAGAAGCTCCAATAGCTAAAGGAGCCATAAGCCCCGCACTATTAGGTTCGAGAACTGTCATTCCTACAGTAAAAACAAGGAAAAAGGTTCCAATGAATTCATAAAGGTACTTCATGGCTATCAACTCCTAGGCTGTTTCTCTTCTCCTAGAAGTTAGCCATTTAAAAGTCAATGTGCGTGTTTTCTAATACCTTCTGCCTCTCTTTAACAACTCTTTTAAATACGCGAATATTAATCATTAATAGTTAATGATTAAATAGAATTAATAATAAAACAGTTGTTTAGTATAAGAATTTGTAATAAAACTAATATCAAGAGATAGCTTGTTCTCAGAGGGTAATTATATGCTCACTACAGTTTTATTGGTCTTTTTAGTTTTGATGTTAATTGGGGCTTTTCCGTCTTGGGGCTACAGTCGAGGATGGGGATATTATCCTTTTGGAGCCATAACATTTGTTTTAGTCGTCGTAGTCATCTTGGCGCTATTAGGCGTAATTTGAGGTAAATTACTACGAAAACGAAGAAGGGTATTCACGGATACTGCCTATTCAAGAACCTTGCGCGCCTTTATTACTCCCTGACACGCAAGGTCCCTGTCACCTCTTATGCAGTCATGCCGACAATTCCTAAAATGCCGACAATGATCAGGTAAATCGCGACAACAAAATTAAGAATCTGTGGGAAAATTAGAATCAAAATCCCCGCGATTAGAGCCATTATTGGATGAATAATTGGATGCATGAATATCCCCTTTCGTTACTTCTTTCTTTTTGGAATAAGAACTAACTCTTTTTTAAACAAGTAATATAAACTTTCTATTAGCGCAAATAACCTACGGTGAGGTTGATTAAATCTTTAGCAAGCTCTGGCTGAAGAACTTTATGAGAACGTTCTGCGCACTGCTGCATTCTTGATTGACCCATTATAAAGTATAGACGTTGGCGTTGTTGTGGTGTTAAATACCTTCCAAAGGATACAGCACGCATCTCCCAACGAGTTTTTCTTTCCTTACTTCCATCGGAATTGGGAACCCGAATCCTCACATAAATAGTTTCCTTATATAAAGAGCCGCGCGAAAGACGATCGAGCTGCACAGTGAATACACCCCTATTTTTGCGGTTTTCGCGGCGAACATAGCTCGCGCGGGTTTCAGTGGGATGTAAATGAGTAAAGCCCCTTTCTTCAAAGGTAACTACCCCCAAATCTTCTCCCTCGCGCCGAATAGAAACTCCAGGCTGACGCATGCCTATAGAGACTCCATGAGGGTTGGGAGCTTTTCTCATCTGCTTTTCATAAACCGGATAAAGACGCTTATCAATGGCCTCGTTCTGTTCATAAGAAAGGTGATTGTGGAAATTAAAGCTGCGGCTTACCCATTTTTCATCTTCCTCGGGAGATTTTACTTTTTTTAATACACGTAAAGAAACACTCCTCTCCCGTAATTGCTCGCGAGATAATTGATCTAGATAGATCTTTAAATTCTGTCCATCGTAAACAGCTGGTTCGCCTTTGCAAACTTTATGGAACCCCCTAGCTTCAAATGTTACATTACTTAACCCTGAGATAGACATTTTTTAAACCCTATTTAAAAAAAAATAAAATTCTTCAGATCTTATATTTTTTTTTATTTTCCGCCCATTTTTTTCAATGATTGCCTATCTCAGGGTTTGGATCTGAAGCACATCCCTTTATAAAATTTCTGCAGCAAGAGCAGCCAATTCTGAACGCTCGGTACGTTCAAGAAGCATATGGCCATAAAGTGAATAGTTCTTAAATCTCCCCACGGTAAAAGTAAGCCCATTTGAGTCTTTATCGAGGTAGGGATTGTCGATTTGCGTTGGATCGCCCGTGAAGACCACTTTTGTTCCCTGCCCTGCACGCGAGATAATCGTCTTTACCTCATGAGGTGTTAGGTTTTGCGCTTCGTCGATGATCATCCAAATTTTAGGCAGTGTTCTTCCACGAATATAGGTAACAGCTTCCATCTCGATTTTTTTGCTTTCCATGATCCACCGCTGCGTTTCGTGTCCTTGGCTTTGTCCATCTAAAGAACGGCACAAGTATTCCAAATTATCATAGATCGGTTGCATCCAATGGTAGAGCTTCTCTTCTTTGCTTCCCGGTAGATAACCAATATCCTTCCCGAGAGGAATTATAGGACGACTTACAAGGATACGGCTATATAAGGATTCATCGAATACTTTTTTCATGCCTGCGGCAAGAGCCAATAGTGTTTTACCTGTTCCCGCCTGTCCCACTAAGGTCACCAGCTTAATATCGTCTCGCAGGAGTAAATCGAGCGCACACTTTTGCTCGACATTCAAAGGATGAATACCCCAAATATCGCGTTGCAATTTCAATAACGGTTCTAGCTTTCTCGTCATGGGGTTGTATTTACAGATAGCTGAGGACTGCTCGGGGCACGTCAGAACGCAATATTCATTGGGAGCCATATCACCAATGTCTAGAGTAAGATGTCCATCTTTGTAGAAATTATCGATATCTCTCTTAGGAACTTCTAATTTTCTATAACCACGATAAAGTCTATCATAAGAAGCTTTCGAATTTTCATAATCCTCCGCTGCGACACCTATCGCTTCTGCTTTCACACGCAAAACGAAATCTTTCGTAACCAAAACAACGCGTTCGCCATGTCCACCAATTTGATAAGCTACAGACAAAACACGATTCGTAGCACGATCCAATGGCAGAGGAAATATCTTCCTCTCTGGCGTCTTTGTGTCGACATGAACACGTACAGTAATTCCATTTGCGATATTTATACCTTCATGCAAATTGCCCGTTCTTAGTTCCTTGAGTGAATCGATATAGCGAATAACGTGTCGGCTATTTTTACCGAGCTCGTCAGATTGTTTCTTCATACTATCCAGTTCTTCTAGAACAACTAAAGGAATGACGACATCATTATCTTTGAATCTGCGAATGGCATCGGGATCGTGTAAAAGGACATTGGTATCTATAACAAAAGTTTTACGACTCACATGGACTCCTTGTATGGCCGACCGGATCAAAATTCCGCAGAATAATCGGGGCTTTGAGCGAATACAATCATTTTCTTGAAGGAAATTCCAGGAGTTTGATTCTTAAAGAGTTAAAATTAAAATCAGCACTTAATATAGGAGACTGCTAAAAATATTGACGAAACAACCCCCTTTTTTCTATAATTAGAGGAAAGAAGCACCTTTATGCGAGGTAGCCATAATGAAAATTACTTCTACTATTCTCAGTATCCCCCCATATATCTCTACTACTTGGCGACAAATCAGCGCCTTGCATGTCCATCAAGCAGAAGAAGCCAATATTCTCGTTATCGATCTTACCAATGGAAACCAAATAGAGATTCCTCATTTAGACGACCAAGAATTAGCAGACATATTTCATGCACACTCCTCTTTTTTGGACAAAGAAGGAGAAAAAAAGCCCACCGTGTCGGGGTCTTCACCATTACTCTCGTTGCACCTCCCTTCACAACTTTTAGGCGAAGGGCTAGATAAAATTTCGGGGGTTCTTCAACATAACCCTGAAGCAGCCGATACCGAGGATTTACCTCAGGATTTTCTGGATAAAGTAGCTTCCATCTCGCAGTCCTTTAACAGAGAAGACGTTTCAAATCTTCCCACCCCTGTTGAAGGATGTAATTGCATCTTTTGCCAAATCGCACGCACCATACAAATACAGATGACACCTTCTGCAGAAACAATCCCTACCGGTGAACAGGCAGAAGAAGAAGTAAGTGATGAAGACTTACGTTTTAAAAGCTGGGACATTCAACAAAGAGATCCACAACTTTACGAAGTTATCAACCCTCTTGATAAGAACGAATATTACAATGTTTTTCTAGGTAATCCAGTTGGATGCACCTGTGGAACACCTCATTGTGAACACATACAAGCTGTATTGCGCAGCTAATCCCTAAGTCGGTATCCATGCGAAATTGAACGATTATTGCGATCTAAATAGTTCTCATCTTCGCTCTTGCACGACATAGATGTACAAAAGTCCTTGGTAGAAAAAATCCCAACTCATAGAATGGCATTAAGTTTTGTCGGACGGAAAAAAATTCGTCCGCTATTTTTTTGTGAATTGGCGATCAGGAGGATTGCACATGATGCCCAAATTCAAACAAGCCCTTTGCGCAGCGCTTATGTCTGCTCCATTGGCTTGTGTGTCCGCAGACAACGATCCGTCGGCGTTCTCGCAGGCAACGCCTTCCCTTATGCCTTTTGCCCCTGCCATTTCCGAACCCGTCCTTCTCGAACATCCCGGTATTGAGCGCAAACCTGTTCCAATGGCTACAGCAACGACTGAAAACTCTTTATCCCCTTTCACCGGAAAGGTACGAGGAAAAAAAGTTCGTCTGCGTCTCGATGCGGATTTGGAAAGCAATGTCATTCGAGAACTAGATAAAAATGAACTCCTCACAGTTGTTGGAGAAAAAGGTAATTTTTACGCTGTACAACCACCTTCTCCGACAAAAGCTTATGTATTCCGTAGTTTTGTTCTGGAAGATGTTATTGAAGGAAATCGCGTAAATATCCGTCTAGAACCTGATATGGAAGCCCATATTATCGGCCATTTCAATGCAGGCGATCGTTTATCGCACAGCACTGTATGCAACCAAAATAGCAAATGGCTCGAAATTGATGTGCCCTCACATGTTCATTTTTATGTTTCTAAAGACTTCGTAGAAAATATTGGCGGACCTGAATTAAAAGACCAAGTCGATCGACGACGCTCTTCTTTAAAACAGACATTTGAAAACACAACCAATCTTGTAAAAGCGGAGCTGCAAAAGTCTTTTGAAGAAATTGATATGGAAAGACTTAACCGACACTTCGATAAACTCACCGCAGATTGTGCTGAATTTCCGGAGTTTGCAGAAGGCTTACTCATCGCACGGCAAGATTTACAGAATGCCTATTTACAGAAGAAACTTGCATTTCTGGAGAGAAAAGCAGGCCATGATTTTGAAGATCAAGAAATCCATGAAGAGACAGTCGCCTTCAATAATACCCCTGCTGATCAAAAGGCAACAGACAAAATGTTGCTTTGGCAACCTATTGAAGAGGCCCTTTATTTGAATTGGTCGGCGATGCACCAAGATCACGATTTGCATCAATACTACGAAGAACAAAATGTTCTTGCTACTAGCATTTCGGGAATTTTGGAAGCCTATACGGCCCCTGTCAGAAATAAGCCCGGCGACTATATTTTGAAGGATAAAGACCTTCCAGTAGCCTATGTTTATAGCACGAAAATCAATTTGCAAGATTCAGTTGGTAAGCGAGTCAAGCTCAAAGCTATTTCTCGTCCCAATAATAACTTTGCATTTCCTGCATACTTCGTCCTTTCCGAAGAATAAATCTCGACGTATACTTTCGGGCTCTTATTAAAGAGCCCGATAAAGTATGGAACTCCGTGAATGGGCTATTCGCATCCTCAGCGCGAATACTCTAGAAGATAAACTTTTCAGTTCTGAATTACTCGTCGATAACAATCCTGGCGAACCTTTGATTTGGCAAATGCCAACAAGGCCACCCGGCATGGATTTCCGACGTCATACTCGTGAAGAAAAATTACCCCCCCTGCATGAACTCCACAACCTTGACAAAAGAGGCATCTGCTTGCATCGTTTTGCAGGCCATGAACTTTTGGCTGTGGAAATCATGGCTTTTGCTCTTTTAGCATTTCCCGATGCTCCTAAACATTTTCGTAAGGGGCTAGCGAATACCCTACGCGAGGAGCAAGGACATGTTAAAATCTACATGAGGCGTCTTGCGGAAATGGGCCTATCATTTGGAGATCTGCCACTATACCGCCATTTCTGGGCCTATACACCTTTTATGACAACTCCTGCTCAATATGTAAGCATTATGAGTCTTACTTTTGAAATGGCCAATCTCGACTTTGCCCCCTTGTATGGTCAAGCATTTGCACGATTTGGTGATGGCGAATCTGAGGCCTTAATGAACCAGATTTATCAAGATGAACTTTCTCATGTAGCTTTCGGGTGGCAATGGCTGCGGAAGTATTTCCCTCAAGAAGAGGATCTTTGGAAAAAATGGACCGAACAATTACCCCCTCGGATGCTACCTAAAAGGGCTAAAGGGTTTTTATATTTCCCTGAAAACCGTAGACAAGCAGGTCTTCCCGAAGAGTGGGTCATCAATCTAAAAAAAGCCTAAAATCCTCTATCGATAGGTCGCTCTATGCCCCTTGCTCGTGTTTTTTCTTCTGCACTCTTAGGTATTGAAGCTATTGCAATCGATGTGGAAGTCGATCATAAACCCTCGGACAAAACGCAACTCGTTCTTGTAGGTCTTCCCGATTTAGCTGTAAAGGAATCAAAAGATCGCGTTCTCACCGCTATGCGAAATTCTAATTTTTCGTTACCGCCTTTCAATTGTACGATTAATTTGGCTCCTGCTGCGATAAAAAAAGAAGGAGCCTTTTACGATCTTCCTATCGCTTTAGGAATTCTCCAAGCATCCGGAGAGCTCGGGACGGCAAATTTAAGCGATTATCTCTGTATTGGAGAGCTCTCATTAAGCGGGTCCACAAGGCCTATTCGTGGAGCATTGGCTGCAGGTCAGTTGGCTCGACAGCTCGGCAAAAAAGGAATCATCCTTCCTAAAGAGAATGTTAGCGAACTATATTCTCTACCTATTTCGGTTATAGGAGTAGAGACCTTGTTTGATGCTTGTCAGTTCTTAAGAAACCCAGCAGCTTATCCAGCACCACCAATTATTGCCGATGAACAAGAGCTTCCTATAACCATTGATCTCGATCTACAGGAAATAAAAGGGCAAATGCATGTAAAGCGCGCTTTAGAAATTGCGGCAGCAGGCAATCACAATATTTTGCTCTATGGCCCCCCTGGAACGGGTAAAACAATGTTAGCAAAAGCATTAGGCGGTATTCTCCCTCCTCTTTCTACAGATGAAACACTTGAGGTAATGACTATTCAGTCGGTAGCCGGCCTACTCTCTGCTAAAAATTCTCGAGCCCGCATGCGGCCTTTTCGCGCACCCCACCATACGATTAGCACCATCGGACTTGTAGGCGGCGGAAGCCATCTCAAACCTGGAGAACTCTCTTTGGCTCATCAAGGCATTTTATTCTTAGATGAATTACCTGAATTTGCACGTGCAACCTTGGAAGCTTTGCGACAGCCTTTAGAGAATGGAACTGTTACTCTATCTCGAGCAACTGGAACAGCTACCTTTCCGACACGCTGTCTATTTATTGCTGCTATGAACCCCTGTCCTTGTGGGTATCTCGGCCACCCTCAAAAAACCTGTCGAGATACTGAGCTTCAAATTGCGCGTTATCGATCTAAAATCTCAGGCCCATTATTAGAACGTATTGATATGCAAGTTGAAGTCCCTGTAATCCCTTTCCACGAAATACAAAAAACGACAGCTGTTGAAAGTTCTCTCCAAGTTCGGGCACGCGTATTAGAAGCGCGCAAAGTCCAAGAAGAAAGATTAGGAAAAGGACGCACCAACAGCAATATGCGACAAACTGAGATTGCAAAATTTGCAGCTCTGGACACAACCTGTCAAAATTTTATCCATCAAGCGATGCAATCGCTGGGACTTTCGATGCGCAGCTATCACCGGCTTTTGAAAGTAGCGCGAACCATCGCCGATTTATCTGGATCCCCCTCCCTGAGAGAGGAGCATCTTCTTGAAGCAAGCAGCTTTCGCAGCCTTAAATAAGAGGGGTGTTCTGAAAGTTTTTTCACCATTTTAAGAGTGTCTAACCCTACTCATCCGATTCTTCGGGATCAGGTTCAAAGTCGACGAGTGTTTTCGATTTTTTGCCTGCAATGAGGCGAATAACCGAAAGCACCGCAGAAGTAACAATATAGCCCCAACATGCGATGAGCAACATGATGGGGAAGTAATAAAGAACCCCATAAAGAATAAAAATAGCGAGGAGAACGGTGAGAAAAACGAGCTGAAAAGAGGGAACGCGAAATTCAAGGGCTTTTAGACTCGGAAATTTCCATCGACTAATCATGAGATACCCAAGGATCATCATAATACACGTCAGAACAATGGCTCTTAAACTCTCGGTTAGCGGAAACCATTCAATTGCCCATGGTGACAAAAGAAAAAGGTTAGCCGCGACAGCCGACATAGCGGCCTGAGGGATAGGCAAACCCGTGAAGTGCTTTTTATAGGCGGCTGCGGCAACAGCATTTCCTTTCACTTCATTGGCTTTAACGTTGAAGCGGACAAGTCGCAAGATACCGCATATCGAAAAAAGCATCGCACCTGTCGTCGCAAAAAAAGACAATCCTGTCCCCTGTTCCAAAGAGAGAGTTTTCAAAAATAGAACAGAAGGAGCTACTCCGAAAGAAACCGCATCAGCCAAAGTGTCAAACATAAAACCAAATTCACTCTCCGCTCGGATAATTCTTGCAATGGCTCCATCCAAGACATCTGCAAAAGCAGCAAGCAAAAGTAAAAATGCCGAAATGTAAAGCATATGAAAGGTTGTCAAGCCAGGACCTGTCATATTGACTTTGAAGATAACAAACAATCCACAAGCCAGCCCGAAAGCGGTGATAATATTGAGAAGAAAATTGACGCGGCGCATGAAACCTTAATTTGAGGATTTTTTATTTTTCAGTGTAGCAAAAAACTGCAAAACCCCAAACGGTTTCATTTTTCTCAAAAAATTTATTACAGGATTATGCTGGTGTTCAAAATGTTAAGTCAGGGAATTTTTAAAAAAAAATTAAGGCCGTTTTTTTGTGGACGAAAAAAAAGACAAACACAATATATAGTGTATAAGCCCGAAAGCCGCTACTAGATGTAGTAGGAGAGAGTCCTAAGCCTTCTCTCCTAGGTGTTGTATTAAAACCCTCAAAAAACGAGCTCAACGTATGCCAAAGAACCGTCCCTCTTCTGCCCAAGAAAGCCAAGCAGCCGTTATCGAAAATCAACCCATAAAGCAACAGAGCACACCGCATGTTGCTTATACCGTTGTCAAACGCAATGGAGCTTTAGTACCCTTCAGAAGAGAACGAATCTTGCATGCGATAGAAGCTGCGTTCCGCGACACTAAAAAAATTAGTAAGGAGACCTCTTTTCCCTCCGAACTCAAAGAGACGGTCGAAGAGGTAACCAACCTAGTAGTCGAGCAAGTGCTGAATGCCGCAGCAAAAGGCGCTTGCCTGACAGTAGAAGGCATTCAAGACGTTGTCGAAGTCACATTAATGCGAGAACATCACGATGTAGCTCGTGACTACATTATTTATCGCGATCAGCACAAGGCTTTGCGCGAAGATTCTCTTCAAAATCTCAAAGTGCGTAGACGCGATGGGACTCTTGTCAGTTTCAACCCCATAAAAATCGCCTCCTCACTTGAAGAAGTGTTTCGTCGTGCAGAAAATAGTGAAGGCCCCTCTTCTCAATCGATTATCGATGCAGTTAATCTGTTAACGCAAAATATTGTTGCAAAAGCTGTAGGTGTTGCGAAATCCGGCAACGAACTATCTGTCAACACCCTTCAAGATGAGATTGAATACCAGCTCATGCGTGAAGGATTTTTCTCTGTTGCAAAAGAGTACATTCTCTATCGAGCTGCCCTCGGCGAGCAAACTTCGGACTCTTCTGACACACGCATGCCTGCAGAACAAGAAAAAGAGAGTACATTTGCCATCACTTTGCGCAATGGCCAAGCCGGAAATTTGACGGAAAAATCCTTGCGCGCTCGCATTAAATTTGCCTGTCGTGGTCTTGAAGAACTCGTCTCTCTTGATGAATTGACAAAAGAAGCGATTTCTAATTTTTATGAAGGGATTAAGGAAGATGAAATCGATCAAGCTTGCATCATGGCCGCACGCTCAAAGATCGAGATGGAACCTGCCTATTCTAAAGTCGCCTCTCGTCTTTTGCTAGATATCTTATATCGAGAATCCCTGAAACTCCCCGCATCTGATCCCTCTCTTGAATCGCGTCACCGAAGTTATTTCAAAGAGTATCTTCATTACGCCATTGAGATTCACAGAGTCCACCCTGATCTGTTGAAAAAATTTGATCTCGATATGCTCTCTAAAGCGATGCAGCTGCAACGTGACGATCTTTTTGGCTACTTAGGGTTACAAACACTCTATGACCGCTATTTCATCCATGATCATTCTTATAGACTTGAGACACCCCAGATATTCTGGATGCGTGTTGCGATGGGATTAGCTGTTAATGAAGGCGAACAACGCAATCAGCGAGCAATCGAATTCTATGATCTCTTATCTCGTTTCCACTACCTCTCTAGTACGCCTACCCTCTTTAATTCGGGCACCCTTCATCCTCAGCTCTCTTCTTGCTATCTCTCTACCGTCATGGATGATCTAGCTCATATCTTTAAAGTAGTATCGGATGATGCACAGCTTTCCAAATGGGCAGGGGGTATTGGTAACGACTGGACCAATGTTCGAGCTACCGGCTCATTGATTAAAGGTACGAATGGGAAGAGCCAAGGCGTTATTCCTTTCTTGAAAGTCGCTAATGATACGGCCGTAGCTGTGAATCAAGGGGGCAAACGAAAAGGAGCCATGTGCGCTTATCTCGAAACATGGCATCTCGACATCGAAGACTTTCTCGAATTGCGCAAAAACACAGGTGACGAGAGACGGCGCACCCATGACATGAATACAGCAAACTGGATTCCTGACTTATTCATGAAGCGTGTTCAAGAAGGTGGAACATGGACGCTATTTAGTCCTGCCGATTGTCCTGATCTACACGATCTCTATGGTCAAGCATTCGAGACACGCTATACCGAATATGAAAAAATGGCGGATGAAGGAAAGCTCAAACTCTTCAAACGTATTGAAGCCCTTTATTTGTGGCGCAAAATGTTAAGTATGCTGTTTGAAACAGGCCATCCATGGATTACCTTCAAAGATCCTTCCAACATACGCTCTCCCCAAGACCATGTAGGCGTTGTACACTCTTCTAACCTTTGTACAGAGATTTTGCTCAACACATCTTCACAAGAAACAGCCGTTTGTAATCTTGGCTCCATTAACTTGCCTCTGCATATCGCATCAGATGGGACAATCGATGAGAAAAAACTCCGCTCCACCATCCGAACCGCTGTACGGATGCTCGATAATGTCATCGACATCAATTACTACCCCACACCAGAAGCACGCGCTGCAAACTTATGTCACCGTCCTGTAGGACTAGGAGTTATGGGCTTTCAAGATGCTCTCTATATGCAAAACATCAGCTATGCAAGTCATGCTGCTGTAGAATTTGCAGACGCAAGCATGGAGCTCATTTCCTATTACGCCATTCTCGCATCTAGTGAATTAGCTGCTGAACGAGGATCTTACAAAAGTTATCCAGGGTCCAAGTGGAGTCGCGGTCTTCTTCCGCTAGATACGATCGAACTACTTGCAAAAGAAAGAGGCAATTATCTCGATATGGACCGCTCTAGCCGCATGGATTGGACTCCTGTACGAGAAGCAATTAAAAAGCATGGTATGCGCAATAGCAATACGATGGCAATTGCTCCAACCGCAACCATCTCTAACATCACGGGCATCACACAATCGATCGAACCCATGTATAAACATCTCTTCGTAAAATCCAATCTTTCGGGAGAGTTCACGATTCCTAATGAATTTTTGGTAGCTAAACTTAAACAACAGGGCTTATGGGATAGCCACATGCTTGATGACCTCAAGTACTTTGATGGATCAATTGCAGAAATTGAGAGAATTCCTGCAGAGATTAAACAAACATTCCTCACAGCTTTTGAAATCGAACCTGAATGGTTGATCGAATGCGCAAGTCGTCGCCAAAAATGGATCGATATGGGGCAATCTCTCAACCTCTACTTAGCCAAACCAAGTGGTAAGAAGTTGCACCAGATGTATCTTTTCTCATGGACGAAAGGGCTCAAGACGAATTACTACTTACGCGCTCTTGCCGCTACGCAAATCGAAAAATCTACGACCGACGTGAATAAAAGAGGACTCCAGCCTCGTTGGATGAAAAATCAATCCGCCTCTAGTAATATCCAAGTAGATCGCGAAGCCGCAGCACTATCTACCCCTATAGTGACTAAGCCGACTAAACCTTTTGTCTGCAATCTCGAAGAAGGCTGCGAGAGTTGTCAATAAAAACAAAAAAAAGAGAGGAACATATGCTTAATTTTGAAGAAACTCTAACTGAACAAACAGAAGCCGAAGTTCACGCGGGAAAAGATAAAAGAGTTAAAGTCAGCGAAAAGCGGCTCATCAATAATAATCAAATCGATGTTAATCAGCTCATGCCGCTTAAATACAAGTGGGCCTGGGAGCACTACCTAAACGGTTGCGCTAATAATTGGATGCCAAGTGAAGTCCCGATGAGCAAAGATATCGAGATGTGGAAATCCGATGTTCTTAGTGCTGATGAAAAGCGCGTCATCATGCGGAACTTAGGATTTTTCAGCACAGCTGAAAGCCTTGTTGGTAACAATATTACGCTTGCTATCTTCAAACACGTAACAAACCCCGAAGTACGGCAATATCTTTTGCGCCAAGCCTTCGAAGAGGCCATCCATACGCATACGTTCCACTACATCGTCGAATCGCTTGCCCTTGATCAAGGCGAAATCTTCAACATGTACAACGAAATCAACACGATCAACGAAAAAGATGTGTTTGAAATGAAGCTGACAGCTGACATCATGCGCGAAGGATTCACGACGTCTACACCTGAAGGCGCTCAGAAGTTTTTAGAAAACCTGATCGGTTTCTATCTCATTATGGAGGGAATCTTCTTCTATAGTGGTTTTGTCATGATTCTTTCCTTCCATCGACAAAATAAAATGACAGGAATTGGCGAGCAATTCCAATACATCTTGCGAGATGAAACGATTCACCTCAATTTCGGTATCGATCTAATTAATGGTATCAAGGAAGAAAATCCTCACCTATGGTCGCAAGAGTTTCAAGAAAGAATCATAGAGCGGGTCCAGCAAGCAGTGGAACTCGAAATCCAGTATGCACAAGACTGTCTACCACGCGGAATCCTGGGACTTACGTCTACTATGTTCCGCGAGTACGTACAATACATTGCCGATAGGCGCCTCGAAAGGATTGGTCTTAAGCCTATCTACCGTTCGCGCAACCCTTTCCCATGGATGAGCGAAACGATAGATCTAGGAAAAGAGAAGAACTTTTTTGAAACTCGTGTAACTGAGTATCAATCAGCCGCCTCTCTTTCCTGGTCTTAGAAGGTGTAGCCAAGTAAATTTATGTCGCTTTTCAGGACTTCCTGGAAAGCGATGAAGCGCTAAATTTTACAATGCTCTCTTTAAATTCATTTCAATTCATGATTGAGCGCGGATTAGCACCCAATTAGAGGTCGAAAAGGATAAACGTAAAGTTCAGGTTACAAAAAAATATTCGGGATGTACAATGAATCCCTTTTCAAGGGAATTCACTCGGTTGATGAACACGAACACGAACTTTCTTTCGACCGTGGGCGAACGTTATCAAGATTTTGTTTTAAACAAGATCGTTCCGATCGACGAACTACACTGCACTTTACGCGAACTCGTTCACGAACCCAGCGGTGCTGTCGTGATGCAGATCGCTAATGACGATCCTGAAAATCTTTTCTGCCTATCGTTTCGTACTCTTCCGACAAGTTCCAATGGTGCTGCCCATATTCTTGAACACACCGTTTTATGCGGTTCTCGCAAATTCCCTGTAAAAGACCCTTTCTTTGTGATGAGCCGTCGCAGCTTAAACACCTTCATGAATGCTCTTACAGGGGCTGATTTTACTTGCTATCCCGCATCTTCACAGGTGGAAAAAGATTTTTATAATCTTCTAGATGTTTACCTTGACGCTGTCTTTCATCCTCAACTCAAAGAGCTTAGCTTTATCCAAGAAGGTCATCGCCTAGAATTCACCGATCCAGAAGACTCTGGAAGCCCTCTTGAATTCAAAGGGATCGTCTATAACGAAATGAAAGGGAGCATGGCTTCTCCCGATACTCGACTCTGGCACACGCTAACAGCCGAACTCATGCCCGATTTGCCTTATGCCTATAATTCGGGTGGTGATCCCGAAGAAATACCCAATTTGACTTATGCAGAACTCATTCACTTCCATGAAACCTATTATCATCCTAGCCGCTGTTTATTCTTTTTTTATGGAAATATCCCGCTAACACAACATCTGGATTTTCTCGCGGAAAAAGCCTTGAAGAATGTACCGCAAGAGCCTCCTATTCCCCACCTTTTACTCCAAAAACGATTTACCGCTCCACGTCGTAAATTGTTAGCATATCCCGTTGATAAAGACGATACCTTAGACCGCAAGACGATACAGGCGTTTGGTTGGCTGACAGTTCCTTTAACAGAACAAGAAGAATTATTAGCATTAGCTGTTCTCGATTGCGTTCTTATGGACAACGATGCTTCTCCTCTAAAAGCCCGGTTACTCGCTTCTAACCTATGCGTACAAGCAGATGCAATTTTAGATGTCGAGATGAGTGAAGTACCTTATGTAATCATTTGTAAAGGGTGCAGGCCTCATGAAACGGAACAGCTCGAATCCTACTTGCTTAAAGAGCTAGAGAAAATTGCAGAAAAGGGCCTTCCCAAAAATCTCATCGAAGCCGCTATTCACCAAATTGAATTTGCCCGAACAGAGATCTCCTCTGATCAGATTCCCTTTGGTCTTACTCTCTTTATGAGATCGGCCTTGGCTAAACAACACGGGTGTCCTGCAGAGAACGCTTTAACTTTACATGCCCTATTCGATAATTTGGTGAAGAAAATCCAAGATCCAGATTATCTCCCCTCTCTCTTAAGAAAGCACTTGGTCCATAATAAACATCGCGTGACATTGACGATGTATCCCGATCCTCATCTAGCCAGTGAAGAGGCATCTCGAGAAAAAGAAAAACTAATCAAAATTCGCGAGCACTTGACCCCTGTCGAAGAAAAACACATACTTTTACAAACTCGCGACTTAGCTCAATATCAAAACGAAAAAGAACGACAAGAGTTAGATTGTTTGCCTAAGGTCACTCTTGCAGATGTCCCTCCCCATATTCGCGACTTTCCTCTATCGCAAAAAAAATATGGATCTTTAGAGATCTTCCATCACGACTGCTTTACGAATCATATTTTATATGCAGATCTCCTCTTCGATCTTCCCGAGATTTCTCAAGAAAACCTTCCCTATGTACAGCTTCTTTGCTCACTCTTACCGGACTTAGGCGCGGGTAACAGAGATTACTCAGAAAATCTCGAATACATCCAAGCCCACACAGGGGGTTTGAACATATTTGTCAATCTCCACCCACAAGTGGATTTACAGCTCCCCTTACGGCCCTGCATTACTATCCGTAGCAAAAGTCTCGCGCGGAAATCAAAAGAGCTCTTTACTCTTCTGCGCGAAGAAGCAACTACCGCCAGATTTGATGACACGGACCGTTTGATGGAATTGATCGATCAAATTCATGTAAGCTTATCGAATCGTCTAGGTCGCAATGCCTCCCGCTATTCGATTCAGACAGCTCTTAGTGGCTTCAATTCTATTTGTTATATCAATCAAGCTTGGCATGGTCTTGATTACTTTTATGCGATTCGCGCAATTGCCGAACAAGCACGCAAAGATCCTAAAGGAGTAACGACTCTCTTACGCAATCTCTATGAGCAGATCTTCTGTTTGCAATCACCTCACCTTGTCCTCAGTTGTGACAACAATCATTACGAGAAGCTCATCGAAGCAAATTTTTATGGTCTCGATAGTTTACAGCCCAAACCCGCAAAAACCTGGAAAGATCATTTTGTAATCCCTCATGTAGGATCCCAATTACGTTCCGTTGCTTCTCCAGTTGCATTCACCTGCGAAGCCTTTCATGCTCCTACTTTGCTAGATCCCGCAGCACCCGCCCTCCATATTGCAAGCCAACTTTTCGAAAATAAAATCCTCCATTCCCAAATTCGCGAGAAAGGAGGAGCTTATGGAAGCTCTGCTACTTACAGCCCCACACTTGCCTATTTCTTCTTCCACTCCTACCGCGATCCTAATATCTTGGCGACCTGGCAAGTTTTCCATGAAGCGATCCTTGCCATATCGGGTGGTGGATTCGATGATGAAGACCTCGAAGAAGCGAAATTAGGATTAATCCAACAATTCGATACTCCCATTTCGCCAGGAAGTCGCGCCTTCACCGCCTATTCATGGTGGCGGGATGGAAGAACAGCAGTTATTCGCCAGCACTACCGAGATCAACTTCTCCATATGCAAAAAGCAGAAGTCATCAAAGCCGTTCAAGAACATCTCGTTCCACAACTCACTAAAGGTGTATTTGTTGGTTTTGCAGGCAATGAACTCATCGATAAAGAACTGCCCCTTCTACACGCTGCAGGCCGCACTCTTAATCGCATTCCTATTTAAGCGAATTTCCTCAAACGATTCCGCCCTCTCTTCTTGTGGGTCTTGAGATTTTCCACAAGATCATTTATATATAGTCGTGCTATGTGAATCTACTGATCATCCAAAGAGAAATGGATGCATACACTCTTTACGTTGTTAGGAGAAATTTATGTTGCGATCATCTCTTATTCTTTCCCTTACCTGTTTCACCCTCGGCGCTGGCCAGTTGATTGCAGAGAAAGTCCCCCTGCCTCCTTCTACTTCTATGGCTCCTGTCACTCAACCAACATGTGCCTGCTCGGCTAACTCGATATCCAAAGCCTTTACGAATGTAGCGCAAAAAGCCATTCCGGCTGTCGTTTTTCTGAAAGTAGAAATGAATGACATGGCGCAGGACCTTTATAGCGAACCTCCTAATGCAGGACGAGGAAATCCCAATCCACCTCCTTATGGCTCACCTTATGCCCCTTTTGGTGATGAGTTTTTTCAACGCTTTTTTGGATTCCCCTCTCAATCGCAACCCCCTAAGCCCTTACCGCAGTTAAGTCAAGGCTCAGGTTTTTTTGTAAGCCCAGATGGTTACATCATGACAAATTCTCATGTCGTAACAGGAGCCAATAAAATATCTGTGGTTTTTTCTGATGGCCGTGAACTAGACGCATCTATCATCGGAACAGATCCGCGTACAGATATCGCTATAATTAAAGTAGAAGGAACGAATTATCCTTATCTTGGGCTTGGCGATTCTGAGGCGATAGAAATTGCAGAGTGGGTAATGGCCATTGGTAGCCCTTTCCAATTGCAAGCTTCTGTCACAGTAGGCGTTGTCAGCGCTAAAGGCAGACAAAATTTACGCATCAATGACTTCGAAGATTTCATCCAAACAGATGCGGCTATTAATCCTGGTAACTCAGGCGGACCTTTACTCAATCTCAATGGAGAGGTCATCGGAATCAATACAGCTATCTTCTCGCGTAATGGTGGTTACATGGGAATTGGTTTTGCCATCCCCAGTAATATGGCGAGCAATATCATGAAGCAAATCATTGAAACGGGCACCGTCATACGCGGATTTTTAGGAGTTTCCCTACAACCTATCGACAAAGAGTTAGCCGACGCTTTTCACCTGGACAAGCCCGAAGGCGCTCTAGTAGCTGAAGTCATCAAGAACTCACCCGCTGAACAGGCCGGCCTGAAGCAAGGTGACATTATCATCGAGTACAATAAAATTCCCGTGAAGACGATTGGAACATTTAAAAATGCTGTTTCGATGATGAAGCCGGGCACCAAAGTGAATTTTAAAGTTAACCGTAAGGGTCAAATTTTAACTATTTCGATTGAAATTGGAAATGCCTCTGACAACAAGTTTATGGCCGGTGGAATTATCAGCAAAATCGGCATCGAGGCCGAAAATCTGACACCCGAAATGGCGCAGCAGCTCGGCTATCCGGCAAGCGAAGAAGGTGTTGTGATTACAAAGGTAAAACCTGGCTCTCCGGCTGCTATGACTGGCATCCGTCCCGGTTACATCATCCTCGCGGTCAATCATAAAAAAGTTTTAAATCTGAATGACTTCACGCAAGCACTGAACGAAGCGGTTGAACAAAAACGCATTCTTATGTTGATTCGACATGGTAATGGTACACGTTTTTATACATTCAAAATTGAATAACGGCGTCACATAAATTTTTCATCGATTTACGGATTTCAACAAGAATACCGAAAATCGATGAAAAATTTTATTAATGTGGGACCTTGCTTGACTATACCTTTATCGACTGTTATCCTTAATAATGATTCGGCCTAAATATCTAAATTATTTTATAGAGTTAAATTCTCATGAATATAGGATTAGTCGTAATTTTATATGCGACTTGGTCAAGCGTATTTTCGCTGGCTAAAATTGCCCTGCAATATAGCCCCCCTGTATTTCTCACTAGCATCCGTATGCTGATCGCCAGCGTTTTAATTCTCGGTTTTTTGGGTATTGCTAAGCGTTCCGCACTGAGCCTCTCTCGTAAACAAATTTTCTCCCTCTGCCTTCTAGGTTTTTTTAGCGTCTACTTATCGAATATTTTAGAGTTTTGGGGACTGCAACACCTTACCGCCGCCAAAGCCTGTTTTATTTACAGTCTCTCCCCCTTCTTTGCCGCGTTCTTCTCCTACCTCCATTTTAAAGAAAAGATGAATCGGCGTAAGTGGATAGGTATGGGTATTGGAATGATCGGCGTAATTCCTATTTTATCCATGCAAAGTGGTTCTGAAGAGCTCCTGCATGCTTTTAGTTTTTTTACATGGCCTACTCTGGCTCTGATGGGAGCTGCTGCAAGTAGCATCTACGGCTGGGTATTGCTTCGTGTAGCTGTAAAAGATTCTAATATTTCTCCTCTCGCAGCTAATGGTATGAGCATGTTATTTGGCGGACTTTTAGCCCTTGTGCATTCAAGTGTCGTCGACAATTGGAATCCCCTACCCGTTGCCCCGCAAAATTGGGGACCATTTCTGCAGATCACACTAGCGATCACTTGCGTTTCTAGCATCTTGTGCTACAATTTATACGGGATAATGCTTAAACGCTTTACGGCGACTTTCCTCTCTTTTATGGGACTACTCAGCAATATTTTTGCCCCTTTGCACGGATGGATATTTCTAGGAGAACCTATTTCCTGGATGATTTTTGCCTCTACAGCCGTTCTCTCCATGGGATTATGGATCGTTTACTCTGCCGAGCTTAAACAAGGCTATATTGTAAAAGCAACTCGAGCTTCCCAAGAAATTACACAAAACGCGACAGATGGGTGAAGTATGAAAACAATTTGTGCTCTTCTCGCAGCTACTCTACTTCTGCAAAGCTGCGCTTCCGTTAAGTCAGATATCAGCTACAGCAAAGGCATGGATAAATTAGGAGATGGAGATGTCAATCAAGCCATCACTTATTTGCGCCAAGCGGTCGAACTCGATCCGACTATTCCGAGAAACCATTACCAGCTTGCACTAGCTTACCAACGCCTTGGAGATATGTCCAAAGCTTGGCAACAAATCCGCAATGCCTATGCACTCGATACTACCTCTCCCAAACAACTGCAAGTCTTTACCCGCCTCTATGCCCAGTTGGCCGAACAACATCGTTTAGAAAAAACGCATCCCAATGCCGCTGAGGTTATTGAAGTTCTCGGTGTCGCCGATAAATATTTGCATAATGAAAATGGAGAACTCAAAGCCGTTTACTACGGGCCTTTATGTCTCCGTTTTGATGAGGGACATTTAGCGGCATCAGAATGGTACTCCCCTCACAATCCTACCAATACTCTTCGCTAACTAGTTATATCCTTCATGAGTAACGAAAAAGAAGTGCCGGTTTTGCGAGGAGAAAAACTCTGCATACCTTTTGCTTGAGCCATAATCGAAAGGCAAACTGAGGATGGTTTAAAGCAAATTCTCATCCAGAAACGAGAAAGAAGTCTGATGCTGTTTACAGCGGCACCTGGGAAATTCCCAGCGGCAAGCTAAAAGCGTTTGAAGACATTTACTAAACGATTCGTCGAGAGGTTCGAGAGGAATCCCGGCTTGAAGTGACATTTGTGGTAGGCGAAACAAACAGAATAGATTATCCAAATAAAGACGATATCTCTACCCTCATCGAGCCCTTCTGCGTTACCCAAATGAGAAATGGCCCTTTTATCGGAATTATTTTTCTCTGTCATGCTGTGGGCCACGCCTCTCCAGTCACCGATGAACGCGTAATGCTCAGTGGATCAACACTTCGGATCTCAAAAAAATCATCCAAGAAACCCCAGAGCAGATCTACACCGCGTTCTTAGCTCCTCTCTTGAAATATTTAAACTCCTGATTGCCCTCAATAGGGTTTAGAATCACCTAAAAATTTATAGCTTCTCTGAGCTCGGCAAAAAACCCTCAACGTTTTTCCAAATATTCCTTTTTTCTCTATGACCCGAAGAATTGGTTGTCCAATAGAAAAAATGGATAACGAAACTCGCTTGCTCGCCAAATCTCTCTTGAAATAATTTAAGTTCATCTTCTTTGTTTCTACTTTGTGAAACTTCGCCCTTTTTTAGAGTGGGTTCGAGAGACTTACTTATTTCAAAAGCATCTGGGGGGAAAAATTCTCGTACAGAATCTAAAGACAATGCACCAGGTTGTATAATCTGTTGATAGAGTGACTTATCCAATGTGCAGATATCGATTGATCCCAGACTGATCTTTGTGAGATGAGGAGAAAAAACACGAAGCGCCTGAAGCAGCTTCGTTGTAAGAGTTAATTTTCCATTCTGAAATTTGCTGGAATCAGAAAGCTGGCTCAAACAACGTAGTTCCGGACAAGCTTTCAAGAAATCATCGACTCTTCTAAAATCTTCACAGTTTTGTAAATTAAGAACTTGTAGAGGGTAGGAATTTGCCAGAAATTCGTCGCCATCCGAAATTCCAAAACAACGTTTGAGTGTAAGAACAGGAAGATTCGAGAACCATTCTTTGCAGTCGATAACCTCTGCTAAATAACTAGCTTCACAATCTAAAGATAAATGTCGAAGATTAGGGAACATAGCAGCAGCTCCGATTCGAAGCGTACCCGTCGGATCATTCCAATCTTCAGCTGACCATTTAATGTCTCTTGCAAATCCCCATTTCAATCCTCCTCGCAAAGAGAGAAAATCCACGCTTTCGAATTTTTTCTTTAAAGCATGTCTCCTAGTAAGAGTGTTCGAGAATAAGCGTTGAGCGCTCCATACAGATGGAAAGGTCATCTTCTTCAAACTATTGCAATAGGCATAAAGATGCCGATGACTAAAACCCTGCTCCAAAGGCAAAAATAGTTTGTCTTGCGCATAGCGCCCTATAACCTCACCCGCGCTAACACTCAGCCAAGTACGCTGATCAAGAAAACGGCATCTCGCCATAAGGGCTTGGTTTGGGAAAGGTAGTTTGCCTTGAGAAGTTTCTCTTAAAGGATCGTGAATAACTTCTAAGTAAAGCGGTCGTAGATTATGAATACGGGACGCATCCCTGCACGTGACAGACAAATTAGCCAAATCGTCGATTTCGAGAATATTGGCTAGTATGTAGGGATAGAGATTTCGGTGAGAAAAAAAAGTAGATAGCAAAGGAGGTTGGGAAGGTATTGGCGTTCGACGCATTTTTCTTCCGTGCCATGTTGTTTCGATGAAAGAAGAAGCGTCGTTTTCCGGCCTTACAGTCTCTTCTATCCCTACTTCGCTTTGTGTTAGGAAAGTATCAGCCGGGCCAGAAGATGTCTTACCTAAACTAGAACAAAAACTTAAGGAAGAGGACATGCAAATATTTTCAACCTTCCAATAGAGTTTACAACTAACTATAACTTAAGTTCTCATCAATCCACCTTTTCGCAATCGATGAAATCGCGGCTGAAGATAGTACTAAACAAAATTCACAATTTCTACTCCTCAACGAGATCGACTTCCTCCTGATTATCTATGCTAGAGCTAGAAGAGCTACTAGGGAGAACACCTTTCGGGCAGAATCCTTCAACACGTTTCCAGATGTCTTGTTTTACTATTTTCCCAGAAGAATCATGTGTCGAATCAAGTAGATGAACGGTAAAATGCAATTGGCTGCCAAAATGTTCCTGAAATAATCGAAGTTCATCTTCTCCACCTTCATCTTCCACTACACCCGCTCTTAAATCATCTTGAGGGAGTACATCCCTAACTACAGCAAGAGGAGGAAAAATCTTTCGTAAAGAATCTAAAGACAAAAGCCCTACTTGTGAAAGTTCGATTTGTAATTCCCTATCTCTCAATTTGCGAATATCAATAACTCCGACACTCATCTCTTTAAGATTAGGACAGAACTCTCGTAGACCTTGAAGAGTTTTTTTTGTAAGGATTCGCTCATGCAAATCCCCTACCATGTGATCATCAAAATGACGGAAAGATTCTAACTGGGGAAATAATTTGAATAAGGAATTTTCTTGGATAATATAGCAATTACGGAAAACAAGAGTTTTTAACGGGTAACTTTCATCAGGACGAGCTTCTGGTTCGCCATTAAGACTATTACAACTTTTGAGCGTTAGGCTAACAAGGCCAGGCAACCACTCTGCGCGATCAATGGTATAGGCTAGCGTTGCTAAATTACAATCCAAATACAATCTCTGGAGATGGGGAAACATCTGCCGTGCAAAGAGGCGACCATTTTCTGTCGTAGCCTGCCATTCACTATCAGCCTCCAATCGTCTATAAAAACTTAAAAAGCTCACATTTTCAAATTTTTTTCTCTGAATCACCTGTTCAGGCGTTAGAAATCGACGTTCATGTCTTGCAGTTAGAGCATATGATAAAAACGTTCTTATTTTACGAGGTGGAGGGCACGACATCGATACCAATGCATCAGAGAAAGGATATAAATGCTGATGGCAGAAATCTGGCGGTAATGGAAGGTGACGATCCTTTGCATAGCGCTTTACAAGCTCTCCAACTTGAGGAGTAATCCTTGTTCGATGCTCGAGAAAGCGGGCCCTCACTTGGTTCTCGGGAGAAACTATTCTAGCTGTAGAAGCACTTGTGAGAGGGAGCGAGTGTGGACCTGTAACATCTTCGAAATAAGGTTGGTGGCTCTGGATGAAGCGCGCTAGCCTACAGGTTGTCGAAAATTTGGCGAGTTCATTTATTTCGAGCAATTGGCCCATATTCGCATGAAAGAAAATAGCATTATGAAAGGGCCGAAATATGGGGGATGTCTCAACCGCTTTTCGATAAGATATTTGTCTTTCTTGCGAACTTCTACTTGCAGATGACTCATTACCGGGATTTGAATCTGTAGGCGGTTCTGGAATTCTGGAAGAAATTGAAGTAGAAATAGAGGAAGCCATGGTAATCTTTACACCTTATTTAAAATTGGATCTAATTTTAACACATTATTTAGATGACAGCAATAACCACACGTTTCACAAGATTTAAAAGAAATTATTGCAGAGCAATAGCAATTAAAAATAAATTTAATTGTTCGATGTAATAAATTATTACATCTCAAATTCACCTCTTTGATTTTGTAGATCTGACTTCGAGCTAGAGCTAGAAGAACTACCGACTGGAGAAGGTTCTAGGCCAAACCCCTCCACTCGTTTCGAAGTAGGGAGCAGCACAACGTCACCCGACGAATTACACGCAGAATTAAGAAAATAAACGATAAAATTCAGCTGCTTTCCAAATTTATCTTGAAACTGCTCGACTATATCAACTGTTCCCTCTTTTAAAGCGAGTGAAGGAAAAAGTTTACGCAAGTTATCGACAGACAAAGTACCTGGCGCTGAAAGCTCTCTTCGCAGCGGCCTATTTTTTATTTTTCGGAGATCAATTCGGCCCACAGAAAGCTCTCGGAGATGGGGACAAAGAAGAAGGGCTTCTAATTTCGGTCTAGAAAGCGTTCTTTTCCAGTCGTCATGGATTTTTGAATGCTCAAATTGCCTTAGACGCTGGAGACGAGGAAATAATTTTAAAAATCTACTCCCATCAAGAAAAAGAGAAGATCGCAAATTAAGAACTTGTAAGGGATATTCCTTTTGGGGAAAGGGATCATTATCAATATTGGAACAATTTCTGATACTTAACGTATCCAGCCTAGGTAACCACTCTTCGAGATTCATCGTTTGTGCTAGTGAACTCCATCTACAATCTATCGATAATTTCTGCAATTTCGGAAACATATTGGAAGCACCCATTACACGTAAACCGGTCGGGTCATTCCAATCCGCAACTCGCCATCTTTCGGAATCAAATCCTCTACTTAACTTTAAACACTCGACATTTTCAAATTTTTTCCGCTGTGCATGTCTCATTGTAAGAGTATGATGTAAAAATTTTGTATGCTGGGATTCAGGAGGACATACAATCGATACTAACTGATCCGAAAAAGGATAGAGAAATTTATGCGTAAAGTTTGTAGGCAACGTAAGATGCAGTTGTCTTGCTAAGCGTTTTACAGCTTCACCAGTCTCTTCAGTAATCATCTTTCTGCCTTTTAGAAAGCTGGCTCTAACAGGAATGGTTGCATGGGGGAATGTGGCTCTATTTTGCAACGTTCCAGTTAGGGAAATAGGCTTTTGCGGATTCTCTATATTTTCAAAATGGGGAGGCTGATAGCCGTGGTAGGTTAAACGACAAGTGGAAGCTAAACGACTTAAGTCATCGATTTCGAGCAAAGAGCTAAGTCCAACGCAATAGAGTATCCCATGAGAATAAAAAGTCTTCAGAACTGGTATTGTAAAATATATCTTAGATATTTCTCTTCCTTGCCATGTTACCCCAGAGGAAGGCACCGCTTGAGTCCCTTTCGAGATCGAAACAGGGCTTTTTGACTCCAAGTCTTCTCTTCTAGAAGAGGAAGACCCATCTGATGTAGCAATTGTTTGTGGGCTTTCTACCAGATCAAATCTTCTTGCTAAACTATACGCATCAATGGAGGAACCCATAAATAACACACCTTTTTTAGATGAGAAAAGTTAAGTAAAGTAGAAGAAATCAGAGAAATCCTTCAACTCTCTTTGAATACTCTCTTTGAACATTCTCTCCATTCATATCCTGCGTCCAATTCCAAAAACAAACTTGAAAATGCAAGCGATCACGAAACTGCTTTTGGAATCTCTGGAGATCATCTAAAGATACAGACGGATACAATTTGGGAATGATTTCCAGAGGCAACACTTCTGACCCTAGAATTTCCTGTCGTAATTTCTCATCCCTAATTTCAGCCAGATCAATCTTTCCAACAGAAAAATGCTTGAGATGAGGACAATATTCACTAAGAGTACGAAGTCTAACAGGCGAAAGTTGGCGCTCATCATCATGGTTATCATCTAAAGATTGTAAAGCTGACAAATTGCTAAAAAAAACATGACCTTCATCTAAAAGAAGACAATTCCGTAAATTAAGATTTCGTAAAGGATATTGTGGCTCTGGATCGTGTTGGGTCAAATATCCAGCCACTCCATCCCAGTTATGGATCGTAAAAGTGCTAATTAACGGTAGCCAATCCTTGGTTACTAAAGTTGCCCAGAGGGGCATCTTTGTACAATCCACTTCCAAATGCTGTAATTGAGGGAACATGTCGGCTGCGACCATGGGTTTTGTGACTCCATTCCATCCTATTCCTTGCCAATCGTCAGAAAAAGGAGCTCGATAAAATTTTAAATACGTGACATTTTCAAATTTTCTTTTCCATCTATGACGCAGATCCAGGATAAAGTGAAATAATCCTAAATTTGTATTTTCGCTTGGTAAGCTCATACATTGCAGCTTGTCGGAAAAAAGATAGAAAAACTCATGCGAACATTGCTCAAATTCTCTAGGGAGAGAAAATCCCAGGCTCTTTACATAACGTTTTAAAACTGCACCCTCTTCGGCATTAAATGTCACTCGATTTTGCAAGAGGGGCGATCGGTATTCACCAGAAGTAGGAGGAAAGAGAAGAGGTTCTTGGCAGTTTTTCTTAACAGAAAAAACATGTTGGGGGTCGGTAACATTTTGAAGAAGAGGATAATTTAGATGGAAAAGATCGACAGCTTTCTTTGTTATTCGGCTGACCAAAGCTAAATTGCTCAGATCATCAACCTCTAAGAATGTACCTAAAGTGCCTCTAAAAAAAAACTTCTCGTTTACCATCACGTCCAAAGTTGAGCGCGATTGGATTCTAGTTGCAAAAGAGACAGGACTATTCGATGGCTCAGGAAAGGCTTTGTCAGCCTTCTTCACTCCCCGTTCATAAGGAAGAGGAATTGAACTTGGTATACGAGGAATGGAAGACATAGTGATCTAACGATTTTGATGCAAAATTTTCTCGGATCTTTCTAAATTTCGAAGAAACGGAAAGGAGCATATCAATTTGTTAACTATGATTTAAATTGAAATCACAGATTTTTTTAGTTCATGAAATCTCAAGACAAGGCGCAACTAAAATTAAGCGAATGGGATATTTTGAATTTCTCTAAGTGAATCGTGGGTAGAAGAAATAGGAGCTAAATGCGAGTTCGAACTACGAGAACTTGAAGAGGTCCTAAAGTTGTTGAGGAAAAAATTCCTCAACTCGTTTCCAACGGTCCACTTTTCTACTCTGCTTAACACCAGATATATCTAGGTTTTCTTTATCTTTAAGGTGAATTTCAAAGTGGAGGCTTCGACCAAAATGATCTCGAAATCTTTTTAGCGAGGCCCAAGTAATATCACGAAAGAGTCGTGGGAGGTGCCTCATAGGCAAGGCTCGCGGTGTTGCGAGAGCAGTAGACAAAGAGGGATCTTCGATTTCGCAAAGATCAATAGGTCCCATACATAAGTGACTAAGTTTGAAAGAGCTTGTATCTAAAGCATTTTTCAACAAAGCCATTAGCATTCCATCCGAGCACATTGTAATTAAACTTCCATCACCAAATTTAATTGAATTATCAATATCGATTGAAGTCAGATGAGCAAAATCCACAAGAAAATTATTCGGATTAGTAGAAAGGCAACAATCTATTAAATTAAGTTTTGTAACTGATTGAGGTAATAGAGGACGGAACTGAGGGTGAATCTCAGGACCAAACCAGTACTGCAACGAAAAAGTAGTAAGATGGGGTAATTTCTGGAGCCATTCTGCAATACTTTCATGCATACCCGCCATGCATTTTACACTTAGGTGCTCAACGTTTGGAAACATCTCTTGAGGAGTTAATCGACGTTGGCCTTTAGGATCCTCCCAATCTTTACATCCCCATGTTGATGATGATTCTAAGAACCAGCGATTCACGAAAAGATCGGTCACATGCTCGAATTTTTTTTTCAATAGCGACCGTGCTTGAAGGATCCACTTCGTTGCCTTACCTGTCCTAGAGGAAAACTCCCTACATTTGTCTAGGAATGGATAAAAAATATCGACATCTTCTGAATGCGTGTGAAGAACAAACCTTAGATGGATGACAAGATAGCGCATTAAAACTTTCGTAGTTCTTTCATCATGCCACGTTCGACCCCCAAGAATGGGGCATTTAATCAAACACTTATTGGGAGGGAAATCAGTCGCTAGAGGAAAACAGCCTTCTGTAGAAGAATCAGCTGATTCTGCACTTTTATTAGAGTGACATCTTAAAGGAATGCAGCGTTTAGGATCTGTGATATTTTGAAAATAGGAAAGTCCTTCGACTATACGATTAACGTTCCTGGCAGCTCGACAAGTCCTACTTAAATAGGCAAGGTCATCAAGGTCGAGCCATGAAGCGACTTGAAATTTGTATACCTCAGGCCGAAAAAACCAAGAAATACCCAACAGAGCCCTAGAAACTTCGCTCGTTTTTACAACCTCCTTAGGCGCGTCAGTTTTTGTTAGATCTTCATGAAGCTCAAGTATTCTGCAATTCTGCGCCAACCTATCATAGCAATACCGATTTTCTCGCGACATGGCTGTAAGATGCTCCCCTAGTACTGCCAACTGTCTCTTGATTTCGGTTATATTTACACTTGTAGCGGTTCTATTGAGTTGGGAGTTCTGATAATCTCGAACATCAGCTTGTCCACGCTCCAACCAACGCGCTAGCACATGATTGTCTACAGGAGTCAACACACTGGCATAAGTGCAAGTACGTAAAGACATAGCCCTATTTCCTAAACTTCATAGATATTTTCTTAATCTTGATCGAGCGGAATAACTTCAGGAGAACTCGAGCTACTACAACTGGAACTTGAAGTACTTGAGCTTAACGAGTTTTCTAAGGAAATTTCAGGATAAAATTCTTCTATTCTTTTCCAGCGATCGACGTTATTTCCTGAATGTAAGTAAATTTCAAAGCAGAGCTTTCGACCAAAGTGCGCTTGAAATCTTTCCAGACATGGCGCAGTAATATTGGGAAAAAGCATGGGCAAGTATCTCATAGGCAAAGCGCGGGAATAAGCTAATAACTGGAAGAGATCACGATCTTGAATATCTTGGGGACAGACAGGGCCGATACATAAATTGGAGAGCTTAAAAGCACTTCCTTTTTTCCAAGAATTTTCAAGTAGAGCATTTAGCATTTGATCAGAACACATAACGACATGTCTAGGGGAAGTTATTCTAGCATTACTAATATCTAATGAGGTTAGATGTTCAAAACTTAGTGATAAAATAGGAAAATTAAGATGAATAGCACATCCTGTTAAATTAAGTTCCTTCACAGAAGGAGGTAAAATCAGTTGCCTACCCTCACTGTCTTGCCTCCAGCCACCTAATGAAAGTGTATGAAGACAAGATAATCTTGGTGTCCATTGATTGATGTCTTCAGTAGTTGAACCGTACACAGCTAAATGTTGAACATTAGGAAATAAATCTTGCGCTTTTAAACGGTGACCCATCTGCTCCCAATCTTCGCAATCCCACGTCCTTGATAAGTCAATAAAAGAATTATTAAATGTAAGATGAGTTACGTCTTCAAATTTTTTTGCCCTCGCAATTTTCGTATCAAGAAGCCACCTAGTTACATTTCGAGTTGAATTAAGCTGATAATAAAATTCTCGACAATGATTAATAAAAGGATAAAAAGAACTAGAATAAGAATGCACATCTTCGTCACCTATAGAAAAATTAAGCCGTTTTGTCAAGTATCGAAATAAAACTAAAGCATTATCGCTATCATTCCGTGTTCGACTTTCCAAAATGGGACAACTGATTGTTGATGCCTCATGAGGCGGAAAAGGATTTTCTGGAAAAGGGAAAGGAAACTTTGCGCGTAGCCATCCCTGAGCAGCGGGATGAGTGGTTTCACCCACTACTTGGTCTGGTCGGCATCTTAACGGAAAATTGCGATTGGAATTTGTTAGATTCTTCCTAAAATAAGACCCATCTTCTAAAAAGCTTACAGCTTGATTAGCAGCTTTACAAGTAGCCCCTAGTTTTGCGAGATCGTCCAAATCGGAAAATATTCCAACTGTTCCTTTAAAATTACAGGGCTTAAAAAGCAGAGAAAGACCCTCTTTTACGGGATCTCCTCCGCTGTGTAATGTCTTCTCGCAAGTGCTCCCCCCTTCTTCTTTGACCCGCTCAAAACATCTAATGGCCTCATAGGTGCTCTTCAGCCAATGATAGTTGTCGCGAAGTTCTGGAGGCATGTTGGAATGAGAAATTTTAGGATTATCTAGGAGTGCTCTTACAGAGGTAATATCTATATGAACGCGACTTCCGGCGAGTTGTGCATTCTGATAATCGCGGACCTTTGCTAGCTCCCTCTCTAATTCGCTTCTCATAATCGACCAATCTGGAGCATGAACAGGACCGCAAAAACCCCTGCTTAAAGACATAATAATACAATCTTTTTAATAACGAGATCCAGAAACTATAACATCGACTTCTCCAATAAAAACAGAAAAAAAGGGTGTTGTTTTAACAAAAACAGCTCCTCTTAAACCCAGAAAAATTTAATCTTGATCTAAGGGAATAACAGCGGGGGAACTCGACCGACTACTTGTAGAACTTGCACTACTCACACTAGAAGCACTATCAGAAGAATATATAGGAGAAAATCCCTCTATTCGTTTCCAGAAAGAGCGCTTTCCTTGTTCCTTGACGTATATTTTAAAGTTAATCTTCCGTCCGAAATGCTCTTGAAAGCTTCTTAGACCTTTAGTAGTAATAAGTGGGAAAAGGTGTGTAACGCATTCTACAGGAAAGGCCTTCTTAGTGGCCAATAACTGAGAAAGCTTATCATGTTCCTTCGAGGGATTGATAGGGCCTATGCATAAATAACCTAGCTTAAACGAGGGGCCCTCTTCCAAAGAATTTCGCAGTAAGGAAGTTAGCATTTGATCCGAACACATATTGTGACCAAAAATACTACGTTTTTTTTGATCATTGTAAATATCAATAGAAGTAAGATGAGCAAAATTTGCCGATAAATTATCAGGGCCAAAAGCAAAGTAGCAATTAGTTAATTTTAGTTTTTTTAGATTTGGAGGTAGAATAGGTGGGTGCTCCCGCAAAATCCAATTTTCCAGTGTGACTGTATGAACGGAAGGTAAGTTCCTCAACCATTGACCGATAGTTGAATTCTTAGCATTACACAATGTGAAACGCTCAACTTTGGGAAATGAATCGACAGCAGCTCGGAATACTTGATCAGCTGCAGCACAATCTAATGTAAGATCCTTTACACATTCAAATTTTTGGGGGTTCAATCTAGACCTTGCATCGAAAACCCATCCCTTTATTCGATTTGGAGATGAATCTACCATACAAAACTCTCTACAACCATTGATAAAAGGATAAAAAGAATACAAGGGGTATAAACCGTCATTTGTATCTGCATAAAAATTAAGACGACCCTTCATATATCGAGCTAAAACCGCATTAGTATCCTTATCATTCCTTGTTCGCGTTTCAAGAATTGGACAACGAATATAACGTGGATCAGGAGGTGGGAAACGAGATTCAGGAAGAATGGACCCATGTGCAGCGGAAGAGGTGGATTCACCGACTAAACGGCGGGGTTGGCATCTTATAGGAATAAGATGTTGAGGGTGTGGTGGTACTATAGGATTTTGGCAGGCATTGCTATCAATCCCCTTAAAATAAGACTCTCCTTCTAAACGGCAATGCGCCCGTCTGGCAGCTCGACAAGAAGTACCCAACCATGCGATTGCATCGAGATCGAGATGTGAAGCAAGGGTAGGAAATACGTCTCCAAAAAGCAGAGAAAGCCCCTCTCGTACAGGATTTCTTCCAATTGTTAACGGCTGCTGACTAACCGTTCGCTCTTCTTCTTTTGAGCTGTTCACCAAGTCGTCCCTCACAGAAGCCCCATGCAACGCTTTACTTGAACTTGAAAGATCACAATTGTTTACAGACATATTATCTCTATATTTCATTTATTGTTAGAATAGTTAATTATATGATTATTTCTTAAATAAAAAAAGAAATAAATATATTATTTAGTTATAGATATGTGAATAAAACATTTTAAATCGGAAAGAAGGAGTAGACTTTATCCCATTCCTCTTAGAGGGTGTATCCCTTTAAACGAACGATAATCTAGCTAACTCAAAAAGACTCGCCATCAGCGTGAGACACATTCAGTTTTACTACGCAAAACAGTTGAAAGATCTGCAACTAAAGTTCTAATCTTCATCAGATAAATCTTGAGATGCGACTTCTGCATGGCCACTCGAACTGGTTGAAGTGAAAGGAAGGGAGTTAACAGAACCCTCTAAAAAAAAATCGGGATAAAATTCTTCAATGCGTTTCCAGCGATCGGTGTTATTACTTTTTGGATCTAAGTGAATTTCAAAGTGGAGCTTTCGACCAAAGTGCTTTTTAAATTTTTTAAGACGCTCCTCACTTATACTGGGGAAAAGATCAGGAAGATGTCTCATTGGCAATGCAAGCGGAGAGGCTAATAACCCAGAGAGAAAAGGATCTTCAATTTCCTCAGACAGCACGGGGCCTATGCACAAGAACTGGAGCTTAAAAGCACTCCCTTGATCCAAAGAATTTTCCAGTAAAGCAGTAAGTAGCCTATCTGAACACATATTGACACTCATTCTCCGATCCGATTTAACAGGATTGTAAATATCCATTGAAGTTAGATGTGAAAAATTTGCAAACAAACTGCCTAGATCAGAAGAAATGTAACACATTCTTAAATCAAGAGATGTTACGGAAAATGGTAAAATCGGTTGCGATTCCTCTGCTGTCCAACCAATTAATGTAAGCGTACGAAGATTAGTTAACTTAGGAAACCATTGCTCGCAGCCTTCAGTTGTAGGATTCGAGAAAGTGCAATCCTCCACTTTCGGGAATAAATCGGGGGCTGTTAAACGACGCTCTCCTTTAGGATCTTTCCAATCTAAACATCCCCATGCCGACAGTTCCTGAACAAAAGTACCACCTACTTTTAAATGAGTGACATGTTGGAATTTTCTTCTTAATGCAGATCTTGCCTCAAGGCAATATCTTGCTGTATTTGGAAAATAATCAAGATAGTAAAATTTCTTACAATTATTTATAAAAGGGTAAAAACAGGTTTGATTGTAACCATTCCTATCACCAGAAAAATTGGGAACGGGACCCAAAAAATTGAGGCGATTCTTTAAGTAACGTGATAAAACTAAAGCAGTGTCTTTATCATTCCGTGTTCGACTTTCTAAAATGGGACACCTAATTACGCACCCCTCCGCAGGTGGAAAACGAGACTCTGCAGGGAGCCATCCATCTCTAGAAGGATTTGTGGATTCATCGCCTCCCACGGGTCGACATCTTAAAGGTAAAGAAAGCTGGGGATTGATTACCTTTCTGAAATAAGAACTATCTTCCAAGAAAAGTAGAGCTTGTCTTGCGGCTTGACAAGTTACGCT